>NZ_JBFRHH010000003.1:0-627026 GCF_052115765.1 Paenibacillus sp. 2KB_20 | reverse complement strand
GTAAGCCTGCTGTTTTTCTCGGTTAGAACGCAACATATTTAACACCCTTCCGAACGGTTTATTTACTAATATTATATAATATTAACGCGGTGTCGTGTTGAATTAAATATACAAAAAAATAGCTGTCGAGACTTTCTCGACAGCCTGAGGGACTCCTGAATCATCAGGAGTCCCTTTTTTTATACGTCATTCATGGTCGCCGCTATATCGCTTTATGTTTACTCCAAGCCATCCTGCCAATCTTGGAGCAGAGAGTTCGCATCGGTATTCAATACCGTTTTGGCTTGATCGCTGACGTTGCGTCCCATCGCCTCCTTATTCAGGTGCTTGGTGAAATTCTGCATATGCTTGACGGCATGATCCACTCTTCCCAGATCCAGTTGATGCTGTACCTGGTTAAGAACGTTGATCAGCTGAGGAATAAGCGCTCCGCTTACATCTCCTGAATCTGCGAATCGGGCGATTAATTGTTTCATGGAAGGCACGCTGGTGATGACCCGGAACTGGATTGTTTTCTGAAGTTTGTTACCGGAGCGGTCTTCAGTCGTAACCGTTGCAGTTATGTCGCCCAAATTCCCGGCCAAATCGATGTCGATAGCGTCCTTGGTCAATGGATCCAGCGTATATACTTTATCGCCGATGGTTATTTCGGCTAATTGGATGGCGGAAGTGTCGATAATTTTGAAGCTGAGAGCCATGTAATCCTCCAAAGCATCGCCATCTTCCAAGCTCTTGCCATTAACAGTCAAAGAGAAGGAAGGAGAATCGGTAACCTCGATGGTGACTCCCTGCGATACATTCCCGGACCGATCAATGGACCGGATGAAGAGCGAGTAGTCCTTGCCCGCTTCGATTCCCTGTATCACCGCTGTTTGAATTCCCCGATTTACCTCAATGACGTCGCCGACCTGCTGTCCATTAATCCGCAGCGTAATTTGCACTTTTTGAGCATCGATATCATAAGGACCATCCCAAGAGAGCGTTATGTTTCCTTCACCGCGCTTCACCTGCACGTTCTCTACCTCACCCGGGGCAACGTCATCCTCTTCGGGTATGGTAGGAGGAGCAGGCTCCGTAAATACGGCCGGATCGCCAAAAGTGAATTTATCAAAGTTGTATAACCAGTCTCCACCTTTGAAAGACATGAATACAATGTGTTTTCCCGTTACAGGGGTCGTTACATCCGTCGAGGAAACTTTGAAATTTTGCCAGCCCCCGGTTCCTGAGACGGTGGCTGTTGCAATGACCGGACCGCCCAGACTGTCCAGTCTGACCTCGATCGTCCCGCCAGCCGTGGCGCTGGCTGCGTTGACATGGAATTGGGTAGGGCTTTCGCTGCCAAAATCGACATAATTATACATAGCATAAGGGTTATTTGGACCAAACATCCCGGCTAAGTAAGTTTCCCCGCCGCCGGTTTCTCTGCCGAAACCTACCCCGTTTGTATAGTTTTCAGCTTCCAGCTTCTCGTAAGCATCTCTTGCTTTTCCTTTCATGGTGGTAAAGGTAAACCACTCCAGATTGAGAGGGTAGTCGCTGCCATTCGCTCCCTTGAAAACAAGATATACATCGTGAACGCCTACAGCGAGGGTGTCATCGATATTCGCCATGATATCGACCCAGTTATCCCAGCTTCCCAGCGCCGGAATTTGAACGACACCTGCGGTAGGCCCATCCAGACTGTCTAATTTAACCTCGATCGTGCCGCCTTGATTGCCGCTTGCCACATGCACAGTGATACCAGCCGCGCCAGTTCCGAAATCAATTCCTTCATAAGAGGCATAGGCATTGTGATGGATTGCGTCCAAATATCCAAACTCGGCATGTTTACTAAGTCCTTCGCTGCTGTCGTAATTTCCGGCCTTAAGCTTGGCATAGGCGTCGGTTTCCGTCGGGTCCGTCGTTGTGAATTTAACCCAGTTCAAATTGAATAAATAATCGTCGTTCGTCTTGGTGAAGACAAGATACACATCATGGACGCCGGTTATGGTGGTTGGCGCTCCCTGGTCATCTTTAAGGAGGGTGACGGCATCGATATATTGATTCCAGTCGCCCGTTCCCTCTACGTTCAAGGTCCCGACTTTGGGGCCATCCTTGGAATCAAGCCGGATCTCGATTTGACCTCCGCCCGTTCCGCTGGACGCTCTGGCAATGAACCCGATCGCACCGTCTGATCCGAAATCCACATTTTTGTAAGCGGCATAAGAGCCATGCTGTATTCCGCCTAATTGCAGCGAACCTTCGAACGCGCCTTCCAGAACGAAACCGGACCCGATATTGTAGCGTTCCGCTTCGATTTTATCGAAGGGGTTTTTAACGCCATAACGAATCTCCGCTTCCATCGGTTTGATACCGTTTAAAGCTTGAACGGCTGCGGCCGAGGACCAGGATTCATAGGTTCCGGACAGCAGTTGTCCCGCCCAGTTTCCATCCACGATATGATCCGGATTGCGGTGGCTCCAGGCCATTTCGACATTGAATGCAAGCCATTCGTCGAATTCAGCACTGAATTCGGGGTGCTGGCCGGTTTCATCCAGTGTCTTTTGCAGATGGGCCAGGTTGCGCATCAGGATCGTTTTGCCGCCTTTCAGATCCCCGTTGGGGCCTTCATAATTCAACACCCCGTTCGAATCCACCAGATGGTTTTTGGTGAATTTAGCGGCTTTGACCGCGTCATCGAGGTAAACGGCATTTCCGGTCGCTTTATACAATCCGACGGCCGACCCAATGTATGTACCCTGGTTGTAGTGAGTGGCATCCGGAACCGCGCCATGTTCGATTTCGATGCGGTCGAACACTTTTCCGTTTCCGTCCGTAAGCATCGTTTTGCCCCATCTGAATATTTTGGTTGCCGCGTTTAGATAATGCTCATCTTTCGTAATATCGTAAAGATAAAGTGCAGCTTCCGCTGCCGGGAAATTAATGCACGCATTCTTGGTATTATGGTCGCTGTTCAGCCACCAAATGCCGCCGCTCGCGAACTCTTCATCCCACTGTGTATCGTATACAAAATCGAAATGATCCTTTGCGGCCTCTAAATATCTTGGATTTCCGGTGATTTGATGGGCTCTGGCGCTTCCCATCGCCCACCACATAATATCGTCATTGAAGGGATTATTCGTCCAATCTTGGCCGTACTTGGCGACGGTGCCGTCATATACATCGTCGATCTGCGTTTTAAGCTCGGCTTTCAAGGCAGGATCGGATGTATGCTGATATGCATCCATGACCAATTCCCACAGCTCTGCCTCCACCCAGAAGTCTTGATGCTTTTCGCGCTTCGAGTCCTTCCAGAACATCTTGGCGTTCGGATCCCAGAATGTATCGTTAAATGCTCTCATCGCGGTATCCCCATCCGATGCGGTATAGGCGTAGGCTTTGGACGTTCCGAAGCCGGGCATGGAGCCGAGCATGAGCGCGATAGCCAGAGGCACCGCCAGAAACTTGAAAAGTTGACCTGATCTGAGTGACATGAATGTTCCTCCTTTATTTTCAAATCGAAGCCGATCCTTTCCATTCACGATCGGCTTCATAAGTTTAGCGATACCCGGGTACTACTTGCCGGTCGTAATCACTTTGTTGATTTTTTCGGCCATCACATCCAGTTCGGTGATCGGGGCTTTGCCCATCAGAATGTTTTTCCATGATGCTTCAATAAACGGGTACGCTTTGCCAGCCCATGTCGACAGGAAACGAACCGGCTGCGTATTCTGGGATTTCAGGATATGATCAAGTCCTTCGCCCACTTCAGGATGTCCGGCCGTTTTCAGCGCTTCGTAATAAGCTGCGGAAGAAGCTTGATAGGCTGCGGGAGCCACCGGGGTTGAAGGGAGGACTTCCTCGTACATTTTGGAATCCAGGTACTTGAGCACTTTCCATACGGCTTCCGGATTTTTGAGCGTTGCCGGACTGGACCAGCCGACAGCATCATAAATCTCGGTCTGGCTGTTTACCACCGGCATCGGCACGTAACCCCACTCCAATTCCTTCGGAGCCGTACGGATCAAGTCATCGGCTACCCATTGCCCCTGCAGGGTCATCGGGACTTTACCTTGCTTGAACGAACTCATGGCATTCGTTAAGTCAAAGGTAGGGGGATTCATGTAACCGTTTGCAATGGCGGATTTATATTTTTCGACTCCCTCTCTGAACGGGTCACTGATTTCCACCTTCGTTGGATTAATGATGGCATCAGCGAAGGGAGCGCCGCTTGCGGATACCGAATAGAGAGAGACGTGGAAGGGGTCAAGGGGAGCGTAATAACCAAATTGCTGCACGCCGCCCTGATTGCTCGAAAGTTTTTCCATCGCCGTGAAGAATTCATCATAGGTCCAGCCAATCTTCGGTTCCGGAAGGCCTGCATCCTGGAATGATTTTTTATTGTAAAAAATGGCGTATGTGTTCAAGAGGCCCGGCAATCCGACCAACTTGCCTTCATAGTACCAGCTGTCTACCACGCCGTCGTAAAAGCCCTCCATGAACGCTTTGTCCTGTGTTGCAAGCTCCGTCCAGTCATAGAGAAGTCCTTTGCCGGCATTATCGAGCAGCATGTCGTTGCCGGTCATGAAGATGTCGGGTGCTTTCTTCGCCGTGATCATTCCGTTAATCTTGACACCGTAATTGTCCAATGGTGTAGGGATGAGTTTCACTTTGATGTCGGGGTTTTCCTCTTCGAATTTTTTCATGGAAGTCATAATTTTTTCGTTCATGGCCGCCGACTCCCAAGTAATCATCGTGACTTCGACGGGTTTCTTGGACCCGGCGTTATCCTCTCCGGATGGCGTGTTCCCAGGGCTCGCCGAACCGGAGCCTCCGCCGCAAGCGGCTAGCAAACTTGAAAATAACAGTAAAGTGATGATTCCACTGGCCCACCTTCTAACACCCTGTCTCATTGAAAGACCTCCCCAATGGTAAATTTAATGAACTGAACATCACATGGTTTTTACTTCAGTCAAGTTAGGATCGGCATCACCTCCCATACGGTTGGAAGCTTTACTTTAAACCCGCGGAATTCATGGAGCCAAGCCCTTGCATAAAAAACTTCTGGCCAAAGAAGAAGAGCAGCAGCATCGGCAGGATATAAATTAAATCCGCGGCCATAAACAGATTCCAGGCTGTCGCATAGGTGCCCGTATAGGTTGCCATCGCCAGTGACAGCGTCCATTTGCTTGGGTCGATAATATAGAGCAGAGGTTCCAAATATTGATTCCATGCCCCTTGGAACGCAAAGATCACCATGGTCATGATGACCGGCATGGACATAGGCACCAGTACCTTGAGCAGCACATAAAGGTCCGATGCCCCGTCTATTTTGGCAGCCTCATCAAATGAAACGGAGATCGTTCTTATATACTGGACAAACAGGAACGAGAACGTGGCGTTTCCAAAAAAGGCGGGCACGATGATCGGCAGCCAGGAATCGTACCATCCGATACTGGTGTACAGGTTAAACATAGGGATCATGCCGACAAATCCGGGAAGCATAAGGCTCCCTACAAAAAGCGAGAACCACAGCTTTCGTCCCGGGAACTTTAGCCGTGCCAGCCCGTAGCCCACTAGAACTGAGCTTATAATCTGCCCGATCGTGCAGGTAATCGCGATAAACAGGGAGTTGCCAAACGTTTGCCAAAAGTTGATTTCCTTCGTACCGGTTACAAAATTGGACCAATGAAACTCCCGCGGAAACCATTCGGGCGGAATTTTGAACACGTCATTGTTGCTCTTCAGCGCAATGGTAACCATCCACAAGAGGGGGAACAGCATCGCAATGGCGCCGATAGCCAATAGGACAAAACGAAAGGCATCAATCCAATTAAACCGTACTCTTCGCTTAACGCGTATGTCCGCTGCATTCAGATTTCCTTTGGGCCGTACTTCCGTTTGCATCACTTCTTACCCCCTTATTTGTCGCTTTCGTAATAAACGAACCGGTTGGAGTACCGGTAAGAAATTACGGTAAAGATCATGATGATGACGAACAGTACCCACACTTCTGCGATGGCATAACCAAACATTCTTCCATTGAAGGCGTCGGTATAGATTTTGTAATTCAGCAGGGAGGTGGAAAAGTTCGGGCCGCCTCCGGTCAGCACCTGAACCTGGTTAAACGCCTGGAATGCGCCGATGATGCCGAGTATAAGCTGCAGGAACAGGATCGGGGTGATCATGGGCAGCGTAATGTTAAGCGACATCCGCCACCTGGAGGCGCCATCGACTTCCGCAGCTTCATACATTTCCTGGGGAACCGACTGCAGACCGCTCAGAAAAATGATGACACTGGATCCGACCTGCCATAAACCGATTAACACGATCGATGGAAGCGCTGTCGTTTCACTGGTCAACCAAGTGCCCGGTGGCAGTCCGAACTCTCTTAGCAGTGAATTTGCCAGACCGTATTGCGGCTCATAAATAAATTGCCACAACGTGAGCGTGGCGATGGAGGGAACGACAACGGGAAGATAAAAGATCGTACG
Organism: Paenibacillus sp. 2KB_20; assembly: GCF_052115765.1. Lineage (NCBI taxonomy): Bacteria > Bacillati > Bacillota > Bacilli > Caryophanales > Paenibacillaceae > Paenibacillus > Paenibacillus sp. 2KB_20. Next base: position 620,553 of record NZ_JBFRHH010000003.1, on the reverse strand, counting down.
GAACCATTTGATGCCTGCCAAGTTTTTGTTCAGCATCATGGCCAATAACAAGCCTAGAATCAGTGATAAAGGAACACTCAACATAACGAAGTAAAACGTTGCCCGGATCGAAGGCCAAAAAGCCGGATCCTCGGTGAACAGGTATCTAAAGTTCTCAAAGCCGACAAAACGGGGAGAATCGTAGCCGCTCCATTCTGTCATGGCGTAATACATGGAGGACAACAGGGGGTAGGCGACAAAAATGCTGAAGCCGATAATGGACGGTAAAATGAACAGATATCCGATGACCCAGCCGCGAAGCTTCCTAGTGGTTCCCATGGTGATTCCGATGACCTCCTCCGGTATCATTCGCTTTGACTCGAATGCCGCAGTAATCCATAATCAGCTCGCAAAACATCATGTTAGCCCAGGAAAACCATGGGCGGGTATACCGGGCAGGGTCGTCTACCAGAAATCCTTCATGCATCATGCCGGTGCCTGCATCGGTATCGGCCATTAGCCGCAGCAGTCGAAGTTTCTCTTCCCGATCCGTGGTCGTCAAGCCTTGAATCGCCAGCGCAATCGGCCATATATAACGATCCGGCGTGTGGGGGCTACCGACGCCTGCGGCGGCAGTGCCTTGATAATAGTACGGATTGGCGTGGCTCAGCACGAACCTACGGGTATTCTGGTAGACCGGGTCATCAGCGCTTGTATAACCCAAATACGGAATGGACAAAAGGCTGGGGACGTTGGCGTCATCCATCAGCAGATGGTTTCCCATCCCGTCTGTTTCATAGGCATATATTTTGCCATATTCGGGATGATCGAGAACGCCGTACGACTCAATGCCATGACGGATCTCAGCGGCAAGTTTCTCCGCCTCCGTTTCCAACTCGGAATCGCGCAGGACATCACGGCAAATCTTCGCCAGATAACCGAGCACAACGACGGCGAACATATTGGACGGAATGAGGTATCCGTAGACGCAGGCGTCGTCGCTCGGGCGGAAGCCGGACCAGGTCATTCCTGTGTAAGCCACTTCAGCCCCTTTTCCACCGCGCGGCAGCGTGTCGCTTGGAGGACAATCGAAGCGTTCGAAGTAATACGGCGAATCGGTTTCGTGATGCTGCTCGGTTCGCCAGATGTCCAGAATGACCCTGGCAGCTGAATGGAACTTGTGATCCAAATGCGAGGTCCTACCGGTTTCTTTCCATAACAAGTAAGCAAGCTGAAGGGGATAGCATAACGAATCGATCTCATATTTGCGCTCCCATAGCCATGGATTCATGGCGGTGCGGTCGTTCTGATGGCCTTGACCAGAAGGCGAATCATTGAATGCATTGGCGTATGGATCGAGCAGGATGAATGCCGTTTGTCTGCGTACGAGTCCCTCGATCAAATCGGCCAGCTTGTCGTCGTGGCCCGCTGGAACGAGGAAGGGCCGGATTTGCGCAGCCGAATCCCTAAGCCACATGGCTGGAATATCGCCGGTAATGACAAAGATGGTACCGTCGGGCTGTCGTTTAATGGTCGAACTCAGCGTGTTGTCCAGCATGCTCCTGAACATATGTCCGAGCTTCGGATAAGCTGAGGTGCCTTCGGTTATCGTGCGGTTCAAATCATGCAATACAGAAAAATAGTCCAATGTGTACATGGTAAGCTTCTCCCTTCCATTCTTCAGGGTGTTAATGGTTTTGTTAGGTCATTATATAAAACGCTTACATTTAATATAATTACATACCAATTTAATGTCAATATATTATATTAATAAAAATTATGGCTGTTATATTGTGTTGGTGTAATGAATGGCGTGTCGATCATTCTGTGGTCCGTCGTTTTTATATTTGCCAAAGATGCTGTCTCTCGTTATGGGGCCAGATATGTTGGATCTTGAATGATTGATTTGAGCAAAAAAGCTTGTCCTAGTTTAGGAATATACCGTTGCGACAACGCAATTTATCACTTATTACAGCTTGTATTTATAACATGATATATTGGTATGTGGTGAAAGAATGGCCTTGAGTTGCGGTTGTCCATTGCTTAGTTGAGGAACCACTAAAATATCAAATGGTGTATCATTGCGGGCCGTCTTTTATGAATGGTCGGACAGATATCGGGAATTTAACGTTTTTACGAATCACTTTCCCACGTACAGGCACTTCTGGGCCGTTGCCTACATAGAATGAGAAGACCGAGAGACCGAGCGCGATAAGGGCCGGTTGCATTGTAACTTCGCAGGAGGTGTCCTAAAGTGCCTGGATTGTTTACCGCAATTGCTTTGTTCATAAAAGAGTTGACCCTGCTCGTTTCGTACGTGAAAAACAACGCGTTTCCCCAGCCTCTGACCGAGGAAGAGGAAGCTAAACATCTGAAGCAAATGGCCGAAGGCGATCCTCAATCGCGTAATAAACTAATTGAGCATAATCTTCGGCTGGTTGCGCACATTGTCAAAAAGTTCGATAACACCGGCGAGGATTTGGAAGATTTGATTTCCATCGGGACGATAGGACTCATCAAGGCGATTGAAAGCTTCAGGCCGAATAAAGGCACGAAGCTGGCGACATTTGCTGCCCGTTGTATAGAAAATGAGATACTGATGCATCTTCGTTCCTTGAAGAAGACACGAAAAGACGTATCCCTCCATGATCCGATTGGAACGGACAAAGAGGGGAATGAAATTACATTAATTGACATTTTAGGAACGGAAGCGGATGATATCGTGGATGCCGTGCAGTTAAAGATTGAGAAGAGCAAGATCTACCGGAACCTCGATATATTGGACGACCGGGAGAAGGAAGTTGTTATTGGTCGTTTTGGACTGGAAGCTGGCGGAGAAGAACGAACGCAGCGTGAGATCGCCAAGGAACTCGGCATATCGCGCAGCTATGTATCGCGGATAGAGAAGCGGGCGCTGATGAAGCTGTATCATGAGTTTTACAAGCAGAAACGTTAGGAAGAAAACTGAAACTGTGTCAACCACTGATGACCGAAACGGGAATGTCGATATAGAGCCACTAAAGCCACTTCCTGTGATGGAAGTGGCTTTCGCTCGCTTGATTTATGTAGTGTTCAGCTCGCTCGGCTTGTTGAGTGCACGCAACCCAAACCGCATAGGACTCTCGAATTTATACTGCTGCCATTGCAGCACGCGGCGAATGGCCATCGGCGCTATGATGCTGCCAATCATGCCGAGCAGATCGGATTGAAGTGCTTTTTGAGCGATGATGAAACCGCAAGACCCGCCGATAAATTCAATGGACATGTAGCGCTTTACGCTGGATAACGTGACAACATAAATCACGAATTTATCCTGCTCCTTGATGATGGGCATGATGTACTCCCCCCACTCCTTCACGTCTCTGTAATTACGGACAACGGATTTCTACCTTTCTTGGAATCGTACGACTCTCTCGCAAGAAAACCTCCGCTAAAAGCGGTCTGTCTTCTGAGTACTACGGCGTTAGACGTTTTTCATATGCCATCTTATGTATTTTTATAGGCTATTATGCTTTCCGAGCGTGGATACAAGCCCTGTTACGACAAAAACCAACCGTCTTGGCCATAGAAAAACTGCACCTCCAAATGTTAGATGGTGTCTAACAAGTGGGGTGCAGTTCACGATGGTTGGTTTTTTAGTTCGGCTCTACTCAGGTTTCCTTTGTCCCGGGTCTGCTTGAATGCTCTCGTCTTCACCGGGATACTCCCGTTCGATGCCCATGTGCAGGTTGCGATCCTCATAATCAAACCGATTCGGAGGCCGCTGATCCATGCGCCATGGGGTGCTCTTGCCAAGGGAATCGCTGCGGAGATCGGAACCGTAAGGTCCCTCGGGAAATTCCTCGGCCACCAGATCGTTCTGCTGTGACTCAACGGTGGATAGGTCCGTAAAGTTATCCCTTTCTTCCTTCTCAAATCCGTTCATTCCTGAGACCTCCCAAAAAGGTACTTAAGCTACCGTTCCAGTGTTCCCTGAACAGATGGAATCATTCCGTTATGTGACGTGGCTTCCCCACCGCGTGACATGGAGAGTTTGCCGGTCCTGAGTATCTGCCAGTCAGTTAACCGCTCTCAGCATGCATGGAACCTCTACTATAATCCTGCAGCACCGAATACGCTGTCAAAGGCTCGCCGTGATTTAGCGATCAATTCCTCAGGAGTCCCGGTCGGCGTGGAAGGTGTCAATACTTCTTGTGTAACTGGGCCTGCATAGCCGATATCGTTCAGAGCCTGAAGGAACCCTGGAAGATTAATTACGCCTTCACCCGGATAAAGCCGATCATTATCGAGAACATCCCTCACGGGTATGTCCTTGGCATCGTTAATGTGGACATGAATGATTTGTTCGGCGCGCAGCTGCCGGATATCCGCGACCGTCATCTCATTGGTGTACCAGTGATAGGCATCATATAGCAGCCCGACATTCGGTTCCCCGATGGCATCGATCCAATCCAAAGTCTCTTGTACTGTCCAGATAAACGGGTTCTTCCATTGGGTGCGCAGATGATGCGGGCCTACGAACTCCAGGGCTAATCGAATTCCATATGCCCCCAAAATGTTGGCGCAAGCCCGCAGCCTTGTGGTGGCCAGAGCCATGAAATGAGCTGCGGGTGCATCGGTGGAAGGAAGAATGTATGTACAGCAGCGAGTGCAGCCGAGGGCCTTGGCAGCTGCCGCTGCAGCCGGCAGTTTCTCGAGTCCGCTTAGGAACTGCTCGTCCGATCCTCTCCATTCCACGGGAAGACCGATTGCCCCAACTTCCAGTTGGCGGGATTGCAGCATATCGGCTGCCGCTCCCACGCCTAGGCGATCTACAAGACCTTTGGCATCGATATCGACGCATTGGAAATCATATTTGGCCGCGAGTTCGATAAACTGTAAATCGCTTTCAAGTTTTCCGAGTCCTGCGCTTGTTAAACCTTGCAGCATATTCATCGTCTCCATTCGCTATGAGATGTCGTATTGCTAGAGGCGGGTGTTTTATATCAACCCTTTGGTTTTTCATAGTTTCTATTATGATATGTTCCACTCTATAAATCTATGATCGCTTATTATTTTTTTAGAGAAAGATAACGATTGGAGCTGCGGCCTAATCGTTAATATGAAAGGGATTTGTAATAAAGCGGCATGAATTCTACTCTTTCGAAGGGGATTACGGACGTTATGCCGAAATAACCATGTTACACGAACGTTCATTATACTCGCGAAAAGGAGATTTAACTCAGAATGAATACCATTGAGCTGCGTAAAAAAGAGCTTGGCAACTTGTATCCGGAACCCACAATCAACGAGGAGGTTTTGAATCAATTTTGGGAGGAAGTGTTGAGGGCGTATAACCAAAAGCCGCTTCACATCGTTAGTCTACTGGAAGCGACGCCATATCCTCATATGGAAGTATCCAAGGTCACCTATCATGGTTATGATGATACGCCCATCCATGCTTGGTATATAGCTCCAGCTAAACATTCTTCAGACGAAAAAAACCGACCGTGTATCGTAACCTTTCCGGGTTATTCGGGAGACCGTGGATTTCCAGAGCGGTATGCTCACTGGCTAATGCTGGGTTATGCGGTGTTTGCCGTGGATGTCAGGGGACAGGGCGGGGAGACGGGGAATCTGCTGCCGCTGGATAGCGGCGTGGTTAAGGGCTGGGTGACGCAGGGGATTACGGATATTCGTCGCTCCTATTACATGGCAGTTGTTATGGATGCTGTGCGAGCGGTGGATGCTGCATCGCAGCAGCCAGGAGTGGATCCGAAAAAAATTGCCGTGGTTGGCGGCAGTCAGGGTGGCGGACTGTCTCTGCTTGCAGGGGCCTTGAATCCGAAGGTTGCGGCCATTGTGGCCGACATTCCCAACATGTGCAGGATGGATTACGGGATTCTGCATTCGGTCAGCTCGCTGAACGAAATCGCCCAATACATCAAGCGCTACCCGGAGCAATTGGATCAAATCCTGGAGCATCTCTCGTATTTTGACATGCTGAATCTGGCGCCGCGAATCCAGGTGCCGGTCATGGTATCCGTCGGCTGGAAGGATACGGTCTGCATGCCTGAAACCATATATGCAGCATACAACCGAATGAAATCGGCAAAAGAAATAAGAGACTATCCGTTCTCCGGCCATGAAGTCAATGAGCACCAGAAGCGGGAGGGCGTCTTGTTCTTGGAACGGATTTTTAACGGGGAATAGAACAAGGTGATAGATTTAGGGCGTGGGCACGGGGCCCGACGCTCGCTCAGGATTACTCTTTATTTAGGAAGAGGGCAGAAGTAAACGGAACCACACTCAAAAAAATGTTATGTTAATGTTATATAAACTAACACCGATTAAGTGTTTGTTATCTTTTTTGACGTAAATGTATTGACAACTACCCGAAATCACCTATAATTATACCCAAGGACAGAAAAACTCGATAAACACCCTATACCTACCCCGGTAAATGTGATATTAATTCACACAAATGGATGTTGAACCATGATGACAGCAGGCGAACTCAAACAGGATCTTTTGAGGGTTTACAACGCGATAAATAAGAAAATATTTAACGTGGGTGTAAAGCAGCAAAAAGTCGATTTCGTTGGCAACAAAATCATCATTGTATCGAGAAATAGTAGAGTCCCCGTCCTCAAACTGCTGGATGAGAATTACCCCCTCTCTACCCGGCAGTTGGACCACCTTTTATTCCAGGTGTTCAAGCAGGAGATTAAAGCTTCCCTGGAACAGCAGTTTCAATTTAAAATCATCTCCATTCTTAAAGACTATGATGCAGAGACCGAGTTTTCCGGTACCATCGTGTTTTTGGAGAAAGATGTAGAAGCATATCTGAACGACATGCCGGAACTCTTGTAGTAAGGGTTCAAAAAGTCAGGTTTTCAGCACCGAAGCTTATGCTTCCGATGTGCGTTTTTTCAAAACGCTTTAGTTGGATGAAGCTAGGGACTGAGGAGCGGAGCGTAGGCAAAACCTACGTGAGCACCGGAAGGCCCGGCTGAATTCAAGATTCGATGTCGATTAAGCTTCATGTGCTGCTACGTGATCAAAAGATGACTTTTTGAACAACCTCGAGTAGAGAGCGGGCCGATCGTCAGTTTGGTACCAAGGCACATACATGTGTGCGACTTGGGGCTGGACTGGCGATTTTTTGTTACATCCGCTTTTGAAAATACATGTTTGATGTATCATGAAATCAAAAAAGAGGAGGAAGGGGCATGACTCACAAAATTGAAATTTCTGGCGTCAGCAAATGGTTCCGCAGAAACGGGGAAGAGATTGCGGTCATGCGGGAGACAAGCTTGGCGATCGAGGAGGGATCGAGACCCTGATCATGACGGGAGCAGCACCAATGTATGCGTGGAATCAACGGCCCGCGACGGGTTTATGCTGGATTATTATATCGTGCTTGTAGCGGATGCTTGCGCATCGTATTCGCAAGCGGGCTCATGACATGACGCTTGAGAATATTGAAGGCTATTTCGGGAAAGTTAGTGAAGTGGCGCAGATTATCGATATTTGGATGGATCAAATGCCTGAGGAACGGCTGCGGTCGATGTCGACCGCTCAGCCGGGGTCGATGTCGACCGCTCAGCCGGCTATCGGCTAGCTTGTCAGAACGTGGTTCAACCAGGGGAAGCTCTCCGCATGCGGGGGCTTTTTCTATGAACGGCACAGAAATTAATGAATAAAGCGGGTGAGTCCTGCATGAATAACAAATCAAGGATGATCGTCCAATATACCATTTGTTTAGGGGCATTTCTGTCCAATCTGTCGGCTGGCATGTTCAACATTGCGCTTGTTGATATAGCCAGAACATTCGATTCCACCATCCCTACGGCACAGTGGATTGTCACCGCCTATTTGCTCGTCATCTCCATACTACTTCCGGTCATGGGAAAGCTGGGGGATATGCTGGGCAGGCGGAAAATCCACAATATCGGCTATTTTGTGTTTATGGCAGGGGCGCTCTGCTGCGCCTTGTCACCTTCATTAAACGGACTGATATCTTCGCGAATTCTGCAAGGCGTAGGAGCGGCCATGTATCAAGCCACCAATATGGCGCTGATCGTCTCGGTATTTCCGAAGGAGCAGCGAGGTAAAGCGCTCGGGCTCATCAGCACGTTTGTCGCTGCAGGCTCGATGGTCGGACCGAGCCTTGGCGGAATACTGATTCAGTGGTTTTCGTGGCGGAGCAATTTCTGGCTGCTGACGGCCATTTCTCTTATTGCATGGTTGTTCGCTCAGCGATTCATTCCGAAGGACGAACCGGAAAAAGGCGTAAGCCGATTGGATGTGCCGGGGGCTGCCTTGTTTGCGATATCCCTAACCGGACTGGTTACGGCCGTGAATATGGGGGCTCAGTGGGGTTGGGGTTCCTGGCAAGTTACGCTGTTGTTCATCGTATTCGGAGCGGGAGCTGCTGCATTCATCAAGTGGTGTCTATCTTCGCGGTGGGAACGAGGAGGGAAGGGGAAACTCCCGTTTATGAAGGTGGATCTGTTTCGGGATGCAGGCGTTAGCGTGGGAATCATCATCACCATCATTACCTATATGGCGGCTTTCTCCGCTCAGCTTGTGCTGCCCGTGTTTTTGCTGAGCGAGCTGGGCGTTGAACCTGCCACGGCAGGGCTGATCATGATGGGATATCCGTTGTCGCTGATCATATTCTCGCCACTGAGCGGGAGCCTGTCGGACAAGTTGGGGACATTTCCGTTATTGTCAGCCGGGCTGCTACTCATGACAGCAGCGTTAATTGTGCTTGGTTTTGTATCGCCGGCATATCCGATCTTCTTCCTGATTCTGCTTATCGTCCTGCTCGGCGGTTCCATGGGCATCATTACGCCGCCGAACAATTCCCTCGTGATGGGCAGGACATCCAAAACGGACCTCGGCCTGATCAGCAGCATTTTGGCACTGTCACGAAATCTGGGGATGATGTTTGGTACGGCGGCGGGGGGTGTCATGCTGGCGCTCCCGAGCCAATTGGCAGGGGGGCTTTTAGGATTTCGCATGATATTTGTGCTGAATACGGTTCTGGTTGTTATTGTCTATTTAACGATGATCCTATCCTTTCGGTTCGCACGACATAAGGAGACATTATCTTCATAGGAATTAGCCGAAAAAAAGGGTATCCTACGGTCTTTTTGAGACCTGCAGGGTACCCTTTTCCTTCCTTATTAGCTTACGCCCGGTCCAGAATCGTCTGGAGTGTCGTGCGATCCAAACCTTTTACGAGCTTGATCAGAAGTTCTTTAGCAGCTTCATAGTCGTCCGTGTGGATGATGGACGAAGATGTGTGAATATAGCGGGAGCAAATCCCGATGATGGTGGACGGAACGCCGATGCCGCTAAGATGCACTTGGCCTGCGTCCGTGCCGCCCGGTGAGACAAAGTATTGGTATTTGATTTTGTTGGTCTCCGCCGTATCTTGAACGTATTCTACCATTCCGCGGTGAGTCAGCATCGTCGGATCGAAGATGCGAAGCAGTGCGCCTTGACCCAATTGGCCGAACTGGCTCTTGTCCCCCATCATGTCGTTCGCCGCGCTGGCATCCAATCCGAAGAAAATATCCGGTTGAATCAGGTTGGCCGAAGTACGTGCTCCACGCAGTCCGAGCTCTTCCTGGACGGTTGCACCGGCGTAAACGGTGTTAGGCAGCTTCTCGCCATGGAGCGCCTGGACTAGCTCGATCGCCAGGCCGACGCCATAGCGGTTATCCCATGCTTTGGCCATGATTTTTTTCGGATTGGCGAGCGGCGTAAATTCACAGATCGGAACCACCTGCAATCCGGGACGAATGCCGAACGCTTCGGCTTCCGCCTTGTTGTCGGCACCGATATCGATATACATGGTCTTGATGTCGACCGGCTTGCTGCGCTGCGCTTCATCCAGCAGGTGTGTAGGGATGGAGCCGACAACCCCGACGACAGGACCGTTGTCTGTAATAATTTGCAGGCGCTGAGCAAGCACGGCCTGACTCCACCAGCCGCCGAGCGGCTGGAAACGGACCATACCCGCTTCGGTAATGCCGGTTACCATGAATCCGACTTCATCCATGTGACCGGCCACCATGACTTTTGGACCTTCATCGTTACCGCGAAGAACGGCGAACAGACTGCCCAGCCGATCCTGCACGAACTCATCTGTATATGGAGAGAGGGTATTCTTCAACCAGGAACGAAGTTCCCTCTCAAAGCCCGGTGCAGCCGGGAATTCCGTCAAAGTACGAAATAATTCCAGTGTTGATTCATTCATTACGAAATCGCTCCTTTAGAAAAGGTATGTAAGAGTTTTTCCTTTTCTAGTATGCCCCTATATATCTGAAAAGTCTACAAACCCGTGCCGCTAAGGCTACGTGATTTAAAAGCAAATGGAACAAGCACCCTGCATCCGGGAAAGGAATACGATGTTGAAACGAAGTGGAATTTTTGTTGTCCGAGGGAAGGAGCAGAGTATGAAGCACCATGGGATTGAGGTAAACGTCTATCATGCCGAAGTCAGAGAACTTCTGCTCATTATGGTTCTGTTCATCCTCCTCGTCATTTTGCTGAAATACATTCTTATATAATGACCGGCTCCAGCAATGATGGCAGGCGAATCTTATTTCAGCTTTCAGGGATACTCCTGGAGGCTGATTTTCGTGTGGGGAAATCTTGACGTTAGGACAAGCTGTGATTGCAAGTAAGAAGGATGATTTTCCAAACATAAAGGGAGTTCAATCAAAGCATAATGATATCGAGTGATATCCATAGTGGCTCTTTAGCGTTTATAGAGGATTCCATACTTAAATAAAAGCGGAGGTGTATTGAAATGTCAGGCTCTAACCAAAAGCCTAAGTCTGATATCACCACAATGAGCTCAGGGGAATATCAGGCGATTGCCAAAAAGCATGAACCTCCCCGCCCCATACTTAAAAATTGCCTGCGTGCGTTTTTGGTGGGAGGTCTCATCTGTTTGATCGGCCAATGCATTCAGAAGTTTTTTATGTCCGTATTCGACATGAGCACCACCGAAGCGAGCAATCCGACGGTAGCCGTGCTGATTATACTCTCCGTCATTCTGACCAGCTTCGGCGTGTATGACAAAATCGCGCAATGGGCGGGAGCAGGCAGCGCCGTGCCGGTTACGGGGTTTGCGAATTCCATGTGCTCCGCAGCGCTCGAGCACCGCGCGGAGGGTTTGGTACTGGGGGTCGGGGCCAGCATGTTTAAGCTGGCAGGATCAGTCATTGTATTTGGTACCGTCGCTGCGTTTATCATCGGTATCATTTACGCTATTTTTGGCATCGAGGGGAGGTAACGAGAGATGAAGGTGATCGGCCAAACCTGGCAGTTCGAGAACAAACCCGTCATTATCGGCACGGGGACGATTGTAGGACCTGAGGAAGGCGAAGGGCCACTCGCCGATGATTTCGACTATGTCTACGACAATATTGAGATCAACGAAAAAACATGGGAAAAGGCGGAGCGAAAACTGCTGGAGGATGCTTCAAGTAAGGCGGTCGAAAAGGCTGGCATCAAGGAAGACCAGCTGCAGTTTTTTGTGGGCGGGGACTTGATGAACCAGATCATCAGCAGTTCCTTTGCTGCAAGACAGTTGGGTGTGCCTTACATCGGCGTATTCGGTGCCTGCTCTACTTCAATGGAGAGCCTCGCGGTGGCCTCCATGCTCGTGGATTCAGGAGGGGCCAAGTATGTCATGGCCGGTACAGCAAGCCATAACTGTACGGTCGAGAAGCAGTTTCGTTATCCTACGGAGTACGGATCGCAGAAACCGCCGTATGCACAATATACGATAACGGGAGCAGGCTGCTCCGTCATTTCGGACAAGGGAGACGGTCCTGCTGTCACGTATGCCACTATTGGCAAGGTGGTCGATCTGGGCATCAAGGACCCGTTCAATATGGGGACGGCGATGGCTCCGGCGGCAGCCGATACAATAACCCAGCACTTTAAAGACACAGGCCGGCAAGCGAAGGATTATGACCTGATCGTGACCGGTGACCTGGCCTCGGTTGGACTTCCGATCGCCAAGGATCTCTTGAAACAGAATGATGTCATCATGGACGGCACGGTATTTGCCGATTGCGGCTTAATGATCTACGACATGGAAAAGCAGAAATACGTCAATGCAGGGGGCAGCGGCTGCGGCTGCTCGGCTGTTGTCACTTATGGCCATATTTTGAAACGGATGCTTAAAGGCGAATTGAAAAAGGTGCTGGTCGTTGCTACCGGAGCCTTGCTTTCGCCTCTTTCTTACCAGCAGGGTGAGAGCATTCCGTGCATCGCTCACGCTGTAGCTTTAGAGATGGGAGGATAACGCAATGCAGTTTTTATGGGCGTTTATTATTGGCGGTCTGATTTGCGTCATTGGGCAAATTATGATGGACGTTATTAAATTGACACCGGCACATACGATGAGTACGTTAGTGGTCGCCGGAGCCATCGCCGACGGGTTCGGATTGTATGAGCCGCTGGTCAAATTCGCGGGAGCGGGAGCCTCGGTGCCGATCACCAGCTTTGGTAATTCGCTTGTGCACGGCGCCTTGACGGAGCTGGGGAGGGACGGCTGGATCGGGGTCGTGACGGGGATATTCGAAGTCACCAGTGCAGGGATATCCTCGGCCATCATTTTCTCGTTCCTGGCCGCTCTGTTTGTTCGTCCGAAGGGATAAAACTAAAATCATCAAGAAGGAGAGGATCCAGGCATCATGCCGGGGTCTTTTCCTGTTTATAGGGACGATAAGAAGGCGAATAGGCAAAATATCTCTTCGAATGTACTCCGGGACCTCGATCATGTACAATAGTACTAAAATAAGTATTTATTCCCTTACAGGAGGTTAGTCATACATGCCCGTAAGCCAAGAATCCATGAAAATCATTACCTCGGTGCGAACCAATCTGGAGTCGTGCCTATTAGGCAAAGAATTTGAGATCCAATTGCTCCTTACGGCGCTGCTCGCTGGCGGACATGTACTGATCGAGGATGTGCCCGGCACAGGAAAGACCCAACTGATCAAAGCATTAGCGAAATCCATGCAGGGAGACTACCGCCGCATTCAGTGTAACCCGGATATTCTCCCGAGTGATATAACGGGCGTTTCGGTATTCCACCCGAGAGACGAAATGTTTTACTTCCGTCCTGGCCCAGTCATGACCAACATTTTGCTGGCGGATGAAATCAATCGAGCGACAACCAAGACGCAATCGGCCCTGCTTGAGGTAATGGAGGAGCGCAGCGTAACAGTGGATGGAGCTACCCACGAGCTTCCGCATCCCTTCATGCTGTGCGCGACCCAGAACCCGATCGATTTTGAAGGCACCTATATGCTCCCGGAAGCACAGCTGGACCGGTTTATGCTGAAGCTGAGCCTGGGTTACCCTGATGCTGCTACGGAGAAGCAGTTGATGTACCGTTCGCGGGACGGACAACTGGCGGACAAGCTTCAGCCGGTGACGCATATGGATACCATTTCGGCTATTCAACGTGAGATTCGCGAGGTATTCATCGGTGACCCCGTCGCCGATTACTTGCTGAATATTACCCGGTCGACCCGCGAGCACCCTTCCGTTATGCTGGGCGCAAGTCCCCGGGCAACGCTGTCATTCATGAATGCTGTTAAAGCTTATGCCTTCTTGCAAGAGAGGGATTACGTCCTGCCAGATGATGTGAAGACGCTGGCTCCATACGTACTTTCGCACCGGATCATGCTGCGTCCGGAAGCAAGGCTCGACAATGCGAGTCCCGAATCGGTGCTCGAGTTTATACTGCGTCAGGTCAAAGTGCCTGTTCAGATGGGGAGATAGGCATGCGCCGCGCTGTTTCGTTATTTTTGAATGGCATGCAGCCGTCTAGACTGGCAGCGGTATTGGCGGTATGGTGCCTATGTCTTTTGTATGTATTATTTCAGGGGGGCAAAACCTCGCTCATGCTTTTCTCCATGGTCAGCCTTCTGACGATCTATTTGATCGGTGCAGGCTTTGGTGGGGTCAATCGTGTGAAAGCCCAGCGAAGAGTGCTGGGACGATCGGAGCAAGAAGGAGAACTTCTACATGCCGGTGAACAGGTTCGCGTGAAGTTGGAGGTCCATGTTCCGGGATTGCTTCCGATGCCCTATATGATCGTGCGTGAAGTATTGCAAAGGCACAACGGCGACTCCTGGTCTTTTGAAGATAGCGTCATTCCGAACCTCCGCGGAGCGGGCAAACTTGTATTTCAGACCCCTCCGCTTGAACGGGGGCGGTACGCTTTTTCAAAGACGGAATGTATTAGCGAGGATATTTTCGGATTAATGGAGCACAAGGGACGGATTGAAGTTCAGACCGATTTCCGCGTCCTGCCAAGAACTATATATATTCCTAAATGGCAGCGAAACATACGGAATTCAAGATTGGGCGGTACGCATACCACGGTTTCGGCTTCAAGACGGGAAACAACGCAGATTAACGGAGTTCGCGATTATGTATATGGCGACCGTATCTCCCGGATTCACTGGAATGCAACGGCGAAGACGGGCTCGTGGAAGTCGAAGGAATTTGAGCATGAATCGTTTCCCAGAACGATGATCGTGCTGGACTGCACTGCGGACGGATATGATCATGCCCAGCAATTCGAGCTCGCCGTATCGGCCGCCGCATCGCTGATCGAGTATGGGGCCAAGGAGCATGCGGGTACAGGCTTGTTCACGGCTACCCGAGAAGCTCAAATATTCGCTCCCGCCGATCACGCCGGAGAGCGGATGCGCATGATTCAGCATTTGGTTGACGTGGATTATAACCGCAAAACCAAATTGATTGCTTCCCTGGAGAAATCCTATCGCCATTTTCCAAAAGGAGCCCTGTTCCTGCTGATCAGCCCGATGAGCGGCAAGGACGCTTCAGAGATCATGCGCTGGGTAGAAACCAGGGGAATGAACCCTTGCTTCTTGCAAATAAACAATTCCAATGAAACAAAAAAACGCGATGAATCCATATCGCTTCTGCAATCCCGGGGGATTTCAAGCTATTCGGTTTCTTCCCTTGATGAGCTTCCGGCTGCGCTGGGAGGTGGTGCATGATGAAGTTATGGCTGGACAAACTATCTACTACCTTCTTTAGTACCTTAACGATGCTATGGATCTGGATCATCGGGATGCAGTGGGTCTCCTTTACGGAGACGATATGGCTCTCGGAAACGACAGCCATGGTTATCGCAGCATTAACCATTACGGCGGTTACCGAAGCGCTGCTGCCGATCAAGCAAGGTTACCGGGTGCTTATCCAGTTTGTTTTGATCTTGTATTGTGTGTACAGTTTGCTGAAAACTTACGGTAATCCGGTTCCCGCCTTCGGAGCTGAAGGCGTTCTGACCGAGGAAATCATGTATCTTTTTCCTTATTTGTGGTTTGCTATCGCCGCATGGGCCGCTTTCCTGTTCCTTACGCGGTGGGCCAAAACCAAGGGGCGCGTGCTTTTTGCAGTCGGGATCAACGTCATCGGTTTTGCCGTGCTGGATTCCTTTACGAAAATCGTGCTGTGGGATGAGATCGCCTGGGTGGTCGGTGCAGGGATGGGCTGGCTCGTATCCAGCCATTTTAACCGGTTCCGCAGGCGTTTTCCGCAGGGTTGGGTCAATTTATCGAAATATCCGTTTAAGATTATCGCCAACATTCTGGTCATCTTCTCTTTGATCATTGTGGCCGGCGTGAATATGCCGCATGTGAAGCCGACATTAACCGATCCTTACACGGCGTGGAGAGAGTGGAACGGAGTGCCGTTATCCGGCAGCAGTACAACCGGGACCGGAACCCTTATCGAGTCACCGTCTGAAAGCATGTCCGGGTATGGACGAGAGGATAATGACCTTGGCGGAGGTTTTAATTTTGACTATTCACCGGTGATGTCGATTACCTCGGATGAACGCAGCTATTGGCGAGGGGAGACCAGAGCCGTATACTCGGGAACTGGTTGGGCGGACGGAGCCAGCAGCCGGCGTTCCGGTACGGGCGTGGGCATCGGTGAGGAATTGCCGGGAGAAGCCAGTGCATCCGTACCTACCAAAACGCTGGAGCAATCGGTAACGATGCTGAGTGATACGGTGTATCCGGTATTGTTCGGTGCCTACACCGTTCGTCAGTTGGAGAATTTGGATGAGGATATCGATCCGGATCGGCTCAGCTGGGTGACCGAAGGCGCGGAGATGCATCTGGACGACGTTCGTAATGCGGACTACCCGAAGAGTTATACCTTAACGTCGCAAGTGCCGGTGATTCCAATCGATGAGCTGAGCACCAGGACTTATGATGAACTATATTCCAGCTCGATTGACGATGCTTATATCCAGATGCCGAGAAACTTTCCTGACCGCGTTTCCGATCTGGCCGAAGAAATTACCGCGGACGGAGATACGCCGTATGAGAAGGTCATGCTCTTGCAACAATATTTAACGAGCAACTTTACTTATACCAACACGCCGGATCTTACGCGCAAGAAGAGCGATGATTTTGTGGATGCGTTTCTGTTTGAAATCCAGGAAGGGTATTGTGATTATTTCTCTACATCCTTGGTGATGATGACACGGTCGCTGGATATCCCCGCGCGCTGGGTCAAAGGCTACGCGCCGGGAAGAATGACGGCTTCGGAGTACGTTCCGGCCGATGGTCAGACCACGATTGAACCCGGAAACTATACCGTTACGAATGCTGACGCTCATTCCTGGGTTGAAGTATACTTCGGTGAGTACGGCTGGGTTCCGATTGAAGCGACACCGGGCTTCAGCATGCCGATTCTGACGGCCGACACAGACGCTAAGCCTGTCATTGAGGAAGAAGTTGAAGAAGAAGAGAAGGCAGAGGACAAGGATACGCCAGCCGCAGCTTCTGATCATCAGCAACCTGTCTGGGTTAAAGTTGTTGTCACGGCAGCCGTGGTTGTTATCGTATTGTGGATTCTGTACATCGTGTGGAGAATGCGCATCAGCCTGCGTTTTGCCGGGGCACGCATTCGGGCGGGCAAGCCGCTGACGGCAGCGGATAAAGTCATTGCCGAAACCGAACGATGGATTCGTTCCGTGCAGCACCGAGGCTTAGTGAGGCAGGAACATGAAACTCTCCGTGAATCGGTTGGCCGCTGGGTAAGTGCACACCCTGAGCTTGGAGCGGAGCTGAGACCGCTGCTGCAGCAATTTGAAGCGGCTCGGTACAGTCCGGCTGAAGTGAAGGAGGAGCAATGGCGCTCAGTCCAACATGATGCTCAGAAGCTGAAGAAGTCCATCAAGAAGGTCCGCATTGTATCCGAGAAACGTCTATCAACCTAATCCAAGAAGACAGATTCGCGTGATGGGTGGTTGTTGTTGCGTGTATCAGGATAACTCGATATGAATACGTTCTGATATCCGGTCATTTCAAGACCGCCCGATCTGCTTCCAATTAGCCGCCGGGTGGTCTTTTGCTAGTAAAGTCAGCGGTGCGGTATAAGGGAAGAAAAAGGCTCGTGATTATTTTTACTAAGGAACCGGAATATGGTATAGTTTTTCGTATGAAATTGAGGTGACGAACTTGTTTGAAATGTTAATTCCAAAGCTCCGTGTCAATACGGTTTTTGATATTAACCTAGAGGAATTATATGAGCAGGGGTATCGGGGGATCATTACCGATTTAGATAATACTCTTGTAGGGGCGAAGGCACCGGTTGCCACGCCGGAACTGGTCGTTTGGTTCAAAAGGGTGAAGGAGATCGGTTTCCAGCTCATCATCGTCTCGAATAACCAGCTTGAACGCGTGTCTAAATTTGCGACGCCGCTGGATATCCAGTATGTGCATGAAGCCCGTAAACCAAGCAATACCCCGTTTCGCAAAGCGATGAAGATGATGGATCTTACGCCGGAGAAAACGGTAGTTGTCGGCGACCAGATGCTGACCGACGTATATGGCGGGAATCGGCTGGGTCTGTATACGGTACTGGTTATGCCCATCGCCATCAACGATGAGGGATGGTTTACGCGCCTGGTCAATCGCCGGGTGGAGCGCATCGCATTGACCCGTTTGCGCAAAAAAGGATTATGGATGGAGGAGGAACCGAAATCATGACGTTGCCTACTGGCGGAGAAGACATCAAGAAGTGCAGCGGCTGCGGCATACAGCTTCAGAGTGCAGCACAGGACAAGCCGGGCTATTTGCCGGACAAGGCTTGGGACCGCGATCCGGTTATTTGCCAACGATGTTTCCGGATTAAGAATTATAATGAAGCGTCCTCGGTTGCCGTAGACCAGGATGAGTTTTTACGGCTGCTGGGACAGATCGGCGGCAAGAATGCGCTTGTCATTCATATCGTGGATCTCTTCGATTTTGAAGGCAGCCTTATTTCGGGGCTGCAGCGGTTTGTGGGCAACAACCCGGTTATTCTGGCCGTTAACAAGACGGATCTTCTGCCGAAGGTCACCAATTGGAACAAGGTTCTCAATTGGGTACAGAAGCAGTGCAAGGAGCATGGTCTGAGAACCGAAGACATCGTGCTCTGCAGCGCGAAGAAGAATCAAGGCTTTGAGCGGTTGCTGGAGACGGTAGCGCATTACCGAGGCGACCGGGACGTCTACGTGGTTGGCGCCACGAATGTGGGTAAATCCAGCTTGATCAATCGCCTGATCCGCGACTATAGCGATTTAGATCAGGAGCTGACCGTTTCCCGTTATCCGGGAACGACGCTGGATATGGTCAATATTCCACTGGACGACGGCCGATATATTATTGATACGCCGGGCATCGTGTACCCTTGGCGCTACAGCGAGCTTGTGAGCCGTGAGGATTTGGGGACGGTTATGCCGGAAAATCCGCTGAAGCCGATGGTTTACCAGTTGAACGAAGGACAGACGCTATTCTTCGGAGGTTTCGGCCGTTTTGATTTTATCCAAGGAGAGCACCAATCCTTTACTTGCTTTATTAGCGGCAGATTAGGGATTCATCGGACCAAACTGGAGCGAGCGGATTCGTTATTTGCTGAGCATGCCGGAGAGCTGCTCTCACCGCCGACCAAAGAACGGATTGAAGAACTACCGGAATGGACAAGACATGAAATCCGTATTCCTAAGGGAACCCGCCAAGACGTGTTTATCTCAGGGCTCGGCTGGATCAAGATCAATGGTGAACAGGGAGCGCTTGTTGCGGTTCATGTCCCTAAAGGAATCAAAGTTCTGTCGCGTCCATCCTTGATATAATTGATGAATCGCTCTGGTATACCGTCCGGTTTATCATGGGAGAGATAGGGGAGAAATGAAAGTGAATCCAATGATCGAGCGTGATTATTTGCTCCTTGGCGTAATGGGGGACCCGATCGGTCACTCGAAATCACCGGCCATGCATCATGCGGCGATCACCGTCCTGGGATTGTCAGGGGCCTATGTGCCTCTTCATATACGTCCGGAAGGGCTTAGTGACGCCATCCAGGCTGTCAAAGCGCTGGAATTCCGGGGGGTGAACGTAACGATCCCGCACAAGGTGGAGGTTATGAAGTATCTGGATGTCGTCGATGAAGGGGCGCGGCGCATCGGTGCCGTGAATACCATCGTCAACGACAATGGCCATTTGACGGGTTATAATACGGATGGGATCGGATATGTTCGTTCATTAAAGGATGAAGCCTGTCCCGATCTTAAGGGGAAGCGCATCGTCGTCATCGGCGCTGGCGGAGCGGCCAGGGGGATCATCTATGCCCTTACCGGAGAAGGGCCTGAGAAGATATCCATTGTGAATCGGACATCCGCCAAAGCGCTGGCGTTGGCCGAGGAGTGGAGCTCGCTTGCCGACTTGAGGGGATACGGAGAGGATCATGCCAGAGAGGCGTTGTCGGATGCCGATGTTGTGATCAACACCACTTCGGTGGGCATGTTTCCCCGGGTTTCCGAGCTTCCCATTCCAATGGAGTATATACCGGAAGGGATCGTTGTCAGCGATCTGATCTATAATCCGTTGAAGACCGAGCTGTTACGGGTAAGTGAGCTTCGGCAATGCACGGTGCATGGCGGACTTGGGATGTTCATCAACCAAGGGGCGTATGCATTCGAGTATTGGACAGGTCTGACGGCGCCTGTACAGGCGATGAAGGAAGCGGTTCTGACCAGCTTCTAAGTCGAGGTTTAATATCTTGTTTATTGATTAATGCTTATGCAAAAGCTACAATATAGCTTTCGATAAGCAGCAAGCTTTAATAATTGAATATTTAAGGAGTAATGACCAAGCATGTTAACAGGAAAGCAAAAACGACATTTACGTTCGCTTGCGCATCATCTGGATCCGCTGTTCCAGGTAGGCAAGGGAGGCAGCAACGAGCATCTGATCCGGCATATTTCCGAGGCGATTGAGAAACGGGAACTCATGAAAGTATCCGTTCTCAACAACTGTCTTGAAGACCCGCGCGAAATCGCCGAGGAGCTTGCTGAAGGTGCCGGAGCCGAACTGGTACAGGTTATCGGCAAGACGATTGTGCTTTATAAAGAATCGAAAGACCACAAAACCATCGAATTGCCGTAAGGGAGCCCTAATAGCTCCAGTTTAGCGGATATAGAATAACTCTCTTATTAGGGGAGGTGAACCCGAATGAAGGTAGGGATAATGGGCGGAACCTTCGATCCCATTCATATCGGGCATATGCTAGCAGCCGAGTGCGCGCGGGACGCTTACGATCTGGAAGAAGTATGGTTTATGCCAAGCCATATCCCCCCGCACAAGGAAGATGCTGGCGTAACCGGTCTGATGAGGCTGGAGATGACCGCTGAGGCAGTAGCCGACCATCCATCTTTTCGTACATTGGATTGGGAAGTGAAGCGCGGCGGCGTATCCTATACGGTAGACACGGTTAGAGAACTGCGGGATACGTATCCCGAGCATGATTTCTCGTTCATTATCGGAGCGGATATGGTAGCGTATCTCCCCAAGTGGAATCGGATCGGGGAGCTGGCGGACATGCTGACGTTTATTGGGCTTAACCGTCCCGGATCCAAGCTATCGGTGGATGATCTGCCTGATTTCCTGCAAAAGGTGGTAGTGACAGCGGAGATGCCGTTGATCGAAATATCCTCCACCATGATTCGGAGCAGAGCCGCATCAGGTTCGTCCATCCGTTATATGGTGCCGGACCGTGTATACGATTATATTGTTAGGAGCGGTATTTATGGAGTACAGCCGTGATGAACTCATTGAAGCGGTATCCTCCCAGATGCCGGCCAAGCGCTGGGATCACACAAAAGGCGTAATGGAAACCGCGGTCATCCTTGCAAAGAGGTTCGGGGCCGATCCGGTTAAGGCGGAATTGGCTGCCATCCTGCATGATGTGGCCAAATACTGGCCCGTGCAAAAGCTTCATCAAATGATGGTGGAGCATGCGCTCTCCGAAGAGCTGCTCCATTACGACAAGCAGCTTTGGCATGCTGAGGTAGGCGCATTCGTAGCGGAGCAAGAGTATGGCGTGACGGATGCTGAGGTGCTTGACGCCATCCGCTACCATACGTCGGGGCGCATAGGCATGACGCTGCTTGACAAGGTGGTCTGTCTTGCGGATTATATGGAGCCGGGACGGGATTTCCCCGGCGTGAATAATATTCGCGAACTGGCCAACCATAGCCTTGAAGAGGCGCTTGCAGCCGGTTTTGATTCGACGATCGGACATCTGCTTTCGCGCAGACAAATCATTTTTCCGTTGACGGTACTAGCCCGCAACGATCTAATTAAGCAATTGGAGGCGAATTCATGACGTTGAAACCGAATGAATTATTAAATGTGGCAGTGACTGCCGCAGAAGATAAAAAAGCGATGGATATCGTGGTTCTGGATCTTAGAGGAATCTCCCTGATCGCAGACTATTTTGTCATTTGCCATGGTAACTCGGATACACAAGTGCAAGCGATCGCAACCGAAATTCGTAAACAGGCTCATGATGCAGGAGTGGCTTTGCGCGGACTGGAGGGAATGGATGCAGCCCGCTGGGTGCTGATGGATCTCGGAGACGTGATCGTTCATATCTTCCATCGCGATGAGCGCGAATATTACAACATCGAACGACTGTGGTCAGATGCTAAAGTGGTGGAGAACGTATGAGTCTGATTGCCGGCACATTAACGAAACTCGTCGTTTCCAGAGAAGTGTCCCCTTATGGTTATTTTCTGGATGGCGGAGATCGGGATGTGCTTCTTCATTATTCGGAGCTCACGGGTAAGATTGAGCCGGGGGATACGGTAGAGGTCTTTATATTCTTTGATACGGAAGACCGCCTGGCCGCTACGATGAAGAAGCCTTACCTTACGTTGGGTGAAACCGCTAAGCTTGAGGTGGCGGACGTCCATCCGCGCCTCGGCTGTTTCCTCGAGATGGGGCTTGGCAGGCAACTTCTGCTTCCAATCCGAGAATTGCCGGAGTTGCGGGAGCTTCACCCCCAAGTGGGAGATCATGTGTTTGTCATCATGGAGCATGATAAGCAAGGACGACTTCGCGCGAAACTCGCCGGAGAACAAGAGCTTGCTCCGCTTGCGTTCCATGCGCCTGAATCGTGGAAGGGCCAATGGTTCACTGCTCTGGTGTACAAGCCGCTCCAGATGGGCACGTTTGTCATCATCGATGGCGGTGTGATCGGTTTCGGCGCGATCGGTATGATCCATTCCTCGGAACGGACGCGTATGCTGCGGCTTGGTGAAGAGGTGAAGGTCCGGGTCAGCCATATTCGGGAAGATGGCAGGGTCAACCTGTCCATGGTTCCGCAAAAAGAGATCGGCCGGACGGATGATGCAGACCGGCTGCTTGCTTTTCTGAAGGAGCGTCCGGGCCATGGGATGCCGTATTCGGATGAAACGCCGCCCGACATCATTAAGCAGCGGTTCGGCATTAGCAAATCCGCCTTTAAACGCGCGCTTGGCAAGCTGATGAAGGACGGTTTGGTTACGCAAAAGGACAGCTGGACGTATATGGTCAATCAAGAGGAGAACTCCGGATCAAACGAATAACCCGGCAAGGTAGGGGAAGCTTCTAAGGAAAGTGGTGTCATCATGTTGTCTTACCGCAAGTTTGCTTACGTATATGATCAACTCATGGAAGACATGCCGTACCCGGATTGGATTCGTTTTGCAAGAACCGCCTGGGATAAGCACGGAATGCCAAAAAGCGTCGTTGAGCTCGGGTGCGGGACAGGCAGCATTACCATTCCGCTCGTGAACTCCGGTTTCGAGGTAACAGGAATTGATCTGTCGGCAGATATGCTCTCAGTTGCTAGACGCAAGCTGGAGGGTACACCCCAGGGGCATCGATTGTTCCGGGAAGGCAGCGTCCGCTGGGTACAACAGGACATGCGTTCGTGGGAGCTGCCCGAGCAGGTGGATTCCGTCATTTCATTTTGTGATTGTGTGAACTACCTGCTGGAGGAAAAGGACATCCGCTCTGCATTTACAAGGACCTACAACGGTCTCAAGGAAGGCGGCACGTTCCTGTTTGATGTGCATCACCCGAACACACTGCTTCGATACGACGAAGAACAGCCCTTTGTGCTGGACGAACGGGAAGTGTCCTACATTTGGACATGCGACCTGGATGAACGACGGATGGAGATTGAGCATCATCTCTCCATCTTTGCACGTGACGGCCAAGACCCTACGGTCTACCGTCGCTTTGAGGAAACGCATGTGCAGCGGGGATATGACCCCGAATGGATGAAGGTCGAGCTGATTAAGGCCGGATTCCGGGATGTGAAATGTTATGCCGATTTTGAGTGGATGGAAGCGGGCCAGGATGCATCCCGGCTGTTCTACGTTGCCGTAAAATAAACGAAAAAATCCTTTTATGAGAAGCACTTCTCTCGTCTGTAGCGACGAAAGAAAGTGCTTCTTTTTTCGTTATGCATGGATTCATTATATTCAAAGACATTTCTTTTCCGCTTTATTTGACTGTAGTTAAGGTTCGGTAGCAGGGATATGGGTTTGCTTCCGGGACTGTGCTACGATGAGGGGTAGATAGGATGAACAGAAATGAGAGCGCTATCTCAAGAGATGTTTCAATGCATCCGATGTGCTCTGAATGACCGTATTTGAGTTCAATGATGATCAAATGATGCATAAGCTAATCTATTGGGTCTAGAGAGGATGAATGAGCATGAAACTGTCCGTATTTACAGTCGCAACTCCTGACTTACAGCCTGAGGAGTTGGCAAAAGCCGCGGCGGATGCCGGTATTGAAGGAATCGAATGGCGTTTCAAGGAGATTCCGGAAGAAGCTGCGGGGGAGAAGCCCTCCTTCTGGCGGCATAATCGCTGCTCCATGGATCCAAACGGCACGCAGGAGGATTGGCTCAGGTTTCAGCAAGCAGCCAACAAGCATGGCCGGCGGAGTCTTGCGGTCGTCCCTTATCTGACATGCGGCGACGTGGAAGCAACGGAGAAGGTCATGCAAGCGGCCAAGCTGATCGGAGCCTCCTTTATTCGCGTGGGTATTCCGGGATATGACAGAAAGCGAAATTACAATGAACTGTACGACCAGGCGGTCCGTTATCTGCATGAGGTACAGGATCTCGCTGCGGCATACGGGGTCAAGGGAGTAGTGGAAACACATCATCTTACGATCACTCCGAGCGCGGGATTGACGCACCGGCTTGTATCTCACTTCAATCCGCAGCATATCGGCGTGCTGTATGATCCGGGCAACATGGTCCATGAAGGTTACGAGAACTACCGGATGGGCTTGGAGCTTCTTGGTCCCTTCCTGGCTCATGTCCATGTGAAAAACGGAGGCTACCGCAAAACGCCTTCCGAGGATGGCACCTCGGCGACGTGGTCTGGGGAATGGGTCCCGCTTGCCCAGGGGGCCGTGCCATGGAAGCAGGTTATACAGGATCTGCAGTCGGTTGGTTACGAAGGCTATTACGGGATCGAGGATTTTAGCGGAACGTTCCAGTCCAGGGAATTGCTTGTTCGTTTTGCCGAGCAGATGAAGTTGTGGTCAGATCAGAAACAAAACGCGTAGGTCACTTTTGAAGGAGGCTATAGATATGGAACAGGTAAGAGTAGGGGTAATCGGACTGGGGATGGGTTTTTCGCATGCCAGATCGCTGGCGTCCGGGCGGATCAAAGGCGCGCGGCTTAGCGCTATATGCGATCTGAATCCAGCCAAGCAGGAAGAAGCGAGGGCAACGCTGCCTTCGGACGTAAAAATTTGGAGTGATACGGACGCTATGATCTCATCGGGGGAGATAGATGCGGTAATTATTGCTACGCCCCATTATGCCCATCCTCAAGTGGCGATCGAGTGCCTGAATCATGGACTCCATGTCCTGATCGAGAAACCGGCAGGCGTTTACACGAAGCAGGTACGGGAAATGAATCGCGCGGCAGAAGCCAGTGACAAAGTGTTCTCAATTATGTACAACCAGCGCTGTAATCCGCTATATAAGAAGCTGAGAGAGCTTATTGCCGACGGCGAACTCGGCGAAGTCCGGAGGATGAACTGGATCGTAACGAATTGGTACCGGTCCCAGAGCTATTATGATTCAGGCGGATGGCGAGCTACCTGGGCAGGAGAAGGCGGAGGGGTGCTGATTAACCAGTCCCCGCATCAGCTGGACCTCTGGCAGTGGACGACCGGCATGATGCCAAAGAGAATTCGTGCATTTTGCGCTTTCGGTAAGTACCGGAACATCGAAGTCGAAGATGACGTGACGGCTTATGCGGAATACGAGAATGGTGCTACGGCCGTCTTTATTACGACAACGGGTGAAGCCCCGGGCACTAACCGATATGAAGTGACGGGAGACCGCGGAAAAATTGTTATCGAGGACGGCAAGCTCACCTTCTGGCGCCTCCGTGTGCCAGAGCCGGAATTCAATCGGGAGTATACCGGGGGCTTCGGCGAACCGGAATGCTGGAAATGCGAGGTGCCGATCTCGGGGGATAATCCGCAGCATAGCGGCATTATCCAGAACTTTGCGGATGCTATTTTGCATGGAACGCCATTGATTGCCCCGGGTGAAGAGGGAATTCATGGATTGACGCTGTCCAATGCCATGCATCTGTCCACCTGGACCGACAATTGGGTTGATCTGCCTCTTAACGAAGAGCTGTATTACGAAATGCTGCAGGAACGGATCACACATTCTTCCGCTCAGAAAACGGTCAAGGAGATCGGGTCGGTGGATATGAGCAAGACGTTTGGAACCTATTAAATCACAATCAGGAGGCACGTGGTATGGACCGCAGTAATGGAATGCTCTACGCGCCGGTGGGCAAGGCCCAGCCGGTGTGCAAGCCCGGAGAGTTTATGTTTGCTGCCATGTCGCTGGAGCATGGGCATATATACGGCATGTGTAACGGATTGATCGAGGCCGGGGCGACGCTGAAGTGGGTGTATGACCCAGACCCCGCGAAGGTTGCGGCTTTTTGCAAGGCTTATCCAAGTGTAACCGTCGCTTCGTCGGAGGCACAGGTGCTAGAGGATGCGGAGGTTCATCTGGTAGCGGCTGCGGCCATCCCTTCGGAACGATGCGAACTTGGCCTGAAGGTCATGTCGCATGGGAAGGATTATTTTACGGATAAGACGCCTTTCACCACGCTGGAGCAGGTGAACGCTGCTCGCGCGAAGGCGGCGGAGACAGGCAGGAAGTACATGGTCTATTACAGTGAACGGCTGCATGTGGAGAGTGCCGTCCATGCAGGAAGGCTGATCCAGGACGGAGCGATAGGGCGAGTGGTGCAAGTGATGGGAACAGGTCCGCACCGTTTAAATGCGCCTTCCCGTCCGGACTGGTTTTTCCGTCATCAACAGTATGGTGGCATTCTGTGTGATATCGGCTCCCACCAGATTGAACAATTTTTGTTTTTTGCGGGCTGCCGCGATGCCAAAGTGCTCAGCAGCAAGGTGGGAAATTATGCGAATCCGGATTATCCGGAGCTGGAGGATTTTGGAGATGCAACGCTTGTAGGAGACAACGGGGCCACGAATTATTTCCGTGTCGACTGGCTGACACCTGGAGGCCTTGGCACCTGGGGCGACGGAAGAACCTTTATTCTGGGGACGGAAGGATACATCGAGCTTCGCAAATACATCGATATCGCAAGGCATCCGCAAGGCGATCATCTGTACCTGGTTAATGGCGAGGGAGAGTTTCATATGGAGCTTCAAGGCAAGGTGGGCTATCCATTCTTCGGGGAACTTATCCTGGATTGTCTGGAACGTACGGAGCATGCCATGTCCCAGGAGCACGCCTTCAAAGCCGGAGAATTGTGCGTCATCGCCCAAAATGAGGCCGTGCGCATTCCATAAAATCATTTATAATAGAGAAAACCCCGTTTTGTTGAGGGTTGAGGATTAGACAACTCCAAAATCGCTAAAGGGGCGATTCTCTAGATGACCTCATCTGCCGATATGATGCCCGGCTTTGACCGCATGCAGCTGCAGGCGCCGTTCGATCTGACCTATTACAATGAACAGCCGTTGTCCGGAGGACAGTTTCACTCGCATGCTTTTTATGAAATTTATTATTTCCATGAAGGACGCTGCACTTATTTGATCGGCGATTCCGTTTTCACGCTGAAGCCGGGGGATCTGCTCTTGATGAACGGGCTTACGCTTCACTGTCCGAATGTAGAGCCTGATTCCAGATATGTCAGAAGCATTCTGCATTTTGATCCGGCCTGGATTTGCAAGGGGCTTTCGGAGACGGCCAGATCGATACTGCTGGACCCCTTCGAAACGCTGCGAAATCATCGCATGACACTGACAGGGGCGAACCGGGACGAATTTGAAGGCATGCTGGCCGATATGCATCGCCTCTCGGTATCCACGGCCGGTTTTCGTCAGGAACGGATGACCTTGCGTATTCAAGAGATGATGTACGTCATCGCGGACTGGTGCCAGGGTGCTGTGCAGGATCAGGACTCCATCTCCGAGAAAGAACGGCATGTCCAGCATGTCGTGTCGTTTGTCGAGGAAAATTATATGCAGGATCTGACGCTGGAGCAAATCGCCCGCGATATGCATATTACGAAGCACTATTTATCCTCCTTGTTTAAGGAGGTTACTGGAACGACGGTGTTTAAATATTTGTATCACCGGCGGATTAACCAAGCTAAAATTTTGCTCAGGCTGCATCCTCATCTCAGCATCACGGAGATCAGCCAGGCGGCAGGCTTCAAGCATTTGGCTCATTTCAGCAGGATGTTCAAGGCCATGGTCGGGACGACACCGGAATATTATCGCAGAAGCGGAGAAGAGCTTTCGTTGACTTGATCGGACTTTTTGGGTATAATAGCCACATTAAAACGGTAATATGAACGCGATGATGAGGATCAATCGTTCCACTTTCGATCATGCAGAGAGCCGGTGTCTGGTGAAAACCGGTTGACGATAGGAATGAACTCGCCTCGGAGCAATGGTGTTAACCCGGCCGTCGGAGGGCTGTATTCCGGCAGATTCGGCCGCTGAAGCATCGTCGTCTCATCCGCGATAAGGATGCAAAGGGAGTGAAAGGCAAAGCATGCCTTTGGCTAACTAGGGTGGTACCACGGGAATCAAACCTCTCGTCCCTAGCGATCAGCGCTATGGATGATGAGGTTTTTTTGTTTTTTTGGGCAATGGCATAGGCCTTGTCTCTCGACTGTGAAGGAGGAGCAATGAAGTATGACGGACAATCAACCAACGGGCCACGGCTATCAGCCGCAGGCCATCGAACCGAAGTGGCAGCAATACTGGGATGAGAATAAAACCTTTAAAACGGAAGATACCTCATCCAAACCGAAATTTTATGCGCTGGATATGTTTCCATATCCATCAGGCGCAGGCTTGCACGTAGGGCATCCGGAGGGGTACACGGCGACTGACATCGTGTCCCGTTACAAGCGGATGCGCGGATACAATGTGCTTCATCCTATGGGATGGGATGCCTTCGGTCTGCCAGCGGAGCAGTATGCAATGGACACAGGCAAACATCCTCGCGAGTTTACCGTGCAAAATATTGATACATTCCGCCGCCAGATCAAATCTCTCGGCTTCTCGTATGACTGGGACCGCGAGATCAGCACCACCGATCCGGAATATTATAAATGGACCCAGTGGATCTTTATCCAGCTCTATAAGCGCGGCCTCGCCTATGTGGCTGAAGTACCGGTGAACTGGTGCGAAGCGCTCGGTACCGTGCTTGCGAACGAAGAGGTCATCGACGGCAAGAGTGAACGCGGAGGCCATCCGGTCGTACGTAAACCGATGCGCCAATGGATTCTGCGTATTACCGAATATGCGGATCGTCTGCTTGAGGATCTGGATGAATTGGACTGGAGCGAGAGCCTGAAGGATATGCAGCGCAACTGGATTGGCAAATCCACAGGCGCTGAGGTTCGTTTTGACATCGAAGGGTACGATGGTCATCTGGAGGTGTTCACAACCCGTCCAGATACGCTGTTCGGGGCAAGCTACTGTGTCCTGGCGCCGGAGCATGACCTCGTGGATAAGATTACGTCAGCCGATCAGCGTGAAGCCATCAAGGCTTATCAAGATCAAGCAGCTCGTAAAAGCGACCTGGAGCGGACGGATCTGGCCAAGGATAAAACTGGTGTATTTACGGGTGCGTACGCTATCAATCCGGTAAACGGCGCTAAAGTGCCGATCTGGATCGCGGATTACGTGCTTGCTGGCTATGGAACGGGAGCCATTATGGCGGTTCCGGGTCATGACAGCCGCGACTGGGAGTTTGCGAAGCAATTCGGTCTTCCGATTATTGAAGTTGTTCAGGGTGGAAATGTCGAGGAGGAAGCATACAGCGGCAGTGGCGCGCATGTGAATTCCGGCTTCCTGAATGGGTTGGATAATGAAGAGGCTATCCAGGCGATGAATGAATGGCTGGAGCAAGAGGGCAAGGGCAAGAAGAAGGTAACTTACCGTCTGCGCGACTGGCTGTTCAGCCGCCAACGCTATTGGGGTGAGCCGATTCCGATTCTGCATCTGGAAGACGGAACGATGAAGACCGTGCCGGAGGATCAGCTTCCATTGCTGCTGCCGGATGTGGATCAGATTAAACCGTCCGGTACCGGCGAATCGCCGCTGGCTAACGTTACGGAGTGGGTGGAAACGGTAGATCCCGAAACGGGCATGAAAGCCCGCCGCGAGACCAATACGATGCCGCAATGGGCTGGCAGCTGCTGGTACTACCTGCGTTATATCGATCCGCGTAATAATGAGGAATTGTGCTCCAAGGAGAAGCAGAAGGAATGGCTGCCGGTTGACCTGTACATCGGTGGTGTGGAGCATGCGGTGCTTCATTTGCTGTATGCACGCTTCTGGCACAAAGTATTGTATGACCTGGGTGTTGTCGATACGAAGGAGCCTTTCCAGAAACTGGTCAATCAGGGTATGATCCTGGGCAACAATAATGAAAAAATGAGTAAATCCCGCGGCAATGTCATCAATCCGGATGATATTGTTAACGAATACGGTGCCGACACGCTGCGCGTGTACGAGATGTTCATGGGGCCGCTGGAAGCGACCAAGCCATGGAACACCAACGGGGTTGAAGGAACGCATCGTTTCCTCTCCCGCGTGTGGCGCCTGTTCATCGGAGACGACGGTCAATTGAACCCTAAAATCGCGGAAGGCGAGGGTGCGGACGAATTCAAACGTACGCTGCACAAAACGATTAAGAAAGTAACCGAAGACTTTGAACATATGCGCTTTAACACAGCGATCAGCCAGCTGATGGTATTCATCAACGAGGGATACAAGACGGAAAAGCTTCCGCGCAAAGCGATGGAGAACTTCGTTCAGCTGCTTTCCCCGCTGGCCCCTCACCTGGCTGAAGAGCTGTGGAGCCGTTTAGGCTACACGGAGAGCGTAACCTACGTGCCATGGCCGGAGTATGATGAGGCTTGGACTGTAGAGGCCGAAGTTGAGATTGTTGTTCAAGTTAACGGCAAAATCGTAGAACGTGCCAAAATCTCGAAAGACATGGACCAAGAAGCCATGCAACAACATAGCCTCTCCCTTCCGAATGTCAAGCAGGCGCTGGAAGGAAAGAGTATTCGCAAAATTATTGCCGTACCGGGTAAACTGGTCAATATCGTGGCCGGTTAATCGTAAAACCGAAGGCAGCATCCAGTTTGGCCAAATCCTCCTCATACTTGTCGTGTGTGGTTTTGATCAATTGGTAGAACAATCCGTTCAGGTTTGAATCGAGCAGTGCCAAAGCCTGAGCTGTGATGCCTCCGGGAACCGCAACCCGCTCTTGCAGCTGTTCGGGGGAGAAGCCCTCCTCCGTTAGCAGCTTGCCGGTGCCAAGCAGCATTTCACCGGCTAATGCATTAAGGGTACTGCGGTCGATTCCGGTCATTTCAACGGCAGCGTCGATCCATTTTTCCATGAATAAACTTAAAAAAGCAGGTCCGCAGCTGGAGAAATCGGAAGTGATTCGTGTGTGCGATTCCAGTATCTCGAGCGGCCTGCTGATATAAGACAGGAGGCTTTCTATAAGCTGCCTGTCTTCTTCTTTTATTCGGGAACCATACATGCATAACGATGCTCCGCCTCCGGTTAAGTTGGTGATGCTCGGTATGATTTTCGCCACCTTGCAGGGCAGCGTTGATTCCAGATGGATCAATTGGACCGGGCTCGTGATAGATATCGCGATTTGCCGGGCTTCAAGCCTGTCTTTGATTTCGCTGATGACCGATTTGAATTCAAGCGGCTTGATACATAGGAATAGCAGGTCGCTCTGAGAAGCCGTCTCCATGTTACAGTTGCATACCGTCAGACCGGGATGACGTTTTGCCAGCTGCAGCGGCTTTTCAGGGCTTCGGTTGCTGACCCGAATCTGCTCAGGCAGGAGTGCGCCCGATTGAATGAAGGCATCGATCAACAGACTACCCATGCTGCCCGTACCGATAAAACCGACCTTCATGTGTATGTTCCCTCCTTTCGCGCTTTACGGCAGAAATGTACCGTCCTTACGTTTAATGTATGCGGGGAAGATGCCGATTCATGACGGTTTTTCATGCGATTTCGGTAGGGAAACCGAAGAATATTCATGGGTTTGTACCAAATGAACTTTGATGTTAAGGAGAGATCATAGATGAGACGAGTATCTTTAGGTTGGAGTCTTGCCGCAACGATTGCGGGCTGCGGGTTCATCTTGTTTGCTGGCGGTACGAATCAGGGGATCGAGGGCTGGCAGCCGCTAAACGATCAGCTGGAGCAGGTGGTTGCTGCCGAAGAGAATGCGGGTGTGAAGACATCTGGGGCTGATTCCCGGCATAAGGACGTGGAACCGGCTCGAGCATCTGCTGAGCCCGAAGCGGACGTGAAAAATGCTGCAAAGACCGCTCAGGCTGGGCAGATCGAGCCTGCACATAACGCGAAGGAGCCCATGCCAAACCAAGACCAAGGAGCGGCAGAGAGCAGTACAGCAGATTATATGGCCCCATCTTCAACCTCTGGCCAATCTACTTCGGCCTCGGTTCCGCCTCAGGCTGAAGTTGTCGGTCAGCAGTTACAGCAGCAAGCCCCTGTTAACAGTGTAGCGCAGCAACCAGCAGCTCCGGATTCATCCGGGTTGATTAATGTCAACACGGCGGATGCCGCAACGCTCATGGAGCTGCCTGGCATTGGCGAGGCGAAGGCCAAGGCGATTATCGATTATCGAAATCAGTTTGGTCCATTTCGAAGTCAGGCGGACTTGATGAACGTAAAGGGCATCGGTCCCAAAATGCTGGAGAAGATGAAGCCTTACGTTGGACTTTAGCTATGTGCTACAATAAAGGGGATATTGATAAGGAACAGGTGACAGATGATGAGTGCAGATCAACGTAAAGATTGGGATACTTATTTCATGGATATTGCCTTTATGGTTTCTACCCGCTCTCAATGCCCGCGGCGTCATGTCGGAGCGGTGCTGGTGCAGGGGAAGAAGCTGCTCGGAACGGCATATAACGGCGCGCCGATGGGAGTGCCTGATTGCTCGGAAGCTGGCTGTATGATCGCTGAGGATTATGAATTGGTCGTACAGGACGGCAAGGAGAGCATGGTGAAGAAACAGCGCTGCATCCGGACGATTCATGCTGAGCAGAATCTGCTGTTATTCACGGACCGGATTGATCGTGAAGGCAGCACGGTGTACGTGACGGATGAGCCCTGCTGGACCTGTGCGAATATGCTTGCCAACAGCGGCATTGTCGAGGTTGTGTTCCACCGTCCTTATCCGAAGGATTCGGGCAAGGTGTCCCGCATGATGGAACAGAAGGGTATTTTGTTCCGGCAGCTTGAAGTGTATGAGCCGCCGCGCGAAACCTTGATGACGGTAGCGGAATGATTTATGAATATGGTTGCTGAAGAATGTAAATAGGAAGACACAGAGGAAGGACCTTTGACTGCGATCTGCAGGCGAGGGTTCTTTTTTTATTTAATGATGAAGGGATTGTTCAAATCATGAGGCGAAGGCCGTTACTTGTGTTTACCGTGTTATGGGTAATCGGCAGCAGTGCTGCATGCCTGTACGATGGATGGGGGCTGGCTTTGATTGCAGCCGGGCTGATTCTCATACTGCTTGCTGTATGTCATTGGGCGGGGGCAGGGCGTCTTTTTACACTCTGCATGTTGTTCTCCTTGTGCGTGTCGGGCACTTACTGGGAATGGCATGATGGGGCAAATGTAAGTGATTTCGAGTCGTTTCTCTCCGGGGAGTCATCGACGGACACCGTTCCGGTTACAGCGTTTGGTGTAATCACATCCCCTATAGAAGTGGACGGTGACCGCGCGGATTTTAATGTTGTCCTGCATGAAGCTGATCTCACGCTAGCAAAGCCTCCAGCGCCTCAAAAACAAGCGAATCCGGATAACGGGACCATGCTGAAGACAGATGATATCGTTAGGGTTCAAGTAAAACTGCTGGACAAAAGGGAGTTGGAGAGGGTTAACCGATGGCAGCGCGGGGACCGCATACAACTGAAGGGAGAGTTGCAAAAACCTGGAGAAGCCCGTAATTTTGACGGATTTGATTATGCTCAATATTTGCGAACCCAGAAAATTCATTGGATGATTAAAGTGAAAGGTTCTGAACAAGCGGGGGTCACTCCGCCTGACAGCTGGAATTTAAGTCATATTCTAAGATGGACGGATGCCGTTCGCCATAAGCTTGGGGGCAAGCTGGATGAATTGTACGGCGGAATCCACGCGGGTTATATGAAGGGACTTGTCATTGGCAATCGGGATGATCTGGATCCCGATACATTTATGGAGTTCTCGCGGCTGGGATTGACTCATATTCTTGCGATATCGGGCATGCATGTGGCTGTTGTCGTAGGATGTCTTTTATTCATATGCAACACCCTTCGAATGACGAGGGAGACCTCGCTGACGGTGGTCATGTGGCTGATTCCCGTCTACGTCCTGCTTACCGGGGCAAGCCCTTCTATCGTCCGTGCCGGCATCATGGGGATGATCGGTTTGTATGCCGCACGGCGTCGGCTTTTGAAGGATGGACTGCATATTCTGAGTGTTGCCGTGCTCGCCATGCTGCTGTGGAACCCGTATTTTCTCGTTAACGTCAGCTTTCAATTGTCATTCATCGTGACTGCGGGCTTGATGATATTCGTGCCGAAGCTGATGCCGCTGCTGACATTTTTGCCCCGCTGGCTTGCGGGAACCGTTGGAGTCACGGTCGTAGCGCAGCTGATCTCCTTTCCTCTTACCATTTATTATTTCAACCAGGTGTCGCTGATTTCTGTTTTCGCCAACATGCTCCTGGTTCCAGTCATTAGCCTTGTCGTTCTTCCGCTAGGAATGGTGTCTTTGCTGATGGGGTGGGTGTGGATGCGAGGAGCCGGCTGGCTGGCAGCTGTAACGGAATGGTTAAACCAAATGACGTTCCGAATCGTTGAATGGATGAATGGTTCATCCGTGTTTATGACATTGTGGCCATCCCCGTCGATAGCCTGGATTCTGTGTTATTTTGTTCTTCTGTATGCATTGCTGTCCATTTTGAAAAAGAGTTCCGAAAATCGCGAAGGAGAGCGAAGCGGGTCCGATGATACAGTTCCGTTGGAAGGACGGATACCCTTGGATCGTAGAGGAAGCTCGTCTAGAGCGACCGGCATGTTTCCGCTTGTGGATCGATGGGCCGGTGCGTTACGATGGAGAGGTTTTCTTCGCGCCAGTGATTATATCGAACGCTATGCAACGAGATCCGCGACCGTCCTGCTGTCTGGGGCTTTGGGTCTTTTACTGTACGGCGGCTATCAATCTCCGTCCATGCACGGAGCGGGACTGGTGCAATTCCTGGATGTAGGACAAGGAGATTCGATACTGGTAACAACACCTGAGGGCAAGCATATTCTCATTGACGGTGGTGGCACGGTGAATTTTCGTAAGGAAAAGGATACTTGGAAAGAACGAAAGTCTCCGTATGAGGTGGGAGCGAAAGTGGTGGTTCCATTGCTGAAAAAACGGGGCGTGCACCAGCTTGAGGCTGTCATCATGTCCCATGGAGACCAGGATCATATCGGCGGCTTCCAGGCTGTTTTGCAGGAAATCCCCGTAAAATCGGTTGTATTCAACGGGACCTTGACCGACTCCGCTTCCTTCCGGAAACTGATGTTAACCGCCGTTCAGCAGCGCATTCCCATTTACGAGGCTGGAGTGGATCGGGAAGTATGGAAGCTTGACAGTCATACGCAAATCCAATTTTTAGCGCCTATCTTCCCAGAAAGTGGAGAAATCATAAAACCATTACCGTTGATTAAGGAGCAGAATCATGCTTCACTAGTATTTGTCCTTCAGATGAACGGCAGCCGGTTCTTATTTACGGGTGACACGGACCAAGCTGCCGAACATAATATATTGCTGCACCTGGAGGAACGTTCTTCACAGGATGATTTCGTTTCACGGAGCGCTGCTGCCGAAAACCGGATCGATGTCATGAAAGTTGCCCATCATGGAAGCAAAACCTCGACATCCGCGCTATGGCTGAATGCATGGAAGCCGAAGGCAGCGGTTATTTCCGCTGGCGTCAACAATATGTACGGCCACCCTCATCCGGATGTGGTCGGACGGTTGGAACGTTCCTCGACGCTCATCTATCAGACCAACCTTCACGGTGAAATCCAGATGAGGATCAAGGATGGACATATTGAAACGCGTACGAAGCTTCCATGAAAAAACAGCCAGCTGTCCTTTGGACATAGATTCGTAGTATGATCTTTTATAGGAAAATGCAGCGGTGACTATAATCTTTATATTTGGTATAGTTAGATGAAGTTTCCTAAAAAAATAATAGGTTACATACTGCAACATTTTTTTAATTCTATCCGTCTGTATGTATGCAGGGAGAGGGGGATCCACTGTGGTGGAGCAGGGACTCATAAGAGCCGCTCAATCGGGCGATCGCGACGCTCTAATCACCCTATTGCGAGAAATTGAGCAACATGTTTACCGAACTGCTTATTACATTTTAAACAATGAACAGGATGCTATGGATGCAGCCCAGGAAGCACTTATACGTGTATATACGAAGATTAACTCCTACGAGGAGAAGGCTCAGTTCAAAACTTGGGTCCAGCGGATTGTCACCAACATATGCATTGATAAATTCCGCAGGACCAAGCCGACGGTTTCCATCGATGAACATGATCTGGTGTTTCGGGATAATCTCGATGTAGAACGGGAAGTGATGTCGGGATATCTGGCTCAGGATATTCAGGAAGCCATTAATCAACTGCCGGATCATCATCGCACGGTCATTGTCTTAAGGTATTTGCAGGATCTATCCTACAACGAAATTGCTGATTGTCTGAACCTCCCGCTCAATACGGTGAAATCCTATTTGTTCAGGGCCAGGCAGCAGCTGCAGAATATGCTCCAAGAGCATCAGAAAGGTGGTGTATCAGGATGAATTGCCAAGAGGTGGTGGAACGTATGCACCGGTATTTGGACCGGGATCTCACTTCGGAGGAGACGGCCGAAATGTATCAGCATATTGCCGTGTGCCCCATGTGTGCGGAGACCTTTAATATATTGAAATCATTGAACAGAGAGCTTGAGGATCTCCCGGCCGTAACCCCGCCTGTCAGTCTGGTAGACGCTATCATGCCTAGACTGGATGCCATTGACCGTGAACGCCAGAACCTTGTCGTACCTCCAGCCGTGAAAAGCCAGGAGCCCGCCGAAATGATGCCGGAAATGCGGCGTCCGCGACGTGCGGGAAGCTGGTGGAGCACGGTTGGCGGAAGAACGGCTATCGGTGCCGCTGCCGCTGTACTTATTTTTAGCGTAGCTATTTTAAATAATGAACCGAAGATGCTATCCGATGCGGAGATTCCATACGAAGAGGCAAGCACGACCAGTGCCGGGGCGAATGACGACTCGGCAGCAACGCAGAGTCAGGAAATCGCTCAGCCGTTTGCCGCCGAAGGCGGCACGGAGACGGGTGGCGCATCGGATGAGGGAAGCGATCCATCCGCAAATCTGCGGAGTTCGCCTTCGGAATCGTCATCGGAAGCCAATTCTAAGTCTGCTCCGAATGAAACGAAGGCAACGCCGGAACCATCGGATGGGGCTAACGGCACCAAGAAAGATGTTACAGCACCCGATAATTCGGTCCAGAAGAAGGATGAAGGGGAACCTCAAACATCAGACCAACCTGCAAAGAGCAACAATGAGGGATCAAACAACGATACTATAAGTCCGTCTGACCCTCCGGCCAGTGAACCTGAGCAGAAATCCGAAACCATGGATATCCAGACTTCACCTACGGATTCGGCGGATGCCACGTCAGAGATGCTGCCTCCAATTAGCGATCCTTCCGGTGATGCAGGCACGGGAAGCACCGAATCATCCGACAGGTCAACCGGATCGTACCAAGGACTGGTGAAGGTACCGGAACAGTGGTCGTCCCCGGACGGCCTCTACCGAGCTTCGCTGGAGGCCGACCATCTGATTATCTATCGCCTGCCATCGGGAAGCCAAACCTCGCCTGAGGCGGTTGAAACGGTTGAGACGATTCCGCTCGGCGGAAGCTGGGTATCCGGTCAATGGTCAGAGGACGGCTTAACGTTTAAGTACAAGGTGCAGACGAATAACGAATTGGTTGAATCCGTCTATTCCATTGAGAAGTCTCAGCCTCCGGCGACTACGGGGCAGAAGCAGCCTAAACAATAGAAATATTCAGAGATATATACAATCGGTGCACCAATGCCGGGAGATATGAATACACTATATATTAGAGAGAGCATTATACCAACTACCGTCGTATGACCGACGGCGAGGTGTTTCTAGAGCATACTTGCCGGCGTTTATATAGATGTGTTGGGACGAAGGGACCTTGCCGCTGCCAAGCCGAGGTCTCTTTGTTTTCGTGTGGATGATTTCATTTTTATGCTTGTCGTCTATCGCATTCAGGCACTCTTTTTTGGTATAGTGTACAGAGTAGAAAGGGGGGACGCCGATGGATGCCAAAGCGGCGGCCAAGGCGGTTAAGCAGGGAGATGTGTCTGCCGTCTATTTGTTGTATGGCAGCGAGAAATTTCAAATGAAGGAATTCGCTGAATTTCTGGAAGCCCAGCTGATCCCAAAAGAAGACCGTGATTTTGCGCTTGTTCATATGGATTTAGGGGAGGTTCCGATTCAAACCGTCATTGAAGAAGCGGAGACGGTTCCATTTATGGTTCAGAAAAAATTGATCATGGTCAGGGACACGGCTTTTTTTACCGCAGCAAAAGATAACGGGAAAGTGGATCATCGTCCAGAGGCTTTGCTGGATTATTTGACCAATCCCGCTGATTATAGTGTGATTGTCTTTATGGTTGGACAAGAAAAGCTGGATGAACGCAAAAAGGTAGTCAGGGCAGTTAAGAAATCAGGGGTTGCCTTGTCCTTTATGCCTTTGGGCGGGGAGGATCTGCTTCGCTGGGTGGACAAGCAGGTGAAGAACGGAAACTGCACGCTGCGAGAAGGTGCGGCGGAAGCGATCGTGCGAAATGCGGGAACCAGTCTTCAGGCATTATCAGGTGAGATCGAAAAGCTGTGTTTATATGCTGGTGCCGGCGGAGTGATTGATGTCGCAACCGTGGATATGCTGGTGGCGCGCAGCACGGAACAGAATGTGTTTGCGCTTGTAGAGGATATTGCGAATCTCCGATTGGACAAGGCGCTCGGAATCTATTATGAGCTGCTGAAGCAGCGCGAGGAGCCGATCAAGATTGCGGCGCTCATCACCAGACAGTTCCGGATTATTCTGCAGGTGAAGACTCTATCTACCCAGAGCTACTCGCAGCAGCAAATTGCTTCCCAGATCGGATTGCATCCCTATGCGGTGAAGATTGCGGGCGAGCAAGCCCGCAAGTTTGAGACAGCACGCCTTGAAGGCATTCTGAACCATCTGGCGAATCTGGATTACCAGATGAAGACCGGGGCCGTGGATAAGGTGCTCGGCATCGAATTGTTTTTGCTGCGGCTTGGGGCTTAACACACCCGCAACAAGTTAAGAGCGTACGGCCGCGGGAGCAGTCGTACGCTCTTTTTGTTTAGAGATCAGAAAGCATGAACTTCAGAGGCTTACCCACCTGATCTTGCAAAAAAAAATCCGTTATATGTGGTTGACTGCCGAGAAGAGCACGTTGATCAACGTGCTACAAAAAGCCCTGAGCAGTGTGAACTGTTCAGGGCTTTTTCCATGTCGTATTCAACAAACGTTACTTACGCTTGCGACGTAAGAGCGTTCAGTCTTTTCGCCAGACGGGACTTCTTGCGGGCAGCTGCGTTCTTATGGATCAGGCCCTTTGTTACAGCTTTATCAAGCTTCTTGGAAGCAGCCTGGAAAGCAACTTTAGCAGCTTCGATTTCTGTACCGTTCAACGCTATGTCAGCAGTTTTAACAGCTGTGCGAAGCGCGGATTTTTGAGAAATGTTAAGCGCGTGGCGTTTATCATTTGTCTTTACACGTTTAATCGCGGATTTAATGTTTGGCATTACATTCACCTCCTGTAAGGCATTTCAATAGAGCGAAATGATTCACAACTTAAAATATTTTAGCATGGGGGTGGACAAAAAGCAATACTCATTCGGACTTCTGCATAATCTCTCCCATACTCTCGCACACTACTAGCAATATGAGGAGGAGTGTGAATTTCTATGGATCTGGATCTGCAAAAATACTCGGTCCGAACGGACCTGGCGGTGGAATCAAGAGAACTGGCGGGAGGCAAAGGGGGCGCGCCCATTCCTGGTGTGATGGAGGATGTGGTGCAGGAGGACGGAATCAAGATTACAAGGCTGGACGTGGAGAACGATGCAGCCTCTAAGCAAATTGGAAGAGTACAGGGCCATTACGTCACGTTGGAGGTACCCGATCTTCGCAAGGGGGATACGGGGCTTCAGGATCAAGTATCTGTTGTCTTCGCTCGTGAGTTTGAGGCATTCATGTCCCGGATCGGGATCGGACCCAATGCAAGCGTGCTCATTGTCGGGCTCGGCAACTGGAACGTGACGCCGGATTCCCTGGGACCGCTGGTGGTGGAGAACGTGATGGTAACCCGACAGTTTTTCGAGCTTATGCCGGATCGGGTGGCGCCAGGCTATCGACAGGTTAGTGCCGTAGCGCCAGGCGTTCTCGGTCTGACAGGCATTGAATCGAGCGAAACGGTTCAGGGCATCGTGGAGCAAACCCGTCCCGAACTGATCATCGCTATTGACGCTCTGGCTTCGCGCTCGCTGGAACGGGTGAATACGACCATCCAGATTGCGGATATCGGAATCCACCCCGGTTCTGGCGTTGGCAATAAGCGCAAGGGATTGACGCAGGAAATTCTCGGGGTCCCCTGCATTGCGATCGGAGTTCCGACCGTCTGCTATGCTTCCACCATCGTTAATAACGCCATTGAGCTCATGAAATCTCATTTTGGCGAAGGTGCGCCGGAGACGGGCAAAATTATGGGCATGCTCCATGATATACCCGAAGGTGATCGCCTCGCACTGGTGAAGGAGGTTCTGGAGCCGCTGGGCCATGACCTTATCGTAACGCCCAAGGAGATTGACGAATTTATAGAGGACATCGCCAATATCGTGGCAACCGGCCTGAACGCAGCGCTGC
Organism: Paenibacillus sp. 2KB_20; assembly: GCF_052115765.1. NCBI lineage: Bacteria > Bacillati > Bacillota > Bacilli > Caryophanales > Paenibacillaceae > Paenibacillus > Paenibacillus sp. 2KB_20. Next base: position 579,519 of record NZ_JBFRHH010000003.1, on the reverse strand, counting down.
ATGAGGCTGTGGATCCCGGCAATGTAGGTGCGTACACGCACTAACCCAGCATGAAAGCTCCGAATCTATCGGAGCTTTTATATTTTTCATGGATCTAGTTCTATCGATTCTCCCCGGTTCATAGATTTGAAATATAAGAGATTACACAAGTCGCGGGAACGGCGGAATGATGGCCGAAATAGCTCCCGGCGAACCGAGGAGGGCATCGTTATGAACAATCGCAAGTTTCGCATCTGGAATATTGCCAGACTGAAACGGAAGGTTATGGAAGGTCTGAGCATGGGTCGAACGCTCATTATACTAATGCTAGGTTCTCTTATATTTTTTATTTTACTAGGGCTCGGAGGGATGGCGGAACAGCGGATGAATTCCTCGCCCGTATCATCAATGAAAGGATTGGCCGCTTCGTTATCCAGCCATTTTTTCATTGATATGATCGGCATGGAGATGCCGCATATGACGGCTTCCAAAGAGACCTCAAGCTTCTCCGGCGAGAAAATGTCGACCTTCGTCTTTGAACTGCTGACGAGTGTGAACCCGAGGGATCCAAAAAGCCTTCTTGCAGGGGAACTGCCTGGCATGAAAGCAAATCAACCGGTACAGCTGTCTCATGGGTCCGGTAACGAGGATGGGGAGGCACCGGCGGATTACCGGCCGGATCCCGCGGAGGGGCAGGCAGAGAGCGATCCTGCTGATGCCGGAGAAGAGCCGCCGCAAGGCGGTCGGGGAGATATCGGCAATGAGGATAATGGTGAGGATGTCCCGGGTCAGGGCACGGAGGACGAGCCCGGCAGTAAGAACGATCCTGGAAGCACCTCCAAGGATGGAAAGTCTACGAATGGAAAGAAAGCCGTTCTCATCTATCATTCACACCCGCAGGAAGCATATAACCCGCTGCTGACACATCCTTCCGATAATCCGGGGGCGGTATCCCCGAGCAAGAACGTCATGCTGGTAGGCAGTTTGCTGAGCAAAAGACTTGAAGCCAACGGGATTGGCACCCTGCATGATCAAAGTGACTATCAATCTACCATTGAAGGGTATAATTACAACTTTTCTTATAAATACTCGCGTCAGATGGTCATGGAGGCCATGTCCCAGAACGACGGCATTAACTATCTGATCGATATCCATCGGGATTCGCAGCGGTATAACAAAACGACAGCAACCGTAAACGGCGTCAACTATGCCAAGGTTTACTTCATCATCGGACATGCGAACGAGAATTGGAGACAGAACGAGGCGTTTGCAAGCAAAATCAATGCCAAGCTGGAACAGTCCTATCCCGGGGTGTCTCGGGGAGTGTGGGGTAAATCAGCGGATCAAGGGAACGGGGAATATAATCAATCCCTGTCGCCGAACAGCATCCTGATCGAAATCGGCGGCATCGATAATACGAAGGAAGAATTGCAGCGGACAGCTGAAGCGTTGGCGGACATTATTGCAGATGTGTACTGGCAGGAGCAAGAGGTGGAGAAAGCCAGTGTGAAAAAAGACAATGATCAAACGAAGAAGCAGTCCGTTTCCGCGGAAACCAAGGGCGGAAGCAAAAAAGGCACAGCAGCCAAAGCAGGCTAACATTTCGGCGGCAACGATGGAGCAAGAGTGAGCAGGTAAATCAGGGAGGGACTCTGTGATGTCAAGAATGGGAAAACGGTTTGTGGCTCTTATCATATGGACAGGCATCGGCATATTGGTCGGCATGCAGCTTGGCGGGGCAAAGGCGCCCGTATCGACAGACGGTACAGGCGCCGTGCAAACTGTGCAGCAAGACCATGCTCAGAATCCGCAAGGCGGAGCTGCCCAAGGGAATGGATGGGGAGGGACACGCAAGACCCCTCCCTTATCAGAGTCCGTTGTTCTAGAACAAGATGCTCGTAAGACACTACCTGAATATGAGCCTACGCCTAGCGACATCCTGCTTCCCGAACGCTCGCAACCGCCTGCCGATGTCCTTGCAGACAAGACGGCAGGACTGCTCCAACAGCTGTCTGACAAAAGCATACGCTGGGTCGTGTCGATGTTCGGATCGATCGCGGAATAAATTCACCTTTATTCTCAGCATTGCTGTGCATCCCCTCAACTGGTATAATAAGTTGATTCAAACATCTGGTGGTTGTTGGGGGTTAGGCATGACAGACGTACAAGCAAGACAACAAAAAATTCGTAATTTCTGTATCATTGCACATATAGACCATGGGAAATCGACGCTTGCTGACCGTATATTGGAATTTACGGGTGCATTAACTTCGCGTGAAATGCAAGAGCAGGTACTGGATCAGATGGATCTGGAGAGAGAGCGCGGGATTACCATCAAGCTGCAGGCGGTTCGCCTGAATTACAAAGCCGATGACGGTGAGGAGTATATATTGAACCTGATTGATACTCCAGGGCACGTCGACTTTACGTATGAGGTATCTCGAAGCCTGGCTGCTTGTGAAGGCGCGCTGCTCGTCGTTGATGCTGCACAGGGAATTGAAGCGCAGACGTTGGCCAACGTATATTTGGCACTGGATAACAATCTTGAAATTCTGCCTGTCATTAACAAAATTGACCTGCCAAGCGCCGATCCCGAGCGGGTGAAGCAGGAAGTTGAGGATGTCATCGGACTGGATGCCAGCGATGCCGTATTAGCTTCCGCCAAGGCGGGTATCGGAATCAAGGAAATTCTGGAGCAGGTGGTCCAGAAAGTACCTGCTCCAACAGGCGATTCGGAAGCACCCCTGAAAGCGCTGATTTTCGACTCCCATTATGATCCTTACAAAGGTGTCATCGTATATGTGCGCGTTCTTGACGGAAGTATCAAAGCCGGTTCCAAGATCAAGATGATGGCTACCGGCAAAACCTTCGAGGTTATTGAGGTGGGGGCGTTTAAGCCGCGCATGTCCATCGTGGACGAGCTTAATGTTGGCGATGTCGGTTTCATCGTGGCTGGCATGAAGAGTGTTGGCGATACGCAGGTCGGTGATACGGTAACGGATGCCAAGCGTCCGACGGCCGAGCCGCTTCCGGGTTACCGCAAAATCAACCCGATGGTATTCTGTGGTCTGTATCCAATCGAGACGTCAGACTACAATGATCTGCGCGAAGCGCTCGAGAAGCTGCAGCTTAATGATGCATCGCTCAGTTTTGAGCCAGAGACATCCAGCGCGCTCGGATTCGGTTTCCGTTGCGGATTCCTAGGCCTGCTGCACATGGATGTCATCCAGGAGCGGATTGAACGCGAGTTTAATATACCGCTGATTACAACGGCACCGAGCGTTATTTACCGCATTACGCTGACAAACGGGGAGCAGATCCAGATCGATAACCCGTCTCATTATCCTGAGGTCGGCAAGGTCGATTATGTTGAAGAGCCTTATGTTAAAGCAGGTATTATCGTTCCGAACGATTATGTTGGAGCGATCATGGAACTCTGCCAAAATAAACGCGGCGAATTCGTGAATATGGAATACCTGGACACAACGCGCGTCACCATTACCTATGAAATTCCGTTGTCGGAAATCGTGTATGATTTCTTCGACCAGTTGAAATCGAGCACCAAAGGATATGCTTCATTTGATTACGAGCTATCCGGGTACCGTCGATCCAACCTGGTCAAAATGGATATTTTGCTTAATGCCGAGCAAGTGGATGCCTTGTCCTTTATCGTGCACAAGGACCGTGCCTATCACCGCGGACGGTTGATTTGCGAGAAGCTGCGCGAGCTGATTCCTCGTCAAATGTTCGAAGTGCCGATTCAAGCTTCCGTTGGGACCAAGGTTGTGGCCCGTGAAACGGTTAAAGCGATGCGTAAAAACGTTCTTGCCAAGTGTTACGGCGGTGACATCTCCCGTAAACGGAAACTCCTTGAGAAGCAGAAGGAAGGTAAGAAACGGATGAAACAAGTCGGCAGCGTTGAAGTGCCGCAGGAAGCTTTCATGGCGGTATTGAAAATTGACGACAAGTAATTTTGCATAGGAATGGCAGGCCCACTAGTTAATGGGCTGGACTGGTCCTACGTGTATAGCCTTAGTAAATGATGGGAAAGCCGATTCTCGGCTTTCCTTTCTTTCATTCCAAGAGGCATAGCGTTATAGTAGAGAAGGAACTTCCATGAAGTTACTTAAAGAGGTTGTTCAAAAAGTCATCTTTTGATAAGAAAACCTGATCGATGTCAGTTCAAGGATGAGCGACCGCGATTCAAAGGTAGGCTTTCTTGCGATATAGAATTTCATCAGCTCTGCTGATAACGTATAAATTCTATATCTAACACGAAGCAGCACATGAAGCTTAATCGACATCGAATATTGAATTCAGCCGGGCCTTCCGGTGCTCACGTAGGTTTTGCAAGCTTATGCTTCCGAAGCCGTTTTCTCATGAAAACGTTCAGCTCCGCTCCTCAGTCCCTAGCTTCATCCAACTAAAGCGTTTTGAAAAAACGCACATCGGAAGCATAAGCTTCGGTGCTGAAAACCTGACTTTTTGAACTCGCACTTAAAGTAAGTCATGCCAGAGGTGTACATGAGGGGGCAAGAAAAGAATGAAGGCAAACGATCAACGGACGGAAGCAGTGTACATTCACATTCCGTTTTGTACCAATAAATGTTTTTACTGCGACTTCAATTCCTATGTGTTGAAGGATCAGCCGGTGATGGATTATCTGCGCGCGCTGGATAAGGAGATGGAGCTAACCGTTCAGGCCAACTCGCCGGGACGAATCAAAAGCATTTTTGTAGGCGGCGGGACCCCTACGGTGCTGAAGCCAAATGAAATGGAATACTTCTTGCAAAGCGTGAAGCGTCATTTTCCGGAATGGTCCGATCGTATTGAATTTTCGATGGAAGCGAATCCCGGCACCACGGATTTGGAGAAACTGTCCGTGATGCGCGAAGGCGGCGTGAACCGGATCAGCTTCGGGGTGCAGGCGTTCCAGAACAGCTTGTTGACCGGCATCGGCCGGATTCATGATACGGATGACGTGTATCGAAGTCTCGAGAATGCCAGAAGAGCAGGCTTTGAAAACATGTCCATCGATTTGATGTTCGGGCTCCCGAATCAAACCTTGGACATGCTTGCGGAAAGCGTGGATAAGGCGCTAGAGCTTGGACTTCCGCATTATTCAATCTACAGCTTAAAGGTTGAAGAAAATACGCTGTTCCATACGATGTACCAGCGAAACCAGCTGCCGCTTCCGGATGAGGAGGATGAGCTGAATATGTATCTTCTATTAATGGAGCGGATGCAGGCTGCCGGATATAAACAGTATGAGATCAGTAATTTTGCCAAACCCGGCTTTGAGAGCCGGCATAACATGACGTATTGGCGCAACGAGGATTATTATGGCTTGGGCGCGGGAGCGCACGGATACGTCGGTCGTCAGCGCCATGTGAACATCAAAGGCGTCAACCCATATAATGAAGCAGCGAATCAAGGACTTCCGCGATTGGAGAGCTTTGAGGTATCAAGGGAAGAAGCGATGGAGGATTTCCTTATGGTCGGGCTCCGCGTGCTGGATGGCGTTTCGCGCAGCCGGTTCCGGCAGCAATTCGGAACTTCCATGGAAGAAGTATTCGCCGGGCCGCTGAATAAAATGGTGAGTGCGGGACTTCTTGATTCTACGGAGGACGGATATAAACTGAGCAGTAAAGGCATTCTGTTCGGCAACGATGTGTTCGCTGAATTTATAGGCAGTTTGACGGCAAATTAATCTATTGAACTTATATGCGCTCTGTTGTATATTTATTCATAACATGACGGAGCGTGTAAAGGGGAGACGGACAACCATGTCGGCGGTATGCAGAAAGGCGAAGTTAGAAGATGTCGAGCCGCTGTATCAGATGATTCAGGGATATGCGGAACAGGGGATTATGCTGCCCCGGTCCAAAAAAGTGTTGGAGAAACAAATCGGGGAATTCGTTGTGGCCGAATCCGAAGGGAACGTGATCGGCTGCGGTTCCTTGTGTCAGCTGGGAAATGATTTGGTGGAGATTCGTTCACTCGGCATCTCTGATGGTTATAAAGGGCAAGGGATCGGCTCCATGCTCGTGGATTCCCTTCTGGAGGAAGCGAAACGCCGTGAGCTTCCGAAAGTGATGGCCTTGACGTATGAAGTATCCTTTTTCATCAAAAACGGTTTTGCCGTCGTGGAGAAGGAGATTTTTCCGGAGAAGGTGTGGACCGACTGCGTTCACTGCAAGAAGCAGCATGCTTGTGACGAAATAGCTGTTCTTAAAGTACTGAACTGACTTGACAATCCTCAGGTCGGTTTGGTATTTTTGTTATATCGGTTAGCACTCGATGACGATGAGTGCTAACGAAAGAGAAAATAAGCAGTCAGCAAGGAGGGGAGCGACATGTTAACAGATCGTCAACGCATGATTTTGAATGCCATTGTGGATGACTATATCCGTTCTGCCGAACCGGTTGGTTCAAGAAGCATTTCCAAACGCGGGGATGTCGGATACAGTCCGGCAACCATTCGAAACGAGATGGCTGATCTGGAGGAACTCGGATTTCTGGAGCAGCCTCATACATCAGCTGGACGAATTCCGTCACATAAAGGATATCGTTATTATGTTGATCATCTCACGTCGTCGTTTTCCTTGAACCCTGCGGAACTGCATATGATGAAATCCTTTTTTGCAGAAAAGCTGAACGTGATGGAGCAGATGATACAGCATACAGCGAGCATTCTGTCTCAGATGACTAATTATACTTCCATCCTGCTGGGACCGGAAGTTTTTCATACGTCTTTGCGTCATTTCCAGCTTCTTCCTCTCCATGAGGATCAAGCGGTAGCCATCATCGTCACCAGCACAGGGCAAGTCGAGAACAAAATTGTTTCGATTCCGCAGGGTGTGTCCGTTTCGGATCTGGAGCAAGTGGTAAATCTTCTGAACAAGAAGCTGGTCAATGTGCCTCTATATAAACTCAAGACCCGTTTGTATACGGAGATTGGCGAGGAAATGCAGCGGCATATTTCACATTATGAAGATCTCATGAGTATGCTGGATATCGCCCTTAACAATGAACCGGACCATCGCGGCATATATCTCAGCGGCACGACCCACATGCTGAATCAGCCGGAGTTCAAGGATGTTGATAAGGTAAGGGAAATCTTCGAGCTTCTGGAGCAGACACCCGCACTGTTGAAGCTCATGGCCCCCGCTCCCGGTGAGCATGGTGTCCAAGTGAAGATCGGTACGGAGAATACGCATGAGGCGATTTCCAATTGCAGTTTGATCACAGCGACTTATTCAATAGACGGAAAAGCGCTCGGTTCGATTGGTATTCTCGGTCCTACAAGAATGGAATATGCACGGGTGATCGGCATCTTGAATGTGTTATCCCATGACCTGACGAAGCTGCTGTCACACTGGTACAAGTAAAGGAGTGAGACAGATGAGCCAAGGACAACATAGCCAAGTGGACGGAGATGAGCGTTATTCTACGCTATTGAACAACAGTAATGCCGTCCGGGCCGTCACGTCCGCTGTTGAAGGCACGCTTGGTCCCAAGGGGCTCGACGTGATGCTGGTGGGTCCCCGTGGCGAAGTGGTCATTACCAATGATGGGGTTACGATTCTGGATAAAATGGATGTCACCCACCCGGCAGCGCGCCTGCTCATTCAGGTGGCAAGAGCGCAGCAGGAGAAAATCGGCGACGGAACCACAACGGCTACCGTACTTGCAGGCGCACTCGTGCAGGAAGGGGTCTCCCGCATAACCCGCGGGGTCCCTGCTTCCAAGGTGGTGGAGGGGCTGCGTCAGGGGATCGAGAAGTCGATGCAGCTCTTAACAAAGCGGGTTCGGCTGATTGACGGATTGGATGATCCGCTTCTGGAACGGACGGTGTACGTTGCTGGGCGTGAACGGAAGGACATCGTGGAGCTGATTATGCAAGCCGCGCGGAAAGCCGGAATCACCCGTCTTCAGGATCCTTCCTACTCGCTCGCAGACAGTATAATTGCTCTGGAGAATGCCGAGAATGAAGTGTTCGAGGGGGTTCTGCTCCGGCAGCGGCCGATCTTCGCCCGGGAGTCCAAGTCGTATGACGATGCAAAAGTGTTGGTGCTCTTTGATTCCCTGGAACCAGATGAGATCGATGAAGAGGCGCTCACAACCGAAGCCGGATTTGCCCAATATATGGACCTCCGAAAAGTGTTCGCTTCCGATTTAGAGAGATTGTCCGAACTGTCCGTAAAACTCATCCTGCTTGAAAAAGGCATCCATCCGGATGCAGAGCAGTTTTGCCTGGATCACGGCATGATGGTTGTGCCGCGCGTGTCACGTGCGGATCTTCGCCGGGTAAGCGACATGACGGGAGCTACTCCCATACGCCGGAAGGCGTTACATAAAGACTCGAAGGAGCTTGCAGCCCTTCTGGGTGATACCCCGCGTGTCGCTTACGATGAAGGCATTGAGAAAATCCGGCTGGCCTGCGGCAGCCAGGACCGGGAACGTATTGTGACGGTCATTGTTGGGGCAAGCACTTCGGAAGTCGTAGGCGAGGCGGCCAGAATTGCGGGAGATGCGGCCTCGGCACTGCAGGCTGCCGTTTCCGGCGGGGTACTTCCAGGCGGCGGGACAAGCGAACTCGCGGTGTCCTACGAATTGGAACGGATCCGGGAGGCTCAGAAAGGCATGGAAGCCTTCGGTATGGAAGCCGTTTCGGCCGCGCTGCGCAAGCCGATGTCGCAGATACTTCTCAATGCCGGTTACAATCCGCTCGAGAAGATGGAAGAAGTGCGTGCTGCGCAAATCCGTGCAGACTCTGATTGCATGGGCATTGATTGCGACAGCGGCCGGGTTGTTGATTACGAGGAGCTGGGCGTGCTGGATCCGGCTCCGGTTAAACTTCATGGCCTGCGAGCAGCCGGCGAAGTTGCTGCAGCCGTGCTGCGGATTCATCACGTCATCAAGATGAAAGAAATAGGCGAATAACCCTTACGGGATAAAATGAATCACAGACAGTCTGTTTTAGAATATGAAGGAGGTGAAGGCGTCTTGAATAATGAGCATAAGGATGCCGTTCAAGATACAGTTACAGAAGAAACGATGGAAGAAACTTTGGAGAACACGCCAAACTCGGGTGAGAGTGGGTCTGCGGAGGAAGCCGTAAATCCCGAACAGGAGATTCCTGTAACGGATTCGGCGGATGATGCAGGTTCAGCTGAGCTTGAGAAACTTCAGGCCGAGGTGCTGGAGCACCAGCAGCGTACCCTGCGAGTACAAGCGGATTTCGATAACTTCCGTCGTCGTACACAGAAGGAGAAAGAAGATCTGGGCAAATACGCTTCTTCCAAACTGATTACAGAGCTTCTGCCTGTCATCGATAACTTTGAGCGTGCGCTTCAGGCATCCGAGGAAAACCCGGAGTTTGAATCTTTCTCCAAGGGAGTTAACATGATCTTCCGCCAGTTGGAATCTGTTCTCGCTACCGAAGGTTTAACGGCGATGAAGAGCGTAGGCGAGCCGTTTAATCCGGAGTATCACCAAGCGATCATGCAGGTGGAGAGCGATGAATACGAGGAAGGCATCGTAGTTGAGGAAGTGCAGAAGGGGTATATGCTAAAAGACAAAGTATTGAGACCTGCGATGGTTAAAGTGAGCATGTAAGCGACTTTCGATAGTCGTTTATCATATAAAAATTGATGAAGATCATGCGAGGATTCGTGTGAATGAATAAGGAGGAAAATTTTACATGAGCAAAGTTATTGGTATCGACTTAGGAACAACCAACTCTTGCGTAGCCGTAATGGAGGGTGGGGAAGCAGTAGTTATCCCGAATCCGGAGGGCGCCCGTACGACCCCATCCGTTGTCGGATTTAAGAAAGACGGCGAGCGTGTCGTTGGGGATACAGCAAAACGTCAAGCGATCACAAACCCGGATCGTACCATTATCTCCATCAAGCGTCATATGGGTACGAATCATAAAGAATCCATCGACGGCAAAGATTATACGCCGCAAGAAATCTCCGCCATCATTCTGCAAAAGCTGAAATCCGATGCGGAAGCTTACCTGGGCCAACCTGTAACCCAGGCGGTTATTACGGTTCCTGCATACTTTAATGACAGCCAGCGTCAAGCGACCAAGGATGCCGGTAAAATCGCGGGTCTTGAGGTTCTGCGTATCGTAAACGAGCCGACAGCAGCAGCTTTGGCATACGGTATGGAGAAATCCGAAGACCAGACCATTCTGGTATATGACCTGGGCGGCGGTACATTCGACGTTTCCATTCTGGAACTCGGCGATGGCTTCTTCGAAGTAAAAGCAACCAGCGGTGATAACAAACTCGGCGGTGACGATTTTGACCAGGTCATCATTGACTATATGGTAGCCGAATTCAAAAAAGAGCAAGGCATTGATTTGAGCAAAGACAAAGCAGCGGTTCAACGTCTGAAAGACGCTGCGGAAAAAGCGAAAAAGGAATTGTCCGGCGTACTGACTACCACGATTTCTTTGCCGTTCATCACCGTTGCTGACGGCGTGCCTCAGCATCTTGAGCTCAACCTGACTCGTGCTAAATTCGAAGAATTGTCTGCTTCTCTTGTAGAGCGTACGCTTGGACCGACTCGTCAAGCGCTTAGCGATGCAGGTTTGACAGCTAACGATATTCATAAAATCGTTCTTGTCGGTGGTTCCACTCGTATTCCTGCCGTACAGGAAGCGATTAAGAAATTGACAGGCAAAGAGCCTCATAAAGGCGTAAATCCTGACGAAGTGGTTGCGCTTGGTGCAGCTGTTCAAGCCGGCGTATTGACAGGTGACGTTAAAGACGTCGTATTGCTCGACGTAACTCCGTTGTCCCTCGGTATCGAGACAGCAGGCGGCGTATTCACCAAAATGATCGACCGTAACACCACGATTCCAACAAGCAAATCCCAAGTATTCTCCACGTATGCCGATAACCAGCCGAGCGTTGAAATTCACGTGCTGCAAGGTGAGCGCGAAATGGCTGCCGGCAACAAAACGCTGGGACGCTTCATGCTTGGAGATATTCCTCCAGCACCACGTGGCGTACCGCAAATCGAAGTTACCTTCGATATCGATGCGAACGGGATCGTAAACGTTTCGGCGACAGATAAAGGTACAGGCAAGAGCCAGAAGATCACAATCACGTCCTCCAGCGGCTTGAGCGACGCTGAAGTTGAACAAATGATGAAGGACGCCGAGCTTCATGCCGAAGAAGACCGTAAACGCAAAGAGCTGGTAGAGGCTCGCAACAATGCGGACCAACTCGTATACACAACCGAGAAAACACTCAAGGATCTGGGCGACAAAGTTGATGCTTCCGAAGTGGAAAAAGCGAACGAAGCAAAAGACAAAGTGAAGAAGGCCCTTGAATCCGATAACCTCGAAGAGATTAACGCTTCGGTAGAGGAGCTGACTCAAATCGTACAGCAGCTGTCCGTGAAGCTGTATGAGCAAGCAGCACAAGAGCAGCAGGGTGCTGAAGGTGCCGACTCCGGTGCGGCTAATAAAGACAATGTCGTAGATGCAGATTACGAGGTTGTTGACGAAGATAAAAACAAAGGTTAATCTGAATAGATTGTATGGGAAGGTCAAAGCTGCGCATCTTCGCACTTTGGCTTTCCTTATGTAAAAGAGTAATAAAGAGATTGGGGTGAAACCGTGGCTGATAAGCGTGATTATTATGAGGTGCTCGGTGTCGGCAAGGATGCATCGGACGATGAGATCAAGAAGGCGTACCGTAAAATGGCTCGCCAATATCATCCGGACGTGAACAAAGCGGCTGACGCGGAAGCCAAATTCAAGGAAGTGAAAGAGGCTTACGACGTATTGAGCGATGGTCAGAAACGTTCGACTTATGACCAGTACGGACATATCGATCCGAACCAAGGCATGGGCGGAGGCGGTTTCTCCGGTGATTTCGGCGGTTTTGGAGATATATTTGATATGTTCTTTGGCGGTAATGGACGCCGTGATCCGAATGCGCCTCAGCGGGGGAACGATCTGCAATACACGATGACAGTTGAATTTAAGGAAGCGGTATTCGGTAAGGAAACGGATATTACCATTCCGAGAACGGAGACATGTGATACCTGTCACGGTTCCGGGGCGAAGCCGGGCACGCAGCCGCACACATGTTCGGTATGTAACGGCAGCGGACAGCAAGAAGTCGTGCAGAATACGCCGTTTGGACGGATGGTAAACCGTCGCGCTTGTTCGAACTGTAACGGAACAGGGAAGATCATCAAAGACCGCTGCTCGACCTGTAACGGCAACGGTAAAGTGAAGAAGCAGCGCAAGATTCATGTTCGCGTGCCTGCGGGTGTGGACGACGGAGCTCAACTTCGTATGACAGGTGAAGGCGAAGGCGGCTTCCGCGGCGGCCCGGCCGGTGACTTGTATATCGTAATCCGCGTGAAGCCGCATGACTTCTTCGAACGCGAAGGGGACGACATTTATTGCGAAGTGCCGCTTACCTTTGCTCAGGCTGCGCTTGGCGACGAGATTGAAATCCCGACGTTGACGGAGAGAGTGAAGCTGAAGATCCCGGCCGGCACGCAGACGGGTACCTTCTTCCGCCTGAAAGGCAAAGGAGTGCCTCGACTCCGCGGCATGGGACAGGGTGACCAGCACGTCAAGGTTGTGGTCGTTACGCCAAGCAAGCTGAGTGATGAACAGAAAGAGCTGCTTCGACAGTTTGCTTCACTTGATGGCGAACAGACCCATGAACAGGAACAGTCTTTTTTTGACCGTGTAAAAAAAGCATTCCGCGGTGACTAATACAAACTTATGGGGCTAAACTCCCCTCATAGCATAAAGAACAGCAGCAGGCTAAAGGTGATCAACCTTTGGCCTGCTGTTTTTTTGTTTCTGGGAGCTGCTGGAGTGTCTGCCAGCTTAAACAGGCCCGTTTCTCAAGAATAAAACACTTAATGATGAAGCAAGCTAGGGAAGCTCCATCTTTGGAAGATGCAATCTTGAATAGGAAATGCAGGTGAAATGAAGTGGCAGAGAAAAATATTTTGGCGTATTTCAAAAGTCCGGAAGAAGCCCAGCATGCAGCCCGTAAATTGCAGTCGCTGCGCGTTGCCGATATGTCCATCGACCGGTTTAGCGCGGATCCCGGCGGGGAGCTTAACAATCCGATGAATCCGTTGACAGGTAATATTGCAAGCTTAACAACGCTGACCTTAAATGCGGATATTTCGGGGCCGGGGGCCGGAATCCTGGGGGCGGCGGATCCATCAGCCAGCGGGATGAGTAGCGGCGGACAGGACGGAACCGAGGGCCGGGATATTTTGCTGACGGTGGTATTGGACGAAGGCGTATTCCCGCAAGCTATGCGGTTAATCGAAGAATCCGGCGGCATGATTTGAGGTTATAGGCACAGCTCTGATCGTTTATACGGAAAGGAGAATAGCACACATGATGAGACGCGTAAAAAAAGGGAAAATCTCGAGCAAAACCGAAAAGATGATTGCGCTTCAATCCGCTAAGGCGGAGGATGTCGAGTTTTCGGCTATGGAAGCCGACCACGATGATGTGGAGGCGCTGCGCAGAAGCGAGGCAGCGGATGAACGCCAATTGAAGAAAATTCTCGATGAAACCAGTAAAAATGTAGATTGATCATTATGATTATCAAGTGATGAAGGAGTCCTCTTACCTTTCTTGTTACGGAGGTGGTAAGCAGGGCTTTTTTTGAAGACATAAGAAAGTATAAACTTTGGAGGCTTATCGTTCTTATTTCGCAACAAAAATTTCTGCCATATGTGGTCAGTCATCTGGAGAGAGTACGTTGATAACGTTTTTCGTATTCGATCGACTTGTAAGAAAAGTCATCATGGTATTTTAGTACAAACTTTGTATCCGGGGTCCTCTATATAGTACAATAATATTTATGTATGAATGAGGAGGAACAGTAGCACATGTTATGGCATGAATTAACGATACATACCACGGAGGAAGCCGTGGAGATGATTACGAATTTCCTGCATGAAGCGGGAGCCGGAGGCGTTTCGATTGAAGAATCCGGTACGACGAACAAGAAGCGGGACACATCCCTTGGACAGTGGTTTGATGAGATCGTTCCTTTTAATGATATTCCTGAAGGTCAAGCCGTTATTAAAGGTTATTTTGATGAGACGGTCACCTTAGAAGCGATCCGTGATGAGATAGCGCCACGCGTGAATGAACTGAAGGAATTTGGGATTGATACAGGCGAAGTCAGGTATGAGATGAAGACGGTTGATGAGAATGAATGGGCAACGGCCTGGAAGCAGTATTTCAAACCGATCCGCGTGTCCGAGCGGTTAACGATCAAGCCGACATGGGAAGAGTATACGCCGGAATCCGATCAAGAATCGATTATTGAGCTGGACCCGGGCATGGCATTCGGCACAGGAACGCATCCGACAACTTCGTTATGCTTGCGCACACTGGAGATGGTGATCAAGGGCGGAGAGGAAGTCATAGATGTTGGGACAGGCTCAGGTATTCTTTCCATCGGCGCAGCGCATCTGGGAGCTTCACGGATACTGGCTCTCGATCTGGATCCGGTTGCTGTATCCAGTGCAATAGAGAATACCCGTCTTAACGGCTTGGAAGATCGGATTACGGTGAAGGAAAGCGATCTGCTCTCGGTACTCACCCATTCGTCCGATCAATCGGATCTGGGCGTGACGCTGCCGGTACAAGTTGTAGTGGCTAACATTTTGGCTGAGGTCATCCTGTTGTTTGTCGACGATGTATACCAGGCTCTCAAGCCGGGAGGCGCTTATATCGCCTCGGGCATTTACAAGAACAAAGAAGAGATCGTGGAGAAGGCGCTGATTGCCTCCGGTTTCGAAATTGCCGACATCTGCCGCGAGGATGATTGGGTTGCCTTCGTGGCGAGGAAGAACTGATTATGGATTTTTTGGATCGACTGTTATTCTATCCGCTGGAACAACTTCCATTTTATTTGATTGCTTTAATCATTGCCTTTACCGTGCATGAGTTTTCGCATGCCTATTTTGCGAATAAATTCGGAGACCCAACGGCCAAGCTGCTGGGAAGGGTCACGCTGAATCCGGCGGTGCATTTTGATTTTATGGGGATTATTCTCTTGCTGATAGCGGGTTTCGGCTGGGCACGGCCGGTACCGATCAATCGCGAGAACTTTAGCAACCCCCGCCGAATGAGTATCATTGTGGCGGCGGTTGGTCCGCTGAGCAATCTTATGTTAGGTATACTTGGAACGCTGATCTATGCGGGACTCTATCAGTTCGGTGTGATCGAGCCGATTGGCGTCACCAAAACAGATCAAGCGATACATTTGTTTTTCAATACCTTCATACTTCTCAATTTCTTTCTGTTCCTCTTTAATCTGATTCCGTTACCACCGCTTGACGGCTACCGGATTCTTGAGAATGTGCTTCCTCCGCGCGTCAGTGCGAGGATTCAGAAGTTCGAGCAGTGGTCGATACTTATTTTTCTGTTGATCATATTGCTGCCAACCTTTCAGAGATATACGATTAAGCCATTATATGATGCAGCGCATGCATTATCCATCGACTTTTTGAATCTGTTCATTAAGATGTTCGGGGGATAATGGCGCGGATTTCTCTGGTCAGTTTGCACGAAAAGTTGTATGATGGGGTTTGGCGATTTTGGAGTTAGGTGAGGATAAAGATGCAGCGATATTTTGTCACTCCCGCACAATTCGAGGGAGACCGTGTTGAGATTACGGGCGATGACGCCCGTCATATTACCAAGGTCATGCGAGGCAGACTTGGTGATAAATTGATTGTAAGCGATGGGGAATCCCGCGAAGCCATGGTGGAGATTGAGAGCATCGAAGCGGCCAGTGTCATCGCCGTTGTGATTGAACCCATGGAGATGACGCAGGAACCGCGTCTGCAAGTGAGCATCGCTCAGAGTTTGCCGAAAGGCGATAAGATGGAGACCGTCATCCAAAAGTGCACCGAGATTGGCGCGGTGTCCTTTGTGCCCTTCCTATCGGACAGAACGATTGTTCAGTACGATGCCAAGAAGGAAGGAAAACGGCTGGAACGCTGGCGCAAGATTGCGAAGGAGGCGGCTGAACAGGCGCATCGTAACCGGATACCGTCTGTTGAACAGCCTCTGTCGTGGAAAAATCTGCTTGCAGCATTTTCCGGCTACGATGCCGTATATTTTTGTTATGAAAAAGAGCATGGCTCCCAGCTGAGGGACGTGCTGAAGCCTTTTGTAGAGCAGGCGCTGCCGAATTCGGCCGAGAAGGCCAGCTTGCTGCTGGTCGTAGGACCCGAGGGCGGCTTTACGGAAGAGGAATGCCAAGCGGCCGAAGATGCAGGAGCCGTATCCGTTGGGCTTGGAAAGAGGATCCTTCGCTGCGAGACTGCCGGCATGACGGCGCTTGCCTGCACACTATATGAATCTGGAGAAATGGGGGGCGTTTGAACATGCCATCCGTAGCGTTTTATACGTTGGGTTGCAAAGTCAATTTTTACGATACCGAGGCCATCTGGCAATACTTCAAAAATGAAGGCTACGACCAGGTGGACTTCGAACAAACCGCAGATGTTTATTTGATTAACACCTGTCACGTTACCAATACAGGGGACAAGAAGAGCCGTCAGATGATCAGACGTGCGGTTCGCCGCAATCCCGAGGCCATCGTGGCTGTAACGGGCTGTTACGCTCAAACCTCGCCTGCAGAAATTCTGGATATCCCGGGTGTGGATCTTGTGATCGGGAACCAGGATCGCGATAAAATCATGGATTTCATCCATGATATTGAAAAGACGCGTCAGCCGATTAATGCAGTTCGCAATATTATGAAGACCCGGGTATTTGAGGAAATGGATGTTCCGGATTTTGCGGAACGTACTCGCGCATTTCTAAAAATCCAGGACGGATGCAACAACTTCTGTACGTTCTGCATTATCCCTTGGTCCCGCGGTTTGTCACGCAGCCGTGATCCGAAGAGCATCATCAAGCAGGCGCATCAGCTGGTTGGAGCGGGTTATAAGGAGATCGTGCTGACCGGTATTCACACAGGCGGATACGGAGATGATCTTGAAGATTACAGATTGTCCGATTTGCTGTGGGATCTTGACCGGGTAGACGGTTTGGAACGGATCCGCATCAGCTCCATCGAAGCAAGCCAGATCGATGAGAAGATGCTGGATGTGTTGAATCGCTCCAGTAAAATGTGCCGCCATCTTCATATACCGCTGCAAGCGGGGGATGATACGGTACTGAAACGGATGCGCCGTAAATATACAACCGAAGAGTTCTATAACAAGATGGGCTTGATTCGTCAAGCCATGCCCGATGTGGGCATTACGACGGACGTTATCGTTGGCTTCCCTGGCGAAACCGATGAGATGTTCCGTAACGGCTATGACCTGATGAAGGCAATTCAGTTCTCCGAGATGCATGTATTCCCGTATTCGAAGCGTACCGGTACGCCGGCAGCACGGATGGAGGATCAGGTGGACGAGGAAGTGAAGAATGCACGTGTGCATGATTTGATTGACTTGTCGGAGCAGCTGCAGCTTTCTTATGCTGAACGTTTTGTAGGTCAGATTCTGGAAGTGATACCGGAGCGTGAGTACAAGGGTGCTCCTAATGGCGGAAAGATGCAGGGTTATAGCGATAATTATCTGCAGCTTGTTTTCAACGGATCGCCTGATCTCGAAGGCAAACTGTGCCGCGTAAAAGTAACCAAAGCTGGTGTAAATGAATGCGAGGGCGAACTCCTCAGCGTCATAGATCATGGACTAAAGGCAGCTGCCCAGTAATTCCAATAGCGGCCATACCAGACAAGGATTTCATTTCCTGGCTACCGGAAGTGGAATCCTTGTTGTACATGAAGGAGGAATAGGACATGACATATACACAGATTTCCGCAGGCGGCGTGGTATACCGTCATCATGAAGGGGCGCTTCAGATCCAGCTTATTTTGGACCGTTATGGAAAAACCTCGCTTCCCAAGGGCAAGATGGAAGCCGGTGAAACCGTCGAGCAGACTGCACTTCGAGAAATTTGCGAGGAGACAGGTATAGTCGGATCCATCACCTCTCCAGTGGACATTATTGCATATAAATACCATCATCCCGAATTCGGCCAGGTGGACAAGGAAGTCCATTACTATCTGGTTAAAGCAGAAAAAGGTAGCTTAAAACCCCAGATCGAGGAAATCAACGGCGTGGACTGGTTTGAGCCTTTGGCCGCATGGAGGAAGCAGCGCAGCAACGGATATAACAACAATGATATCATCCTGCGTAAAGCGCTAATGCTGCTTGAGGTTAGCATTCCTGCGGATGAAGATATGAAACTTTAGGTCTGTGCCTGCTTGTTCCAGAAGGGCAGATAGCATAGTGGAAGCGCAATAAGCGAGCATACGATATTAAATAAGGTTTGCGCATGGGCGATTTGTCCAGCAGGATCCGCCGCTAACCATCCGGATACGGTGGTTAAGCCTGATATGAACGGAGTAAAGAGCAGAACACCGCCGATATTCAGCCCCATATGGGACCAGGCCACAAATCGCCCTGCTCGGGTACTGCCAATCGCTGCTATAAGTGCTGTTGCGCAGGTGCCGACATTGGAGCCCAGAACGATGGCAACGCCGATCTCCGGAGGCAGCGCACCGCTGGCTGCAAGCCCCATAGCCATAGCGATGACAGCTGCGCTGCTGTGCATCAGAGCAGTCAATATCGTTCCGGCTGCTATACCCCAGAGGACGCTCCGCGAAGCGTGGTCCAGGAACCACTGGAATAAACCGAGGCTTTGCAGAGTCGGACCAATAGACTGCATGAATTGTATAGCAAGCAGCACCAGTGAGAATCCGGTGACAGCGAGGCATAAAAACTGACTGCGGATCAAATTGTTTTTTACCTTGTCGTAGCTCGGAGGCACGCGCTCGCTGACGATTACGGCCCCGACCCATAGCATGAGCGAGAGGACAAGCAGAGGCATGGCGGCTTGTCCAATCTGCAGGCTGATGAGCTCGGTGGTTACCGTTGTGCCGATGTTCGTGCCGAGAATAATGCCCAAAGTACCGGCGAGGCTCAACAATCCGGCATTGGCGAAACCTATTGCCAGCACAGTAACGGCGGTACTGCTTTGCAGCAGGGCCGTGACCGCTGTACTGGCGATCATGCCTTTCAGGGGCGTGGATGTCGCTTTATGGAGCCACTTATGCAACAGCGGACCGGCCCAGCGTTGGAGCGCAACCTCCATGACCTTCATGCCGAACAGGAACAGGACAAGACCATAACAGATGGGAAACCAGAGTGAGGATAGCATGATGTTCTCCTTTTAGAGGTTGTTCAAAAAGCTCTCTTTTGATAAGAAAACCAATCGAGGCCAATCAAGGATGAGCGACCGCGATTCAAAGGTAGGTTTTCTATATCTAACACGAAGTGAATCAGGAAGTCACTCAGCATCGAATCGATAGACTTTTATCTTAATTACGTATATGACCCTTGGCGGACATGCATGCCTATTGAAATGGTCAGGGGATAACTTAAGGAGTGAAATACAGTGCCATCGGTAATTTTGGAGCGCAGTCGAAAAAAGAGACTGGAGCAGGGGCATCCCTGGGTTTATAAAAGCGAGATTGCCTCTGTCGAGGGTGAACCCAAGCCGGGTGATATCGTATCGGTATTAACCCATCAAGGCCGTTTTCTCGCCTCCGGTTATTACAACCCGCAATCTCAAATCACCGTACGCACCGTTTCGTATGAGCCGATTGAGACGATGGACAAGGCCTTTTTCGCCGCCAGGTTTCAGGAATGCCTGAAACATCGGGAACGGTTTATCGGAGATGAGAACGCCTACCGGCTGGTTTATGGCGAGGCGGATTTTCTGCCAGGGCTGATTGTGGACCGTTTTGATGACGTACTGGTCATCCAGCTGCTGACGCTGGGCATGGATCGCTGCCGTGAGGATATCGTGAACGCGCTTGTCGAGGTGGTCCAGCCAAAAGGAATCTATGAACGAAGCGATGTATCCATCCGGGAATTGGAAGGTCTGGAACAGCGCACGGGTATTCTCTACGGGGAGTGTCCTCGCCACGTGACGGTGACGGAGAACGGCTTGAAGATCAAAGTGGATATTGAAGAAGGTCAGAAGACGGGATATTTCTTTGATCAGCGCGAGAACCGGGCATCCATAAAACCGTTAATGAAGGGTTGGGGAGACCGCAGCGGGATCACGCTTCAGACTGTGGAACGGGACGGTGAGATGAAGTCCTTGCCGGTGAACAAAAGCGGAAAAGAAGTCACGTTTCCCTATTGGGACGGTGCTACGGTGCTGGAATGCTTTTCGCATACGGGCAGTTTCACGCTGCACGCATGCCTTTATGGGGCCAAGAAAGTAACCTGTCTTGACATATCGGAGCATGCTATCGAAAGCGCCAAAGAGAATGTGGAATTGAACGGATTCCAGGATCGCGTGGAGTTTGTAGTGGACGATGCCTTCCAATATTTGCGCAACCAGGTAAAAGGCTTGGAAGAACGTGAGCAGCGTGCGCAAGGGGATCAGAAAGTGGATACCTCCAAACCGCTGACCGCGGGAGGTGGACGTTCCTGGGATGTGGTCATTCTGGACCCGCCGGCGTTTGCCAAAACCAGGTCTGCTGTCAAGGGAGCTTGCCGGGGATATAAGGACATCAACCTTCATGGAATGAAACTGGTGAATGAAGGCGGTTATTTGGTTACGGCAAGCTGCTCGTACCATATGCGGCCGGATTTGTTCCTGGAGACGATTCAGGATGCTGCAAAAGATGCCGGCAAAATTCTAAGACTCGTGGAATGGCGTGCGGCTGGCAAGGATCACCCGCAAATTCTCGGGGTCGATGAGGGGCATTATTTGAAATTTGCCGTGTTTGAAGTGCGCAGCAAATCAAAGCTGTAAACTGCCACAGCTATAGCGGTTGATGCGAAGGATTTTGCCATGGTGGGTAAACCACGATGGCAGGATCCTTTTTTGTATGTCCGCAATATTTTGGAATGGGAATGAAATCCAAACGTATGTTCCATCAAACGATACTTATGCTATACTAGTAATCAACATCTTTTTTGATAGACAACGAACCAAAACGTGGATTTCATATGAATTTTGATACATTTGACTCATAGATTCAAGGGCATGATTTCACCGGAAGCGCAGCTTGTTAAGAAGGGTGAAGGAGTCCCTTTCGAAAGACGATGTAAAGGGGGCATAGCATGAGCATTCAATTTGTTATTGGCAGGTCGGGCAGCGGCAAGAGCACGTCGATCCGCCAAGAGATGATCGAGCGATTGGAGCAAGATCCCAAGGGGAATCCGATGATACTGATCGTTCCCGAACAAGGGTCCTATGAAGCAGAGCATGCACTCGTTAATGCGGGAGGCATTCGCGGGATAATGCGCGCGCAAGTGCTTAGTTTCCGTCGACTGGCTTACCGCGTCATGCAGGAAAGCGGCGGGGCCGCAAAGGTGGCGATCAGTGAAGAAGGCAAGCGCATGCTGCTGTACAAAATTTTGCGGAGGCGCAAAGAAGAGCTCCAATTGTTCGGTGCTTCGGGAGAGCAGCATGGTTTTGTCGGTAAGCTGAGCGAGTTGTATACGGAAATGAAGCGCTATTGCATTGACGCATCCTGCGTAGAGGAGCAGCTGGGACAGATGATATCTGGCTCCGGGAATTCACCGATGCTTCGGCGCAAGCTGGAGGACATCGTAACGGTCTTTCGTGATTTTGAGCTTGAGATTTCACGGTTCTACATGGATGAGGAAGATACGCTGGCCTCATTAGCAGCGGGCGTGACCCAATCGGACTATATCAAGCGCGCCGACATTTGGATCGATGGTTTCCATGGTTTTACGCCGCAGGAGTACCGGGTGCTCCGAGAAATTATGGCCCATGCCAACCATGTAACGATTGCGTTGACACTGGACAAGCCTTATACGAACGGCAATGTTCCGCATGAGCTGGATCTCTTTCATCCTACCGCAGTGACGTACATAAAGCTTAAAGGCATTGCCGATGAGATGGGGTTGGATATGGAGCATCGTATTCTGCAAACCGATGTTCTTCCACGGTTTCAAGAATCCCCTTTGCTTGCCCACCTCGAGCGCGGTTATGATCGGAAGAAACGTTGGACGGAAGCTGCGCGAGATGGAAATACAGTGAGCAATCCGGACGGCAGCAGGACAGGTCTTCTTCTGCATTCTGCCAGTCACCGCCGGGCTGAAATCGAAGGAGCTTTACGTGAAATGGTTCGTCTCGCCCGGGAAGAAAGAACACGATACCGGGAAATGGCCGTGTTTGTCCGGAATATGGGAGAATATGAGCACCTGATAGGTCCTATGTTCAAGGAATACGGTGTTCCTTATTTTCTGGATCAGAAGCGGAGCGAGCTGCACCATCCGCTGGTCGAATTTATTCGATCTGCTCTTGATGTCATTGGACGCCGCTGGCGTTACGAGGACGTATTCCGCTGCGTGAAGACGGATCTGCTGCTGCCGCTGGACGGTTCGCTTACCCGTGAGGACATGGATCGTCTGGAGAACCACGTGCTGGCTTCCGGAATTCAGGGTTCGCGCTGGACGGATGGCCGCCCGTGGAAGGGAATTCCTAGCCTCTCATTAGAGGATGGGGAGAGCGAGGTGCGCAATCCGGATGGCATGCAGGTGATTGAGTATGCCAGAAAGGTGATTGTGGAGCCGCTGCATGCGTTTGAGAAGCGGATGAAAAAGGCAACGAGTGCAATGGATCAGAGCACCGCAGTTTATCGGCTACTGGAGGAAACCGCTGTTCCCGAAAAGCTGGAGCTGTTAAGCCGCGCTGCTCTGGATGCCGGGCGTCCTGAGGAAGCCAGGGAGCATCGCCAGGTATGGGGGGCTGTGCTTGACCTGCTCGACCAGATTGTGGAGATGATGGGTGCGGAGAAGCTCAGCACCGAATTGTTCACGGGTGTGCTGGGTACGGGACTTACGGAGATGAAAATGGCTCTGGTGCCTCCGTCTCTGGATCAAGTGCTGATCGGCAGCATGGATCGGACACGGACGGGCGGGGTGAAATATGCTTTTCTGCTCGGCATTAACGATGGTGTTCTCCCAGCCCAGTTTCAGGACGATGGGATCCTGACAGAACCGGAGCGTGTTCAGCTCGAAGACCGCGGCTTGGAGCTTGCTCCAAGCATATCCCGAAGACTGCTGGATGAACGGTTCCTGATTTATAATGCTCTGACTTCGGCCAGCAAGCAGCTTTGGGTCAGCTATCCTGCGGCAGATGATGAAGGTAAGACGTTACTGCCATCCGAGGTCATCCGCCATTTGAAGCTGATGTTTCAGATGGAAGAGGTGCTTTTGTTTCCAAGACCGCATGCCGGGCAATCGGCCTGCGAGCAGGAGCATTATGCGTCACGTCCTAATAAGACGTTGGCTTACTTGACGGGTCGGCTACGGGACTGGAGAAATGGAGAGGAGATTCCGAACATTTGGTGGCATGTGTACAATTGGTACGCGGAACGGCCGGATTTAAGGTCGCGTCTTTCTTCGATGCTCTCGTCCTTGTCTTACCGGAATGAAGCCCGGCCACTTAAGCAGGAAACGAGCAGGCAGTTGTATGGAACGAAGCTGCGAACAAGCGTATCTCGGATGGAGCGCTTTGTTGCGTGCCCGTTTTCCCATTTTGCCTCCCATGGATTGAAGCTGAGAGAACGGCAGCTGTACCGTCTTCAGGCTCCCGACATCGGACAGCTATTTCATGCTGCCTTGAGCAGCATGGCCATGAAGTTTCAATCCCAGCATCGAAGCTGGGGAGACCTGACCGCGGAGGAATGCTTGCGCGAGGCGGAAGCGACCGTCGATCGGCTTGCTCCCATGCTGCAGGGTGAAATCCTGCTTAGCTCCAAGCGATACGGATATATTTCGCGCAAGCTGAAAAATATCGTGGGCAGAGCATCCGTGATTCTGGGTGAACAAGCAAGGCGCGGCAAATTCGAGCCGATCGGCCTTGAGCTTGATTTCGGTCCAGGGAAGCCGCTGCCACCCCTGACGTTTGAATTGCCGAACGGGGTCAAGATGGAGATTGTCGGGCGCATTGACCGGGTCGACATGGCACGCGGAGAGCATGGGATCATGCTTCGGGTCATCGATTATAAATCCAGCCAGAAGGATCTGCGATTGCATGAGGTCTATTACGGATTATCCCTGCAGATGCTGACCTATCTGGACGTGTTGCTGACGTTTGCGGAGGACTGGCTCGGTGAACAGGCTTTGCCTGCGGGAACCTTGTATTTCCACGTTCATGATCCAATCTTGCAATCTGCAAACGGCATGACGCCGGAGCAGGCGGCAGAGGAGCTGCTCAAACGTTACAAAATGAAGGGCTTGCTGCTGGCAGACCGCGAAGCGGTTTCCCTCATGGATTCTTTCCTTGAAAAAGGACACTCGGCTATTCTGCCTGTCGCCGTCAAAACGGACGGAAGCTTCTACAGCAGCGCAGCCGTGGCAACACCTGACCAGTGGGAGACCTTGTTGTCCGCCGTGCGGGAGAATATGCTGAATATCGGCTCCAGAATTACGGGGGGCGATGTCGCGATTGTGCCGTATCGGATTCAGCAGGAGACCGCCTGCACGTACTGTTCCTTCCGGCCTGTATGCCAGTTCGACGACGCAATTGAGGGCAGCGAATATCAGCTACTGGGTAAACCGGGTAAAGATCAGGTTTGGGATATGCTTGGACATCCGAAGGGAGGAGAGAGCCGGTGAGAGAGATGATAGCAAAACCCGAGGGCAGCATGTGGAGTGACGACCAGTGGAAAGCCATCGCGCTGTCGGGCGATGATATGCTGGTTGCAGCTGCAGCGGGTTCAGGGAAGACCGCCGTGCTGGTTGAACGGATCATTCGCAAAATCCTCGACGATTCCGCGGGGTTCAGCGTAGACCGACTTCTTGTAGCTACGTTTACCAAGGCTGCGGCTGCCGAAATGCGGGGACGGATTCGGGAAGCGCTTGACCGTGAGCTGGACCGGGAACCGGACAATGAGCATATCCGGCGTCAGCTTGCTTTGCTTGGTAGGGCGTCAATTACAACGCTGCACTCCTTTTGCATGGAAGTCATTCGGCGATATTATCAGTTAATACCGCTGGATCCGGGATTCCGCATTCTGAATGAACATGAGGCGGATTTAATGCGGCAGGATATGCTGGAGGAGCTGTTTGAAGAGAAATACGGCGAGGCCGAGGGCGACCAGGAAAGTCGGTTTCTTCATTTGGCGGACTGGTTCAGTGGCGAGCGAACGGACGACGCGCTGTACCGTCTCGTTCAGCGCCTCTATGATTTCTCCCGCAGCCATTCCTGGCCGGCACACTGGCTAAGGGAAACGGCTGCCGGCTTCCAGGTACAAGATACGGAGGCTCTCGGACAAACGCCATGGGTTCAAAGCATTTTGGCTGATGCCCGTCTGGCTTTGAACGGAGCGGCTGGCTTGCTGCAGCAAGCCAGGGCGATCGCCATGCAGCCGGGAGGGCCTGCACCGTATGTGGACAATCTCGATGAGGACTTACGATTGGTCGCCTCCCTGCTTGAGGCCATCGATAGTTCGCCGTGGGAATCGTTGTACGGCATTTTTCGCGAGGCGTCTTTCGGCAAGCTCAAATCCGTTCGGAAGGATGAGGTGCTGCCGGAGCTTCAGGAACAGGTTAAGGAACTGCGCGACAACGTGAAGAAAATCGTCAATGAGCTGAAAAGTGCATTGTTTGGCCGTCCGGCATCGGAATTTTTGCAGGAACTTCACACGGCAGCGCCGCTGATGATGGAGCTGGCCGAGACGGTTATCGCTTTTGGCGAGCGATATCGTGAGGCCAAAGCCGCCAAAGGCATGGTCGACTTTAACGACCTTGAACATTACTGCCTTCATATTCTTCGTCACCCTGATTCCGTGCCGGGGCATATGATGCCTTCCGATGCGGCTATGGAATACCGCGAGCAGTTTGATGAAGTGCTGCTCGACGAATATCAGGATACGAACAGCGTACAGGAAGACATTGTACGATTGATCTCCAGGGAAATGCCGGGCAACCGGTTTATGGTCGGTGACGTGAAGCAGAGTATTTATCGGTTCCGCTTGGCGGAGCCGGGATTGTTTCTCGATAAATATAAGACGTTTTCTTCCGACGCAAGCACGGCCCAAGCCGGCATCCGGATTGATCTGGCCCGTAATTTCCGCAGCCGGATGGAAGTGGTGGATGCCGTCAATTTGTTGTTCCGGCAGATCATGAATGAATCCGTAGCCGAGATTGCCTATGATGCTCGAGCGGAGCTTGTATGCGGCGCATCCTTTCCGGAGCAGGAGGTTCAGGGCGGTACGAACCCTTACACGCCTGAATTGCTCCTGATCGACCGTCTTGGAAAAGGGACGGAGGAGCAGTCCGAAGAATCATCTTCCGAAGAGGACGGGGTTCATCTTGAGGTTGAGGCGCTTGAGATGGAAACCGCCCAACTGGAGGCCCGCGCCATTGCCCGCAGAATTCGTGAGATGACAGGCGAAAACGGGAAGCCGCTCATGGTGTACGATAAAGGACTGAAATCGATGCGGCCCGCGGAGTATGGGGACATGGTTATTTTGCTTCGCTCAGCCATGGTATGGGCACCGTTAATTATAGAGGAACTGCGGCAGGAAGGGATTCCGGCGTTCGGCGAGCAGAATAAAGGGTACTTTCAGGCGACGGAAGTGGAGATCATTTTATCGCTGCTGCAGGTGATTGATAATCCCCGTCAGGATATTCCCCTGGCTTCCGTATTGCGCTCGCCGATACTCGGATTATCCGAGGAAGAGATGGCACAGGTGCGTCTGTGTGCCAAAGGGACTTACTACGATGCGCTTAAGGCAGCAGTCGCGTTAAGTGTCGTCCCGCCGGTCATGGATTTGGCGCGCCCTGTGGGCTTCGTGGATGGCAAATGGACGCCGGGTGTAGAACTGGAAGGTTTAGCCGAAGCAGCAGCAGGTCATGAGTTCGTGGCAGGCAGCCTTCTTTCGGATGCTCCGTTATCAGCGGAAGGTCAGAATATCGAAATATCTCCGGAGCTTAGCTCAAAACTTGGATTGTTTATGGATCGGCTTCAGCGCTGGCGGCAGGAAGCGCGCCAAGGAAGTTTGAGTGATCTGATCTGGGGAATTTACAGTGAAACCGGCTACTTGGATTGGGTTGGCGGTCTACCTGGCGGCAAGCAGCGTCAGGGCAATCTGACCGCCTTGTATGACCGGGCCGTGCAGTATGAACAGGATACAGCCTCCAGAGGTCTCTTCCGTTTCCTGACCTTTATCTCCCGGCTCCGGGAGCGAGGCGGGGATCTCGGCACTGCCGGCGGTACGGAAAGCCAGGGCAATGCGGTACGGTTGATGACCATTCACAAGAGCAAGGGGCTGGAATTCCCGGTTGTTTTTGTAGCGGGATTGTCCAAAAATTTTAACCAGCAGGATTTGAATTCCCCTTTCCTTATGCATAAGGAGCTTGGCTTTGGACCGAAGTTTGTGGATGAAGGCATGCGCGTTAGCTATCCCACGCTGCCTAACCTGGCGATCCGGCGCAGGTCGCAGCTGGAGCTGTTAGCTGAGGAGATGCGTGTGCTCTACGTTGCCCTTACGCGGCCTAAAGAGAAGATGATTCTGGTCGGCACGGTGAAGGATTTGCCGAAGAAGGTGGCTGCGTGGGCACAAGCCGATTTTAACCCGGAGCTTCTTCTGCCGGATTACGTCCTTGCCCGGGGCCGGAGTTACTTGGATTGGATCGGCCCGGCCGTGATACGCCATCCATCCGCAGGTCTGCTCCGCGAGAAGGCGGGCTTATCCGGGGAGACGAACTCACGCGTGTTTAGAGAAGATCGATCGCAATGGATATTTTCGATCGAGACGCCGGAATCCTTGGCGCAGGGCATGATCGGTATTAAGGATGACGTGCAGGCGGATAACGATGACCGGATGAATAAGCTGAATGCCCTGCGCAAGCTCGAGCCGGTTGTTCCGATGGCTAGTAAAGCCGAAGCGGAAGATATGGGTACGGATGATCAACGTGCAAGCATCTATGAGCGCTTGTCTTGGAAATATCGTTATGAAATGGTCAGCCAAATTTCCGCCAAAACGTCCGTAACGGAGATGAAGAAGCTGCTTGCCTTGCAGGACAGCCCCTCCCTGGATCTACTGGAGGAGCAGGCCGTAAAACGTCAGAGCAAGGAAAATATCGGGGCAGGTGCATCTTTCACACTAAGCTTGCGACGGCCGAAATTTATGGAGTCAACGAAGCTGACACCTGCGGAACGGGGAACCGTGTATCATACGATCGTGCAGCATGTGCCTCTTCAACGATTGGAGGGAGCCGCGGAACCGACGCCGGAAATCGAAGACACGATCCGCGACCTTGTGGAAAAAGAAATCATAACCGGTGAGCAGGCAGCCGCGGTGGAAGCCACGGAGATCAGCGGCCTGTTTGCTTGCGAGGTAGGGAAGCAGCTGCTGACTGCAGAGGATGTCTGGCGCGAGATGCCGTTTTCATATGCACTCCCCGCAGCTGAAGCTTATCAAGGACTCGCTTTCATGGACCAATTCTCGGAACAAGCGGCCGAAGCAGCGCCGGATGTGCAGCTCCTTCAGGACGAAACCGTGCTGATCCAAGGGGTTGTGGACTGCCTGTTCAGGCAGGGCGGTAGACTTGTGCTGCTGGATTATAAAACGGACCGGGTGCTGGAGCATCGCGGCGGCGTTTCGGCCTTGGCAGAGCAGTATCGTTTTCAGCTTGATCTATATGCAAAGGCCTTGGAAGATATTTTAGGCGAGCCCGTTCATGAAAAATGGCTGTACTTTTTTGATGGGGGACATGCCGTTCAACTATAGTCATTTCGATTTGTTTGATTGGGAAGTTTGAAGCGGGAGAGGAGATTAGCGATGCGTATTTTGCATACCGGAGACTGGCATCTGGGGCGCGCACTTGAAGGCCGGAGCAGGCTTGCAGAGCAGGAGCGCTTTCTGGATGAACTGGTTAAGCTGGCAGATGAAGAGCAGGCCGATCTGATCCTCATGGCGGGGGATGTTTATGATTCCGTAAATCCGCCTGCGGCTGCAGAGCAGTTGTTTTATGATGCGGCCGCCAGACTTACGGAGGGGGGCCGTCCTATGGTGGTCATTGCAGGCAACCATGATCAGCCGGAACGGGTTGCATCGGTCACGCCGCTTGTTGCAACCAGGGGCATAACGCTGATTGGGACTCCCGTCGCCGATGCGATCACTGTTGCAGCGACACGTACCGGAGAAACGGCCAAGATTGCAGCACTGCCTTATCCGTCTGAGGCCAGGCTCAATGAGCTGCTATCGATCGATGGAGATGAGGATCAGCTCCGGCTTGCCTATAGCAAGAGAGTCGGACAACTGATGAGGAAGATGGCAAGGGAATTTTCTCCGCAGACGGTCAATCTGGCCATGAGCCATATTTATGTACTTGGCGGCGTCGAGAGCGATTCCGAGCGGCCGATTCAGGTCGGTGGAGCGTACACGGTTGATCCGTTGGCACTCTCTGTAGGCGCATCTTATACTGCGCTTGGTCACCTGCATCGTTCTCAGGCAGTAAAAGGGGAGGGAATCATCCGCTACAGCGGTTCACCGCTGGCCTACAGCTTCTCGGAAGCGGGACAGGCCAAGTCGGTGACCCTGGTTGACGTATCGCCAGGAGGAGCACCCGTGATCGAAGAGCTGTTTCTCAGCAGCGGTCGCCCGCTTGTTCGCTGGAAGGCCAAAGGCGGCTTGGAAGAGGTGTATCGATGGCTTGATGAGGGGCGTGATCCCGAAGCTTTCATAGATCTGGAGGTATCCCTAACGGAGGCCATGGGGCTTGCCGACATTCAGCGACTTCGAAAGAGCAGGGACGGCATTGTTCACATCCGTCCGGTTTACCCGGAGATGGAGGCGCTGGAGCTGGAGAGCGAACGGTCCCGACTGCCGCTGCCGGATCTGTTCCGAAAGTTCTACCAGCGGCAAACCGGCGGGGCGGAGCCCGAGGATCATCTGATCGATTTGTTTCTGGAGCTTGTAGAGGAAGAGGAGTCTGACGGGATGGAGGTGAAGCCGTAAGATGAAACCGATCTTGTTGAAGTTATCCGGACTGCAGAGTTATCGAGAAACGCAGGAGATTGATTTTGAGACGTTGTGCGAAACCGGACTCTTCGGTATTTTCGGACCGACGGGAAGCGGGAAATCCACGCTGCTGGATGCTATTACTCTAGCCATGTATGGAAAGGTGGAGCGCGCAGTTAACGGAACCCAGGGCATCATGAACCATTCGGAGGACAGCTTGACCGTTTCCTTTACGTTTGAGTTGTCTTCCGCTGCCGGGCTGGAGCGATATCGGGTAGAGCGCCGATTCAAACGGGTCAACGAGCTCTCCATCAGCAATACGGTGAGTCGATTTATCCACGTTACCCCCGATGGGGATCAGGTGATGGCGGATAAATTGGCCGAAGTCACCCGCTGCGTAGAAGAGAAAATCGGACTTAAAATGGATGATTTTACTCGCGCGGTCGTCCTTCCTCAAGGAAAGTTTGCCGAATTCCTCTCCCTGAAGGGGAGTGAGCGTCGGCAGATGCTTCAGCGGCTGTTTCATTTGGAACGATACGGAGACCAGCTTGCGATCAAGCTCAGCCGCCGCGTTAAGGATACAGAGGGTTCGCTGAAATCCGTCGAAGCTGAACAGCAAGGGCTGGGCAGTGCAGGCAAAGAAGCTTTGGCGGAAGCGACTACGAGGCTGGAAGATGCCAAGAAACACGCGGTGTCATGCCGGAATCATCTCCAGGTCGCCATCGAAGCCCATGAAGCCATGGGTAAAATCCGTGAGTTGGATATGGAAAAACGGCGGCTGCAGGGGAAACTGGACGAGCTTGCCCTTCATGAGGAAGAGATGAAGGAGCTGGAACGAAAGCTTGAGCTGACAGGGGCGGCAGCCGCTGTTCTCCCTGCACTTGAGGCATGGCGGGAATCCGGCAAGGTCTGGGAGCAGCGGCGGCAGATTGCCGAAGGACTCACCGCCCAGGCTGCATCCGCTCAGAAGGCGGCGGAACAGGCCGTAAAGGCGGATGAAGCTGCCCAGGCAGCCCTTCGGGCCGAGGAGCCGAAGCTGGTGCTTCGGGAGCAGCAGCTGGAGCAAGCTGTTATATTGCAGCGGGAACGTGATGGATTACGGGAAGAACTGATTAGGCTGGATGCACAGCGAGTGGATGCACGCAAAGAGCTTGAAGGGGGAACTGCCCAACTGCAGAAGGAGCAAGAGCTGCTTGAACGAGGGAGAAAGCGGCAGGAGGAGCTTCAAGCCAAGCTGAAAGGGCTTGAGACCCGCTCTGGTGAGCGGCAGGCGCTTCATATGGCGATGCAGAAGGTTCAAGCCCTCGAGTCAGCCGGCAGACTCAAGCAGAAGGCTGAGCTTGATTTAAAGACACAGGAGAGCAAGCTGAAGGAGCAAAAGGCAAGGTTTATTGCCCTGCAGAAGCAGGAGCAAGAATTGCAGCAGCACTACATACAGCTCTCCGTGCAAGTTGACAGCTTGCAGCGTGATGCAGCCGAGGCCTCATCGTTTGCCGATCGGATGGCAGCCGCGGCAGCTCAGGTAAACCAGTCGATGAGCCAATCGCTTCGCGACAAACAGCTTCATGCCCTTTCCCTTTCGCTGGCCGCCGAGCTTCAGGCAGGAGCGCCTTGTCCGGTTTGCGGGAGCGAACATCATCCTCGCCCTGCTGCCTCATCAGGGCAGCCTGAAGATAATCTTGATGAGGGCATGGATCGGCTGACGCAGATCACGCATCAGATCCAGGAGGCCAGATTAACCCTGCGGGGGCAGCTTAACGAAGCGGAAGCGCTGGCTACACAGACGCGCTCGCAGATTGAGTCGTACGCAGATGACGAGCTGCTTGCCGTCAAACGCGACGGGCAAGAGCAGGAACGCGGATGGATGGAGGCGGCAGTGTCAGCCATACCTACCGCTGATAAACTGTACGATGTGGAAAGGCTTGCTTCGGATACAGCATGGCTCCTAAAAGCAGCCGAAACTCAGGCTGCTGCCATCGGACCATGCCGTACGGAAGCCTCCAAGGTACAGCAGAGTTTCTCCACATGCCAGCAGGAGCTTATGAAACAGAGCGCCGCGCTTGAGAATGGTCAAATGACATGTAACCAGCTGCGGGATCAGCTTGCAGGACTGGAAGCAGAAGCTGAGGGCATTCTGAATTCCTGGCAGGAAGTCAAGCCGGATTTCTCTCTGGAAGAGGCGGCCGGCCGTTTTAAGCTCATGCAAGAGAAGGATGCGGAATCCGAGTCGATCAAGGAAGGGCTTGAGCGGAGCGTTCCATTTATCGAGGAGAAGAAGCAGGCCGTCCTTCACTTGGAGCAGCAGCTTCGTGAGCTGGAGAAGCAGCTGATTCAATGGGATGCGCAGCGTGAAGGTAAGATGGAGGGGCTGAAGGATAAAGAAGAGCGTCTTCAGGCATGGATCGGCGACCGGTCGGCTGAGGAGCTGCTGGGCGAATGCCGGACCAGAATGACGATGCTGAATGAATCCGCTGAACAAGCCAGAAGCGAGTGCAGGAAGGCAGAGGAGAAGGCTCAGCATGCAGCCAAGGAAGCGGCTCTTGCAGAACAGGCTGAGGGAGCCGCGCAGGAGCAGCATCAAGCTGCCAAGCTTGCCTGGGAGAACCAGCTGGCAGGCTCACCGTTCGCTACGGAGCATGCCGTCATGGAATCCTGTTTAATCCCGGAAGAAATTGAACGATGTGCACAATTAGTGAAAGCCCATCGGGAAGGACAGCGGGAATGGACGCTGAGACTTCGCGACGTCGAACAGAAGCTAGGCGTAAGCCCTTTTCATGAAGAGGAGTGGGAACGGTGCTCAGGCGAGCTTCAGGCGGCCCGTACAGCCGATGAGGAGGCCCTTCAAGCGAGAGCTCGAGCTGAGCGGGACTTGGAAGACCTGAACAAACGTCACATCCGTTTTATGGAATTGGAAGAGCAGCGTCTTAGCCTTCAACGAGAGAGCGAGCGCTTGTCCAAATTGCAGTCCTGCTTGCGCGGAAACGCGTTTGTGGAATACATTGCGGAGGAGCAGCTGATGCAGGTGAGTCAGTCGGCTTCCCAGCGCCTTCGCTATTTGACCAAGCAGCGCTACTCACTTGAGGTGGACTCCGGGGGAGGATTCGTCATTCGGGACGATGCCAACGGCGGCGTCCGGCGTCCGGTATCCACACTATCTGGCGGCGAGACATTCCTGACCTCATTGGCCTTGGCTTTGGCACTCTCGGCACAAATTCAACTGCGCGGGCAATATCCACTGCAGTTCTTTTTCCTCGACGAAGGGTTCGGCACACTGGATCCGGAGCTGCTGGAGACGGTCATTACCGCGCTTGAGCGTCTCCATACGGATAAGCTGACCGTTGGCATTATCAGTCATGTGCCCGAGCTTCGGGCGCGTCTGCCGCGCAAGCTGGTCGTACGGCCGGCGGAGCAAGCGGGAGCTGGATCGCAGCTTGCGATCGAATCGATGTAATAGCGAAACATGGATGATGTGATCTAGATCACGGAAACAGCAACATGGCACTGTTATAGTACAGATAAGCCGACATATGTAAGAAGCACCGGGCAGGCGCTTGATCATGAGAGATTCCTATCTTTTTCCTTGCTCTCATGATCAAGCGCCTCCTTACTGGACAGCTGCGTTCCAGGGGTGCTTCTCTTTTTTTTTGTGAGTATGCCTTAATTGTCATCTATTGGACGCACTGCCTAATTTCTTATATGATAAAAGTATGTAAACGTAGGAAAGGGGTAACCGTAATGGATTGTCTTTTTTGTAAAATCGTAGAGGGTGAGCTTCCTTCCACGAAGGTACTCGAGAATGATAAGGTGCTT
This sequence comes from Paenibacillus sp. 2KB_20, assembly GCF_052115765.1. Taxonomy (NCBI): domain Bacteria; kingdom Bacillati; phylum Bacillota; class Bacilli; order Caryophanales; family Paenibacillaceae; genus Paenibacillus; species Paenibacillus sp. 2KB_20. Next base: position 545,650 of record NZ_JBFRHH010000003.1, on the reverse strand, counting down.
GTTTTTCAAAACATTAACCCGGAGGCACCGGTTCATGTCCTGATCATTCCCAAGAAGCATATCGCATCCATGAATGATATTCAGGATGAAGATTTGCTGCTGATTGGCGAGATGCACAAAGCGGCTAAAGAAGCCGCGGCGAAGCTGGGCATTGCGGAGAGCGGTTATCGATTAATTAACAACTGCGGGCCCGATGGGGAGCAATCGGTTTTTCATGTGCACTATCATCTGATGGGCGGTCGCCGTTTGGGCGCTTTAACAGGCATTTCACCTGCTCATACATAACATCAGGCCAAGGAAGAAATAGATCAGCCTCGCAGCGGAAGCGTCGCAGCGGGGTTGTTCTAATTCTTGCCACTATCGTAAAATAGACGTCTAAGGTTGACACCCTATTTCCGTTTGCCCTATAATGAAGTTTGATGAACCGTGTTAATGCTCTTGGACGGTCTGGTCGGAGGGAGGGAAAACTGGTGTCTGAAACTAAAGTTCGCAAAAACGAGACAATTGATGCTGCACTTCGTCGCTTCAAGCGTTCCATTGCTAAAGATGGCGTATTGGCTGAAGTGAAGAAACGCAAGCATTATGAAAAGCCAAGCGTAAAGCGCAAGAAAAAGTCCGAGGCTGCTCGTAAGAGAAAGTTTTAGGAGGATCTGAACTAGCATGAATCTTAGCGAACGATTGAACGAAGATATGAAGCAAGCGATGAGGAGTAAGGACAAGTTCAAACTCTCAACGATTCGAATGGTTCGTTCGACGATAAAAAATCTTGAAATAGATTTGAAACGAAGTTTGGATGACAACGAAGTGCTTGATATTTTTAGTCGTGAAATCAAACAGCGCAAAGATGCCCTCCAAGAATTTGAAAAAGCGGGACGCGACGATCTTGCCGCCGATGCAAAAGCAGAAATTGAGCTCCTTAGCGCCTACCTCCCGGAACAGCTTACTGAAGAAGAAATTAAAGTCATTGTACAGCAGACCATCCAGGAAACCGGTGCTTCTTCAAAAGCCGAGATGGGTAAAGTAATGAGCGCTCTCATGCCGAAAGTTAAAGGGCGTGCAGATGGAAAGCTTGTCAATCAAGTTGTTCAACAATTTCTGTAACAACATAAGTGAAACACCCCTTGTTTTCTCAAGGGGTGTTTTTTCTTTTTTTGTGGGTAATGCTTTCGAGGACCGCCTCTTCGCGATGTTTTTTTAAGAATGGGAATACTTTTTGAAACGAAATCGTTTCTGATTCGTAATAACTACCATATGAGTGCAAGTAGATACATATGCTTATGCAAAAGGCAGCTCGTTGAACCCTATTTGTCGAAGTAAGGGTACAGATGGCTTAATACGTCGAAAAGGAGGGGAACAGATTGAACAAACCGTTTTGGATCCGCAAATTCCTGACATTCACGGCAGCCGCCGTTCTGATGCTGATATCGGTCGGAATGTATGTTGGGCCAGTGAAATCCGCAATGGCGGCTAACATCGGCTCGGTTTACGTCATTCCGGTCAAGCAGCAGATCGAGCGCGGCTTAACAAGTTTTATGGAGCGCGGATTTAAGGAAGCCGAGGAGATGTCGGCGGGTCTTATTGTTCTGGAGATCGATACACCCGGCGGTCTTGTGGATCAAGCCGGCAAAATTGCCACCTTGATGAAGGACAGCAAGATTCCGATCGTGGCTTACATTACGGGCGATGCCGCATCAGCCGGCAGCTATATCGCGCTTAATGCAGATAAGATTGCTATGTCGCCTGGCAGCATGATCGGCGCAGCTTATATGGTCGATGCCAGAGGCAACCGGATTGAAGATGCTAAGCTGGTGTCCTGGTGGAAGAGCAAGATGGCTGGCGCTGCTGAAGCGAGCGGTCGAAACAAACAAATCGCGATGGGTATGGCTGATGTCAACCTAAAGGTCGATATGCCTGAAATCGGTTTGACCAAGCAGCCCGGCGAGGTGATATCTTTAACGGCTGATGAGGCACTCAAGACGGGGTACGCGGATACGATTGCAAGCAGCACCGACGAGGTGATAGCTTGGATGGAGTATTCCACCCAGGACGTATTTCGGATGGAGCCCACGTTCTCGGAGAAGCTGGCAACCTTTCTTACGCATCCGGGTGTGATGACACTTCTGTTGTTCATTGGTATTGCAGGCGTTATTATCGAGGTTATTGTTCCAGGATTTGGTGTGCCGGGAATCTTGGGTGTAGCGGCATTCGTACTGTATTTCTTTGGTAACCAGGTGGCCGGATTTGCCGGTTGGGAGACCTGGCTGCTGTTTGTGATCGGTATCGTGATGCTGGCTATGGAGCTGTTTGTGCCAAGCTTTGGCATACTGGGCATCATCGGCTCGGTAAGTTTGATTGCCGGCGTTGTGATGGCGGCCTACAGCACTTCTCATGTTGCCCTGTCCCTGGGCATTGCGGCAGCATCGGCTTTGGTGGCCATTATCGTGGTTGCCCTCGTATTCAAGGAACGAGGAGTATGGCGCAAATTCATTCTCAGTGACAGCTTATCGAGGGAGGAGGGCTATATTCCGAACGAAGACCGGGATGTGCTTATCGGTCTGGTCGGAACTTCGATTACGCCGCTTCGCCCGGCTGGAACGATGGAACTTGAGGGACGCCGACTCGATGTGGTTACGCTTGGAGGATTCATCGATTCCGGTCGACCGGTACGCGTCATTAAGACGGACGGTACAAGAATTGTTGTAGAAGAAGAAAAAGGGTGAACCCTACCACGGAATTGTGTAATATTAAAGAGCTAGTGTTTAAATGTTCCAAGTGATGAAAGCAAATACTCAATAATGGAGGGTAAACGAATATGGATGGTTCATTGGTACCGATTCTTCTGATCGGGGTTGTCGCGATCATCGTACTTAGCGTGTTTTTCAGTTTCTTCCCGTTAATGCTCTGGATCTCGGCGATCGCCTCCGGCGTTCGCGTCGGAATAATTACATTGGTGGCTATGCGCCTGCGGCGCGTAACACCAAGCCGAATCGTGAATCCGCTGATTAAAGCGACAAAAGCAGGCCTTGGTTTAAACATAAACCAGTTGGAAAGTCACTATCTCGCAGGCGGTAACGTAGACCGGGTGGTCAACGCCTTGATTGCAGCCCAACGTGCGAATATTCCGCTTGAATTCGAAAGAGCAGCCGCGATTGACCTTGCGGGACGCGATGTTCTGCAAGCTGTTCAGATGAGCGTTAACCCGCGTGTCATTGAGACACCAACCGTTGCCGCTGTAGCAAAAGATGGTATTGAAGTGAAAGTTAAAGCACGTGTAACCGTACGTGCCAACATTGACCGTTTGGTCGGGGGTGCAGGGGAAGAAACGATCATCGCCCGCGTCGGTGAAGGTATCGTTACCACGGTCGGTTCGAGTAATTCTCATAAAGACGTATTGGAAAATCCGGATTCGATCTCCAGAACGGTTCTCTCCAAGGGATTGGATGCCGGTACTGCATTTGAAATCCTGTCCATCGATATCGCGGACGTGGATGTAGGCAAAAACATCGGCGCGTACTTGCAGACCGAACAGGCGGAAGCCGACAAGCGTATTGCCCAAGCGAAGGCGGAAGAACGCCGCGCGATGGCGGTAGCCCAAGAGCAAGAGATGAAGGCTCGCGTCGTAGAGATGAGAGCACGCGTTGTGGAATCGGAATCCCAAGTTCCGCTGGCTATGGCTGAAGCGCTTCGCAGCGGCCAACTGGGCGTGATGGATTATATGAACCTAAAGAATATCGAAGCCGACACGCAAATGAGGGGTTCCTTCGGTAAGATGGGTGAGAATAATGACAATCCCGGTGACAACAAAACCAAGTAACGATGAGGTGAGCCTATAGTGAGCTGGTTATTCGATAATATTTACATTGTAGCTGTTATAGGCTTCTTCATTATCTCCGCCCTCGGAAGACGCGGCAAGAACCCTGAGGAGGGGAAAAACCCCCGTATGCCGTCCTTTGGTGGCGAAGGGGACCGTCCTGCAAGACCGGGGCAGCAGCGGCCACAGCGGCCTGAAGCAAGACGGGTACAGACGACTCCGCAAGTCTCCCGTCCGGCACCTGTTCAGGAAAGCACCCGGATCGAGCGGATGGATGAAGAAGAAGCGGGTACCGGAAACGGATATTCTCTTGAGCATCAAGAAATAGACCGAATGAAACGTGAGCTTGAAATGAATTCTAGCCATGACAGTATGGATTACCGAATCGAGATGATGCAGAGGGATCTGGACCGGATCCACTCTCATTTGAATCGGATGACCCTCGATATACCGGAAACCGTTGTCGAAATCCACGACGAAGAGCGAGAACAGAACAAGAATGATCGATCGTTTCTTGCAGAACAAGCTCGAAATGGCATTGTTTGGGCCGAAATTCTGGGAACTCCGCGTGCCAAGCGCCCCATGAATCCTCGGCGTTAAATTGGATGCAGTTAATAGATTCATAGAAGCGGGAGACCGCCTCGTCAGATTTTTTGACGGGGCGGTCTTTTTGCTTTTCATCTCATAAAACAGCTTCATGGGGCATAAAGTGTACAGTACAGGAAGGGGGAAAGTCTCCATATGTCCCGCATCAGCCGCAAGCTGCAGAAATGGACCCAAGAAATGCTTGATTTGCCACAGGACCTGTTATTTGATTTGCCGCGGTTGACCCTGATTGGCAATAAAGAGCTGCATATCGAAAATCATCGCGGAGTCCGGCATTTTTCCGAGGAGCGACTTGTGTTGTCTTTAACGCAAGGTTCTTTGGAGATTTCGGGAATCGGACTTGCGATTCAGGCTATTCAAAGTCATGAAGTGACCATCATTGGCACCATTCATCATATTCAATACATAGGAATGGGGGAGAAACCGTGAAGATTCCGACGATGATCCATCTTCGAGGATATTTGAAGCTCGCTGTTCGCGGTGAGCATGTGGAAGCATTCATCAATTCATTGGCGGAGGCGGGGATTCCGGTTTGGGATGTAACACCGACAGGGGCTCACTCAGCAGAGCTTAAGCTGCTGCTGAAGGATTTCAGAGGGCTCCGTCCGCTGTTAAAACGGACAGGCTGCCGTACGCGCATTAAGGGGCGTTACGGATCCCCCTTCAAAGCTCGCCGCCTGCTGAAACGCAAAGCGTTTGTTATCGGCGTTGTTGCGTTTTTTATGATCCTGCTGACGCTTTCCTCGATGGTGTGGAACGTGGAAGTAGAGGGGAATGAAACCATCGCTTCAGAAGATGTGCTAGATGCGGCCAAGTTGGAAGGGATCTACCCGTTTCAATGGATATTCAAGCTGCAATCGCTGGACAAGCTGTCCGGGAATATGACGGCCCGCCTCCCGGGAACTTCATGGGTAGGGGTGGAACGCAACGGGACGCGCATACGCATACAGATCGTAGAGGCGGCTGTACCGGAGAAACCGCCGCTTCAGAGCCCAAGGCATCTGATCAGTACGCAGGACGCTGTCATCACCCATATTTACGCCGAGAAGGGGGTTCCTAAAGTAGGGATTAACAGCCGGGTAAAGAAGGGCGACGTTCTGATCTCCGGTGTCCTTGGCGATGAAGAAAACTCGGAACGAATTGTAGCCAAAGGGGAAGTGAAAGGCCTTGTATGGCATGAATACGATATCGAGATTCCATTGGTGAAGACTCATAAAGTTTATACGGGGGAAGGGAAGAAGCGCTCCTATATCGTATTTGGCGATCGGGCCGTCCAGTTGTGGGGCTACGGGGATATTCCGTTTTCGCAGCAGGAGACCTTGACTTTCTATGATCCGCTTACTTGGAGGACGCGCGTGCTGCCACTCGGCTGGATGACGGAAAAGATCATGGAGGTTACCGAGGTCCAGCGGACCATAGGCGAGGATGAAGCCAAGAAAGAAGGAATCGAGGGGGCACGCCGGGATATTTTGGCGAAATATGGGGCGGATTCCAAATTCGTGAGCCAAAAAATTTTGCATGATAAGAAAGAGAATGGTAAAGTTTATATGAAAGTGCTTTTTGAGGTGGAAGAGACCATCGCGAAAGAACTTCCCATAGTATATGATCAAGGAGAATGAGGCTATTTGTCACAGCAAACGACCAGCATTCAAATTTTACTTCAAAGCGCGTCAGAAGGTCTGTCCTTATTCGGACCACAAGATACATTTCTTAAATTAATCGAAAAAGAAATTCCTGCGACGATTGATTCACGGGAAGCGGTCATCACCATTCGGGGACAACATCGAAATGTGGAGAGTCTTCAGCAGCTGTTTGAAGTGCTGCTCCAGCTTGTGCGCAACGGCTACATTTTGACCGAGCGTGATATTCTTTATGCAGTAGAACTTGCCAAGGATCTGAGAGCGGATCAATTGCTGGATCTGTACAAGGGCGAAATCACGACAACCTTCAAGGGTAGGCCTATTCGTGTGAAAACCATCGGTCAAAAGCACTATGTGACCACCATCAAGAAACGGGATATTGTATTCGGTATCGGTCCTGCCGGAACAGGGAAAACCTACTTGGCCGTTGTTCTGGCTGTTGCCGCACTGAAGGAAGGATCCGTCAAACGGATCATTCTGACAAGGCCGGCAGTCGAGGCTGGAGAGAGCCTAGGCTTCTTGCCGGGAGATCTGCAGGAGAAGGTTGACCCTTATCTCAGACCGTTGTACGATGCCCTATACGATGTCATGGGCCCGGATCAAACGGCCAAGGCACTAGAGCGTGGGTTGATTGAAATCGCGCCGCTTGCTTATATGCGCGGGCGGACGCTGGATGATTCATTTATTATTTTGGATGAAGCACAGAATACCACACCGGAACAGATGAAGATGTTTCTGACACGGCTTGGATTCGGCTCGAAGATGGTCATAACAGGGGATGTAACCCAGATTGACCTGCCGCGGGGCAAGAAATCAGGACTTATCGAAGCTAAAAGGATATTAAGCGAAATTGAGGAAGTCGGATTCGTCTATTTTGCCGAACAGGATGTCGTACGTCACTCTTTAGTACAAAAAATCATCGTCGCTTATGATAAAGCAGCAGAAAACCAAGATTAAAGGGGATTGTCGCAATGGCCTCCAAAGAACCATCGACGGACAAGTCCATATGGGGTAAAAACAGCGGATGGAAATATAGCGTGGCAACACGCTATATTCTGTTTTTGCTGCTTGCATTACTCTTTTATATCAGTCTAGCATCCAAGCTTTTGCCGGAGCGGTATGACATACAAGTCAATACGAAAAGCGAAAAAAATATCGTGGCGCCCGTGCAAATTGAGGATAGCAAGGCAACGCTGAAGGCACAGGAGGCGGCGGCGGAGAACGTACAGCCGATTTACCCTCTCGTTCCTCTGCGGAATGACGTTCTCGTTACACAAATCCTTGATCGCATTGAACGTGTGAATCAGGACGTGGATATAAGCTCCGCGGAAAAGGTGGAAGTTTATCGCAGAGAAATTCCGAGGATGGCCCGAGAATTCGTGCAAAACTTCGTGTCGGCCAACAGCACGAATGAAGCTTATTCCAAAGAGCTGCTTCAGGAAATGCAGCGGGTTATCGAAGAACAAACCTATCGGATCCCTGAGGAAACATTCATTAAGATACCGAGGTTGAATTCGGAAGATATTATTCAGATGAAGCCTGTAGCTCGCGAGATTGTATCCAGGCTGATGCTGAACGAAATCGTGGATGCCGATACGGCTCGTACCCGCGTGGCGGAGAGAGTGAATACAAGCTCGTTGAATGATCGGACCGCCAGGGAAGTCGTTCAGGAATTGGCGAGTTTAACGATTACGGCCAACAAGTTCTATGATGAGGTTGCCACGAAGAATGCGAAGGTTGAGGCCAGAGAGAATACCCCGCCCGTATTTATCAAACAAGGGGATATCCTTGTAGCGAAGGGCCAGATGATCACACCGGAGCTTTACGAGCTGCTTGGTAAAAATGGCCTGCTGAAGGACGATATCAATTACTGGCCGGAGCTGGGCGTTCTGCTTCTGTCCGTCTTGCTGTCTCTTGGCATACTCAATTTCATTCGGCAGTCGGAACCCGGTAAATTCAAATATAACAACTCGCAGCTGCTAATGCTGGTCCTGGTGTATGTGATCACGCTGATCCCCATGCATTTGACCGCATTTCTGCAAAGCGATTCCCAGATGTATGTGGGATATCTTGCACCTGTCGCGATTGGCGCGATTCTGATTACCCTGCTGTTGGAAACCTCGCTGGCCTATTTCAGCGTTATCATTTTCAGCATCATGGCAAGTGTTATATTGAACGTCCAAGGCGAATTGTTTGACTTCAAGTTCGGGTTATTCGCAGCCGTGACTTCTTGCGTGGCGATCTTCTCGATTCACCGCGCGAGCCAGCGGTCGACGATGCTGAAGGGCGGTATTATGGCTTCTCTCTTCGGCTCATTGATCGTGTTTATCATGCTGCTGCTCAATAACGATACATGGACTACGAGCGAAACGCTGTATTCGATCGGTTTTGCCATCGCGGGCGGCTTGTTAACGGCCATCCTGGTTATCGGGTTAATGCCGTTCTTCGAAGTAACTTTCGGTATTCTGTCGGCGCTGAAGCTGGTGGAATTATCGAACCCGAACCATCCGCTGCTCCGCAAACTGTTGACGGAGACGCCGGGCACTTATCATCACAGTGTCATGGTCGGAAATTTGTCCGAAGCTGCGGCGGAAGCGATTGGCGCCAACGGACTGCTGTGCCGCGTCGGTTCCTATTATCATGATATCGGAAAAACTAAGCGTCCGATCTATTTCATCGAGAACCAGAACAATATGGAGAACCCGCATGATTCCATTGAACCGAAGCTGAGCAAATCCATTATCGTTGCTCACGCAAGGGATGGCGTAGAAATGCTCAAGGAGTACAAGCTGCCTAAACCGATACGGGATATCGCAGAGCAGCACCATGGCACAACGTTTTTACACTATTTTTATCATAAAGCGGTTCGTCAGGCTGAAGAACAGGGCATCGAACCGGATTTCACCGAAGATGATTTCCGTTATCCAGGACCGAAGGCTCAATCCAAGGAGTCTGCGATTGTCGGCATAGCCGACAGCGTGGAAGCGGCTGTCCGTTCATTGCGTAAACCGACGGTGGAACAGGTTGAATCGATGATCGAGAAGATTATCAAAGGTCGTCTGGATGACCATCAGTTTAATGATTGTGATTTAACGATGAAGGAACTGGATATTATCGCCAAGACATTAAAGGAAACGGTGATGGGGATTTTCCATTCCCGGATCGAATATCCGGAAGATGTGAAGCGTCCCAAGCCGTCCGCACCAAATGGCGATATCTCGACTGCTTCCGAGACATCCGCAACATAGTGAGGAACAGAGAAGGAGCGTATAAGAATGAGCCTGCAGCTGGCATGGAATAATGAACAAGAGGATTTTCAGATTAGCGAGGAATGGATCGCCCTGCTTGAAGTGATTCTTCAGAAGGCCGGAGAGGCTGAAGGCGTAACCGATGGAGAGGTGGATCTGACCTTTGTCGATGATGAGCAGATCCATGAATTGAATCGGGAGTATCGTGGAATCGATCGTCCGACCGACGTTCTCTCCTTTGCAATGAATGAGATTACGAACGATGAGCTCGAGATCATTTATGAGATCGAAGAGGGAGAAGATCTGGAGAGCGTGCCGGATGTTCTGGGTGATATCATTATCTCGGTCCCTCGGGCGAAGCTGCAAAGCGAAGAATATGGTCATTCCTTGGAACGGGAGCTTGCTTTTCTGTTCGTTCATGGATTTCTGCATTTGCTCGGATATGATCATCAGGATGAGGCGAGCGAAGCGGAAATGATGGGCAAGCAGGAGGCTGTACTTGCAGAAGTAGGATTGACAAGATAGTGAAGCCGCACAGACAATCGTTATACAGGGCATTTGGGTGCGCGATACGCGGCATCTTGACGGCTGTACAAACGGAACGCAATATGAAAATCCACATTGCTGCTGCCTTGATTGTATTCATCGCAGCAGCTTTGCTGCAATTGGATCGAATGAGCTGGTTGTTTTTGTTATTGGCGATTGCCCTCGTATTTATCGCGGAGCTGGTGAATACTGCAGTAGAGGCCATTATCGATCTGATCTCGCCAGAAGAACATGTTTTAGCTCGGGTGGCTAAGGATACAGCAGCCGGTGCAGCGTTAGTTGCAGCGGTGTTTGCCGTCGTAATCGGTATTCTGGTCTTCTATGAACCGCTATGGGAATGGATACAATCAATGACAAGTTGAACAATAGGAGGAACTGGATATGGATGCAGGATTATTAATGCAGGAAGCGATTAAAGCACGTACGCGGGCGTACATACCCTATTCGGCATTTGGGGTGGGGGCAGCCCTGCTCGATTCGCACGGAGAGGTACATCTTGGCTGTAATGTAGAGAATGCCGCATATGGCCCTACCAATTGCGCTGAGCGTACAGCATTGTTCCGTGCGATTGCCGATGGTCATGAAGCAGGAAGCTTCCAGGCCATTGCCATCGTTGCCGATACGGAAGGCCCGTGCACGCCTTGCGGGGTATGCCGGCAAGTGCTGGTGGAGCTGTGCAAGCCGGATATGAAGGTGATCATGGGAAATATGAAGGGTGACATCAAGGAGACGACCGTCAGTGAACTGCTGCCGGGAGCGTTTGGTCCTTGGGATTTAAACAAGCAGTAAGTTTGCAAATGAACAGGAACATATCAAGGTTTACCCAACATGTAGAAACAGGAACAGTAGCGGAGGAATGGTATGCAAAAAAAACAATTTAAGTCCGGGTTTGTGGCTATAATCGGAAGACCAAACGTAGGGAAATCAACGCTGATGAACCAGGTGATCGGTCAGAAGATTGCCATCATGTCGGACAAACCGCAAACAACACGGAATAAAATTCATGGCGTTTATACGACCAACGATTCTCAAGTGGTGTTTCTGGATACACCGGGAATTCATAAACGTCAATCCAAGCTCGGGGATTACATGAATCAGACCGCTTTGAGCACGCTGGGCGAAGTTGAAGCCGCCTTGTTTCTGGTAGACGCTTCCGAGGGAATCGGCGGGGGAGACCGTTATATCGCCGAGCAGCTGCAGAAGATCAAGACTCCGATCATCCTGGTCATGAACAAAATCGACAAGATTGAGCCGCCCGCTCTGCTGCCTCTGATTGAGCAATATCGGAAGCTGCATGATTTTGCTGAGATCGTCCCGATTTCCGCGAAGCTCGGCAATAATGTCGACACGCTGCTTGAACAGATACAGAAGTATTTGCCTTCTGGCCCGCAGTATTATCCTGAAGACCAGGTGACGGATCATCCAGAGCAGTTCGTGTGCGCAGAGCTGATTCGCGAGAAAATTTTGCATATGACAAGAGAGGAAATTCCTCATTCCATTGCGGTTACCATCGAGGATATGCGGGTGGAGGAGAACGGAACCGTATATATTTCAGCCGTGATTTTTGTAGAACGTGACTCCCAAAAGGGCATCATTATCGGCAAGCAGGGTGCTCTGTTAAAAGAAGTTGGCAGACAAGCTCGTCAGGATATTCAAAGGCTGCTCGGGTCCAAGATTTTCTTGGAACTCTGGGTGAAGGTTAAAAAAGATTGGCGCAACCAAGAACGCGTTCTTCGCGATCTCGGATTTCACCGCGGGGAATAAAGCCGTAGTGCAAATCGGAGCCAAATCATACACGGCGCCGCCTGCCAACAATTGCATTTCATAAATCTGCTCTAGGCGCACATCCTAATTTTCGTAGATGCGAAACGTCATTTCCGAAGAGAGGATGAATACGAATGCGAGATTTTTCGTGGAAGTATTTTGCGATGACTGGAGATGTCGATGCGTATTTGCTGTATAAGCAAACCGAGTGTGAGTCGGTTCTTACAGCTGCATCCGTTGAAGATGAGGCGGCCCCGCATGAAGAAGACGAGTAATTATTGGTTGTTCCAGGAATGGTTGGGGGAAAGCGCATGCTATATCGGGCGGAAGGGATTGTCATCCGCAGCATGGACTACGGTGAAGGGAACAAAATCATTACACTTTGCACCAAAGAATCGGGCAAGGTAGGCGTGCTGGTCAGAGGAGCAAAAAAGGTGAAAAGCCGACATGCTGCTCTGACTCAGCTATTTACCTATGGAGAGTATGTTTTCTTCCGAAATGGTACGGGGCTCGGCAACTTGAATGCCGGTGAGATCATGGAGTCTCATCACGGGCTCAGGGAGGATCTTGTGAAAGCTGCCTATGCTTCTTATGCTTGCGAGCTCTTGGATCGGGTGCTGCAGGATGAGGAGACGGGCGCTTTTTGGTTTCATCAGCTCAAAGCTTGTCTGGAGGCTCTTCAGGAGGATAAGGATCCTCAAATTATCATCAATCTGTACGAGATGAAAATTCTGCAGGCCGCAGGGTACGGGCCGGAGCTGGATGTGTGCATCTCGTGTAATCAGCCGAGAAAAGACGAGGATTTGCTGGTGAGCCCCCGTCTTGGCGGCGTCCTGTGCCGTTACTGCAAACATTTGGATCCGCCGGCGATGGCGATCTCGCCCAGAACGTTGAAGCTGCTCCGCCTGTTTGGACGGCTGGATTTAAGACGGCTCGGCAATGTGGATGTAAAGGACGAAACGAAGGCCGAGCTCAAAAAAATCATGCGGGCCTTGATGGATATGCAGCTTGGGCTGCGTCTGAAATCGCAAAACTTTTTGGATCAAATGGACAAGTACAATATTTGACGTAAGATATAGAATGAGGTATTATATTTATCAGTTTATTAGTTTTTTGAATATTGACATGCATTGAACGGGAAAGTAGTGAATGATCGATCCGAGAAATAGCGAGCCGGGGGCGGTGGAAGCCTGGTGGGAGATATTCATGAACAGGGCACCCGGGAGCATGATGAAACGATAAAGTGGGTTTTGTTGATCGCTGAAGACTAGGATTCTGTAGGCGACGCAGCAGGGCCAAGTAGGGTGGAACCGCGGGAAGCTACAGCTCTCGTCCCTATGTCTGTACAACAGGCGTAGGGCGAGAGCTTTTTGTTGTACAGAGAATGGATACGTATGACGGAATGAATTAGAAAAAGAATGTAAAGGAGCTAAAATCATGAATTTTCAGCAGATGATTTTGACGCTGCAGCAATTTTGGGCAGAACAGAATTGCATCATCGTGCAGCCGTACGACACGGAAAAGGGTGCCGGTACGATGAACCCGATGACATATTTGCGTTCGATCGGACCCGAGCCTTGGAATGTGGCTTATGTAGAGCCTTCCCGTCGCCCTGCTGACGGCCGCTATGGAGAGAACCCGAACCGTCTGTATCAGCATCACCAATTTCAGGTCATTTTGAAACCTTCGCCGGACAATATTCAAGAGCTGTATTTGGAGAGCTTGAAGCGTCTTGGCATCAATCCGCTTGATCATGACATCCGTTTTGTTGAGGACAATTGGGAAGCGCCGACGCTTGGTGCATGGGGCCTTGGCTGGGAAGTATGGCTGGATGGTATGGAAATTACGCAGTTTACGTACTTCCAGCAGGTTGGCGGCATTGACGCTAGCCCAGTCGCTGTAGAGATTACCTATGGTATGGAGCGTCTTGCCTCCTACATCCAGGATAAAGAGAACGTGTTTGATCTGGAATGGGTAGACGGCATCACCTATGGAGACGTATTCCATCAGCCGGAATTCGAGCATTCGAAGTACACTTTTGAAGTATCCGACGTGAAGATGCTGTTTACGCTGTTTAACATGTATGAAGAAGAAGCGAACAAAGCAATGAACCAAAATTTAGTATTCCCGGCCTACGATTATGTTCTAAAATGCTCCCACACGTTTAACCTGCTGGATGCCAGAGGGGCGATCAGTGTAACGGAGAGAACGGGATACATTATGCGCGTGCGAAACCTGGCTCGTCAGGTTGCAGCCACATATTTGGAGGAGCGCGAGAAGCTGGGCTTCCCGCTGATTAAGAAAGGGGGCGCAGACCATGTCTAAGGATTTATTGTTTGAAATCGGTCTGGAAGAAGTCCCGGCGAGATTTCTGCGCGCCGCGATGGAACAGCTTCAAGACAAATTGGTCAAATGGCTGGATGCTTCCAGAATCGGACATGGCGAAGTAACGGCATATGCTACGCCGCGGCGTTTGGCGGTATGGGTACAGAACGTTGCGGACAAACAAGAGGACGTCAGCGAAGAAGTGAAAGGGCCTTCCCGTAAGATCGCATTGGATGACAGCGGACAGTGGAGCAAGGCAGCGCTTGGCTTTGCAAAAAGCCAGGGCGTAGATCCCGCGAGTTTTACGTTTAAGGAGCTCGGCGGAGTAGAGTATATCTATGTGACGAAGAATAGCGTCGGCGTGGATACGAAGTCGATCCTGTCCGAAGGACTTCTTGGCATTTTGACTTCGATGACATTTCCGAAAAATATGCGCTGGGGGGCGCACGAATTTAAATTCGTTCGTCCGATTAAGTGGATGGTCGCTTTGCTCGGCAGTGAGACGATTGATCTGGAAATTACGGGCATGAAGGCGGGCAACGTGACCCGTGGTCACCGTTTCCTTGGCGGAGAAGCCGTTATTCCTGAGGCATCCGCTTACCGCGATGTATTGCGCGAGCAGCATGTCATCGTAGACGTGAATGAACGCCAAGAGATGATTGTGTCGCAGATTCAGGCATTGGCCAAAGAGAAGGATTGGAATATCGCCATCAAGGATGATTTGCTCGAAGAGGTATTGTTCCTGGTTGAGACTCCAACTGTGCTGTATGGATCATTCGACTCCTCATTTCTCCATATTCCGCAGGAAGTATTAATTACTTCAATGCGTGAGCATCAGCGGTACTTCCCTGTACTGGATAAGCAGGGACAATTGCTTCCGTTCTTCGTAACGGTGCGCAGCGGAGACAGCCGTTCCCTTGACGTTATCGCAAGAGGGAATGAGAAGGTGCTGCGGGCTCGTTTGTCGGACGCCAAATTCTTCTATGAGGAAGATCAGAAGCTTCAGATCAAAGATGCCTTATCGAAGCTGGAGAGCATCGTTTTCCATGAGGAGCTGGGGACCATCGGTGATAAAGTCCGCAGAATCCGCCGGATTTCCGATCAGTTGTCCGCGAAGCTTAGCATTTCGGCTGACGAAGCCGATTCTGTGAGCCGTGCAGCTGATATTTGCAAATTCGATCTGGTGAGCCAGATGGTTTATGAATTCCCTGAACTGCAGGGGGTTATGGGAGAGGATTATGCAAGAAAAGCCGGTGAGAAGGAGCAGGTCGCCAAAGCGGTGTTTGAGCATTACCAGCCTCGCTTCGCCGGTGACGCAGTGCCTTCCACCTCGGTGGGATCCATCGTAAGTATCGCGGATAAAATCGATACGATTGTGGGATGCTTCTCCATCGGCATCATTCCGACAGGCTCCCAGGATCCTTACGCACTGCGCCGTCAGGCTGCGGGCATCGTTCAGATCATCTTGGAGCACAAATTCCCGGTGACGTTATCGGACGTCTTCGGCGTGGCCCTGGAGGTTCATGAGAACATTCGCGTATTGAAGCGCTCGACGGATGAAATCCGTAAGGACCTTAAAGAGTTCTTCGGGCTTCGCGTGAAGAAGCTGCTGTCCGAAGATCAGCGTTATGATGTGGTGGATGCCGTGATTACCGCTGGATTTGATCATGTGGTGTCGGTTGTATCCCGCGGTCACGCGCTGATGAATGCTGTGGATCATGTCCAGGACTTCAAGGCGACGGTGGAATCCTTCAACAGGGTCAGCAATTTGGCTGCCAAGGCCGGCAAGGCTGCGGTCAATCCTGAACTGTTTACGGAAACGGAAGAAGGCAAGCTTTATGAAGCTTGGAGCGCGATCCGCGAAGATTACCATGCCGCGCTGCAAGCTGCTGACGGTGAACGTTCATTGTCCTTGCTGGGTGGACTCAAAGAACCGATTACCGGGTTCTTCGACTCCGTTATGGTCATGGCTGAGGACGAAGCCGTTCGGGCCAATCGTCTCGCACTGCTCTCCGGTATTGATGGAGATTTGAAGCGTTATGCCGATTTCACAAAATTAGTGTGGTAGTAGTGACAGCATGATTTTACTAATGTTATAATGCATTGTTCAGTGAAAGCGACAGCCCGTGATTATGCACGGGATGGCGCTTTCGCTATGAACGGACGGAATCAAGCAAGTGAGGGTCATTGTTTATTTGAAGAGATAAGAAAGTATAAGCTTCAGAGGTTTACCATCCTGTATCTCGCAAGAAAAACTTCCGCTATACGCGGTCTGTCTTCTGTGAAAGTACGTCGATAGACGTTTTTCTTAGAAGCAGGATTTTAATCGGTCAAAGACGTATATAATAATATACAGCATAAAGATGAATCCCAAGATTAACGATAAAAGCCGGTGATGCGAATGAACGAAAGCAACTCCATTTCGATCGTGGTTGACGGTGATGCATGTCCAGTCAAGAAGGAAATCGCAGAGACTGCTCGTACATTTCGTGTGCCGGTACTGCTTGTTTCTTCCTATGATCATCTGCAGCAGGCAGAAGAAGGGGTTACGACGGTCCAGGTGGATCGGAGTGATCAAAGTGCGGATCTATACATCGCTAACCACATATCCAGGGGGGATATCGTGGTGACGCAGGATTATGGACTGGCTGCACTTGCGCTTGCCAAATCATGCCATGTGATATCTTTTCGTGGTCGTATTTTCCATAATGCGGATATCGATTTCATGCTGGATTCCCGTCACCATCAGGCGAAGGCGAGGAAGCAAGGAAAGTATGGCAAAGGGCCCAAAAAACTGCTTGACGAAGACCGGAGTTATTTTCAACATAAACTGACAAAACTTTTGCATGAATTGCAGGAGAATGTCCACCCGTAGCGAATACTATTTACGTGCCAAAAGAGATGAAGGTGGTTTGGATGAGTACCGGACAAGGTAATATTCCGGATGATGTCATTGAGGAAGTACTGGCCAAAAGCGATATTGTGGACACGGTCAGCAAATACGTGCATCTTACCAAACAAGGGAAATACCTGAAGGGCTTGTGCCCGTTTCACTCAGAGAAGACTCCTTCCTTTACGGTTACACCGGAACGCCAAATCTTTTACTGCTATGGCTGCGGTAAGGGCGGAAACGCCATTAAATTTAGAATGGAAATCGAAGGATTTTCTTTCCCCGAAGCCGTAAAGACAATGGCAGAAGAGAATGATATCTCGT
Source organism: Paenibacillus sp. 2KB_20 (assembly GCF_052115765.1). NCBI lineage: Bacteria > Bacillati > Bacillota > Bacilli > Caryophanales > Paenibacillaceae > Paenibacillus > Paenibacillus sp. 2KB_20. The sequence continues at coordinate 528,496 of NZ_JBFRHH010000003.1, read as the reverse complement.
TGCCGGAAGGTCAAGGAGTTCCCGTAATTCCTCGTAATCCGGAAAAAGAACGTTTGATTGAAGCCTATGAGCTTAGCGCCAAGCTGTACCATTTCCTATTGAAGAATACGGAGCATGGTACAGAAGCCATGAAGTATTTACGATCCCGTGGAATGAGCGACAAAATGATTGACCAGTTCCAAATCGGTTATGCGCCAGATCGTTGGGACACGCTCGTTCAGTTCCTGACGAAGCGAGCCTTTGACTTGAAAGAGATGGAAAAGGGCGGTTTATTATCCGCAAGAAATGAACAAGAAGGCTATCTCGACCGTTTTCGCGGACGAATCATGTTTCCGATACATGACCGCAGCGGCAAGGTCATTGCTTTTGCTGGCAGAATACTGGGGGACGGTCAACCGAAGTATCTGAATTCCCCGGAGACACTTCTATTTAATAAGAGCCGCACATTGTACAACCTGCACCAGGCAAAGACATCCATACGCAAATTGCGTCAAATTCTGTTATTCGAAGGTTACGGTGATGTCATTTCGTCATGGGAAGCAGGACTTCACAATGGTGTGGCAACGATGGGGACCTCTCTAACGGAAAACCAAGTAGCAATCATGAAATCGGTGGCTGAAGAAGTTGTTGTTGTCTATGACGGTGATAAAGCCGGTATGGCTGCTGCGTTAAAAGTCATTCCAATGCTGGAAGGCGTTGGTCTCAGAGTACGAATCGCTTTGGTGAACGAAGGAATGGATCCCGATGATTACATCCGCAAATTCGGTGCCGAGCGTTTCAGGCATGTAGTAGAAACAGCTGTTTCAACAACAAAATTTAAACTTATATATCTGAAGAAAAACCATATACTGCTAGAAGAAGATGGTAAGATTGCGTACGCCAAAGAGGCATTGCCCATTATCGCAGTACTGAATTCCTCAACTGAACGAGAAGTTTACTTGAGGGAATTGTCCTCCGAGCTTCATCTTTCCTACGAAAGTCTTAAGCAGGATTGCAATCTGCTACGGCAATCGATGCAAAAAAAGATGGGCGATGGGGATAATAAGGAAAAAAGGTGGAATAATGGTAGGCATAAAAAAGGGCGCCAGCCCGCCCCGGTACTTCTGCCTGCTTACCATGCTGCAGAACGGCGGCTGCTGTCGCTGATGCTGCAGGATGCGGAAGCCGCGCGATACGTTGGCGATCGCCTGGGAGAAGCGTTTAATATTGAAGATCATGCGGCAATTGCTGCTTATCTATATGCTTTTTACGCACAGGGTAAATCTCCGGATATCAGCCGTTTCATGTCATCGCTCCACGACGATCGTTTGGAAATGACGGTCAGCTCGATCATGATGATGGAAGCACCAGCCGATTGGAATGTTCAAGTGCTCGATGATTGCATACGTGAGGTGCTGAAATTTCCGCAGCAGAGAGAGATCGACCAGAAAAAAGAAGAGATGATAAAAGCGGAGCGCTCAGGTGATTTTTTGCGAGCCGCACAAATTGCAAGTGAGATTATCGCCCTAGAAAGACAATAAAGCCCCGCACATTGCTGTTTCTAGGGAGGAGGGAGTCGAATGATGGCGAATGATCAGCATACTGAACTAGAAACGGAATTTACGCTGGATCAAGTCAAGGATCAGTTGATTGAACAGGGTAAAAAGAGATCCGTATTGAGCTATAAAGATATTATGGAGAAATTATCGCCATTTGATCAGGACACGGAGCAGATGGAAGAGTTCTATGAGCAGCTGGCCGACCTGGGTATCGATGTAGTAAATGAGAATGATGAAGAGGGTACTCACCGGCAATCGGGAGATTCTGAATCCCATGATAATGAGGATTTTGGGTTTGACGACGATCTTTCACTGCCTCCTGGGATTAAGATTAACGATCCGGTGCGGATGTACCTGAAGGAAATTGGACGGGTTCCGCTGTTGTCAGCTGATGATGAGATTGAACTAGCCAACCGGATTGAACAGGGGGATGAGGAAGCCAAGCGCCGTCTGGCTGAAGCCAACCTGCGTCTTGTTGTAAGTATCGCGAAGCGTTATGTCGGACGAGGAATGCTGTTCCTGGATTTGATTCAGGAGGGCAACATGGGTTTGATCAAAGCCGTGGAGAAGTTCGATTACAAAAAGGGTTTCAAATTCAGTACGTATGCGACCTGGTGGATTCGCCAAGCGATCACCCGTGCTATTGCTGACCAGGCCCGTACCATCCGAATTCCTGTGCATATGGTGGAGACCATCAACAAACTGATTCGTGTATCCAGACAGCTTCTGCAGGAGCTCGGACGCGAGCCTTCGCCGGAGGAAATTGCTGCAGAGATGGAACTCAGTGTTGAGAAAGTTCGGGAGATTATGAAGATTGCCCAGGAGCCGGTTTCGCTGGAAACGCCAATCGGTGAAGAAGACGATTCCCATCTTGGCGATTTCATCGAGGATCAGGAAGCGCTCGCTCCTGCGGATGCGGCTGCTTACGAGCTTCTAAAGGAACAGCTCGAAGATGTGCTGGATACGCTGACAGAGCGCGAGGAGAATGTCCTTCGTCTTCGTTTCGGACTCGATGATGGGCGCACGAGAACACTGGAAGAGGTCGGCAAAGTGTTCGGTGTTACACGCGAACGGATTCGGCAGATCGAAGCGAAAGCGCTCCGTAAGCTTCGTCACCCAAGCCGCAGCAAGCGGTTAAAGGATTTTCTCGAATAGCTTAATCCACGGACCTTCTGCAGTAACGGCAGCAGGTCCTTTTTTTCGAATTCATGCATCGCATGTATAAGTTTCTTGGTTATGGAATTTCTTCCTGCATTTGTTTTATTGGTCTTTATTTTAGCTCTTTTTCAGACCCATTGCAAATGACCTGGCACAACTTATTTTCACCGGCTTTGCCGGTTTGCAGTTTGGTATCGTCTCTGTTAGGGTAAGGAATAGATCGTGATTTGGACGAAAATATGGAATGGTAAGGTGTGTCAACCGTGAAATTATCAAGAAGATTAACGCAAATACTGGAGAAGATTCCACGCGGCAGCCGACTTGCAGATATCGGTTCCGATCATGCCCTGCTGCCTGTGGCTGCCGTAGAGAGCGGAGCTGCAATTCAAGCGATCGCCGGTGAAGTTAATCCCGGCCCTTATGATGCTGCTGTCAAGCAGGTCATCGAATCAGGGATGACGGATGTCATCAGCGTGCGAAGAGGAGACGGTTTGAACGTACTCTCAGCCGGTGAGGCCGACGTCATTACGATTGCCGGTATGGGCGGCAGCTTAATTGCAGCGATTTTGGACCGCGGCATCAATAAGCTGGAAGGCGTCCGTAGGCTGGTCCTGCAGCCAAATGTAGGAGAAGATATCTTGCGCAAATGGCTGTACTCCCATGGCTGGGTGCTGATCGAGGAATTGATCCTGGAGGAAGACGGCAAAATTTACGAAGTGCTGATCGCCGAGCCTTCGCATACAGCAGACATGACGAATGAGCAGGTTTACACGGAAAGAACGTTTGGAGACGGTGTCCAGCTATCCTCGGACTGGCTTTTCCGTATGGGACCTTGGCTGACGAAGTCCCCGAATCCGGTGTTCTACGATAAATGGAAGTCGGAGATGGAGAAGCTAGGGTATATTCTTCAATCGCTTTCGCGTTCAGATCTCACCACGGCAGCCGATAAGGCGAGTGAGATTCGATCGGATATCGAGTTTATTCAGGAGGTGCTGGCATGCTTGCCAAAGGACAAACGGTAATTCAATACATGGAGCAATTGGCCCCGAAGCACGTGGCGGAACCCGATGACCGAATCGGACTCCAGCTTGGAACATTGCAAAAGGACATTCGTACGGTGCTGATTGCACTGGATGTCAATGATGAAGTGGTGGATGAAGCCATCGAGCTTGGAGCTGACCTGATTATCGCGCATCATGCAATTATATACCGTCCGCTGAAACAATTGCAGACGGATACCCCAATGGGCAAGGTATACGAGAAGCTGATCAAACACGACATTGCGGTATATATAAGTCATACCAATTTGGACGTAACCGAAGGCGGGATGAACGATTGGATGGCGGAAGCCTTGGGAATCGAGAATACGTCGCCTATTCATGATATGCATAATGAACAGTTGTCCAAGCTGGTGGTATTTGTGCCGAAGAGCCATCATCAAGAGGTGCTGGATGCTGTGCTCGGCGCTGGTGCAGGCTGGATCGGAAATTACAGCCACTGCAGCTTCAACATCGAGGGCTTTGGCACCTATGTTCCGCGAGAAGGCAGTAATCCTTTTCTAGGTAAGGAAGGTAAGATGGAACGTGCAAATGAGGTTCGGATCGAGACGATTGTTCCTCATGCCATCCGAAATAAAGTGATCCAGGCCATGCTGAAGGCGCATCCTTATGAAGAGGTTGCCTATGATCTGTATGCGATGGATCTTAAGAGTAGATCCCTTGGTCTTGGCCGGGTCGGTAAGCTAAAGGAGCCGAAGACGTTGGCTGAGCTGGTAGACGTGGTAAAAGAGAAACTGGAGGTTCCTCATGTTCGTGTCGTAGGTGACCTCGACCGCACCATCCGCAAGGCGGCCGTCATAGGGGGCTCCGGAGGACGCTACATGATGAAAGCACTGTTCCGAGGAGCTGATGTGCTGGTCACGGGAGATGTGGATTATCATACAGCACAGGATGCCCTTGCAGCGGGACTTACGATCATTGATCCGGGTCATAATGCCGAGAAGATCATGAAGGTCAAAGTGGCCGAGTGGATGGAGCAGAAACTGCAGGAGCATAAGTACGAAACCCGGGTTGTCGCTTCCTGCATCAATACAGAGCCGTTCCAGTTCATTTAAAGAACAGCATTGTAAGTCATGGAAAAGAGTTCTCTTTTTGACACGTGACCATGAACATTACGTCGTCCAAGCTGGGAAATTAATCAGTTGTTGTTAATGTTTAATGGGTTGTGTACCGCTTCAAATCACTGTATAATATATAATGTTGTCCGGAAAGTTTGACAGACAATCGCTGGCGGCGTCAAAGCCGCGAGAGGAAAGTCCGGGCTCCATAGGGCAGGGTGCTGGATAACGTCCAGTCAGCGCGAGTTGAAGGATAGTGCCACAGAAATGGACCGCCGATGGCCGCCTTAGGGTGGCACAGGCAAGGATGGAACCGAGGTGTAAGAGACCCCGAGGAACGCTGGTGACTTCGTTCCTGGTAAACCCCACCTGGAGCAAGACCTAATGGGACGCAGTCTCCTTCGAGGAGACAGCCTTAGCCCGAGGCGCGTCCGGGTTGGTCGCTTGAGTCGATTAGTAATGATCGGCCTAGATAGATGATTGTCGCTCATGGTGGCAGGGTAGTTCCCGCTATGACCACGAAGAGCACAGAACCCGGCTTACGGAAAGCTTTCCCAACTGAACAACATATTGTTTTACGGATATCGCAATGGTACAAGCGCGCATTTTCTTTACATTCCTCATCAGGTGTGTAAAGGAAATGCGCGTTTTTTCAAGATATCAGAAAGTATAAACTTCGAAGCTTGGGTCTTCCTGATATCGCAAGAAAAACTTCCTCTAACCGTGGTCTGTCTTCTGAGAAAGTACGTCGATAGACGTTTTTCTTTTAGATATCAGAAAGTATAAACTTTCCTGATATCGCAAGAAAAACTTCCTCCAACCGCGGTCTGTCTTCTGAGAAAGTACGTCGATAGACGTTTTTCTTTTAGATATCAGAAAGTATAAACTTCGAAGCTTGGGTCTTCCTGATATCGCAAGAAAAACTTCCTCTAACCGTGGTCTGTCTTCTGAGAAAGTACGTCGATAGACGTTTTTCTTATGGTTTTGTGAAAATATTGGGAGTTCATCCGCCCTTTAAGGATAATCGTCCATACCAAATAGCCCTTTGGGTAATAAGCTATAATCATCAACGGAAAGGAGATGCAAAAAACATGTCTTGTTATAACGAAAATCCATGTCCTCCTGTGTCACCGATAGTGTGCGAACCGATCGTTGTCGTTAGAGACCACTATGTACCGCAAATTGTACCCGTTATTCATCCGATTAAAGTGGTGGATAAGATTCACTGTGTACCTGTAGAAAAACATGTATATACGTACAGCGAAGAAGAAGTCGTATCCGAGAAGGCAGGCTATGGCGGAGTTACCGTATCTGGCAAGCGTTCGAAGAAAGTTGCAGCACGTGCTAGCCGTTCCCGCCGCAAGAAATAAATGTAACGGCGCTTTGCCTCTGAGTATGAATAAAGCAGCTAACGCTAGCGAGTGAACTGTGACCCATAAGAAGGACACTTAAAAAAAGTGACCCTCTTGTGGGTCACTTGTGTTTTAATCAAGGTATAAGATGAGGGGCGAGATGAAGATGGGAAAATTGAAACGAGTAGTTTTTACAATAGAGCAGATGAGAAAATTGGAGAGAAACCCCAATGTACAGCACGTAACCGAATCTGCCATTACGTATACATCTGAGTTCAAACGTGCGGCGCTGCGAGCCTACAAGGAGGGGCAAACACCTTCAGAAATCTTCATTCGGGCTGGGTTCGACCTAGACGACATTGGTCATAAGAAGCCCAAACATAGCCTGAAGCGTTGGCGTGACACCTTCGACTTGTACGGTGAAGAAGGACTTGCCATAGAACGACGAGGTAAGGGAAGTGTAGGGCGAAAACCACTTGGCGAGCTATCGGCGGAGGACGAATTAAAACGAGCAAAAGCTAAGATTAAATTGCTTGAAGCGCAGGTGGACTTGCTAAAAAAGCTCGAAGCGCTCGAAAGGCAGAAGAAACACTAAAGCCCTCCGAGCGTTACGAGCTCATTTATCGCACGATTCGTGCATATGGAATGAAGCGTATGACTCGTTATTTGTGTAGGCTCGTCACTGTAAGTCCAAGCGGTTATTACAGATGGATTGCAGCCGAGGAGAAGCGTCAGGTTCGTATGGCAGCGGACGAGCAGGACATTCTCCTCATCAAGCAGCACTTTGAGGCCCTGAATGGTAAGGCAGGCGCACTCGTGATTAAGATGCGACTTGAGCAAATAAGTGGTGTTGTCATGAATCACAAGAAGATCCGCCGTCTTATGCGCAAAGCTGGCTTGGTCGCAACGATCCGTCAAGCGAATCCATACCGTAGGATGGCAAAAGCTACACATGAACACAAGACCTGTCCGAATCTGCTTCAGCGGCAGTTTGACCAAGGAGAGCCTGAGAAAGTGTTTCTAACTGATATTACCTATCTGCGATATGGAAACGGACAATGGGCCTATCTTTCCTGCGTCAAGGATGGAGCTACTAGGCAAATCCTCGCCGAGTGCGTTGGGGCCACGCTTGAACTCTCACTAGTCGAACGGACACTTCAACGTCTACTAGCGCGACTAGATGGTAACATGCATCCAGAAGCCATATTGCACTCCGACCAAGGTATGCACTACACGCACCCTAAAACACAGTTGTTCATTGCCAGGAACGGCATGAAGCAATCCATGTCACGCCGTGGGAACTGCTGGGATAACGCCCCCATGGAATCATTCTTCGGTCATATGAAAGATGAGGTTGATTTTACGGATTGTGAATCCATTCATGAAGTCAGGATGCGTGTTGCTGATTACATAAGTTACTCAATGCTGAGCGATACCAATGGACATTAAAAAAGATGACCCCTGACGAATTCAGAGGCCATCTGCTTGCTAGTTAAGTTCAGGCTGTTTTTTTATAAATCCTCCACAATTGGGGTCACAGTTCAGAGGCGGAAGCTGCTTTATTTCGATTATTTTATTCCTTTGAGCTGTTTAATTTGCGAAGCTCCCGCTCCAGATTCCGAAGCGTTTGACCTGGCCACATTTGGAGTGGGACTTCGGGCGCGCCAACCGATTTCAAGGATTGGAAAATATCAATCTGACCATGACCGTAATATTTATCTTTTCCTTTATCGCCAAGATCGACCGCTTGGTTTATCATGGCGTCCATGACTTCCTGATTGGTCAGGTCAGGGTTAAGGGAACGAATGAGACCGGCCATGGCAGCTGCGTGGGGGCTAGCCATGGAGGTTCCGGATAGAGCCGCGTATTGATTCCCTGGAAAGGTGCTTGCAATATTGGTCCCTGGAGCAGCCACGTCGATATAATCGCCGTAGTTGGAATATTCCGCCCGCTTCTGATTGGAATCCGTTGCGGCGACGGCCAGCACTTCCGGATAGGCGGCAGGATAACCAGGGCGCTCCGTGTTGTCATTGCCTGAGGCGGCAACAAGGACAACGTCACGGTCATAAGCATATTTCACGGCATCATGCAGGAACTGGGAGTCCGCATAGTTGCCTAGACTCATATTGATCACCTTGGCTCCGTGATCTGTCGCCCAAATAATCCCTTCTGCGACGGCATAGGTTGTTCCTGATCCGGATCCGTCAAGCGCTTTGACCGGCATGATTTTGTTGTACCAGCTTACCCCGGCAACACCTTCACCGTTATTGACCAGGGCTCCAATGATCCCGGCCACATGCGTTCCATGACCAACATCATCCAAGGGCTGCTTGTCCTTATCTACGATGTTGTACCCCTCCACCAACTGCCCATTCAAATCGGAATGCTGAAGATCCACTCCCGTATCAACCACTGCAATGATCACGTCTTCACTGCCCCTGGACAAATCCCAGCCCCGGTTCGTCTCAATGACGGGCAAATTCCACTGATACTCAGAAAACAGCAAATCATTCGGGATATTGACCTGCGCGTTCGCTCCATCGGGTAAGGAATCCGAGCTTACCCTGGATTGATGGATGCGATCATTGGTTAAATAGATGTAGTGGGGCTCGGTATATTTGGGTTTCCACTTCTGCTCGAAATAGGAGCGGAGTTTAAGGTAGTCCATATCCTTGGAACGGAAAACATAAGCATAGCCAAGTTTCCTCGGAGTTTCACACGATATTTCCTTAGAGATATCGAGGAGCTGCTGCTGTGACGGCTCATTTTGAAAGGACACCACAATTTCATTTTCGTAAAAGTGACTGGCCTTTTCATTATCATGTCCGGTTTTGACGGTGATGTCGGAGAGGGTATCCGCATGAATGGATTCGACCTTGAATTTTCCTTCCTTTGGGTACGGAATTAATCGCAGATTCCGCTTCTGGTGATTGCTTACTTCATGCAGTATGCCTTGATTAACCAAAGCAGCGGCGCCATATTTGCCATCCTTGGACGGCTCGGCAACAACAAAATAAGGCTGTCCCGCGACATTGAACTTGGGTGAATCATAAGTTTCTCCCCGTTTAAGTTTCTGCTGCGCGATTTGGAAATGATCGGTAATCAGTTTTTTATCTTTTTTGCTCATTTTGGGAAGCAGACCCTGTATATCTGTCATTGTGTTTTGCTTAAGGTTATACCACCGTACTTGCTGAAAATGCTTGTGAAACTTTTGTTCTTTTTGCGTATAGGCTTTTATTTGACCTGGGCTGCGCAAAGCGTTATTGTTCAGCATCCTGCGCAGATGACCTTTTGCATCAATACGGTTTAGTTGATCCGTTGCCTGGATATCGCTTTGCATAGTAAAGTGCTTGGCCTTGTTCTCCTCTTGGGGCCTTAAAGGCTGTACCGGTTCAGCTGTTGGAGCAGGCTGTTTCGAACCGGGGATGAACAGTAAGATCAGAAGCGCGCCAAGAACTGACGCTGCACCTAGGATGCTCCATAGGGTACGAGATTTCACAAGTTTTCCTCCTCGCCGCATTTCATGATTTAAGTAGTCTTAGCGTGGGAAGAGTGAATCCTTTTTATGCGTTCCATTTCGTGATAAAACGGATGTGAGTTCGCAAAATGAAATGTACTAAAAATAACCGTGTAAGTGTATTCATGATAGGGATTTCGTTATCCCAAAATTTGTGTTAGGATAGTACATATTATAATGACCGCCAGGTTATATGACCTGTAGGGTCACGACCATTTAAGGGGGATCTATCGTAATGCCAGCAGACAATCTTCAGAAATTATGCTCAGAGTCCAGAGAAAAGTTGAAATCTGCTATTTCGATTATGGAAACGTTTTTGAACGAACATGCTTTATCCCAATTGGTAACGGAACAGGACGAGGAAACCGTTCATTTTTACAAAGGATTTCTGTCGGATGTTCGCCATTTGCTTGTGTTTTCTGAAGTTTCCTATGAGAAGCTAGGTGTTGTACAGCGTCGCCCTAATTTTGATATCGATTTTGCCGAGAAGGCTTTGTATAATTTGTATCACCGCTGTGTTAACAGTTTCTTCTATCCCAAAAATGAAAGCTATTCCGAAGATGGTCGTTACGCCTATACCGGACAGGATGCGATCCGTTTCCGGAAGAAGCCGGTTCGTCCTGCCCGTGATGTCATTATGAACATTACCAAGATTTATGAAGAGCTACGTGATGATCTTGCTTATTACGAAAGCGATTATTTGACGGAGCGCCGTATGCAATCAGAGAAAAGTCACGCTTAACATATTAAGGAATACTCATGAGATGCCAACCATTGGCATCTCTTTTTGCGTTTTGCTGCTTAGGCACCAACTGACAATCGTTCTTGTGCATACCGGCAGTAAACTAAGGAAAAAATGTTGACGAGGTGATGCTAAAATGGCCAACGAAGCCAAACCATTAGTGAAGTGCAGTGTCAGCAATTGCCATTACTGGGGAGAACAAAACTTATGTCATGCCGAGATGATTATGATTGAAATTGACCGTCATGCGAATGTGAAACTCAATGAAGAGTATGGAGCAGAGCCTTACGTAGACGACCATCAGGATGTTGCTGACAAGTCTTCCGAGACCTGCTGTTTGACCTTTAAGCCGAAGGGCTGACAGGAAAAAAGCCGGATAAAGTCCGGGTGCTGGGCACTTTAGGATGATGGAAATGGAGGAAGCACGTTTATGGATAAAAAACATCGCAAGCACAAAATGAAGGTTGTTGAAGGCAAGCGAAACAGGGTAGACTTCCCGCGCAAAGATCATCGTGAAGAATATGCAACTGAGGTTGCTCCCCCTATGGATGCCTCAACACGAAGAGCAGACGAGGATAAAGCAGACGTTTCTACCGGACGTACTGTCGGATATGTGGGCTTGGTATTGGGCATCGCCTCCTTGTTCATGTGGTCGGTTATCCTGGGGCCCATCGCAGCGGTTGTTGGATATTACGCGTACAGCAAAGGCAGCAGAACGACAGGCGCGTGGTCGATCGGACTCGGCATACTGGCAACGCTCAGTTATTTTATCTTGATTCCTTTCAGTAGGTAATTCATTTTGTAATGATGTGAATATGGGCGGGTCAACCAGTGAGTGGTTGATTCGCTTATTTTTTTGCCGAATAGGTCTAGCAGATTGTTCCAGTTCCATGATAAAATAAAGGACAAGTTTGAAATTTTGCTGCAGAAAGTGAGTTAAACGATGCAAATAGACCCGATATCATGGAAGCAAATGACGGATATACCACAGATGAATACGAATTCCACCGAGTCGGCAACCGGATTTGTCAATGTGCTGAGCAGCTTGCTTGCCGAAGATTCCACCTCCAAGCCGGTTGAACGTTCCATGACACAGCTTGCGCCGGGAGTAACCTTTAAAGATGGACTGTTGTGGCAGCAGCTAGGAGCTGTAGATGAATCCGCCTCGTCTATACCAATGGAGGGGGTCGTGCATGACACGGGGGCAACAAAGCCAACAACCTTTGAGGATTTAATTACAGCGGCAGGGGAACGGTATGGAGTGCCGGTATCGCTGATTAAAGCGGTCATCGATGCGGAATCCTCCTTTAATCCGAATGCGGTGTCCTCTGCGGGGGCCAAGGGCCTGATGCAGCTGATGGACGGCACAGCAAGGGGACTTGGGGTAAGAAACCCTTTTGATCCGGCTCAGAACATCGAAGGTGGTACTAAATATCTGTCCAATCTGATTCAGCGGTTTGGCGGAGAAAAGGCTATGGTACTTGCAGCGTATAATGCAGGTCCAACCCGTATCGCCAATATGGGTGTATCCAGTGATGAAGAGCTGATGTCTGTTGCTCATGAATTACCTGAGGAAACACAGGCATACATTAGTAAAGTCATGAACGCTCAATCAAAATACACTTTATAAACCCGCTTGGGGATAAATAGTAACCTGATAGAGGATCAAACGATAAGCGCCACTTTGTCCGATTTAAGATGGAGTGCGGCTTTACCGTTTGGTCTTTTTGTGTAAATATAAAGGTCTGGAATAATAAGTTCTACAACGTGCAATGCGTATGATGGAAAGGGGAATTTACCTTGATATATTGGGATCACGCTGCAACGACCCCTCCTTATGATGAAGTAGTGGACACAATGGCTGAAATCATGAAAATGCATTATGCTAATCCGTCAGCGCTTCATCGTTCAGGCGAGGCTGCCTCTAAACTGCTGAAGAAGGCAAGAGAGGTGTGTGCAGCCGCACTGGACGTTCAGCCTACGGAGATCGTATTCACATCCGGGGCAACCGAAGGCAATAACATGGCGATTAAAGGGGCTACGATGCAGTACAGCAGCCGGGGTCGGCATATCATCACGACCGGAACAGAGCATCCTTCCGTATTTGAATGCTGCAAACAGCTGGAAACGCTGGGATGGGAAGTGACCTATCTCCCGGTGGATGCCGCCGGCGTGGTGGATCTGGCTGCTTTGACGGAAGCTGTGCGCAAAGATACGGTGCTCGTCAGCATCATGCATGTCAATAATGAGACGGGGGCCGTCCAGCCGCTGGCTGAAGTGGGGCGTATCGTCAAGGAACGAAATTCACGAACGCTGCTGCATATCGATGGCGTACAGGGATTTGGCAAGCTGCCGGTTACTCTTTCCCAGTGGCAGGCCGACTTATACAGCCTGTCTGCACATAAATTCAATGGCCCGAGAGGAATGGGCGTGCTGTTCATTAAGCAAGGCGTGCAGTTGTTCCCGTTGGTATCGGGCGGATCACAAGAGAATGGGCACCGGGCAGGAACGGAGAATGTTGCTGGAGCCGTAGCGATGTCGAAGGCCATGCGGTTATCCAGAGAACGCCAGCCCGAGTTTTATGCAAGGATGACGGAATTAAGGGAGCTTCTGCTCCAGGGCATCGACAAAATTCCGGGATTGGTGTTAAACAGCAGTGAGCAGAGTGCGCCACATATCCTTCATTTTTCTTATCCGGGATTAAAACCCGAGGTGATGGTCCATGCTCTGGAAGAGATGGGCATGCTCGTATCAACCAAATCCGCTTGCTCCTCTAAATTAAGCGAACCCAGCCGGGTCCTGTTAGCGATGGGGAAGGACATGGACGTTGCTTCCTCCGGAATTCGTATCAGTCTTGGCAAAGAGCATCAGCTGGGCGATGCAGCGCGACTAGTCGAAGTCTTGGCAAAAGTATGCGGGAACCTGCGTCCCATTATAGAAAGAGAGGGTAACCGAAGATGACTTACGATAAACTGCTGCTTCGCTTTGGCGAATTTACCCTAAAAGGCAAAAACCGCAACCGATTCGAGAGATCGGTATTAAATCATATTCGAAGCGTGCTCAAACCGTTTCCGGGAGCAAAAATCGTAAAGGAATACGGCCGCTTGTACGTCGAGCTTAACGGGGAGTCACCCGAGGCTCTGATCCAAGTTCTAAAAAAAGTATTTGGTCTTGTTTCCATCAGTCCGGTTCGCGTATGCCCTTCCGAGCTTGACCGCATTATCGAAACAGCGATTGATTTTGTGGGACAGAAGGAACTGGCTGACCCGTCAACCTTCAAAGTCAATGCGAGAAGGGTGTGGAAACAATTCCCCCACTCCTCGCAAGAGATGAACCATTTCGTCGGATCGCCTTTGCTGCGAACATATCCACAGCTTAAAGTAAAGGTAAAGCAGCCCGATATGGAGCTTCGCGTGGAAATTCGGGAGAACGAGACGTATTTGTATTATGAAGTAATCCCAGGCGCCGGCGGGTACCCGATTGGTACGAATGGGAAGGCCATGCTGCTCCTCTCAGGGGGGATTGATAGTCCTGTAGCGGGCTGGTCGGCCATGCGCAGAGGCCTTGAAATTGAATGTGTACACTTCTACAGCTTCCCTTACACGAGCCAACTGGCGAAGGAAAAGGTAATGGAGCTAACCAGGCTGTTATCGGGCTTCACCGGCAAAATTAAGCTGCACCTGGTTCCGTTTACCGATGTACAGACTTCATTTGTCAGTATCGGCCAGGATAATCTGATCATTACGTTTATGCGCAGAGCGATGTTACGGATTGCTTCCTCGCTTGCGGAGCGGGAAGGCGCATTGGCTATCGTGACGGGAGACAGTCTCGGACAAGTTGCCAGTCAGACGCTGCCGAGTATGAATGTGATCGGCAGAGCCACCGAGCTGCCGCTGTTGCGGCCGCTCGTTATGATGGATAAGAACGATATCATCAATATCGCGATGGACATCGGCACATTCGAGACATCGATTTTGCCGTATGAGGATTGCTGTACGTTGTTTGTGCCTAAGTCGCCCACCACCAATCCGAATTTGAAGATCATCGAGAAGGTGGAGGCTTCCATTACCGAGCTACCTGCACGGATCCAAGTTGCGATTGACGGTACGGAGACTGTGATCATAACCCCGGAAAGCAAAATCGGCGAGCTAGGCGAGAAGCATGCGGGGGCCGTGGTAAACGAAGAATGGTTCTAATCGAGGTTCAAGCGAAGGTCAACATAAACAACACCCCAAAGCTTCTTGGAAGCCTTGGGGTGTTGTTTTTATCGCGCTTATGGAGTTTCAATTATGACTGGGTAGATGACTTGCGGCGCCCGGCAGATCTCTTTCTCAGATGACCTGCAGTCAGCACACCGATAATGATGGCAGCTATGAAGAGATATTTTATAAGCTGATGCGCTTCGAAATATCCCAGAAAATGCTTCTCTTCGGTAATCATGGAGGACGCCGTGTACGCAAGCACCGCAGAGCCTACATAGATAATCCATGGGAAACGGCTAATCAGTTTGATAAACAATGTGCTGCCCCATACCACGATGGGTACACTGATGAGCAGGCCTAGCGTTACAAGGATCACATTGTGTTTGGCTGCGCCTGCAACGGCAATGACATTGTCAAGACCCATAGCAGCGTCGGCTACAATGATGGTACGAATGGCAGCACCAAGGCTTTTGCCAGCTTTTATATTGTCGTGGTCATTATTGTCGTCGGTCATCAGCTTGTAGGCAATGCCAATCAGGAGTACACCTCCCACAAGCAGCAACCAAGGGATGTTAAGCAGCCAGACAACGAGGATGGTGGCAATGATACGAAGAATAACAGCTCCGGCAGTGCCGTAGATAATTGCTTTTTTCTGGGTTTCCTTCGGAAGATTACGTGCGGCAAGACCGATCACAATGGCATTGTCCCCGGCCAAGATCAGATCCAAAAAGACAATGTTGATTAATGCAAGAAAAAATTCAGCGGCTGTGGTTTCCATGAATGTCACTCCTCTTAGAATGCGGTTCCACCATTAAACAAAGTGGATTAATTATAGGCCTATTTTTCCCGTTGTGCAAGCATAGCCTGGACCATTACCACATATGTGTAGAGTGGGGGTGTTGTTCTAGTGGAGACGATTTTTTTATTGGGACAGATATTGATGATCAACCTTGTACTCAGTGGCGACAATGCCCTGGTTATCGCGATGGCCAGCAAAGACCTTCCCGAAATACATCGCAGACGGGCGGTCTGGATCGGGACTGCAGGGGCTGTTCTCTTACGGTGTATTCTGACTTTTTTGGCGGTGTTGCTGCTGAAAATCCCATTTTTGCAGGCTGGCGGCGCATTACTGTTGATCTGGATCGCAGTCAAACTCATGATGCAAAAGGAACATGACCGTGCAAGCTTGGCCAAAGCTTCAACGATATGGGCCGCTGTCAATACAATTTTGGTTGCCGATTTCGTGATGAGCCTGGATAATGTCTTGGCCATTGCGGGGCTTGCAAAAGGCGATCTTTCCTTGATTGTCATCGGAATATTATTAAGCATTCCCATCGTTGTATGGGGAAGCGGGATGATCTCAAACCTGCTTCACAAATTTCCCGTGCTGCTTTACATAGGTGCCGGCATTCTAGCTTTTACAGCAGGTGAAATGCTCATACAGGATTCTCGCGTAGGGCTGATTCTGGCTTACTGGATGCCTTATGCCCACAATCTGCTGCCCATTGTCATTGCAGGTGCTGTCGTACTCATTGGCGGATTACAGACAGTAAGACGGCCAGGTATGTAACGGGATTTTACTTCAACAGCCTATTCGCGTAAACGGGAGTGTTTAATCCAAAAATGGACGACTGTCTTGTGCAGTTGTCCATTTTTTGTTAGCTTCATGCAGGTATATGAGGCGGGCCTAGGTTATTTCAAGTGGAACAGCTCGGGATATGGTTTTTTTTGTCGGTTTGGGCTAAAATTAACGTAACTGCTTCTTTTAGAAACCGCTATTTTTGGTGATACATATATTGAAGAGAGGGTGATCAAATGTCCTCCAGAAAAGATTTGGCGTTGGGTATATTCATCGTTGTTGCTGGAGTCGTTATTTTGCTCGGTAAGCTTGGTGTGTTTGGATTTCTGGGAAGAACGTTATGGCCGCTCGTCCTGCTGCTGCCGGGTATTTTTTTGCATATCATGTTTTTTGGTCGCCGTGCATCTGCCGCAATTCTTATTCTAGGCGGTATTCTGACGGTATATGGCCTTCTGTTCTTCATATGTAATATCGGGGGATGGGGACTGATGGCTTCATTATGGCCTGTGTTAATTCTCGGTGTGGCTGTCGGCTTGTATGAATATTATCTGTACGAGAGCCCGCGACCTGGCGCAGCGCTGCCGGTTGCGCTTGGACTGACGATGCTTTCCGTTTTGATTTTCATCTTCACCTGGCTTGAGACAGGGGCGTTCTACATTATTGCCCTGATCTTAATCGCAGCGGGCATTTGGATGATCTTTGGCCGCAATCGTTCCGGGCGCAATAATAAATGGAGCAGAGGTTGGTAATTAGTAAGAGGTAAAAGTTGCTGGAAGTTTTCTGAAAAGACTTGATTTTCCCGCTCGTTTACCTATATTATAGGATGTATGTTGAAGCGTCGGCATGTCGTCCGGCGCTTTCTTTGTGGCTCATTCGAACAGAAGGGATTTGAGATATATTTATGCAATCAAGAGATCAGATTCGCAACATTGCCATTATTGCTCACGTTGACCATGGCAAAACAACACTTGTAGACCAACTGCTGCAGCAGTCCGGTATTTTCCGGGAGCATGAGACGCTGCAGGAACGCGCGATGGACTCCAATGATTTGGAGCGCGAACGCGGAATTACCATCCTAGCCAAGAATACGGCTATTACGTATAAAGATTTCTTGATTAACATTGTGGATACACCTGGACACGCCGATTTCGGTGGTGAAGTTGAGCGTATTATGAAAATGGTCGACGGCGTTCTGCTCGTTGTTGACGCTTATGAAGGATGTATGCCTCAGACCAAGTTTGTGCTAGGTAAAGCTCTTGCACATAACTTGACTCCAATCGTCGTTGTGAACAAGATTGACCGTCCGGCCGCCCGCCCAGCAGAAGTGATCGATGAAGTGCTTGATCTGTTCATTGAGCTTGGTGCGAATGACGACCAACTGGACTTCCCCGTTGTATATGCATCAGCCCTAAACGGTACTTCAAGTCTGGATCCGGAGAAGCAAGATGATAACATGCTTGCTCTTTACGAGACCATTATTGACCATATCCCTTCCCCTACTGAGAAAGTGGACGAGCCTCTTCAGTTCCTCGTCACCTTGATGGATTACAATGAATATCTGGGCCGTATTGCCGTCGGCCGTGTGAACCGCGGTATCATTAAGCAAGGCCAACCGGTTACCGTTATGCTTCGTGATGGTTCCACCAAGAGTGCCCGTATCGAGAAGCTGTTCGGCTTCCAAGGATTGAAGCGGATCGAGGTTGCTGAAGCAGGTGGTGGCGACATCGTGGCGATCGCAGGTATCAAAGACATTAACATTGGAGAGACCATTGCGGATCCACAGAATCCTGAGGCATTGCCTGTCCTTAAAATTGATGAACCAACCCTGCAAATGACGTTCCTTGTTAACAACAGTCCTTTTGCCGGACGCGAAGGCAAATGGGTAACATCCCGTAAGCTGCGTGACCGCCTCTTCAAAGAACTGGAAACGGACGTAAGTTTGAGAGTGGATGAGACGGAGAGCCCTGATGCCTATATCGTATCGGGACGCGGTGAGCTTCACCTCAGTATTTTGATTGAGAATATGCGTCGTGAAGGTTATGAGCTTCAAGTATCCAAACCAGAAGTTATCGTTAGGGAAATTGATGGCGTCAAAATGGAGCCGATCGAACGTCTTATGATCGATGTACCAGAAGAAAGCATGGGTTCTGTTATGGAAAGTCTCGGAACACGCAAGGCTGAAATGGTGAACATGGTGAATAACGGAAATGGTCAAGTGCGTTTGGAATTCCTGATTCCCGCTCGTGGACTTATCGGTTACCGTACCCATTTCCTGACCTTGACACGCGGTTATGGTATTATGAACCACGCATTCGACAGCTACGGTCCGCTTATTGGCGGTCAAGTGGGCGGACGTCACCAAGGTGTGCTGGTTTCCACGGAGAACGGATCTTCAACGTTCTATGGCATGATGTCAGTGGAAGACCGCGGTACCCTGTTCCTGGAACCGGGAACTGAGATTTA
Organism: Paenibacillus sp. 2KB_20; assembly: GCF_052115765.1. NCBI lineage: Bacteria > Bacillati > Bacillota > Bacilli > Caryophanales > Paenibacillaceae > Paenibacillus > Paenibacillus sp. 2KB_20. The sequence goes on along the minus strand of NZ_JBFRHH010000003.1, from coordinate 509,829 downwards.
TGAAGGCATGATTGTCGGGGAGCATACCCGCGATAACGATATTGTCGTAAATATTTGTAAAGAGAAGCAATTGACCAACGTTCGTTCGGCAACGAAGGACGACACGGTTAAATTGAAAACACCGATTATTTTCTCACTGGAACAAGCGCTTGAATACTTGAACGATGACGAGTATTGCGAGATTACGCCGAAGTCCGTTCGTCTTCGTAAGAAGATCTTGAACAAGAGTGAGCGCGAACGTGCAGAAAAGCATCGTAAAATGGCGCAAGCAAATCTATAATAGATAGAGATCTACTTGTCCAAAAGGAGTGAACCTATCATGCAAGAATGGTTTGCCTCGCACCCACTCATCTCTTATATCGTGATTTTTGTGCTGATCACCTACGTTTACAACAAGGTATTCCGGGTGAAGCAGAAGCTCCCTCTGTTGAAGGAGATTCTCCTGTATATCTTGATGGCCTTGGGTTCGGCGATACTGCTTGTGTTTCAGATTGATAAGCTGCCGATTATCCAGTGCTTGTTAGTAGCTGTGGCATTGATGCTGATGGTGCGTATTCGATATTTTGTTGAAGATCGTCAGAAGAAGAAGGCTCAAACCGAGCCGAAGTCATAAGCTTTGTAGAAATTTAGCAACTCAGGTAACAACCATACGGCAACTTTTTGTCAGTCCCCATCGTTTATAAGAGAGAGAAGTCAACCAAGGTCCGGTAAATGCTTCGAAATTTGAAGCGTTTATCGGACATTCATCTAATTTGAATGAAATAAGGTGTTATGATATGAAACCTACTCATACCAATCTCCCTCCGAGAGCCAAAAATGGGGGGAAGGGCAAGAAACAGCCAGTTCCAAAAAAGAAAAAAAGCGCATGGAAATCATTTTTTAAATTCATTCTTATCGTCTTGTTAATCGCAGTAATCTCTGCAGCAGGTTATGCCGGGTACTTGCTCTTGAAGGGTAATGAGATCATTGAGAAAAGCGGGATTGATAAACCTGTAGCTCCAGGACAATCTGCAAAAGAAAAACCGATTACGGTGCTTCTCTTGGGAACGGATCATCGCCCGGAGACGGGAACTTACTTGACGGATGTGGTCATGGTTGCCACCATGCATCCGGAAACTAATACGTCGACGCTGGTTTCCCTGCCGCGGGACACACTGATTGAACTCGAAGGATACAAAGCGAGTAAACTGAACGCGTATTACCCAAGGTTTAAAGCGGCCTACAATGCTGCGGAGAAAAAGGAACCGGGCAGCGGCATATCAGCTGAAGAAGAAATGAAAGTTATGATGAGCAAGTATCTTGGCGTTAATATCGACTATGTAACGGTTATCGATTTCCAGGGATTCCGTGATGTGGTGGACACATTTGGTGGCGTAGATGTTAACGTTCAATACAATATGTGTTACCGCGATACTGCCGACGGGACCGACATTAACCTCACTGTGGGTCCTCAGAAACTGGATGGCAAGAAGGCGCTGGATTATGTTCGTTACCGTAAATCGAGTAAAAGCTGTTCGCCGAAAACGAAGGAGTCAAGCGATTTTGAACGTAATGCTCGCCAAAGCGAAGTATTGCATTCCCTGCTCGATAAGATGAAGACGCTTGGAGGCGTTGCGAAGGTGGGCAATGCTCTAGATGCGGTCAGCGATAACATGACCACTGATTTCGAGCAGGAGCAGATTCGAAATTTGATTGCGACTTATTATGATATCGGAAAAGATGATGTGAAATTCATGCCGGTTACAGGCAATTGGAAGAGCCCTTATGTATATATAAGCAGCAGCGAACTGGATGCAGCTAGACAAGCGCTGAAAGACGAGCTTGCTGGCAAGCATAACGCCGGCGAGCAGGGGACAGAAGCGGATTCTGCAACAACTCCGTGACAATTGAAGGCAAGTTTTATTGTATGCTATAATACAATGTATCAGATGGAGATCATTGTACAGGAGGCCGAAGGCATGTCCTACCTTATGATGCATACGACACACCCATTGATCTGTAATCGGCAGACGGATAAACCTGCCCATGCATTTGTTCGAGCAGATTCCATTTGGGGATGGGAGCCTTTCAGATGTCATCCTTCTGATTCCATGTCTTCTCAGGCGTGTTCATTCGACATGGGTGTCAATTTCACACCAAACAGGCTACAGAACTCCGAATATGATACGGGTCATGTCACTGGCGAAGCAGAAATGCTCGTTAGTCGCGTTGTTATGACCTTAAAAAAAGCCCAGTGAGCTTCACTGGGCTTTTTTGTATGAAATTTGGGGTTAGGTGACAGGCAAACTCGGGTTATGACAGGATTTGTCTTATGCTGATTCGTGAGTTTACCTTCAAGAAGTTCTATTTATTATGGTGCGGGTTGGCTGGTGCATTCCCTCGGTTATTCGGTTTAACCGAGGGAGTACCCTTTTGCTGTACATTCCCGTCTCGCGGCGTTACATCTTTAGGCAGCTGAGGAATGATGCGACCTACGATGTCAGCAAGTTCACTGGCAAGTCCTGAAACAGGATGCCCCTCCTGAATATGCCGACCAAGATCGGCAATCCGGTTTGCAACGTCCACATCGGCCGTAACAAGTGCATTGGCACCTGCCGGATCGGCTTGAAGGGCTTCCGCGACTGTGTATTTTATGGTTCCGACTTCCGCACGATCTAAATTTCCATCTACATTAAGTCCAACAACAGCCGTTTTTCCCATGACAACACAGTTCGCGTTTTTAACGCCGGGCACCCTCTCGGCAAGTGATTTCAGGTGATTCGCGGTTGTAGCGTCGACTCGTCCGTTGTTATCATTTACGTTGCCAACTCGTCCCGTATTCGTGTTATCCGGAGTCCGGCCGTCTACATTGTTAGTGGTATAACCTCTGTTCCCGCTCATGTTGTGAACACTGTTAGCAGTAGTACCATTGGTTTTACCACGAGGAGAGGGTGATGCATTGTGATTGGCGGTCCCGCAGCCTGCGAGCAACAACACCGTTAGCATTATGGATAGAGCAGCTCTCATGGATTGATCTGTCCTTTCGTAGTAGAGTTCACTAAATGACTTCAGTCGCTACGCTTATTATGTCCGGGACAGAAAGGTTTATGTGTGTACCTGATGAAGAAGCAGTGGAGGGATAAGATGAAAAAAATATTTGTGCTGGATACGAACGTATTACTTCATGATCCTCAGTCGATTTATGCATTCGATGAGCATGAAGTCATCATTCCTGCGGTGGTTCTTGAAGAGATTGACTCGAAGAAACGAAATGCGGATGAAATCGGCCGCAACGCCCGTACGGTCTCCCGATTACTTGATGGTATAAGAGAACAAGGCCATCTTCATGACGGAGTTCTTTTGGAGAACGGCGGGACGTTGAAGGTCGAGCTGAATCATCGCAGCTTCGTCAAGGTACAGGAGTTATTTAGCGAAGCATCCAACGACAACCGGATTTTGGCTGTCGCGTTAAATTATAAATTGGAGGAGGAGCCGAAGGAGGGCGGAAGACCTGTCGTTCTGGTCAGCAAGGATGTGCTTGTTCGAATTAAGGCCGATGTGCTCGGATTAACGGCACAGGATTATCTATCGGACCGTACAGCCGATCCCAGTGAATTATATCCTGGATTCTCTACCTTAAAGGTTCACCCTTCGGTGATTGACGAATTCTACAGCTATCGTTATTTGCCGATTAAACCTCTTCAATTGTCTTATCCACTTTATCCCCATGAATTTGTTATCCTGAAGGATGAGATGGGGTCAGGAAAGTCTGCCCTCCTTCATGTAAATGAGGATGCAACTAGATTGGAGCCCCTTCATTTAAGCAATGAACCTGTTTGGGGCATCAGCGCCCGTAACGCCCAACAGCGTATGGCGATTGAGCTTCTTCTGAATGACGAGATTCCGCTAGTCACCATTACCGGGAAGGCCGGAACGGGAAAAACCTTGTTGGCTTTGGCAGCAGGCCTTTCCAAGGTGGAGGATGAGCATAAATACAAAAAACTGCTGATTGCGCGTCCGGTCGTTCCAATGGGGAAGGATATCGGTTATTTGCCTGGCGAAAAGGAAGAGAAATTAAGACCATGGATGCAGCCGATATATGACAATCTGGAATATTTGTTCGACACCAAAAAATCGGGTGATATCGATAAAATATTGATGGGGCTTGGCAGCATCCAGGTGGAGGCTCTGACTTATATCCGGGGCCGCTCGATACCAGGTCAGTTCATCATTGTGGATGAGGCCCAGAACTTATCCCGTCATGAGGTCAAGACGATTGTTTCCCGGGCGGGAGAAGGGAGTAAGGTGATCCTGATGGGAGATCCGGAGCAGATTGATCATCCTTACCTGGATGCTGTGAGTAATGGGCTAACCTATGTGGTTGAACGCTTCAAGCAAGAAAATCTGAGCGGGCATATTACGTTGACAAAAGGGGAACGATCCAAGCTGGCTCAGTTGGCTGCCGACTTGTTGTAATATATATTTCCCGAGAAATGATAACGCAAAGTAAATTGTATGATAAAGACTGTTCAAGACTCATAGGACAGTCTTTTTTCCTTCCCATCGTTAATTAGTAAAATATGGACTAGATAATTAACAAAAAAGATAGGACAAGAGCACTAGAAGTTTGGTAAAATAAGGGCGTGCGACTATTGAAGGAGTGAAGATGGGATATGAAGCGGAAGAAATATTGGTTCTTATTTGCCATTTTACTGTTGTCTTTATCCAGTTTATCTCCCAGCTTTGACTTCACTCACCATACTAGACGAGAGCCCCCGGGGGATGAACCGAAACCTCCGCAGCAAAGACCGGAGGTACCGGAGACTGATCTGGGCCCGATCAAGGTCGGTGTTCAGTTAAACCCGGATGAACTGAGACAACTTAAAGCTCTTAATGAGCTTTTTATGGAAGAGACCGGTGCTGAGATTGAAATCACGCCTCTGGAAACGAGTGAAACACAGAAAGAGTCGTTTCTGCTCGAGATGTCCCTTGGTGAAGGGCCTGATATTGTATTAACGGATTCACACCTTATTAAAGCGCTTGCAATGAGTGGCTGCTTACTGCCTGTTGATGCTTCTCAAGGCACAATGCCAGGCGAAGATATCTTGAATGGTCTTCTGCCGCCGCTGCAGTGGAACGGGTATCAATGGGGAATGCCGTTTGATATAGACCCCTATATTATGACTTGGCAGACCAAGGGAAAGGGCGGCGAACCATTTAAAGTGCCAGAGAGCCGTCAGGCGTGGCAGGAATATTTGGAGCGGCATAAGGTAAGCCCTGTCCTCTCATTTGACTGGAATGATCCTTATGCGTTCGGTGCGGCGGTTCATTTGCTCGAAGGTGATCCCTCCAAGCCGGATCAAGAGGTGCTCGATATGCTGATTCGCAATCATGGAAGAGTGACAGAATCAGCGCAAGGATCGACAGAGGCAGACGTTAATGGCGAAGAGTCGACCATCTCCGGTAAGGTGGAAGCAGCCGTGGTCATTGGGCCGTATTCGAGCTTTTCAGATCAAGAGGACGTTGGAGTGTCACTTGCATTGGCAATGGGGAAGGCGCATCTGGATACACCGGTTGTCCGAACTCGAAGTTTTGCGGTTGCCGCACACACGGAATCATCGGCGCTTGCCATGAAATGGATTACGTATATGACTGGCAAAGCGATGCAGCGTGAATGGAGCAGAGCGGCAGGAACGCTGCCCGTTATTTCCGAGTTGTATGTCATGGGTACAAACCTAAGTGATCGGGGCATTTGGCAAAAAGCGGCCGTTCCAGCCCAGGTGCTGCTCTCTCGAAATGAGCCGGCCGCTTTGAATTTTGGTGATTCGGAAGGTTTTCAAACATATAGCCAAGCAGCAAATCGATTGCTGCTTGGCGAAATCACGATCCAACAATATATGGAATTGTACTCGTCTCCTCAACCTTAAAAAAGCTGCCCAAGTGAAGGGCAGCTTTTTTCTATAAATCCAGCTCCATTTTGACCACTAATCTTTGATCTTGGCTGGATACCTGTGTTGCTTTTAAGAAAGACACCAACTGTTTAGGATAAAAATTCATGTCGAATTCGTCCTGCAGGGCTTTGCGCGTGGTGTCAGGCAATTCCAGTCGATTGAATACAAGTTTGTCGACTTGAAACATGATGGCATTCTCCGGTTCGTTGATCACGGTGTATTTTCCTTCAATCAGCAGCGACAGATTTCCGCTCTCACCCGAAGCTATTACTTTTCCATCGTTAAAATGGAAAGCAAAACTGTTAAAGATTTCATCTTCGGATCTTAAAAATGCGTTGAGATCGTCTTCATGGATATCGATGGTGTACTCCTTGCCGTTTGTTTTCAGCATATTCTTACTTCCTTGGACGAATTGCGGCAAGTTTTCCATGGCGTTAGCCAGAGCCTGGAAATGGCGCTTTACTTCGTACAGCCCCACGTTCTCCCAATAAAGGGTGAATTCCTCAATCAACTTCTTCATAGCATCCGGGTTGCCGCTGGCTGTCAGTGCTCCGTCAACCTGCTGTTCAAGCGCCAGCACTCGTTCACGCTGCTCGACAAGGCTGTCCTTTACTTCGGCGAGTTGAGCAGTATTGCGTGCCGCTTCAGCCTGAGCGGAGGCAAGGGAGCGATACTGATTGTTATATACCGCAAGTGTATCCCGGTCATTTTGAATGATCATATCGTAAAAGTCCATGATCCGGAATAAACCGGCTAAGTCTTTTGCAGACAACAGCATAAAGAATAAATGATCACGTTCACCCATGTAATAAGACCGAAGAACAGCTCCAGCCCGATCGCGCCGGTCTTCGATACGCAAGCCCATATCCTGAATTTTGATTTGCAATTCGCTCTGAAGTAGCTGCAATTCGGCGATGCGTTTGGTTATCCGTTCGATTTCATGGTCGATCTCCACGATGGAGAGACTGTCCTCCAGAAGTTTGCGTGCCTCTTCCGAATCAGGCATAACCGGGCTTACATCCTGCTCGGAATATACCAGAGCGGGAGTCCCTATGAAGCAGAATAACAGGGTTATACACAGCATGACCGGGAGGAGAGTTTTTTTTACTCGTACATTCAAACGGGAGTCCTCCTTGAATGGTTGTTAGTCGAAAGGATTCCAACCACTGTCTGTCCCTTCATTTTAACCAATATATGACGTATACGACTTAATTATCAACCTTCAGGCACTAAAAAAGCGATCTGGCCGCTAAAGCACCTGATCGCTCTTTTAAGTACTCTCGTTCTCTAATTGCAAGGAGAATCCACCAGCGGGCCTCTGTTTGTCCAGGTTGAGCGCCGGTGGATTTCAAGCATCGCTTGCACCATTTACCTATTAGAGTGGTTTGCCCATAATGAAGACCGTCCAATAGCTAAAGCCTGTGAAGGTCACGATCATATAAGCCCAGAAGAGAAGAATATAGGTTCTCTCCGTGAATTTCAAATATCCCAGGATCACGAAAAATGCAGTCTGCAGGAAGAAAAGCAGTGCCATTTCAATATGATCTCCGGCAAAGGCCATCAACCCGATAGTCAGGGTGAAAAAGCCAAGGACTCGAAACATCCGTGCCACGATTATATCCTCCTCTCGTATGTACGCACATAATGCTGCTATCAACATTATAGCGTTATGGCAAAAACGTGTAAACGCCTAACTCAAGAAAACCCTTTATTTTTTATTATTAACCAGAAGTAAGACATTGAATTCGTGAATAATTTGGACGAATCTCCCCCTTTTCCCTTCGTAAGAGTATGATCTGTATTCAAAATGGAAATACATTTTAGTATCAAATAGATTCTATGAACTCTATGAGAGGCATAGAAATGAATTAAGCAGTTTTTATACCCTATTCAGCAGCCGATTTACGGTATTGAAGACGGTTATTTTAGGATGTCGTTAGGAGGGTTTTGTGGTATGTCAGCAGTGAGACAGGATGCATGGAGTGCAGAGGACGACCTAATATTGGCGGAGGTGACTCTTCGTCATATTCGTGAGGGCAGCACCCAATTGGCTGCCTTTGAGGAAGTGGGAGAAAGAATCGGCCGGACATCGGCAGCATGTGGATTTCGTTGGAATAGCTGCGTTCGCAAGAAATATGAGGATGCTATTAGCTTGGCGAAATCTCAGCGTCAAAAGAGAAGTTATTATAAAAAACAGCCTTCGGTAAGTGGACCGCAGGTTGCCGGCTTGGCTGCTCCGGAACTGGAGCACGATGTCTATAAGAATGATGGTGCAAGTGAAGAAACACTGTCCATCGATGCCGTTATCCGTTTCCTTCGTCAGTGGAAGGGCGGGCTTCAGGAAAGTTCACGTCAGTATAAATTGCTTGAGAAGAACTTGCGTGAAAAAGAGGATGAGCTTTCAAGACTCCGCAGTGAGAATCAAAGGTTATTGAAGGAAGTCAGCGAAGTGAAAACGGACTATCATGTGGTCAATGACGATTATAAGGCACTGATTCAGATCATGGATCGGGCACGCAGACTTGCTTTCTTAAATGAAGAAGACGAGGAGCTTAAAACACGCTTCAAAATGGACGCAAACGGTAATCTGGAACGAATCGAATAGGTAAAGGTTATCTTGCTCTAGCCGTAACCCGCATTAGTGCATTCCATGCGCTTTGGCGGGTTATTTGTGCGTATCGAGGATTATTCTGATATATACTAGGACTAGTACTTCGTGGTTGATTACAATAATGGGGGATTATGATGAATATCCATATTATCGGAGCTGGCTCATTGGGGCTATTATATGCGGGTAAACTTGCGAATTCAGGGTGCCGTATCACGTTATGGTGCCGAAGCGAGGAGCAGGCGGACAAGCTTCGGGCTTCCGGCATAACCATCGAGGAGAAGGGGCAGCACCAGGTCGTTGACGCCCATGCGTTCTCGGTCTGTTCATGGTCAACCTTTGCGCAGTCGGGTGGCGCTGGCGATGCGGATTATCTTTTCCTCATGCTGAAGCAGCAAGGGATTGAAGAGATGGCAACGGAGATGCTGGCTCAATATGGTCAAGAACATCGGAGACTAATATGTTTTCAGAACGGTACAGGCCATTTGGAGCGGCTTCAAGACCTGCTGCCGGTATGGACGATCTACGCTGCCATTACTACGGAAGGGGCCAAGCGTTCAAGCAGCGTCTCTGTTTTGCATGCCGGTCATGGAACGACGACAATCGGCAAAATGATGCCCGCTGGGAGCCCATTAGATCCTTTCTCTCAAGAAAATCATGAAATTGAACTGGTTAAACAGCTGAATAGAGCAGGATTTGAAGCTTTTTTGTCGAATCAAATGGATGAGATGATTTATCGCAAGCTGTTGATGAACGCAGTCATTAATCCATTGACTGCATTGTGGCGGATTCCTAACGGAGCGCTGTTATCTTCCCCTGAACGAGTCAGGCTCATGAAGCAGTTATATCATGAAGGCATCGCCGTATATGAAGCGGGTGGAATTCCTTACGGAAGCGGGCTGTGGGAATGGGTTATATCCGTCTGCCAATCGACTTCAGGTAACACGTCCTCCATGCTTAAGGATGTAATGGACGGCAGAACGACGGAAGTTGCCTGGATTAACGGAAGTATTGTCCGTTTGGGCCAAAAATATGGCATTTCTGTTCCAACACACGAGCTGGTCACGCAGCTCATCGAGGGGATGAATACATAGGGGGTCTTAGCATGGGTTTCTTGCAGGGGCTGTTTCAAACATTAAGTTCTTTTCCGTTCATTCCGTTTTTACTGGTTTATTTCATTGTCTTGCAAAGAAATAAAAATCGAAAGCAAGCGCTGGAGCTGGCCATGGATGTTACCACATTTTTTATGCTGTTTTCGGTCTCCGCCTTGTTTAATAATATATTCCAGTCCAAATTCGGTTTCTATCTCATACTCCTCATGCTGCTCATTGCAGCGGGGCTGATCGGCAGTGCGCAGAACCGCTGGAAAGGCAAGGTTAATGGTAAAAGGCTGCTGCGCGCCGTGTGGCGCCTCGGGTTTGTCAGCATGAGTTTCGGGTATATCATATTCACATTTTTTGGTGTCCTCTCCTACATAATTAAGATGATGTAAGAATAATCTAATAACTAGAATTTTATGATAAATCTGTTTGATCTTTGGGTCAGGCAGATTTTTCAATTTATTGATTTCTGGATTTTTTTGACCACTGGTTGTATAATCGATAAGCATATACCTAAAATCTATGAGGGGGATACCGCAAGATGAAGAAACAAAAGAAATTAATGCTTCTTATGACGTTAATTCTTGCTTTCAGCTCAGTTTTAGCAGCATGTGGAGCTGACAAGAACGATGGCGCCAATAAAGGCGGAACGGCGGACAAGCCTAAAGAGCAAGTCTTCCGTATGAACCTTGCTTCCGACCCTCCTACATTGGATCCGGGCTTGGCTCAGGATAACACGTCGAATACAGTAATCAGTGCTGTGTTTGAAGGTTTGGTTCGGAAGGGTGCAGACGGCTCAGAAGAGCCTGGCGTAGCCGAAAAATGGGATGTTTCTGAAGATGGATTGAAATATGTCTTCACCCTTCGCAAAGATGCCAAATGGAGTAACGGCGATGCAGTAACGGCAAAAGATTTTGAGTATGCATGGAAACGCGTACTTGATCCGAACTTTACTCCAGCATCACCATATGCGTATCAGCTCTATTACATTAAGAACGCTGAAGCTTACAATCTTGGAGAGATCAAAGACGCCAACGAAGTCGGCGTAAAAGCAACCGATGATTATACGCTCGAAGTAACGCTGGCAAACCCAACGCCATACTTCCTCAGCTTGATGTCATTCCAAACCTACTTCCCGATTCACAACTCCGTTGAAGGTAATGCTTCTTGGGCAACTAAACCGGAAACATTGATTGGTAATGGTCCGTTCAAAGTTTCACAAATGACCAAAGGTCAAAAGATCGAGCTTGTGAAGAACGACCAATATTGGGACAAGGATGCAATCAAACTTGAAAAAGTTCAAATGAGTATCGTGAACAGTTCTGCAACTGAACTTTCAAGCTATCGTAACGATGAATTGGATTATGCAGGACATCCAACAGGGAATATTCCGACGGATCAGCTGAATGCGATCAAGAAGGAATTGGGCGATGAACTGATGATTAAAGGTATTTCATCGACGTATTTCTATATCTTTAACACAACAGAAGAACCATTTGACAATGTGAACATCCGTAAAGCTTTCGCAATGGCGATTGATCGTCAGGCGATCGTAGAGAAAATCACGCAAGGTGGACAACTTCCTGCACATGGTTTTGTTCCTCCTGGTATCAAGGGTGAGTCCGACGAGTACCGTAAAGAGGTACCGGATACTTACTTCGATGAAAATCTTGAAGAAGCTAAGAAACTGCTCGAGCAAGGTATGAAGGAAAAAGGCTATACCACATTACCGGAAGTTACTTTAATTCATAACTCCGATGACAACCATAAGAAAATTGCGCTTGCTATTGCAGATATGTGGAAGAACAATCTCGGCGTTAGTGTGAAGGTACAAAACCAAGAGTGGGGCGTATTCCTGAAGAACCGTGATGCTTTGAACTATCAAGTGGCACGATCCGGTTGGGGAGCAGACTATAACGACCCGATGACTTATATCGATATGTGGACATCCAACGGCGGCAACAATGACACTGGCTTCAAGAGCGAAGAATATGACCAGCTTGTGAAGGATGCTTATGCAACTAGCGATAACGCTAAACGCATGGAGCTGATGTCCAAAGCTGAGAAAATTCTCGTTGAAGACAACCAAGTTGTTATGCCGATCTACTACTACTCCAGTGTGTCCCTGGTTAAACCATGGGTGAAGAATCTTCATCTGGATTATAAGGGTGATATCGATTTCACACGTGCATATATCGAGTAGTCTTTTGTAAACCATTTATAAAAGACTACGGTTCGGGATATATATGTGGGGCACTTCAAACCTCATATATATCCCGATTTTTTTGTATGAGCACAAGGTTTCCAAATCTTGTGTCCGTTGGTGAAAGTTAAGGGATGCCAGTTCCGTTCTAGAATAATACAATTATATAGACGGCTTGGTTTAGAACAACTGATCAGGAGGCTAGCGAAATGCTGAGGTATGTGGCGAGTAAGTTTTTTTATATGCTTGTATCGTTGTTCATACTGATCTCAGCCACTTTTTTTCTTATGAAAGCCATACCGGGCGATCCGTTTATGGGAGAGAAAAAGCCATCGCCTGAAATTTTGGCGAGGCTGATGGAGCAGTATGATTTAGATAAACCGGTATTTCAACAATATACGAAATACTTGGGCAATATCGTTCAGGGTGACTTTGGTTTGTCTATGAAAAAACAGGGGCAATCCGTCACTGATATTATTGTTGATACATTTGGCCCTTCACTTCGATTGGGTCTTGTCGCGATCGTAGTATCTGTTATTGTGGGTGTCCTGCTGGGGATGCTTGCAGCTCTGTATCACCGCAAGCTGATTGACAACATCGCCATGATTATCTCGGTTCTCGGGATCGCGGTACCGAGTTTTGTACTCGCGTCATTGTTGCAATACGTTCTCGCAGAGAAAGCGGGCATTTTCAATGTTATGGGCTTTGAAGGACCGCTCGACTACGTGCTTCCTGTTATGGCTCTATCTGCTCAGCCGATTGCATTTATCGCGCGATTAACGCGATCCAGCATGCTGGAAGTACTGCATTCGGATTATATCAAGACGGCGAAGGCCAAGGGTCTTAACTGGTTCGCTATTATGTTCCGCCACGTGATCCGAAACGGGATATTGCCGGTCGTAACTTATGTCGGCCCAATGACAGCGAACATCATTACCGGTTCGGTCGTTATTGAACAGATCTTCGGTATTGGCGGCATTGGCAAGCAGTTTGTGGAAAGTATCACAAACCGCGATTATACAGTCATTATGGGGATTACCATATTCTACGGCATCTTGCTGATGCTGGCGCGTTTCATTACAGATATCGTATATGTATTTGTGGATCCACGCATTAAATTGACCGGCGGGAAGGAGGGGTAGACATGGAGAAAGAACAAAGTATGCCTCATCCTGCGGCACTAAACTTGAAGCCTGAAGATTTTCAGAAGATTGGTCCTGATGAGAAACAATCCGAGGTAATACAGCGTGAAAGTTTGTCCTCCTGGAGAGATTCATGGGAAAGATTGCGCAAGAACAAGCTTGCTATGTCCGGCTTGATTATTATGATCCTGATTGTCATCATGGCCATTATCGGCCCGATGATCTCTAACTATGATTATGAAACGAATGATTTGATGAATACGAATATGCCGCCTTCATCAGAACATTGGTTTGGAACCGACGATCTGGGCCGCGACGTTTTTGTTCGTACTTGGATGGGTGCTCGGATTTCCTTGACCGTTGGTCTTGCAGCAGCTGCGATTGACTTGATGATTGGTGTAATATATGGCGGCATCATGGGTTATTTCGGTGGCCGTATCGATGAGTTTATGAATAAGTTTGCCGAAATTTTGTATTCCATTCCGTACCTGCTCGTTACGATTTTGCTGTTGGTTGTATTTGAACCAAGTTTAGGAACGATCATACTCGCCTTAACCATCACCGGTTGGATTAACATGTCCTGGATTGTGCGGGGCGAGATTATGCAGCTTAAGAACAGAGAATATGTCCTCGCTTCACGTTCGATGGGTGCGGGAACCGGGCGCCTGTTGTTCCGGCATTTGATTCCGAATGCGATGGGTCCGATTATCGTTACCTTGACCCTGTCGGTTCCAAGTGCGATCTTTGCCGAGGCTTTCCTGAGCTTCCTTGGTCTTGGAGTTCAAGCACCAATTGCTTCATGGGGCTCCATGATTAATGATGCCCTGTCCGGATGGATGTACTATCCATGGCGGATGTTGTTCCCTGCTCTATTTATCAGCTTGACGATGTTAGCATTTAACATTTTCGGTGATGGATTGCGTGATGCGCTGGATCCGAAATTGAAAAAATAGGAGGTGGGAAGGTATGGAACCGATCTTGCAGGTAAAGGACCTCAACGTATCGTTTCGTGTTCGCGGCGGTGAAGTAAAAGCAGTCCGCGGCATGAATTTTGAAGTCGGCAAGGGGGAGACGGTTGCCATCGTCGGTGAGTCCGGAAGCGGTAAAAGTGTTACCGCCCAGACCATTATGCGATTGATTCCGTCCCCGCCCTCAGAAATAAAAAAGGGTGAGGTCATTTTCCAAGGACAAGACCTTCTCAAAAAAACAAATAAACAGATGGAAGCGATTCGCGGCAAGGATATCGGGATGATCTTCCAGGATCCAATGACGTCGCTAAACCCGACCATTCGAATAGGTAAGCAAATTACGGAGGTGCTGATCAAGCACCAGGGGATGTCTTTCTCCGAAGCCAAAAAACACGCCATAGAAATGCTGAAGCTGGTGGGTATCAAAAATGCGGAGGAGCGCTTCAATCAGTATCCGCATGAGTTCTCCGGCGGTATGCGGCAGCGTGCGATGATCGCCATTGCGCTTGCATGTAAGCCGACGCTGCTGATTGCGGACGAACCGACAACGGCACTCGACGTGACCATTCAGGCACAGATTATGGACGTTATGAAGGAAATGCAGGAACGCTTGGGCACATCGATCATTCTGATCACGCATGACCTCGGCGTTGTTGCCGGCATGTGTGACCGTGTCATCGTAATGTATGCAGGTGAAGTGGTGGAAACAGGAACGAAATGGGAGATTTTCAAAAATCCGCAGCATCCTTACACCAAAGGTTTGCTTCGCTCCATGCCTCGTCTGGATCAGAAGAAAGACGAACCGCTTATTCCGATTATCGGAACACCACCGGATCTGATCAAACCGCCTGTAGGCTGTCCGTTCGCCGCTCGCTGTGATGAAGCTATGCGAATTTGTGAACGGGTGGATCCGGGCGCAACGGAATTTAGCGACACGCATATGGCCCGCTGCTGGAATCTGCATCCGATGGCGAAGGAGGCGCAGGGTTCATGAAGGATAACCACTTGATTGAGGTAAAAGGCTTGAAGAAGTATTTTAACGTGGGCAAAGGCCAGATTCTTAAAGCAGTTGACGACCTGAACTTCTATATCCGTGAAGGCGAAACGCTTGGCATGGTGGGAGAGTCGGGTTGTGGTAAATCAACAGCAGGACGGACGATTCTTCGTCTCTATGAACCTACGGCCGGCAGCGTTAATTTTAACGGAACGGATATTTACAAGCTGTCTCCGGGCAAGATGAAGGCGATGCGCCGCGATATGCAGATGATCTTCCAGGATCCGTATGCCTCGCTGAATCCAAGATTCACGGTGTCGGATATTATCGGAGAAGCTTTGGATATTCACGGCATGGCCGGCAGCCGAGCCGAACGCAAGAAGCGGATTGAGGAGCTGCTGGATATGGTCGGCTTGAATAGTGACCACTCGACGCGTTACCCTCATGAATTCTCCGGCGGTCAGCGTCAACGGATCGGGATTGCTCGTGCTCTTGCGGTAAACCCTAAATTCATCATATGCGACGAGCCGATCTCGGCGCTTGACGTTTCGATTCAGGCACAGGTTGTCAACCTGCTCAAGGATTTGCAGGACCGTTTGGGCTTGACCTATCTCTTCATTGCGCATGACCTGTCCATGGTCAAGCATATCAGTGACCGGGTAGCGGTTATGTATTTGGGTAAAATGGTGGAGCTAGCAGACAGTGAAGAGCTGTATGCAAATCCGATCCATCCTTATACCAAGACCTTGTTGTCCGCAATTCCGATTCCGGATCCAGAAATTGAGGCAAACAAAAAGCGGCTCAAGCTGGAAGATGATATGCAGGGGCCGATTTCAGCTGCCAAAGGCGAAGACGGAACGGTTCAACTGGATGTGAAGGATTCGGAATTGGTCGAAGTGTCCAAAGGACACTGGGTTGCAAAAGCCTACGCTTGAACAACCGGACCTGAATATGAGAAAGCTGCTTCAAGAATAGCCGCTGGCATCGTGCCGGCGGCTATTCTTTTCCTTTGACGCAGAATGCCAACATTCGGTACAATCAAGAAAGGCAAAATGTTATAGAATAAATTAAATTTCATGCACAATCTAGATTTGGTTGCGACGTAGAATAGGAGGAATACCTCATGAATATCGTTCCGGAACCATTATCCCTCGCTTCGCGTCTCGCTCAGGATTATATTCATCACTTCGACCGGGTAAGCGGGTTCTACGGTGAAGATTACCGCGGCGAGCACAGCTATGCAGAGCGGGTACAATGGCTGGATCTTTCGGAAGACAAACGAATTCAGCGTAAAGCGCTGGCAGATTGCCTTCGGACGTATAATCAGAAACACAATGATCATCCCGCTGTACATAAATCACTCCAACTTTTGGAGCAGCCAGGAACGGTTACCATGGTTGGTGGACAACAAAGCGGTTTGTTCACCGGACCTCTGCTTGTCATATATAAAGCAATTACCGTCATTCAAGCGGCCCGCGAAGCGGAAGAGCGCTTGAATCGTCCTGTCGTGCCTGTATTTTGGATCGCCGGGGAGGATCATGATTGGGATGAAGTGAATCATACGTACTTGCTGAGTCAGGATCAGCAGCTTTCCAAGGTCAAGCTTGATGCCAAGGACGGACTCAGGACGTCGGTTAGTTATACTGACGTTGCTGAAGAAGATTGGAATGCAATGCTGGCAGAGCTCCAGATTCAACTGGCAGACAGCGAATATAAGGCGGATCTGCTGAAGATGGCCAGGGAATCGTTTGACGGTTTGGCTGGACTCAGCGAGGCATTTGCTAAACTCATCAGCTGTATGTTCGGCAAATATGGGCTAATACTCCTGGATTCTGCAGATCCGGGACTGCGGGCGTTGGAAGTGCCCGTATTCGAATCACTGATTACCCGCAACGAAACAATGGGACTTTCGTACCAGCAGGCAGCAAGGGATATCGCAGGTTTGGGTTATGAAGTGCAGGCTGATGTATCCGAGAATGGGGCCAACTTGTTCTACTTGCATGAAGGCAGACGCTTGCTGCTTTACCGAGAAGGACGTGTATTCTCAGACCGGAAAGGCATCATTACGCTCACGGAGGAAGAACTGCTTCGGGATTTGCATCAGCATCCTGAACGCTTCAGCAACAATGTGCTGACCCGTCCAATTATGCAGGATTCGCTGCTGCCCGTGCTCGGAACGATACTCGGTCCAGGCGAGATTTCTTATTGGGCGATTACGCGCTATGCATTTTCCGACTTAGGTTTGCAGATGCCGCTGATCATCCCGAGAATGTCATTCTCCATCGTTGATGGAACCGTCCATAAGCTTATGGAGAAATATGGATTGTCCTTCGAGGATGTTCACCTCCGTTTGTCTGAGAAGCGTGAGGCTTGGCTTGCCAGCAAGGATGAGTTGAATCTTGAAGAACGATTCAGTCAAACCCGGGAACAATTTGAAGCATTATATCAGCCTTTAATAGAAGATCTTGGCAAAATGCAAAGTGGACTGTTAAAATTAGGTCTAACCAATAAAGAAAAAATATTGGAGCAGATGGATTACCTGTTAAGTAAATCCCGGAATGCCTTGGAACAGCAGCATGAGGCCGCACTGGCACAGTGGAAACGCATTGAACAGACACTGATGCCGGAAGGGAAACCTCAGGAGAGGGTGTATAATATCCTGGAATACATGAATCGTTATGGATTGAATCTGGTGGATCGCCTGATGGAAATCCCATACGTTGCTTCGGGCATTCACAGGGTCGTTTACGTATAATGATCAGGAATTCAATCATCAGATCATAGGAGGCCGTTAAATGAGCTCATCATCAATACAAACCAGCAATATTACCGACTTGAAACTGGCACCGGAAGGTCATTTGAAAATTGATTGGGTGAAGGCGCATATGCCGGTATTGAACCGGGTGCGTGAACAATTCGAGAAAGAACAGCCATTCAAAGGGTTGAAAGTCGCCATCTCCTTGCATCTGGAAGCCAAGACCGCTTATCTGGCGAAAGTCGTTCAGGCTGGCGGAGCTGAAGTGACAATTACGGGCAGTAATCCGTTGTCTACTCAAGATGATGTGTGTGCCGCATTGGTAGAAGACGGGATCACGGTGTTTGCCAAGTATAACCCGGATCCTGCAGAATACAAGCAGCACCTCATTTCAACACTCGAGACCAGACCCGATCTGATCATTGACGATGGCGGGGATCTCGTAACGATCCTTCACTCGGAACGTACGGATCTGCTTGAAGGAATTCGAGGCGGTGCGGAAGAGACAACGACAGGCATCCTGCGCCTGAAATCTTTGGAGAAGGAAGGCTCTCTGAACTTCCCGATGGTTGCCGTGAATGATGCATACTGCAAATACTTATTCGATAACCGTTATGGTACTGGACAATCGGTCTGGGACGGAATTAACCGGACGACCAACCTGGTGGTTGCAGGCAAGACCGTCGTTGTCGTAGGGTATGGCTGGTGCGGGAAGGGCGTCGCTATGCGTGCCAAAGGTCTTGGTGCCAACGTCATTGTGACCGAGATTGATGCAATTAAGGCCGTTGAAGCTTATATGGACGGCTTCCGCGTCATGCCAATGCACGAAGCAGCCAAATTGGGAGACTTCTTTGTCACCGTCACGGGTAACCGCGATGTCATTAGTGGGGAAGACTTTGATGTCATGAAGGACGGTGCCATTTTATCCAATGCCGGTCACTTCGATGTGGAAGTCAATAAACCGGATTTGTCAGAACGGTCTCAATCGGTTCGGACGGTTCGGCGGAATATTGAAGAATATCATCTGAAAGATGGTCGTAAGATTTATTTGCTAGCCGAAGGCCGTTTGGTGAATCTGGCGGCAGGTGACGGACATCCGGCAGAAATTATGGATATGACGTTTGCGCTTCAAGCTTTGTCTCTCAAACACGTGAATGATCAGTACAAGAACATCGGTAACCACGTAGTAAATGTTCCTTACGAATTGGATGAACAGGTTGCCTTATATAAACTGGAAAGTCTAGGTATTACAATCGACAGTCTGAGCGCTGAGCAAAAGTCTTACTTGGACAGCTGGGCTCAGCACTAAACAGCAGCAGCTTTAGATCATTTGCAAACCTCCTTTCCATCCCCGAGTGGGATGAAAGGAGGTTTTTTGTGCGAATGTCCTGAGAGAAAGTTCCAAAAAAACAAATGCTCGTTAGAAGGTATTTGATTCTTGACGCCGAATCTATTATCCTAAAGTGGTGGAAAGTGGTGCAAAGTGGGGAATCGGGGTTAAGGGGTGGAGTGCCTGATGTTCATGGGGGAGTTTCAACATAGCATCGACGATAAGGGGAGAATCATCATCCCTGCTAAATTTCGTGACCTCCTGGGCACCTCGTTTATCGTAACCCGCGGATTGGACAATTGCCTCTTTGTATACCCCAAAGATGAATGGGCCATCATGGAGCAGAAGCTCAAATCCCTGCCACTCATGAAGTCGGATGCACGCGCATTCACTCGGTTTTTTTTCTCCGGGGCGACGGAATGTGAATGGGATAAACAGGGAAGGGTAAATTTGCCGGGCAATTTGCGCGAGTTCGCCAAGCTCGAGAAGGAATGCGTTGTCATCGGCGTATCGAGCCGAGTGGAGATCTGGAGCAAGGAGCAGTGGCAGAATTACTATCAGCAGTCGGAGGAAGCATTCAACGACATTGCTGAGAAGCTGGTAGACTTTGATTTTGATTTATAACCAGCTAGGAACAACGTATTGAAATGGACAAGTTACACTTAAAAATCATGAATGAGACACAATGGAGGGCTGCAGCTTTGTTCCATCACATCACAGTGCTTAAGCAAGAAGCAACAGAAGGGCTGCGCATCAAACCAGACGGTATATATGTTGACTGTACGCTCGGGGGAGCAGGGCACAGCTCGCTTATTGCTTCCCAACTAAGTTCGAAGGGCCGGTTAATCGCACTGGATCAGGATGACTGGGCATTGAATAATGCCCGGGAAGTCATGAAGCCTTATGTGGACCGGATCACTCTTGTCAAAACCAATTTTCGTGATTTGGAGGAGGTGCTCCGAAACGAAGTGGAGGTTGACGAGAACGGGCAGCCGCAAGTTGACGGTATACTGTTCGATTTGGGCGTATCCTCTCCGCAGTTCGATGAAGGGGAGAGAGGCTTTAGTTACAACCATGATGCCCCGCTTGATATGCGGATGGATCAGTCCGCTGAGCTTACCGCAGCCAAGATTGTAAACGAATGGCCAGAACAGGAAATCGCACGAATATTGTATGAATACGGCGAAGAGAAATTTTCAAGACGAATTGCCAAGGTCATTGTTGAAAGAAGGGCACAGAGTCCTATTCAAACAACGGGTGAGCTTGTCGAAATGATTAAGGAAGGGATTCCGGCCGCAGCTCGGAGAACGGGCGGCCATCCGGCGAAACGAAGTTTTCAAGCGTTTCGGATTGCGGTAAATGATGAGCTTGGCGCATTCAAAGATGCGCTTCACCAAGCCGTGAGATGTCTTGCACCAGGAGGAAGAGTTTCAGTAATCACTTTTCACTCGCTCGAAGACCGGATATGCAAACAGATTTTTAACAGCTACATTCCCAAGTGTACGTGCCCTCCAGACTTTCCGATGTGTGTGTGCGGAGGCGGCCAAGGTGATCTGAAACTGGTGAACCGCAAACCGCTTATGCCCTCTGCGGAAGAGATTGAGAGTAATCCAAGGGCACGATCGGCGAAGCTGCGGATTGCGGAGAAACTGTAGAAACATAAAATCCCTGAAGAAGGAGAATCAGCCATGGCCTACACACGCGGCAATTTAGCCGTACAGGAGAGACAGAAGGAAACGCAGCAGTCCGCTTATCTCGAGAAGACAAAAGTCGTCAAACGTCGTTCCCAGCTTCCGCAAAAAGAAAAGCTGCTGTATATGTTGTCCGTGGTGTTTGTGGTTGCCGTCATGGGCGTCATTGGCATGAGTCATGTTCATTCCTATGACTTAAATCGGCAAATTCATGATACCGACAATAATATACTCAAAGCGAAACGAGATATTGATCAGCTTCAGGTTGAAAAGCAAACACTGGAGACACAAATATTGGACAAGGCAAAAGAGTTGGGTTATGTGCCTATTGAGGATAAAAATACGATCCATCTATCACCCGTCTCGGGTTCATCCGGGACACAGAATTCGGACTCGGGACAAAATGATTGAAGTGTGAGGTTTTGACCGATGATAAAAAAAATCAAACTGCGTACCGTGCTAATAGGGGGATGTATAACCCTCTTTTTTGCTTTATTGATTGGTCGGGTCTTTTGGCTGCAGGTAATCGATAACGACTTCTGGAAGGCCGAGGCTTTGAAGAAGTGGTCTCGGACCCAACCACTGCCTTCTTCTCGGGGTACTATTTTGGATCGGAATGGCAATATCCTGGCTATGGACGCCCCTGCCTTTACAGTTATTGTGAACCCTGCGGTCATCCAGGCTAACGGCTTGGAGAATGAGGTAGTTCAAGGACTGCATGAAATTCTTGGTAAGGATGAGGATCAGCTTCGTGAAATGGTCCAAGCTAAAGGCAAGGATGGGGAATACCTCAAAGGCGTGGAAGTCCGCAATGAGGGATGGAAGATCGACAAGGAAAAGAAGGGCGAGGTTGAAGAGTTTAGTGAAAGCTTGAATCAAAAATTAAAGGCTGCCGGTAAGGTTCCCGATTCGGGAATCGGCTTTCAGCGAGAGTCAAAACGATTCTATCCAAAAGAGACAAGGGCTGCACATATCTTGGGCTATACCGATCGTCAGGGTAACGGTATCGGAGGCATTGAGCAGTATTATGACGACAAGCTGAAGGGAACCGACGGATTCGCTTCTTATAAGAGTGACAAGAAGGGGGTCAAGCTGCCGAGCGAGAACGATTTATATCAGCCTGCAATAAATGGGAAAAATTTAGTGCTGACGACCGACGATACAATCCAGTATTATATCGAGGAAGCGATGCGCGACACATATAACCAATATAAACCAATCAGTATGACGGTAATCGCAGCGGATCCGAACACGATGGAAATACTGGGGATGGCCAACATGCCGACTTTTGATCCCAATACATATTCGAAATGGAATCAAAAGAATTTTAACAATCATGCCGTGCGGTCCATCTATGAGCCGGGATCGACTTTCAAAATTGTAACGCTGGCCAGTGCAGTTCAGGAGAAGCTGTTTAACCCGGGTGCTATTTATCAATCCGGATCCATAAGAGCCGGTGGAAGAACTCACCGGGATATTAACAGCGTAGGCTGGGGCCCTATCACTTACTTGGAAGGTGTCAAGAAGTCGAGTAACGTTGCTTTTGTCAAATTGGGATTCGAAATGCTTGGCAAGGAACGATTTACCAACTACATTCGTGAATTTGGGTTTACGAAGAAAACGGAAATTGACCTTCCGGGCGAAATTCTAGGTAGCGTAAATATGACTTATGATTCCGATATTTCAACCATGACCTACGGTTACGCTGTATCCGTAACGCCTATCCAACAGATTGCTGCGATTTCAGCCGTTGCCAATGGGGGCAAGCTCATGCAGCCTCATATGGTGAAGCAGATCGAGGACCCTAACACGGGTAAGGTTGAGAAAATCGAGCCGGAAGTTGTGCGTCAGGTTATATCTCCTGAGGCCGCAAGAGAAACAGGGACTTACCTTGAGCAGGTCGTAGCCGACCAATCCATTGGTACAGGTAAGCTTGCGTATATTGATGGCTACCGGGTTGCGGGCAAAACCGGTACCGCTATAAAATCCGGCGGCGGATATAAAGACCGTTCGAAACAAGTGGTTTCGTTCATCGGGTACGCTCCCGTCGAGAATCCGAAGATTGCCGTGCTGGTCATTATCGACGAACCGAACGTGGAACAGGGCGGTGGTAAGCTGGCAGCACCGATATTCAAAGAAATCGTCTCCAAGACCTTGAATTATTGGGGCGTTCCCAAATCGAATGAGGCTCAGGATAAAGAAAAATCGAATGCAGGCACGACGGTGAAGGACTCCCTGAAAGCACCAGACTTTACGGGGCTGAAGCTGAGTGACGTAAAAGCCAAGCTGCTGAAGGATGGAGTGGCATTTGAGACCTTGGGCAACGGAAACACGGTGAAAGAGCAATATCCGCCTGCAAATGCGATCATTAGTGCAGGGCAACGGATCTATCTTCTTACTGAGGATAGCCCAACGATGAAAATCCCGAATTTAGAGGGTGAATCGCTCAGGGACGCCATGGAAGTACTCACCTTGATGAAAGTAAAGGTTAATGTTCAAGGTGAGGGCTACGTTGTTTCGCAATTGGAAGCCAAGGAGAATGGCCAGCGAATCGTGCAGTTAACCCTGAAATCGGCGCAAGAGTTAATAACGGGAAGCAGCAGCTCTGATGAAACATCATCCGATGGCAACGAAGATCCTAACGGGGAAGAATCCACCGATGAAGAAACTGAAACAACAGGCAGCGCAGGAGGGGAATAGCTTGTTCTAACCCGGGTTTGTCCCGAATACTCATGTGAAGAACGCATAATCATGAGCTTTCGGGTTCAAACAGGGAGGGAAGCTTAGGTGAAAGTATCCAAGGTATCGCAGCGGAGAAGACTGCTCTGGAGCCTGCTGCTGCTGCTCCTGCTGTTCTCGGCACTGATCATCAGATTGGCATATGTGCAGATTGGGAAAGGCGCGGAGCTGTCGGCGAAAGCGGAGAATCTCTGGCGCCGTGACATTCCGTTTGCGGCACAGCGTGGTGAAATTTTGGATCGTAACGGAACCGCATTGGTTACGAATATAACGACACCGACCATTTGGGCGATTCCTGTACAAATCAAAGATCCGGACCATACGGCCGAGACCTTGGCTGGGCTTATCAGCATGGACAAAGCCGATATCAAGAAAATCATTACGAAACGTTCGAGGTTGGAACGGATAAATCCCGGTGGACGAAAAATTACGATGGAGCTGGCTCAGGAAATTCGTGATTTGAAGCTGCCGGGTATCGTTGTTGCTGAGGATAACAAACGGTATTATCCCTATGGCGATCTCGCAGCCCATATTTTGGGGTTCACGGGGGCCTACAGTCAGGGTCTTACCGGCTTGGAAGCCATGCATGACGACAAGCTGAAGGGCTTTGAAGGCGGAATATCCTATCTGTCCGATGCAGGCGGAAGAATCATGCCGGGCTCCTCGGAGAAGTATGTCGAGCCTCGTGATGGTCTGAATCTGGAGCTAACGATCGATAAATCGATCCAGTCCATTATGGAGCGGGAGCTTGACCAAGCCATGGTGAAGTATCAGGCGAATGGGGCTTGGTCGATTGCCATGAATCCCAAGACGGGCGAGATTTTGGCGATGACTAGCAGGCCGGGTTATTCTCCTGCTAATTACCAGCAGTTTTCAGCGGAGACGTATAATCGCAACCTGCCGATCTGGATGACCTATGAACCGGGCTCGACGTTTAAGATTATTACACTTGCCGCTGCCCTTGAAGAGGACAAGGTCAATCTGAAGAACGATCACTTCTTTGACAGTGGGGCGGTAGAGGTCGGAGGAGCAAGACTGCGCTGCTGGAAAAAAGGCGGTCATGGCAGCCAGACTTTCATGGAGGTTGTCCAGAACTCCTGCAACCCGGGCTTTGTGGCGTTAGGTCAGAAGCTGGGCAAGGAAAGCCTGTTCCAGTATATCCGCGATTTTGGCTTTGGGGCCAAGACGGGCATCGATTTGAATGGGGAAGAGAATGGCATCCTGTTCAAACTCGCTAACGTCGGTCCGGTTGAGTTAGCCACAACGGCATTTGGGCAGGGAGTATCCGTTACGCCGATCCAGCAGGTTGCGGCAGTGTCTGCGGCCATTAACGGCGGCAAATTGTTTAAGCCGCATGTGGCCAAGGCGTGGGTCAATCCGGAGACGGGAGAGACGGTTGAGGAAATCAAGCCGGAGCTCGTCAGACAAGTGATCTCGGAAGAAACATCCAAGCAAGTGCGCGAGGCGCTCGAGAGCGTTGTCGCCAAAGGGACCGGACGTCCGGCCTTCATTGACGGTTATCGCGTCGGAGGGAAGACGGGAACTGCCCAGAAGGTTATTAACGGCCGCTACTCGTCGACCGAGCATATTGTATCGTTTATCGGATTCGCACCTGCCGATGATCCTGAGATTGTGGTGTACACTGCGGTAGATAATCCGAAGGGCATTCAGTTCGGTGGTGTCGTAGCTGCTCCAATCGTACAGAACATCCTGGAGGATGCGCTGCATTATATGAAGGTTCCACCGCGTAAAGATCAGCTTGCCCGCGAGTATAAATATGGCGAGACGCCAACCGTGACTGTGCCGAATCTGGTCGGAGCGACCATTCAGGATCTGTACGAGGATCTGAATATGAATTTCATGCTGGCCAAGTCCGGGACCGGCAACACGGTGATTTCCCAGGCCCCGAAGCCGGGAAGCCGGGTGGAGCGGGGGGCTACCATTCGGATTTATATGGGTGAAGACCCGGAGGAATCCAAGCACGAACATTAAGGCATCATCCGGTTCACGAGCGGGACGGATGATGCAGATATATAGAGAGAGGGATAACAATGAAATTGAAGCAAATATCATCCGTATTGGCTGCTGCTGTTATCAAAGGATCCGGAGATGTTGAAATAACGGGGATTGAAACAGACTCGAGACAAGTGAAAGCGGGGGATTTGTTCATTTGTCTGCCGGGTCATACGGTAGATGGGCACCAGTTTGCAGCCCAGGCCGCCGACCAAGGCGCTGCGGCATTGGTCGTTGAGCGTAAGCTTGAGGTAGACCTTCCGCAAGTCATCGTGAAGGACAGCCGCTTTGCGATGGCGGGTTTGGCGAATGCCTTTTTTAATCAGCCAAGCTCCCGCATGAAGATGATCGGTGTAACCGGAACGAACGGCAAGACCACGACAACGTATTTGATTGAGTCGATCATGAACGATTACGGTCTGAAGACCGGACTCATCGGCACGATTCAAATGAAATACGACGGCCGTTCGTTCCCGATGCCGAGAACAACGCCCGAGGCGTTGGAGCTTCAGCGTTACTTGAACGATATGGCGAACGCAGGCACCGAGTGCTGCGTGATGGAGGTATCCTCGCATGCGCTCGAACAGGGGCGGGTGAAGGGAACGGATTTCCGGACGGCCATATTCACAAACCTGACGCAGGATCATCTTGACTATCATCATACGATGGAAGAATACCGCGGGGCAAAAGGACTATTTTTCTCCCGGCTGGGCAACGCTTTTGCCAAGGATGAATCATCGCGCAAATATGCTGTCTTGAATGCGGATGATGAGGCTTCAGCTTATTTTGCCAAGCAGACGGCAGCGGAAGTGATTACCTATGGTTTGGGAGACGATGCGGATATACGAGCAAGCAACATCTCGATCACCGCTCAAGGGACCTCGTTCCATGTGGATACATTCCGCGGCAGTGCCGATATTTCAATTCGAATGGTAGGGAAATTCAACGTGTATAACGCCATGGCCGCGATTGCTGCCGCGCTTCTTGAGGGAATCCCGCTCGAGGATATCAAGAACAGCCTGGAATCCGTACCCGGAGTCGACGGCCGCGTTGAGGTCGTGGATGAGGGTCAGCCGTACGCTGTGATTGTGGATTATGCACATACGCCGGACGGACTCGAAAATGTGCTGCGTACCGTTAATGAATTTGCTGAAGGACGGGTGCTCACGGTATTCGGCTGCGGCGGCGACCGGGATCGGACCAAACGGCCGATCATGGGTAAAATTGCCGCGAAATATAGCGATGTTGTATTGGTGACTTCCGATAATCCCCGTACCGAAGACCCGAATTTGATCCTGAAGGATATCGAAGCCGGCTTGATTGAGGACGGAGTGGCAACAGAAAGCTACAAGCTCATCGTCGATCGCCGGAAGGCGATTGAAAAGGCTATTGAAATGGCAAGCCCGGGCGATGTAGTATTGATTGCGGGGAAAGGTCATGAGACCTACCAGCTGATTGCGGGCGAAGTGCTAGATTTTGACGACCGCATCGTAGCCAAAGACGCGATAAGGGGCAGACAATAGTGATCCATAAATCATTAAAGAGCATCGCCGACATGTGCGGCGGGACGCTCTCACGTAACCAAGATGACAGCATTATCATTCAAGGGGTCGGTACCGACTCCCGAACCATACAGCCGGGGAATCTGTTTGTTCCGATTGTCGGCGAGAAATTTGACGGGCATACGTTTGCCGAGAGCGTGCTTGCCAGCGGAGCGGGCGCAGTGCTCTGGCAGAGAGATCATCAACCGATTCCCGACGACCTGCCGCTCATTCTCGTTAAGGATACGTTAACGGCACTCCAGTCGCTTGCTGCGGCCTATTTGTCCGAGAGCCGTGCAAAGGTGATCGGCATTACCGGCAGCAACGGGAAAACGACAGTGAAGGACATGGTGTCCGCACTGCTTGAAACCACGTTTAAGGTTCACAAGACGCAAGGCAATTACAACAATCATATCGGTCTTCCGTTAACCGTACTCGCGATGAAGGAAGATACCGATGTGATCGTGCTTGAGATGGGCATGAGCGGACGTCGCGAGATTGAACTGCTTTCGACCATTGCGCGTCCGGATATGACGGTGATTACTAACGTAGGGGAAGCGCATATGCTTCAGCTAGGTTCGCGCGAAGAAATCGCCCGCGCCAAGCTTGAAATCATCAGCGGCATGAAGCCAGGCGGATTGCTGATCTATCACGGGGACGAACCGTTGATCCGTCAGGTGCTTGCTGAAGAAGCTACGGTGAAGCCTGAAGGACTGCGAACGTTTACGTTCGGCAATCAAGAAACCAATGATGATTATCCGACGGGACTCATGTTCCATGCAAGAGGCATCATATTCACTTCGAACCGGCATGCGGGCGAAGGCTTCAGCTTACCGCTTCTCGGTCGTCATAATGTAGTCAACGCGCTGGCGGCGATGGCTGTAGCGGCCCATTTGGGAATCGGCGATGAAGCCATTCGCAGCGGCTTTGCCAATCTGAAGCTGTCGAGTATGCGGATCGAAGCTGTGGAGACTGCGTTCGGGGTCACCGTGCTGAATGATGCTTACAATTCCAGTCCTACCGCGGTCAAGGCGGCAGTGGACGTGCTTGGAGATATGAAAGGCTACCACCGACGGATTGCCGTTCTCGGGGACATGCTGGAACTTGGTCAGCGGGAAGAGGAATTCCATGCCGAGATTGGAGATTATTTATCTCCGGACAATGCGGATCTTGTGTTCACCTTCGGCCCATTGTCGCTTCACACGGCGAAGAAAGCGAAAGATCGCTTCCCTGAAGGGGCTGTGCTTCCGTTTACGGATAAAGAGCAGCTGATCGAGGCTTTGCTGGAGCGGGTAACGGAGAAGGATATCGTATTGGTGAAAGCTTCGCGCGGCATGAGACTGGAACACGTGGTTGACGCCTTGAAGGCCCTGCCTGGCGGCAACAATGGAGTGAGGGGGTGAGCTGATGGACTTTCAATTGCTGTTATTGACAATCGGTGTAGCGTTTGTGCTTGCGGTGATATCGGCTCCGCTGCTCATTCCGCTGCTGCGGAGGATGAAGTTCGGCCAGCAGGTAAGGAGCGACGGTCCGCAGAGTCACTTGAAAAAAGCCGGGACGCCCACGATGGGCGGCGTTGTAATTTTGCTTGCTTTTACACTGACTTATATTAAATTTTCACCTGTCGATACTGATTTCTATGTAATGATCGTAGCCACGCTCGGTTTTGGTTTGATCGGCTTTCTTGACGACTATATTAAGATCGTATTTCGCAGATCATTAGGACTCACGGCTAGACAGAAGCTGTTTGGACAGCTTCTGTTTTCCGGTATTATGTGCTGGTTGTTGATCTCCAACGGCCATAGCACGGCAATAAGCGTTCCAGGAATGGATTGGTCCTTTGATTGGGGGCCGTGGTTCTATTATCCGTTCATCGTGGTCATGATGCTTGCGATTAGCAACGCGGTCAATTTCACCGATGGATTGGATGGTCTTCTGTCCGGTGTGAGTGCAATTGCCTTTGGTGCTTATGCCATTGTGGCGATCCAGTCTACCTCGTTTGCGGCGGCATTCTGTGCAGCAGCGATGATCGGCGCGGTTCTCGGTTTTCTGGTATTTAACGCTCACCCTGCCAAGGTGTTCATGGGAGACACAGGCTCTTTAGGAATCGGCGGTGCCATTGGCGCCATTGCTATCGTAACCAAGAGCGAGCTGCTGTTCCTGATCATTGGCGGAGTCTTCGTCATCGAGATGCTATCTGTTGTGCTTCAGGTGATCTCTTTCAAAACCCGGGGCAAACGAATATTCAAAATGAGCCCGATCCATCACCATTACGAATTATCCGGTTGGTCGGAGTGGCGCGTCGTCTTTACATTTTGGGCCGTGGGACTGATACTTGCGGGACTCGGACTTTATATCAACAAGGGGTTGTAACATATGAAGCAGCTAGATGACTATCGGGATAAGCATATCGTAGTATTGGGCCTTGCCAAAAGTGGAGTACAGGTAGCTAAAGTGCTGCATCAAGCTGGGGCTTTCGTCATTGTAAATGATAGAAAGGAAAGAGAACAGTGTCCTGAAGCTTCGGAGCTCGAGGCTTTGGGTATTTCTGTTATTTGCGGTGGACATCCCGATGATCTTATTCATCCCGGTGTGACGCTTCTTGTCAAAAATCCCGGAATTCCATATTCCGTCCCGCCTGTTCAAAAAGCGCTTGAGCTTGAGATTCCTGTCGTGACTGAAGTTGAAATCGCCTATCACCTGTGTGAAGCTCCGATCATCGGCATTACGGGCTCGAATGGCAAAACAACAACGACAACCTGGGTGGGCAAGCTGCTGGAAAGCGCAGGTCTTTCCCCGATTGTAGCCGGTAATATCGGCACGCCTCTATCTGAGGCTGCAGCAGAAGCAACTGAAAACGACTGGATGGTCGTTGAGCTGAGCAGCTTTCAGTTAAAAGGAACACAGGCGTTCAGACCGCGCATTGCCTGCCTTCTCAACGTTGCGGAAACACATCTTGATTACCATGGCGGAATGGATGATTATATTGCATCCAAAGCCAAGCTGTTCGCCAACCAGACTGCGGATGATACCGCTGTGCTCAATTGGGATGATCCCGTGTGCAGAAACCTTGTTCCGTATATCAAGGCGCGCATCGTGCCTTTTTCGATGAGTGAGAGCCTTCGTGAAGGGGTTCACGTCATGCCGCCGTATGCTGCCGGTGCCCAGGACTCGGACGAAGACGATCAAGGGCGTACCGTGATTTATACAGATGGCGAAGGGTTTACGCATGAGATCATCCGTGTGGAGAACATCGGACTGCCCGGAAGATTTAATGTAGCGAATGCATTGGCAGCTTGTGCAATTGCCATAGCGGCCGGCGTTGCCCCCGATAAGCTGGAAGAAGCTTTGTCCAGCTTCCGAAGCGTTGAGCACCGCCTGGAATACGTTGCCGAACTTAAGGGCGTATCCTATTACAATAACTCGAAGGCAACGAACTCCAAGGCGACGCATATGGCGTTGACTTCGTTTAAGGAGCCTATCGTATTAATCGCTGGCGGGCTTGATCGTGGCTCGGATTACGAGGATTTGATTCCTTCTATGCAAGGAAGGGTGAAAGCCATCGTGCTTCTTGGCGAAACCAAGGAGAAAATCGCGAATGCTGCTGCCAAAGCCGGATTAAAGGACATCTTCCTCGTCGATAATGGAAAGGACGCCGCCGCGACTTTAACCTCGGCTGTCCAGAAGGCTGCCGGGCTGGCAGAGAGCGGGGATATTGTTCTACTATCTCCCGCATGTGCAAGCTGGGACATGTTTCCTTCCTTTGAGGTACGAGGACGCATTTTTAAAGAGGCGGTGCATAACCTTTAAGTAGGGGGGTGGATAAGCCCCTACTTAGGATGTACGAGGTGGCCTTTCCATGAACAAGAACCGCCAGGCGCCCGATCTGTGGCTGCTTATCTGTATTTTGGCCCTGCTGGCCATCGGAATCGTCATGGTATATAGCGCAGGATCCGTCCTCGCATTTCATGACTATGGCGATAAGTTTTATTTTGTGAAGCGTCAGCTGTTTTTTGCCTGTCTGGGGCTTGCCGCAATGTATTTCACATCGAAGACCGACTATCGGGTTTGGAAGAAATACAGCAAGCTTGCACTGCTGGTCTGCTTTTTTATGCTGATTATCGTACTTATTCCAGGGGTTGGCGTTGTTCGCGGCGGGGCCAGAAGCTGGCTCGGCATCAGCTCGTTCGGTATTCAGCCCTCCGAGTTTATGAAGCTGGGGATGATTCTGTTTCTATCACGCTGGCTTAGTAAGCAAGATTATGATATTACGTCTTTTACTAGGGGGCTTTTGCCGCCGCTTGGTTTGATCGGACTGGCATTCGGATTGATTATGCTGCAGCCTGATTTGGGTACGGGTGCCGTTATGCTGGGTGCTGCGATGATGATCGTTTTTACCGCAGGGGCACAGATGAAGCATCTGGGCTTTCTCGCATTAGGCGGGGTAGCCGGTTTCATTGGTTTGATTCTAACAGCCCCCTACCGGCTGAAGCGGATAACTGGATTTCTTGATCCGTGGTCCGACCCGCTTGGCGCAGGCTATCAGATCATCCAATCCCTCTATGCCATAGGGCCGGGGGGACTTGGCGGACTCGGACTTGGCATGAGCCGTCAGAAGTACGCTTATGTACCTGAACCGCAGACAGATTTTATTTTTTCGATCTTGGCCGAAGAACTTGGGTTTATTGGTGGTTTGATTGTCCTGCTCTTGTTCGCGGCCTTGGTGTGGCGGGGCATGAGGGTGGCCATGACCGTATCCGATGGCTTTGGAAGTCTGCTGGCTGTTGGTATTGTAGGCATGGTCGCCATACAGGTCGTTATCAATATCGGTGTCGTTATCGGTTTAATGCCGGTGACAGGGATTACGCTGCCGCTCATCAGTTACGGAGGCAGCTCACTGACGCTGATGCTGACGGCGCTGGGCATTCTATTAAATATTTCCCGTTATGCGAGGTGAAGGGTATGCGTGTCGTATTAACCGGCGGCGGAACGGGGGGGCATATTTACCCCGCCGTTGCCATTGCAAGACAATGTGAAAAAGAAGATCCGAAAACGGAGTTTTTATATATCGGAGGCCAGCGAGGCCTCGAAAGCAAGCTGGTACCCCAAGAGAAGCTGCCGTTTGAGAGCATCGATATCACGGGGTTCCGGCGCAAGCTGTCGCTGGATAACGTGAAGACGATCATGCGTTTTTTCAAAGGCGTGAAGCGATCGAAGGCCCTCCTGAAGGAGTTTAAACCCGATGTCGTGATCGGTACCGGAGGTTATGTGTGTGGTCCGGTGGTTTATGCAGCGGCCAAGCTCGGAATACCGACCATGATTCATGAGCAGAATGCGATCCCGGGCCTCACCAACCAGTTCCTTAGCCGATATGCGGATACGGTTGCCGTCAGCTTTGAGGGATCGGAGTCCTCTTTTCCTAAAGCAAAAAGAACGGTATATACAGGAAATCCACGTGCGACAACGGTATTATCCGCCAATCGTGAACGTGGATTTGCTACGCTCGGCATTCCGGTGGACAGCCAGGTCGTGCTGATCGTCGGCGGAAGCCGGGGAGCCAAGGCGATCAATAACGCGATGATCGGGATGGCACCGTTCATACAGAAGCTGTCAGGCGTACATTTTGTGTTTGTGACGGGCGATACGTATTTTGAGAACACACGGGAATCCATCTTGTCGCAGCTCGGTACTATGCCGAATCATCTTCATATCGTGCCTTACGTTCATAATATGCCGGAAGTGCTTGCGGCTACTTCGTTGATTGTAAATCGTGCTGGTGCTTCATTCCTGGCGGAGATTACATCGCTGGGCATTCCATCTGTACTTATACCTTCACCTAACGTCACCAATAACCATCAGGAGGCGAATGCGAGGCAATTGGAGGAAGCGGGCGCATCCAGCATGATTCTTGAAAAGGATTTGACGGCTGAAACGCTGTTTCGAAAGCTTGAGGAGATCATGACCAGTCGCTCTACCAGAGAGGCGATGTCCGCGGCTTCGAAAAAGCTCGGCAAACCGGATTCGGCTACCGTCATGGTTCAAGAAATCCGCCGGTTAACCGGTAAACGCTAAAACGGCTGGGCGATTGTCACACACCTATGGAGCCTGACATAAGATACTCTATAATCGTGACACACCCATGAGGCCGGCATTACTGACAGCGGCCATCTCTTCATCTAGTTGAAGGAATGGCCTTTTGGTTTTGAAAGTCAAGGGGAGGTTTATTTAAATGCAGCAGTGGAAATCGCTACTATCAGAGGCCAATGTCGGAACCGTATTATGGAATGAACCGCTGGCAAAATACACGACGTGGAAAATAGGCGGACCAGCCGATTGCCTGATTATTCCTGAGAACAAGGAACAGCTCAGGGAACTGGTCACTCTTCTCCATGCCCATCACATACCTTGGACACAACTGGGTCGCGGTTCAAACATGTTGGTTGCCGATAAAGGCATTCGGGGAGCGGTCATCAAGCTGGGCCAGGGATTTGAGGAGCTTCATTTTGAGGGAGAGACGGTAACTGCAGGCGGCAGTCTGTCTTTTGTCAAGCTCAGTGTTCTGGCCGGAAAAGAAGGATTATCCGGTCTTGAATTTGCCGGAGGCATTCCTGGATCGGTCGGAGGGGCCGTCTACATGAATGCAGGTGCCCATGGGTCAGATGTGTCACGCATATTCAAGTCCGCTGACATTGTACTGGAAACAGGGGAATTGGTTACGTATGCTGCGAAAGATATGGCGTTTGATTACCGACACTCCATTCTGCATGAACGAAAAGGGATTGTGACTGAAGCGGTATTTGGGCTCCGACAAGGAGACCGCAAAGAAATTTCAGCTGTTATGGCCTCCTACAAGGACCGTCGCCGGCGTACACAGCCGCTCCAATCCGCAACGGCAGGCAGTGTGTTTCGCAACCCGCCCGGCGACCATGCCGCGAGGTTGATCGAGGCTGCCGGTCTTAAGGGCCTACGGATCGGGGGAGCAGAAGTTTCTTTACAGCATGCCAATTTCATTGAGAACACCGGTCAAGCGACAGCAGAGGACGTGCTTGCTTTGATGGAACGCATCAAGGAAACCATCTCGGAAAAGAACGGAATTCATATGGTGCCTGAGGTGTACGTTCTGGGCGAGCGGTAAACTCGGAGGTGATACATTGGACAAATTGGTGATTGAGGGTGGAAGGCCCCTATCAGGAACCATTCGTATCCATGGCGCAAAAAATGCAGCTTTACCTATTCTAGCGGCAAGTCTTCTGGCAGAAGGAACGGTAAGATTAAGCAATGTCCCGCATCTGCTGGATATTGAAGTGATGCTCAGCATTCTCAGCCGTCTTGGCTCCAAATGCAAGCATGAGCTGGAGACGGTTACCGTGGATACCTCGTCTGCCAATTCGTTTCATGTCCCGGAAGATTTAATGAAGCAGATGCGATCCTCCATCTTTTTGATGGGACCTCTGCTGGCCCGTTTTGGTGAAGTGACGATCTATCAGCCCGGAGGCTGCGCGATCGGAGAACGTAAGATCGACCTCCATCTTCAGGGATTGCAGGCGCTTGGTGCGGAAATCGAGGAGAGTAACGATAAGATCCATTGCAGGGCAAGCCGGCTGGTCGGGACTGATATTCATCTGGATTTTGCCAGCGTAGGGGCAACGGAGAATATCATGATGGCAGCAGCAACGGCGCTTGGCACAACGGTGCTCACCAATGCCGCCAGAGAGCCTGAAATTCAGGACCTTCAGCATTTCCTGAACAAGATGGGAGCGAACATTATCGGCGCAGGAACGGATACCATCACGATCCATGGCGTGGAGCGTCTGGAGCCTTGCGAGTACGAGATCATACCGGACCGGATCGTAGCCGGCACCGTCATGATCGCAGCGGCCGTCACCCGCGGTAGTGTAACGCTTACAAAGACCAATCCATCTCATTTAACTTCCCTTATACATGTGCTAAAGCGCGCCGGTGTTCAAACCAGTATATGCAATGATATAATAAACATAAGCTGTATGAGCCGACCTAAAGCGGTGGAACGTATTGTGACTTCACCGTATCCTTCGTTCCCGACTGATTTGCAATCCCAGGTCATGGTCTTGCTGTCCTTGGCGGACGGATTTAGCGTAATGAAAGAGACGGTATTCGAAGGACGGTTCAAGCATGTGGAGGAACTCTCCCGTATGGGGGCGGACATTTCCACGGATCTGAACTATGCATTTATACGCGGTGTTCAGAGAATTTATGGAGCTACGGTGGAGGCAACCGATCTTCGGGCTGGAGCGGCGCTCGTCATCGCCGGTTTGGCCGCGCAGGGAACAACCGTGGTGGAGCAAGTTCACCATATTGATCGCGGTTATGATCGTATTGAAAACATGTTCCAAGGTTTAGGCGCTCGGATCTATCGTCAATCTCCGGTGCCAAAACCGCTTGATTTAGCCAATTGAGGTCCTGTGCTTCCCCTCCGGAAAAGGAGGGGATAACAGGTCTTTATGGAGAGAGTGGATATGTCCAAGACACATATGCCTGTCCTTAAGCAGGACAAGCCCAAACCGAAAACAGCCAAAAAAATCATAGGGATACTTTTGCTGCTATTCGTAGCCCTGTTGACGATTCTATTTTTCCGGTCGTCAGTCAGCCAAGTTACCGAGATTCATTTTACAGGCAATACGTTTAATACAAATGAGCAGCTTATCAAGCAAAGCGGACTCCACATCGGAGACCAGTACTTTGGCGTTGAGCCGAAAGATGTGCAGGAACGCCTGATGAAGCTGGGAACGATTAAGTCGGCTGAAGTGGTCAAGAGCTTTCCGGGCGAAGTCAGCATCGTGGTGACGGAGCATCCTACGGTGGCCTACGAGTTGTCCGAAAGCGGGGAACTTCAAGCCATATTGGCCAGCGGCACCTCAGTTCCTGTTACAGCGAGCGGTATTGCCGTTGAGAAGCCGATTTTGACCAATTGGGCTCCAGACGATCCCAACAAGGCCGAGCTTAGCGAGGTGCTTGCGGAGATTTCGGGCAGCCTGACCTCCGATATCTCGGAAATCATGCCGTCTCCGACGTTATCTTTTCCGGATCGGATCAAGATGTATACACGTTCCAAGTTCGAAGTCATCACTTCGGTTTCCTTGCTCCGTGACAAAGTAGAGTACCTGAACCAGGTGACCGAAATGGAGCGGCCGGGTATGATTACGATGCTGGAAGCGGACTCTTATGTGCCGTTTGTAGAAGAAGTTGGAGAAGACGCGGAAGAAGGGCAATAACCCCCTACTCAGGGATTGGAATAAATGGTACAATTGAATGTATTGACAACTTGTTTCGGCTCTTCTTTTTTGAATGACTTTTACGGCCTGTTATAGCAAATGTTGGCAGTAAAAAAAATGTTGAAAAAAGAGGGAAAGACCTGCGAGTGTTGAATAAGTAGAAATGTATTCTTTATTATCAAAATTAATTTGCTAAAAACAGGAGGTGCCAGGGCTTGAGCAACAATGACATCATTGTTAGTTTGGACATCGGTACATCCAAAGTTCGTGCTATTATTGGGGAAGTTAATAATGGAACCTTTAATATTATTGGAGTTGGATCTGCCGACTCGGAGGGAATTCGCAAAGGTGCAATTGTAGATATCGACCAGACCGTACAATCCATTCGCAGCGCTGTTGATCATGCGGAGCGTATGGTCGGTATTCAAATATCCGAAGTATATGTCGGCATTTCTGGAAATCATATCGGACTTCAATCCAGCCATGGAGTTGTGGCAGTATCGAACGAGGATCGCGAAATTGGTGAAGAGGACATCGACCGCGTGCTGAAAGCAGCGGAAGTCGTGGCGCTTCCTCCGGATCGTGAAATTATCGATGTGGTTGCTAAACAGTTTGTAGTTGACGGTTTGGAAGGAATCTCTGATCCGCGAGGAATGATCGGCGTAAGACTGGAAGTTGAAGCGACGATTATTACTGGCGCCAAAACGGCAATACATAACCTGTTACGTTGTGTGGAGAAATCAGGCCTGAAAGTAAAGGATCTGGTGCTGATTCCGCTTGGTGCCGGACAGCTATCCTTGTCCAAGGACGAGAAAACGATGGGTTCGGTGCTGGTTGACGTCGGGGCGGGCTCAACCACGTTGGCTGTGTTCGAGGGAGGCAGTATTGCCGCAACTTCGACGCTCCCGGTTGGTGGAGATTTCGTTACGAATGATATCGCTTATGGCCTGCGAACGCTAACGGATCAAGCAGAGAAGGTTAAGCTGAAGTACGGATGCGCGCTGATCGAGAGTGCCGCACACGAAGTAACGTTTAAAGTAACGAGAATTGGAAGCAATGTGGACAAGGAGTTCACCCAAGAAGATCTGGCAGCTATCATAGAACCTCGCGTTCAGGAAATTTTCCAATTGGTGCGCCAAGAAATTAAGCGCTTGGGTTACAGTGAGCTTCCTGGCGGTTATATACTTACTGGGGGCACTATGTCCATGCCTGGTGTGCTGCAGGTGGCACAAAATGAGCTGGCGACTTCCGTACGGATTGCGGTTCCTGATTTCATCGGTGTTCGTGATCCGGGATACTGCAGCGGAGTCGGCATCCTCCATAATGCAATCCGGAATGTACGTGTACGCAATACAGGAGGAAGCAACAACAGCAGCGGAAATAGCAAGAAACCGGTGAACCGCGCTAAGCAGCAAAATCCTGTCGCAGCAACTCAGGAGACCAGCCAGAAGCCGGGATTTATTGAACGCTTGAAAAAGATGTTCAGCGAGTTTATATAGCGGATTCATTCGACTGTGGACGTGCCATCCACGCACATTGAGGGGGAGATGGATTAGATGTTGGAATTTGATTTTGAAATGGAGAGCTTAGCTCAAATAAAAGTAATCGGAGTAGGTGGCGGCGGAAGCAACGCCGTTAACCGAATGATTGAGAATGGTGTGCAGGGTGTTGAATTTATTACAGTCAATACGGATGCTCAGGCACTCCACCTTGCCAAATCAGAACATAAACTGCAAATCGGGGATAAGCTGACTCGCGGTCTTGGTGCCGGCGCCAATCCTGACGTAGGCAAGAAGGCTGCGGAAGAATCCCGCGATTTGATCATGAACACCCTAAAGGGTGCCGATATGGTATTCGTTACGGCCGGTATGGGTGGCGGAACCGGAACGGGTGCTGCACCTGTCATTGCTGAAATCGCAAAGGAATGCGGCGCACTGACCGTAGGCGTGGTGACTCGACCGTTTACCTTCGAAGGCCGCAAGCGTGCTTCCCAAGCGGAGCTTGGCATTGAAGCATTGAAAGAGAAAGTGGATACACTGATCGTCATTCCGAATGATCGCTTGCTGGAGATCGTGGATAAGAAGACACCGATGCTGGAAGCGTTCCGAGAAGCTGATAACGTATTGCGCCAGGCCGTTCAGGGCATTTCTGATCTGATCCAAGTGCCGGGTCTGATCAACCTTGACTTTGCCGACGTGAAAACGATCATGACAGAACGTGGCTCAGCTCTTATGGGTATTGGAGAAGCTACCGGTGAGAACCGTGCTTCTGAAGCTGCCCGCAAGGCGATCATGAGCCCACTGCTGGAAACCTCTATCGAAGGTGCGCGTGGTGTGATCATGAACATTACGGGAGGAACCAATCTCTCCTTGTATGAAGTAAATGAAGCGGCCGAGATCGTAACTTCAGCTTCCGATCCGGAAGTGAACATGATCTTCGGTGCGATTATTGAGGAAAACATGAAGGATGAAATCAAAGTAACGGTTATCGCTACCGGCTTTGAAGGCAAGCCTGCTCCAATCCCTCCTGGACGTCGTCCTGTGCCTCAAGAGGAACAGCAACAACAAAAGCAGTCAGCAACGGACAAGAGTAATGTGAATCTGAAGCCATTTGGCAACCAGAACAGCAATGATCAGCTTGATATTCCCACTTTCCTTCGCAATCGTTCCCGCAATAATGATTAATATAAATAAGCCTGGGCTTCGTCATCATGATGAAGACAGGCTTATTTTTGTATTCAAACCTCGTTCTCTTCCTTTTGTTTCATTTGTAGGATCATACAGCTAATG
The DNA here is from genome assembly GCF_052115765.1 of Paenibacillus sp. 2KB_20. Classification (NCBI taxonomy): domain Bacteria; kingdom Bacillati; phylum Bacillota; class Bacilli; order Caryophanales; family Paenibacillaceae; genus Paenibacillus; species Paenibacillus sp. 2KB_20. Next base: position 470,775 of record NZ_JBFRHH010000003.1, on the reverse strand, counting down.
CTGTCACACTTTCACGAATAAGAACCCGCCAATGGGTAAATACCGTAGAATTTAAGGATATTCCCCAAGCTTTCCTTCCAAGATAGAGATTGCTGATAACGCCAAGTGGCTGCTCTTGGTTCGGGTCTTTTAAAAACTGCCCTTCATCGACAAAAAAAGTCTATAAACCGCCCACAGGTTTAGACAGACTTTGAATTCTATTCTTCTTATACTAGTAACATCTCCCATTGCCCAGCAAACAACAGAAGGATAACCGAAGTGATTCTTCGACTAGGCAGGTGAACAACCTGGTTGTTTATATTGATCTCATATTTTTGGCAAACCTCGTCATTGACGGCATTTTGCTGGCTTTGACCGCCTGGATGCGCAGGGTTCGGCCAAGGTGGTGGAGACTTGCATTATCCTCTGTGGTAGGCGCACTGTATGTCGTCATGATGTTTGTCCCGCAGCTGTCATTTTTGTTTACCTTTCTCATCAAATTTGGACTTTCGTTGATCATGTTATGGATAGCTTTCGGCTTTGCAAGTTTACAGAGTTATCTGCGGAATTTGGGAGCATTTTATATGGTGAATTTTGCCGCGGCCGGAGGCATTATCGGTGTTCATTACTTGGTCCAAAATTCGGGAGAATTGTTCAGCGGGATATGGTATACGACGTCGGGAGGGCTATCGTTTGAATTGAAGGTGGGATTCTGGTTTGCGTGCATTACCTTTTTTGTAGTTGTATTCGCGTTTAAAGCGGTTCAGACCACGAAACGTAAAACCGAGAACCGGGAAGCCTTATTGGGAGAGGTGTCCGTATGGATCGGCAGCGCCAAAATATGCTGTGTGGGGCTTCTGGATACAGGTAACCAATTGAGTGATCCCTTAACGCGTACGCCGGTTATGGTGATGGAAGCAGCACTGTGGGAAGCTCACCTGCCCCAGGGATGGAGTAAACAGTTGATGGAGGGGGAACCGGACAAATTAATCATGGGGCTGGCGGCAGAGGAATTTGAATGGCAAGACCGTCTGCGGCTTGTTCCGTATCGCGGTGTTAACCGGGGGGCTGCCTTCATGCTCGCGCTAAAGCCCGACATGGTACGGATCGAACTAGGAGGATTTGAATATTCGGCATCCAAAGTGTTGATTGGTCTTGATGGCGGGACGCTTTCGGGTGACAGGGCATACAGGGCCATCATACATCCGGCGTTGACGGAAGGAGAAGGTACCCCGAAGATGAATGGACATTCTACCGAAATGGGCGCTTCATCGCTCAATGGAGGAACCGGTCCGGAATCAGGTGAAGCCGAGAATGCAGGATGATAACGGTGAAGCCATTTTCAGCTCACATGCTGCCGTCCTTGCAGCGAACCGCATGGATAAGTCTTTGAAAACCTTTATGACATTTCCAATGCATGCCGAACTAGAAGAATGAAAATTACGCTATGAAGTCAGTTATCCCTACGGGAAAACGTTTAGGAGGATAAGAGATGCCCGTTAAATGGAGATTAGCATTGCAGCTGCAGTATTATCGCGTACTTTTTTTGCTAGGCCTGAAGAGTCAGGAAATCTACTATATCGGAGGAAGCGAGGCGCTCCCGCCGCCGCTTACAAAAGAGGAAGAGGAGTTCTTGCTCAAGAAGCTGCCTACAGGCGATGCGGCCACCCGTGCCATGCTTATCGAACGTAACCTGCGTCTGGTTGTTTACATTGCCCGCAAGTTCGAGAACACCGGCATTAACATCGAGGATTTGGTATCGATTGGTGCCATCGGTTTGATTAAAGCGGTGAATACGTTTGACCCGGAGAAAAAAATCAAGTTGGCTACATACGCCTCGCGCTGCATTGAGAACGAAATTTTGATGTATTTGCGCCGGAATAACAAAACCCGCAGCGAGGTTTCTTTTGACGAACCGCTGAATATCGATTGGGACGGCAATGAATTGCTCCTGTCCGACGTATTGGGTACTGAGAATGACACCATTTACCGTAACATCGAGGAGCAGGTCGACCGGAAGCTGCTGCAAAAAGCACTCGATAAATTAAGCGACCGGGAACGCATGATTATGGAGCTTCGTTTTGGCCTTCAGGACGGCGAGGAAAAGACGCAAAAAGACGTGGCAGATCTGCTTGGAATCTCACAATCCTACATTTCCCGATTGGAGAAGAGAATTATAAAGAGGCTCCGCAAAGAATTCAACAAGATGGTGTAACTGGAAATCGTAAGGAATAAAATAGCCCCCCTCGGAGATAATGTACAGTAATGTTTCTCCTTGGGAGGTTAGTCATCATGACGCGAAACAAAGTTGAAATTTGTGGTGTGGATACGTCAAAACTGCCTGTTCTGACGAATGTGGAAATGAGGGAACTGTTTCATAATCTGCAGCAGAACAATGAACGATCGGCTCGAGAAAAACTGGTGAACGGCAACCTGAGACTGGTGCTCAGTGTCATCCAAAGGTTTAACAATCGGGGAGAGTTTGTTGATGATCTGTTTCAGGTAGGCTGCATCGGATTGATGAAAGCCATTGACAATTTTGATTTATCGCAAAATGTTAAATTTTCCACGTATGCCGTACCGATGATTATCGGAGAAATACGTCGGTACTTAAGGGACAATAACCCGATTCGCGTCTCCCGATCACTGCGTGATATTGCTTACAAGGCGCTTCAGGTCAGGGATCAGCTGACAAATGCGAACTCGCGTGAACCGACGATTTTTGAAATTTCCGAAGCGCTGAACGTGCCCAAGGAAGACGTTGTTTTTGCACTTGATGCTATTCAGGATCCCGTTTCGCTGTTTGAGCCGATTTATCATGATGGTGGCGATCCGATATATGTGATGGATCAAATCAGTGATGATAAGAACAAAGATGTGTCCTGGATTGAGGAAATAGCCCTCCGGGAAGCGATGCACAAGCTCGGACAACGCGAGAAAATGATTTTATCCATGCGCTTTTATGAAGGCAAGACCCAGATGGAAGTTGCGGATGAAATCGGCATCTCCCAAGCTCAAGTGTCCCGCCTGGAGAAGTCAGCGATCAAGCAGATGCAGAAACACGTCAAAACGTAAGTAGACCAGCCATCAATCGAACAGATAACGATCCCGTTCATGGGATCGTTTTTTTAATTTTAAATAAGCTATTTTACCCAATCGGCTCATATATTGAACAGAGGGATATGGAATGAAAACGGATGGACGGCTAACCTTCAAATACATCTAAGGTGTGATGTGCATGATACCTGATAATCAAATGGTGGGGAAAAAGATGAAAATTTCCGATTTTCAAACGAAGGATGTTATTAATATCATTGATGGCAAGCGGCTCGGACAGATCAGCGATCTGGAGCTGGACTTGCGGCAGGGCCGGATTGAAGCGATTGTGGTGCCTAGCTACGGTAAATTTATGGGGCTGTTCGGCGGCGGGAGCGACTTGATTATTCCGTGGCGAAATATCGTCAAGATTGGCTCGGATGTCGTCCTTGTCAAAATGGAGGAATTGCGAAGAACGCCCGATGATCCGGAATCGGTGGAATACCTTGAACGACCGGACCGGCGATCCTTCTAAACAGACAGATGGGTTAATGTGTCTCCGGCGTAGGTTTTCTGTTACACTGGTCATAGAGGTGGGATGCTCATGGAACCGTTTGTTAGGCAAGATCAGCAGACACCGAGTCTGTTTGTGCTCGAAAAATGGAGTGGGGGATCGGGAAGCGCCGCACTCACGGCCGGTTTTACAGGCCGGCATGGCGGCGTTAGCCAGGCCCCCTATGATAGTTTGAATTTAGCCTTTCATGTCGGAGACGAGCCGGGTGACATTGTAGAGAACCGGAAACGGACCGCTGCGGCGCTTGGCTTTTCTCTGGAAGACTGGACTTGCGGTGAACAGGTCCATGATGTTCAGATTGGCGTGGTTCATGATAAGGACAGGGGCAGAGGGAGCTTGGACCGAGCCTCGGCTTTTCAAGACACGGATGGACTTGTAACCAATGTTCCCGGCGTTTTATTGACGTCCTTCTACGCGGACTGCGTGCCGCTGTATTTCTGGGATTCGGTTACGGGTGCTGTTGGTTTGGCACACGCCGGGTGGAAGGGGACCGTGGGAAGCATCGCTGAGAATATGGTCGACAGGATGGCTGTGGAATACGGAAGTTTGCCTCAGCACATTCACGCAGCGATTGGTCCATCCATAGGCGAGTGCTGTTACGAGGTAGATGATCGGGTCATGGATCGTGTCCGTGATATTGGAATCGGGGAGTTTATATCCGAGGAAGTTACAAATTCAGCTGTTTATATCGACAAGGGACACGGGAAATACATGCTGAACTTGAAAGAAATAAACAGACACATTATGATTAAAGCAGGAATATTGGCGGAACATATCGAATGTACATCATGGTGTACAAGCTGCAATCACGATCTGTTCTTCTCCTATCGTAAAGATGGAGGGACGACGGGTCGTATGGCGAGTTGGATCGGGATGAGAAAGAGGTGAGTCGTCCCTTGAGTTTGAAGGAACGTATCGATCAAGTGGAACAGCGAATAACGGAGGCTTGCGCAAGAAGTGGCAGGGACCGAAATGATGTAAATATCATTGCGGTTACTAAATATGTCTCCTTGGATATGACAGCTTCGGTACTGGATCAGGGTCTGCAGCATATTGGCGAGAATCGCTGGCAGGATGCCCAGGCGAAGTGGGAAGCTCTTGGAGATCGCGGCACATGGCATTTCATCGGCCATCTTCAGACCAATAAGGTCCGGGATGTCATTGATAAATTTCAATATATTCATTCGCTCGACCGCTTGTCCTTGGCCCATGAGCTGGAGAAGAGGGCTGCTGCGCTGAATCTGCAGGTATCCGCCTTTATGCAGGTCAATATCTCGGGTGAGGAATCCAAGTATGGCTTGCCTCCTGAGCAAGCAGCCGAGTTTTTGAAGGAAATCAACAGTCTTTCACACGTAAAGGTGACCGGACTCATGACCATGGCTCCATACGAATCGTCGGCGGAGCAGACGCGTCCTGTATTTCGTGGTTTAAGACAACTAAGAGATGAGCTGAACAAGCAGGCGCTTACGGCGGAGCCATTGACTGAATTGTCCATGGGCATGTCCAATGACTTTGAAGTAGCCATAGAGGAAGGGGCGACCTGGGTGCGTCTCGGCTCGATTTTAGTAGGGAAAGAGGAGGATTGACGATGGGCGTGATGAACCGGTTTATGAATTTCTTGGGACTGCAAGAGGAAGAAGAAGTTGTGGAACGCGAGGTTCTGGCCTCGCAGGAAGAGCCGGTGGAGGCAACGCCGTTTGATCATCGGAAGAACCAAAAGAGCGGCAATATCGTTAGCATTCATTCACAGAAGAACGTTAAGGTGGTATTAGTGGAGCCTCGTTCATATGATGAAGCACAGGAGATTGCAGATCATCTGCGCTCCTTCCGAACCGTTGTGGTCAATCTGCAGCGTGTGAGGAATGATCAAGCGCTGCGCATTATCGATTTTCTAAGCGGAACCGTGTATGCGCTTAGCGGCGGAATTTCAAAGGTGGGCGGGAACATCTTCCTATGCACGCCGGACACCGTGGAGATCCAAGGTTCAATCTCGGAGATTCTAGCGGACGAGCATGAATATAACAGAATGAGGTGATTTAGGCTTTGACCTACGAAATTTACAGTATAGTCGGAACACTGTTCCAAATTTATTTTTATATGATCTTGGTCTACGTTTTAATGTCATGGCTTCCGAACGTGAGAGAAAGCTTTATCGGTGAGCTGCTTGGCAAGTTAGTGGAGCCGTATCTATCACCTTTTCGCCGCTTCATTCCGCCGATCATGGGTATGATCGATATTTCCCCGATCGTCGCACTGTTTGTGCTTCAACTGGCACAGCGCGGCGTGTACGCTATTCTCGGATATTTCCTGTAAGCAGGTGAATCAGTGATGAGACTGGACATCTATGATCATTTTCACAAGGATGAACGGGAATTTGTGGACCGGGCTTGGGAGTGGGTTGTCAATGCCGGACAATACCATGAAGCAAAACTGACGGATTTCCTGGACCCTCGGCAGCGATTCATTCTGGAATCGCTTGTGAATCGTCATCCGGATGTGCATGCTATGTTTGATGGTGGACATGCTGATGCAGAACGCGCGCGAGCGTTGATCGCTCCGGATTACCGAGCGCTTGAAGGCGAGGATTTCAAGATGAAGGTGCTCAGCATCTCTTCCGGAGATCAGAAGTTTCTGGAGCTGGAGCATGGCGATTATATGGGTTCGATATTGGGTCTTGGCATTAAAAGATCGAAGATCGGTGACATCCATGTGCTCGCGGACGGCTGCCATGCGGTCGTTGCCGACGACATTAGCGCGTTCCTCCATCTGAATCTCAGCCAGGTCCACCGGGTGCATGTGATGACGGAACTGCTGCCGCTGGACAAGCTTCAGGTTGCCCGCACGAATTTTGAAACGATGGACATTACGGTATCTTCCATGAGACTCGACGGGATCGCCAGTGATGCATACCGCATCAGCCGTACGAAAATCGTGGTGCCGATCAAGGCTGGCCGATGCCGCGTGAACTGGAAAGTGGAAGAGGATCCCTCAACGAATTTAAAAGAAGGCGATGTCGTTTCCATCCAAGGATTTGGGCGGTTTAAAGTTTTGGAGACAGGAAGCCTGACGAAAAAAGGGCGGTACCGTATCAAGGTTGGGAAATATGCCTGACCTTTGAAGGAATTGCCGTTTTTTTGTCGAATGAGTACAAAGTGTCATTCAAAATTACAATGGATTTACCGATAAATCGTAAATGACCGCTATTGTCTTCACGGACGGGTGGTTTGGCTAACACAGCGGATGAACCGTCCTGTAAGGCCCATATATTTAGGAGGTGCACACCATGCCATTGACGCCGCTTGATATACATAACAAGGAATTTGCCCGTCGAATTCGGGGTTATGATGAGGACGAGGTCAACGAGTTTTTGGATCAGATTATTAAGGATTATGAAAGTGTGATCCGGGAGAACAAAGAGTTGGGTAACCAGCTTATGACGATGCAAGAAAGACTGGATCATTTTTCGAATATTGAGGAAACCTTGTCTAAGACCATCATTGTCGCTCAGGAGGCGGCGGATGAGCTGAAGAACAACGCGAAGAAGGAAGCTCAGCTGATCATAAAGGAATCCGAGAAGAATGCGGACCGGATCATTAACGATGCGCTAGGTAAATCCCGCAAAATCGCGCTTGAGGTTGAAGAGCTGAAGAAGCAGGCTTCCATCTACCGCACCCGCTTCCGTTCCTTGGTTGAGGCGCAGCTGGAACTTTTGAAACAAGAAGGCTGGGAGACGCTGGAGAACCGTGAACCGAGTCTTGAACCTAAAGAGGTATACTAGGCGGGTATCCAGTTGACTTTTCTCGCGAAAGAGTCTATAACTAATAACATATTGTTGATTTATACAAGAATTCGTTGATGGGAATAGTACGCGAAGGATCTGTCCCTCAGAGAGCCGGCGGTTGCTGAAAGCCCGGCGTTCAGACCAAGCAGAAGATCATCCCGGAGAAGTGAAGCTGAAGCGTTTAACCGCGTGCGTAAGCTGAACCGTCAGCCGAACGTTACATCGGACCTTGCCTATTACATACAGGCATGGACATTGAGGTGTCGCTTGCGCAGGCTTTTTAGCGAAAAGTCGGTTAAGCGAAATTAGGGTGGTAACGCGAGAACAGGTTCTCGTCCCTTGGGGGATGAGGCCTTTTTTTATTTTCACAGAAGATTTACGAAAAAGGGCGAGTTCAAAATCGGACTTTTTGAACAACCTCGAAAAAGAGTGAAAGGAAGATCTGCATGAACAAAGTAGATGTCAAGGAGAAGGCGCGGGCAAGAGAACTGCGCATCTTAAACAAATGGAACGAGGAGAATACGTTCAAGAAATCAATCGAGCTGCGGGCCGGCAAGCCGAACTATGTATTCTACGAAGGTCCCCCAACCGCAAACGGCGCGCCCCATATCGGTCATGTGCTCGGCCGGGTTATCAAGGATTTTGTGGGCCGTTATCAGACGATGAAAGGCTTCCATGTCGTTCGGAAAGCGGGCTGGGATACGCACGGACTTCCGGTGGAGCTTGGCGTAGAGAAGCAGCTTGGCATTTCCGGCAAGCAGGAGATCGAGAATTATGGCGTTGAAGCTTTTATCAAAAAGTGTAAATCCAGCGTATTTGAATATGAGCATAAATGGCGCGAGCTGACTGAAGCGATCGCTTATTGGACCGATCTGGATCATCCGTACATCACGCTCGAGAACAACTATATCGAGAGCGTATGGAACATTTTGGCGACGATTCATGATAAAGGCCTTCTGTATCGTGGTCACCGCGTAAGCCCATACTGCCCTTGCTGTCAGACCACGCTCAGCTCCCACGAAGTGGCTCAGGGTTATGAGGATGTTAAAGACCTTAGTGCAACGGCGAAGTTTAAGCTGCATGACAGCGGAGAGTATGTACTGGCATGGACGACGACGCCTTGGACGCTTCCGTCCCACGTAGCGCTGGCCGTTAATCCGGATATGGATTATGCCCGCGTCGAGCAGGAGGATGGCATCTATATCGTGGCTAAGAATCTGGTAGAGGATGTCATGAAGGGCGACTTTACCGTTCTATCGACGCTGAAAGGTTCTGAACTGGTCGGCAAGACTTACGATCCTCCGTTCCCGTATGTACAAGCGGAGAAAGCAAATCTCATCGTCGGCGCATCCTTTGTTACCGATGCAAGCGGTACGGGGATTGTACACATGGCGCCTGCACACGGTGAAGATGACTATCGCGTGTGCCGCGAGAATGGCATCAGCTTCGTGAGTGTCGTGAACGGCCAAGGCCGTTACACCGATGAAGTGACGGATTTTGCCGGACGCTTTGTCAAGGATTGCGATCTGGACATTGTGAAGGCATTGTCTGAAAAAGGACTGCTGTACAGCAAGGAGAAATACGAGCACAGCTATCCATTCTGCTGGCGCTGTAAGTCCCCGCTGCTCTATTATGCAATGGAGAGCTGGTTTATCGAAACGACAGCGGTTAAGGATCAACTAATCGCGAACAACAATGAGGTAACCTGGTATCCGGGCCATGTGCGCGACGGCCGCTTCGGCAAATTCCTTGAAGATCTGGTCGATTGGAACATCAGCCGGAACCGTTATTGGGGAACGCCGCTCAATGTATGGGTCTGCGATTCTTGTGAAGGACAATTCTCGCCGCACAGCATTGCGGAGCTTCGCGCCAACGCGGTAGGTGAGGTAGCGGAGGATCTGGAGCTGCATAAACCTTATGTGGATGAAGTGAAAGTGAAATGCCCTCACTGTGAAGGCGGCGTGATGGAGCGGACCTCGGAAGTCATCGACGTATGGTTTGACAGCGGATCGATGCCGTATGCGCAATACCATTATCCGTTCGAGGACAAGGAGAAATTCGAACAGCAGTATCCTGCCGATATGATCTGCGAAGGGATTGACCAGACGCGCGGCTGGTTCTACAGCTTGCTCGCCGTATCGACGCTCTTCACGGGTAAAGCGCCTTATAAAGCGGTTATGGCCACAGGTCATATTCTTGATGAGAACGGACAGAAGATGTCCAAATCCAAAGGCAACGTCATCGATCCTTGGGAAATCATCGAAGAGTACGGCACGGATGCGTTCCGTTGGGCGCTGCTGGCTGACAGTGCGCCATGGAACAGCAAACGCTTCTCGAAGGGAATTGTTGGCGAAGCCAAATCCAAGGTTGTGGATACGCTGGTCAATACTCATGCATTCCTGACGCTGTATGCCGGTATTGACGGCTATGATCCGAAGGAACATGACTTCAAGGGATCGGACCATAAGCTGGACCGCTGGATTCTGTCCCGCCTGAACAGCTTAATTCAAGTGGTTGACAAGGGATTGGCTGTGAATGATTTCCTGAATGCGGCAAAAGCAATTGAAGCTTATGTGGATGAGCTGAGCAACTGGTATATCCGCCGTTCGCGTGACCGTTTCTGGGGCAGCGGACTCGGAGAAGATAAGCTGGCGGCTTATGGAACGCTTACACATGTGCTGCTGACCCTCTCCAAGCTGATGGCTCCATTCACGCCGATGCTGTCTGAAGACATTTTCGTGAATTTGGGCGGAGGAGAAAGCGTGCATCTGGCCGACTTCCCGCAATCCTACGAAGCATTGATCGACAAGGCGCTTGAGCAGGACATGGAGACGGCAAGACAGATCGTAGAGCTCGCGCGCAACGTCCGCAACGAGACAGGGATCAAAACGCGTCAGCCGCTGTCTGAGCTGATTGTGTCGATGGATCGTGAGTTTGATCTCTCCGGTTATCAAGACATCATCAAGGATGAGATTAATGTCAAAGTGATTGAGGTGGAGACCAGCGATAGTGGTTTCGTCGATTTTACACTCAAAATGAACCTGAAGGTCGCAGGCAAGAAATACGGTAAAAATATCGGTTTCCTGCAAGGGTTCCTGAAAGGCATGAGCAGTGACGAGACCCGCAAGGTGGTGCAAACGGGCGGCGTGAACGTTACTTCGCCGGAAGGTGAAGAATTACAGATCACGTCCGAAGAGCTGCTGGTGGAGAAGAAGGCGAAGGAAGGTTTCGCATCTGCTTCAGGTTATGGTTTAACCGTGGCGCTCAATACGGACATCACGCCAGAGCTGGAGCAAGAAGGCTGGGTTCGCGAAGTCGTGCGTGCCGTACAGGATACGCGGAAGAAGCTGGACCTTCCGATCGAGAAGCGGGTCAATCTGACCCTGGATACAGATGATGAGCTTAAAGTTGCGATCACTGCATTTGAAGATGTGCTGCGCGAGAATGTCCTGGTTAACGAATTGCAATTCGGACAAAGCGAAGGCATGGAGCGGGTTGAGCTTGGTAGCAAAACCATTGGCATCCAAATCGCATAAGTAATAAATTGGTTATACAACACTGCCCTTATCTACAAGGGGCAGTGTTTTTTCGTGTTCAAAAAAGTATCGGTTTTCGACAGGTGATTCTCACGAACGAATGGGATTCTTCCAATTGATGCATAATAATCAGCGAAATCAAAAGTAATGATAAACAGACTGCGAGCACACATGGTGATGTAGCTGCTCTTGATCTCATTTATTTGATGTCGATTAGTTTAGGCAAAGGGGCGGTGGACATGGCAGAGAAACCGGAAGCTGGGGTGTCAACTGAACAAAAAAAGCCGTTGGAGGATGAGCGGGACCAATTGAGCGCTATACACCGCATGACCACGGACATTGCAGAGCAGCTGGAGAAGGCCCGAATCGCTGAATACACCCAGCTGCTGAACCGCCCATGGAAATTGATATGGACCAATCTGCTGGCCGGGTCGGCCCGGGGTGTGGGAATCGCGATTGGCTTTACCTTTTTTGCGGCGACCATTATATACGCCCTGCAGGCGCTTGGCGCGTTGAACTTGCCAATTATCGGCGACTACATTGCGGATATTGTTCGGATCGTTCAGCGTCAGCTTGAACTAACGTGAGTTTGTATGTAATGCCCGGCAGCACTGCATCCAATTTTATGCTGCCGGTCATAAAAGTTATTTAGCTGAATGATTCATCATCAGGGTCGGCATGGGGATCCAGCAGGTAACTTCCTTCGCCCCGGTTTAGGTAATCGACATATTGCGGACTTCGAACGATAAACACTTCGGAGCCATCGATATTGGTTGCAACGAAATTTTCATACACTTCAACAAATCCGCCTTGATCATCGCCATTCTCGATATCCATCTCGTTATAGCTGTCAATTTCGTTGCCTTCCGCCAGAGCAGGGGAATTGGAGCTACCCCAGCTTTCGACGATCTGCCAGGCGTCCTCGCCGTCAAACGCAGCATACTCGTGCTCATCCATACTGGATTTTCCAAAAGCGGGAGCAAGGACTTCCTCCTCAACCGGACGATCACGGGAGACTCGTTCACGAGGCGTGTCTTTTATACAATATTGCGTATCCGGGAGAACCTCCAACCGCTCGTACGGAATCGGCTGGCCGCAGGTAAGGCACACGCCGTAACGGCCATGATGAATCGCTTCAAGCGAAAAAATAACTCGCTGCAGCTCCTGATCCACCCTATCCTGAAGGGCGAGGTCTTTTCCTCTTTCAAACATCTCGCTTGCCAAGTCCCCAGGGTGATTATCAATATGGGACAGCTCGCCGGTCATATCTCGCTCCGATTCCCCCAGCCCATGTTGGTCGTTATATACCATGCGCCGTTCAAGCTCAACCTTTCGATCCATCAGCTTTTGTTGCAAATTATTGAGTTGCTCCTGAGTTAGATGCGACATGTCAGGCTCCTTTCATGGTCCGAAGTTGACCTTCTGGTTCATATGTATAGAGTGCACCCATTGAGATGGTTTTACTGACGGAAAATGTTCTCGCCACTGGACAGGAATGGACGGTTTCTGAGCCGCTGTGCTACAATAAGACGAGTTACTGACCGATCAGCGAAGTGATCGCAAGATTGGAGAAGACAAGAACGGAGTGACATAAACAAGTGGTGTATTATTTGATTGCATTTGTTTTATTTCTTATCGATCAGGGAACCAAGTACTTGATTGCCTCGAAGCTGGAGCTTTATGAACAGATCCCTGTGATCGGAGACTTCTTCCTGATTACCTCGAGCCGAAACCGGGGAGCCGCGTTTGGCATACTGCAGGATCAATTATGGTTCTTCATAGTGGTGACGCTAATCGTTGTGGGCGGGATTGTCTGGTACCTGCGGAAGGTATCGAAAGAAGGACGTAAGCTGCTGCCTACGGCTCTTGCGCTTGTACTTGGCGGGGCAATTGGGAACTTCATCGATCGGTTGGTGATGGGAGAGGTTGTCGATTTCCTGCAATTTAATTTTGGCAGCTACACATTCCCGATTTTTAATATTGCCGATTCTTGTATTGTCATCGGTGTAGGATTGATCATATTGGATACGCTTCTGGAAGGAAGACGCGAGAAGATACAGACAACAAGTGAAGTTTCTGGCACAGAAGGGAATGAATAATGTTGCAAGACGGTATGGATACAGATACGGAATGGACAGGCGAAACAGGGCACGAATCCGAAACCTATGAGTGGACGGTAGATGCAGAATCTGCCAAAACCCGTATAGATAAATACATAACAGAGAACCTCGGTGAGAATGTTTCACGCTCCCAGGTGCAGTTATGGATTACCGATGGACATGTCATCGTTAATGAAGGTCCGGTTAAGTCTAATTACAAAGTGAGTCAGGGTGACCGCATCCTGCTGAAGGTTCCTGAGCCATCGGCAGTAGAGATTATTCCGGAGGACATCCCGTTAGAGATCGCGTTTGAAGATGCAGACGTCATTGTTGTGAACAAGCCAAGAGGGATGGTTGTTCATCCGGCTCCTGGTCATTCCTCGGGCACTCTTGTGAACGCATTAATGTTTCACTGCAAGGATTTGTCAGGCATTAACGGTGAACTCCGGCCTGGCATCGTGCATCGGATTGATAAAGATACAACTGGTCTTATTATGGCAGCGAAGAATGATAAAGCTCATGCTTCTCTTGCGGCTCAGTTGAAGGATCACAGCGTGAACCGTCGTTATCTGGCTTTGGTTCATGGCAATATGAGTCATGATCAAGGGACCGTTGACGCGCCAATCGGGCGGGATGCACATGATCGTAAATTGTATACGGTCACGGACCGGAACAGCAAGCATGCGGTAACCCATTTTACCGTCATAGAACGCTTCGGCGATTACACTCTTCTTGAACTGAAGCTGGAGACAGGGCGTACGCATCAAATCCGCGTGCATATGAAGTATATCGGCCATCCTCTCGTGGGGGATCCCGTATACGGCAAGAGCAAGGGCATAAAATTGGACGGCCAAGCCCTTCACGCAGCCGTTTTGGGTTTTGTCCATCCTTCGAGTGGTGAGTATATGGAGTATTCGGCGCCGATGCCGAATGATATGGAAGAACTTTTGACGATTCTAAGGGGCCGCTAGCGGTTCCTTTTTGCATTTATCTGTTTTGGGGTCACCGCAAAGTATTTGGAGTAAGCATCGAAGTATAAGCTCCACTTTGTGGGGCTATTTTTCTTGCCATTCCATCCCGGGATATGTTATAGTGACGATAACTTTTGATGAAGGAGGTGAGCAGGATGAATATCGAGATGGTTAACAACCGTATTAGCCAGCTGCCTTTAGCTATGGCTGGCATTGTTCATGCATTTCTCTACAACGGGAGAGGTCTGTCCAATTTTACAAATACGGTTTGTACCATCGCGAGAAGTCACCTGCCTGCCTGCACGGATTAAGCCTATTTAGGCTTACAACTCTTGAAGGGTCCGCGGAGCTTGCTCTGTGGGCCCTTTTTGCGTTTGCAGTCCGGGTCTTCTCCCTAATCTATACGCTCTTCGAACAGGTTGAATGTTCGCAGCATACAGGAGGAAACCTAGAATGAATATAATCAATGTACAGAAAATGACGCAATACCACGGTGCTCATCTGGTACTGGACCAGATATCGTTTGAAATACAGGAAGGCGAGAAGGTTGCGCTTATTGGAAGGAACGGCAGCGGGAAGTCGACGCTGATGCGCCTGCTTGCCGGTTTGGATCAGCCAAACGAAGGGCAGCTGGCTATAAAGAAGGGGGCAAAAATCGGATATTTAGAGCAGATTCCGAGCCATATGGATACCTGGACGGTGCTGGATGTATTGTCACAGGGGTTGAGTCACTTGAAGGATTACCGAGCGGAAATGACGGAGCTTGAGGAGAAAATGAGTGACCCAGACATTGCTGGAAATGCGGAACTGCTCGATCGAGTGCTGCGGAAATACTCATCACTTCAAGAGCGGTTTGAAACAGAGGGGGGTTATGAGCTGGAAGCGAGCATCGACAAAATCGCTACCGGGCTGCAAATACCCAAGAGCGAGTACGGACTGGCCTTTGGCTCGTTGTCCGGTGGAGAACAAACCCGTGTCGCGCTGGCATCGCAGCTGATCGTACAGCCGGATTTGCTCTTGCTTGATGAACCGACCAACCATCTGGATTTGGCACGTACGGAATGGCTGGAGGAATTCTTACGCGAATATCCGGGAACCTGCGTCTTAATCTCCCACGACCGATATTTTCTGGATCGGGTCGTGTCCAAAACGATTGAGCTTGAAGATGGTGAAGCTTTTACTGCCTATGGTGGCTACACCGCGTTCATGAAAGATAAGGAAGAGCGTTTGCTGCAGCAGTTTGCAGACTATCAGGAGCAGCAGAAAGTAATCAAGAAGATGAAGGAATCCATCAAGCAACTTGAAGAGTTCGGCCGGATTGGCGGCAATGAGAAGTTTTTCAAGCGCGCGGCTTCCATGAGGCGGGCGCTGGAGCGGATGGAGCGGGTAAAGAGGCCCGTGCTGGAACGAAGACAGGCTGATTTTGAACTGAATCCTCAGGATCGTTCCGGTCGCCGCGTGGCATACTTTGAGCAAGTTGAGGTTTCTTATGGGAATCAGGCGGTGCTGAGGGGAGCATCTGGTCTAATCGAATTTGGCGAGAAAATTGCGCTGATGGGCTCGAACGGTAGCGGGAAAACAACGCTGTTCAAAGTGCTGTTGCGCGAGCTTACGCCTGATTCCGGTTCGCTTGAATGGGGTTCGCGTGTCGATGTAGGCTACCTCGCTCAGCAGGAGGAACCGGACAATCCGAAGGAAACGGTGCTTCAATATTTCCGGGAGAAGGCTGGAGTAGAAGAGGGAGAAGCTCGAGGAATATTGGCAAGGTATCTGTTCTATGGTGCGGCCGTGTTCAGATCGGTGGGGCAGTTGTCCGGAGGGGAATGGACACGATTGAGACTAGCGCTGCTAATCCATCAGAAGCCGAACCTGCTGCTTCTGGATGAACCCACGAACCATCTGGATATTGCCTCCCGTGAAGCATTGGAGGACGCACTGCAGGATTATGCGGGGACCGTTCTTGCCATTTCCCATGACCGTTATTTCGTGAATCAAGTGTCTCGCAAAGTGTGGGATTTGAATCAAGGGAAGCTGACTGTCTATCATGGGAATTATGATGATTTCCGAGCTAAGAAAGAACAGCTTGAAGCGGCATTGATAGGAAGGGAGCTATCAGCGGGGAGTGAAGGTATTACCAAACAGAAGGTGGCGCAGCAGCCCCAAGCGAAGGATAGCCCTGCTCCGCTTTCCAAACGCGTAAACGCGGATCGCTCTTCCGCCGTAAGGTCCAAATGGTTGGAGGAGGAAATTGCTCGTATAGAGTTCCGCATCCGGCAGCTTGACGACTGGCTCGAGACGGAAGGCGATGATTTACACGAGGATACAGATCTGTCGCTGCTCGAGCAGCGCTGGAACGAGCGGGAATTGCTATCCACGAGTCGTGACGAGCTCCTTGCGGAATGGCTGGAGCTGACTTAAGCTCCGCCCAGCCGAAAAAGTACAAATCATTTGATATATAATGCATGGCTCCAGTTGTGATTTTCCTGCATATTTAGGATGAGTATGAAAGCATGAGTAGGAGATGAATACAAATCATGAGTATGGATAAATATCAGGAAACGTACATTCAACAGAGCTTCGCCAACCGGATCGGCGGTGCTAGTTATGGCAAAGATACAGCCATTTATAAATTCGAGAAGATCAAAAGAGCGAAGGCAGCTGCGAAGCAGGAACACCCTGGCACGGAGCTGATCGATATGGGAGTTGGCGAGCCGGATGAGATGGCGGATGCAGGCATCGTGGCGAAGCTGGCAGAAGAAGCGGCAAAGCGGGAAAACCGCGGTTATGCGGATAACGGAATTCCGGAGTTCAAGGAAGCGGCTGTTCGCTACTTGAAGAATGTATTTGGTGTTGAAGGCATTGATGCCGCTACAGAAGTTCTGCACTCCATTGGTTCCAAGCCGGCACTGGCCATGCTGCCGTCCTGCTTCATTAATCCTGGGGACATCACCATCATGACGGTTCCCGGATATCCTGTACTCGGCACGCATACCAAGTACTTGGGCGGCGAAGTTTACAATGTGGAGCTGAAAAAAGAGAATGGATTTCTGCCGGATCTCAACTCGATCCCTGAGGACATTGCGCGCCGTGCCAAACTGCTCTACCTGAACTATCCGAACAACCCGACGGGTGCCAGCGCAACGGCCGAGTTTTTCACCGAGGTTGTCGAGTGGGCCCGCAAGTATGGCGTTGTTGTTGTCCATGACGCTCCTTATGCAGCGCTCACTTACGATGGCTTGAAACCCCTCAGCTTTCTCTCCGTCCCCGGCGCGAAAGATGTTGGGGTAGAGCTTCACTCCCTGTCCAAATCTTATAACATGACAGGATGGCGCATTGGTTTCATCTCCGGTAACCCGCTAGTGGTTAAAGCCTTTGGTGATGTGAAGGACAACAACGATTCCGGACAATTCATAGCCATTCAAAAAGCTGCCGCATACGGTCTGGACAATCCGCAAATTACGGAGAAGATTGCTGAGAAGTATTCCCGTCGCCACAACATGCTGGTAGACGTGTTGAACGGACTTGGTTTTACGGCCGAGAAGCCGAAGGGTTCCTTCTTCCTCTACGTTGAGGCTCCAAAAGGCGTTAAAGGCGGACGCCGTTTTGAATCCGGCGAAGATTTCTCACAATATCTGATTCGCGAGAAATTGATCTCCACCGTACCATGGGATGATGCGGGACACTTCGTACGCTTCTCCGTAACCTTTATTGCTGATGGCGAGGAAGAAGAGAAACGCGTCATTTCCGAAATTCGCAGAAGACTTAGCGATGTAGAATTTGAATTCTAATGAACACCATATAAACTCCGCTTGGCACACGACATTACTCGACATGATTGCTGTTGACATCTCCTGTAGGGTCTGTCATAATGGGATCAATCGAATAGCACCTTTAAATCAGTCCCGTGAGGCTGGCAAGGTAACGTGAACCGAGGTTCATTAACAGGAGGCATGGCTCTGTCTGCGGATAGATGCTGCGCTTTCGACACTATCTCTATGAGATCAACTCCTTGTCCAGCCGGGCAAGGAGCTTTTTTGTGTGTAATGAACTCACGGATCGTCTGAACTAAAGAGGGCTAATCAAACGTTTAGAAGGAGGATTTAAGGATGAGCAACGAACAGCATGTGATTATGGACGAGACGGCCATCCGCCGCGCACTAACGAGAATTGCCCATGAAATATTGGAAAAGAATAAAGGGATCGAGGACTGTGTCCTGGTCGGCATTCGCACACGCGGCGTGTTCCTGGCTCAGCGAATCGCTGAGCGAATGAGTGAGATTGAAGGTACGCCGATTCCATGGGGAGAGATCGACGTGACTTCCTACCGCGATGACCGTGACAGTAAAGAAGCCACTGCAGAACGGGTAGAAGGAGCCAAGCGCAGTCTGGAACACCTGAATATTCATGACAAGAAAGTCATTTTATTCGATGACGTGCTGTACACGGGACGGACGATTCGGGCTGCGATGGATGCCCTGATGGACTGCGGGCGGCCTAGAATGATACAGCTGGCGGTTCTGGCAGATCGCGGACATCGCGAACTGCCCATCCGACCGGATTATATCGGTAAGAACGTTCCTACCTCCAAACATGAGGAGATTACGGTTGCATTAACCGAATTCGACGGCAAGGACGAAGTGACCATTAGCCAAAGAGAGGAACGATAATCATGACAACAGCCATTTCATTGAAAGAACGTAGCCTCTTAGGTTTGAAGGATATTAGCAGAGACGAGATTGGATCGATCCTGAGTCGGGCGTCATATTGGGAAGCACAGTCCGAGAAAGTGGTGCCGGTACTTAAATCGAAATTTGCGGTTAATATGTTCTTCGAGAACAGCACCAGAACGAGATTTTCGTTTGAAATGGCTGAGAAAAGACTCGGCGCCGAGGTCATGAACTTTGCAGCGGCAGCCTCCAGCGTCGAGAAGGGCGAGTCCATCTACGATACCGTAAGAACACTGGAATCCATGGGGATCGATGCCGGCGTCATCCGGCTGAAACCCTCCGGAGTGCTTCAGGAGCTTGGGGAGCGGATCTCGATCCCGCTAGTCAATGCGGGTGATGGCAACAACGAGCATCCTACCCAGGCGCTGCTCGATCTGTATACGATGAAGAAAAGCTTCGGAGAGCTTAAAGGATTGACGGTATCCATTATCGGAGACATCAAGCATAGCCGGGTTGCGCGTTCGGACCTGTGGGCACTGCAGAAGTTCGGAGCCCATGTGCAATTCTGCGCACCGGAAACGATGCAGGCTCCAGAGCTAGCTCAGTATGCGCCCTATGTATCAATGGAGAAGGCACTAAAGGCAGATGTGGTGATGATGCTGAGGGTTCAGCTGGAACGCCATAGCGAAGGTGCATTCAAATCCAGCGCGGAATACCGGCAGCAGTATGGTTTGACGGAAGAACGGGCGGCCAAGCTGTCAGAGCACACGATGATTATGCACCCGGCACCGGTGAATCGCAATGTTGAAATCGACGATGCGGTCGTGGAAAGTCCTAAATCGATGATATTCAAGCAGATGGCGAACGGAGTGCCCATTCGCATGGCAGTTATGGAACGGGCGATGGGCTGATTCGAAAACGTGATATACGGTGTATAGAATGAATATGCGCTAATATTTATACACAAAAGTGAATTTTTATTATACAATATACAAAGAAGCGAATGGTGCTTCTGCTGCGGAGGGAATCAAGATGCAAATGCAAGTGATAAAGAATGCCAAAGTGATCAATGAACGAGGACAGCTCGAAGATAAACATATCGTCATTGCAGACGGATTGATTCAGTCGGTTGCAAGTGATATCGCAGCTTTGCCGGAAATGGACGATAACGTTCAACTAATCGATGCCGAGGGCAAACTGGTCACACCGGGATTCATCGATATGCATGTGCACTTGAGAGAGCCGGGTTATGAGCACAAGGAAACGATCGAGAGCGGCAGCCGCTCGGCAGTGAAAGGCGGCTTTACAACCATTGCCTGCATGCCGAACACAAGACCAGTGACCGATTCGCCGGAAACGGTGAAGCTTGTGCTGGATAAGGCTAGCGAAGCGGGTCTGGCCAAGGTGCTGCCTTACGCAGCCATTACCAAAAACGAGCTGGGCCGCGAACTGACGGATTTTGAGGCCTTGAAGGCAGCGGGTGCGATCGGGTTTACGGATGATGGCGTTGGTGTGCAGAACGCACAGATGATGAAAGATGCCATGAACAAAGCGAAGGCGCTGGGCATGCCGGTCATTGCTCATTGTGAGGATGACTCGCTTGTAAAAGGGGCTTGCGTGACGGAAGGCAAGTTCGCTCAGAAGCACGGCCTGAAAGGTATACCCAATGAGTCGGAAGCGATCCATGTCGGACGGGACATTCTGCTTACCGAAGCCACCGGCGTACATTACCACGTATGCCATGTGAGCACAGAGCAGTCCGTACGCTTGATCCGCCAAGCTAAAGCAATAGGCATCTCGGTAACGGCCGAAGTATGCCCGCACCATCTGGTTCTCTCTGACGAAGATATTCCCGGTCTGGATGCCAACTGGAAAATGAATCCGCCGCTGCGCACCCCGCGTGATGTGGAGGCTTGTATAGAAGGTCTGCTGGATGGAACGCTCGATATGATCGTAACGGACCATGCGCCGCACAGCGCGGAAGAGAAGGCGAAAGGCATGGAGCTTGCACCATTCGGTATTGTAGGATTCGAAACAGCATTCCCGCTGCTCTATACCCAATTTGTCGCTACAGGCAAATGGGATCTTGGCTTGCTGGTGAAGCGGATGACCAGCGACCCGGCAAGAGTATTTGGTCTTGCAACGGGTGTGCTGGAAGCTGGTAAAGCAGCAGATTTGACCATGATTGACCTCGAAGCAGAGAAAGAAGTGAATCCGGAAGAGTTCGCAACGAAAGGCCGCAACACGCCATTTACAGGCTGGAAGCTGAAAGGCTGGCCTGTGATGACTTGGGTGGACGGCGAAGTGAAATGGTCGGAGCAGCACGGATTTTAAGTAACACTTAGGCAAAAGACTTATAAAATAAATTACACATAGATGACAGGAGTGATCGGGATGCAGGCAAGATTGTTACTGGAGGACGGAACGCTGTTCAGCGGAAAATCCTTTGGCGCGGATGCTGAAATGACCGGAGAGGTTGTTTTCAATACAGGGATTACAGGATATCAAGAGGTGCTGAGCGACCCGTCTTACTGTGGACAGATCGTGACCATGACGTATCCTTTGATTGGAAACTACGGCATCACGCGGGATGACTTTGAATCCATTCGGCCGTTCGTCCACGGATTCGTTGTTCGTCGTCATGAGCCTGTTCCTAGCAATTGGCGTGCAGAATATAGCGTTGACAGCTTATTGAAGGAATACGGTATTCCAGGGATCAGCGAGATTGATACCCGGATGTTGACCCGGATCATTCGACACTACGGTACGATGAAGGGGATTCTGACCACTTCCAACAAGCCAGTGGAAGAGCTTAAGGAGATGCTCGGTGATACGACGATCGCCGAACTCCGCAACCAGGTGGCAAAAACCTCAACGCCGCAAATGTTTACAAGCCCAGGCTCCAAGGAGCGGATCGTTCTGGTTGACTTCGGTGCAAAAAGCGGAATCCTGCGCGAACTGACTTCCCGCGGCTGCGACGTGATGGTCGTTCCGCATGACACGACGGCCGATGAAATCCGCAGACTTCACCCGGACGGCATTCAGTTGTCCAACGGCCCTGGGGACCCGAAAGACGTTCCGTATGCGGTCGATATGGTCAAAGAACTCCTTGGCGAATATCCGATCTTCGGCATCTGCCTTGGCCACCAATTGTTTGCACTGGCTGCGGGCGCTGATACCGAGAAGCTGAAATTCGGCCACCGCGGCGGGAACCACCCGGTAAAAGAGCTTGCCAGCGGACGCTGTTACATCACTTCCCAGAATCATGGCTATACGGTAAATGAAGATTCCGTCAAAGGGACGGATCTGGAAGTTACACATATCAACAATAACGATAAAACGATTGAAGGCTTGAAGCACTCGAAATTCCCGGCCTTCTCCGTGCAATATCATCCTGAAGCTGCACCTGGTCCGCAAGACAGCAGCTATCTGTTCGATCAATTTCTTGAGATGATAAGAGACCATAAACAGAATGAAATCCGGAAACCGCGCCAAGCGGTTCTGGCGGCAGCCGTGAAAGGAGCTCATTAATATGCCTAAAAATGATACATTGAAAAAAATTCTCGTCATCGGCTCCGGTCCGATTGTCATCGGGCAAGCAGCGGAATTTGACTACGCTGGAACCCAAGCCTGCCAAGCATTGAAAGAAGAAGGTATCGAGGTTGTGCTGATTAACAGCAACCCGGCGACCATCATGACGGACACGAACATGGCGGATAAAGTATATATCGAGCCAATTACGCTCGAATTTGTTACACAGATCATCCGTCAAGAGCGTCCGGACGGATTGCTCCCGACGCTTGGAGGGCAAACGGGCCTGAATATGGCCGTTGAGCTTGCACGCGCAGGTATTTTGGAGCAGGAGAATGTGAAGCTGCTCGGAACGCAGCTGGAGTCCATCGAGAAAGCGGAAGACCGCGACTTGTTCCGTGAGCTGATGCGTGAACTCGATCAGCCCGTACCGGAAAGCACGATTGTAACGACTCTGGAAGAGGCGATTGACTTCGCAAATGAGATTGGATATCCGCTGATCGTGCGCCCGGCATACACTTTGGGCGGCACCGGCGGCGGTATCTGCGCAACCGAAGAGGAACTGCGTGAAACGGTCAGCTCCGGACTTCGTTACAGCCCGATCACGCAATGTTTGGTCGAGAAGAGCATCGCAGGTATGAAAGAAGTCGAGTATGAGGTTATGCGCGACGCGAACGACAACTGCATTGTGGTATGTAACATGGAGAACTTTGATCCGGTCGGCGTTCATACTGGCGACAGCATCGTCGTGGCACCAAGCCAGACTCTGTCCGATCGCGAGTATCAAATGCTCAGATCTGCATCGCTGAAAATCATCCGCGCCCTGAACATTGAGGGCGGTTGTAACGTGCAATTCGCGCTGGATCCAAACAGCTATCAATATTATGTCATCGAGGTAAACCCTCGGGTCAGCCGCTCTTCTGCCCTTGCTTCCAAGGCAACGGGCTACCCGATCGCGAAGATGGCAGCAAAAATTGCGATGGGTTACACCCTGGACGAGATCGTCAACCCGGTAACGGGACAAACTTATGCTTGCTTTGAGCCTACACTGGACTATATCGTCAGCAAAATTCCACGCTGGCCATTCGACAAGTTCATCCACGCAAACCGGAAGCTGGGAACTCAGATGAAAGCAACCGGCGAAGTGATGGCGATTGGCCGCACCTTCGAAGAGTCGATCCATAAAGCAGTTCGTTCTCTGGAGATCGGTGTGCACCGCCTTTACTTGAAGGGCGCTAATGAGCTGAGCGATGAAGTGCTTCAGCAGCGTCTGATCAAAGCCGACGATGAGCGGATGTTCCTGATTGCAGAAGCGTTCCGCCGGGGGTATGGACTCCAGCAGATTCAGGACCTGACAAAGATTGACTGGTGGTTCTTGGACAAGATCGAGCTCCTGATCCAATACGAAGATCACATTCGCAGCGAAGCGTCACTGACTTACGAAACGCTGTACGAAGCGAAGCGACTCGGCTTTACGGATCGTGCGATAGCCGAACTTCGCGCAGAAGGCAATGCCAGCACGCATACAACTGAGGAGTCTATCGGATTCCTGCGTCGCGAGCATGGATTGCGCCCGGTTTACAAAATGGTGGATACTTGCGCAGCGGAGTTTGAAGCAACGACGCCGTATTACTACTCGACGTACGAAACGGAGAATGAAGTCATCGAATCCGCCAAGGAGAAGGTCATCGTGCTGGGCTCCGGACCGATCCGGATCGGTCAAGGGATCGAGTTCGACTACTCCACAGTGCACGCTGTATGGGCGATCCAGAAGGCGGGATACGAAGCGGTTATCATTAATAACAACCCGGAGACCGTCTCCACTGACTTTAATACGTCGGACCGACTCTACTTCGAACCGCTCTTCCTCGAAGATGTCATGAACGTCATCGAGCAGGAGAAACCGATCGGTGTCATCGTACAGTTTGGCGGGCAGACAGCAATTAACCTCGCTGAGCCGCTCAGCAAAGCGGGCGTGAAGATTCTGGGTACCAGCTTGGAAAGCATTGACGAAGCTGAGGACCGTAAAAAATTCGAAGCGCTTCTGTCCAGACTCGAGATTGCCCAACCGAAAGGCAAAACTGTAATTTCAGTTGATGATGCTGTAGAAACTGCGCAATCACTGGGTTATCCCGTTCTGGTAAGACCATCTTATGTACTCGGTGGACGCGCGATGGAGATTGTATACTCCGACAGCGAGCTGCTGAGTTACATGAAAGAGGCGGTTAAGATTAACCCGGACCATCCGGTTCTGATCGACCGTTACATGATGGGTAAAGAAGTGGAAGTAGACGCGATCTGCGATGGCGATACGGTGCTGATTCCAGGCATCATGGAACATGTAGAGCGCGCAGGCGTTCACTCCGGTGACTCGATTGCGGTATACCCTCCGCAGTACTTGTCCCAGGGGCTGAAAGACAAGATTGCCGAAATTACGATCAAAATTGCCAAAGAGCTGAATACACGCGGACTTGTTAACATCCAGTTCGTTATCTATAAAAATGAAGTGTACGTGATCGAGGTGAATCCACGTTCTTCCCGAACGGTTCCGTTCCTGAGCAAGGTAACAGGCATCCCGATGGCGAACCTGGCAACACAGGCGATCATGGGCAGCAAGCTGAAGGATCTTGGATACGAGGAAGGCATGTGGCCGGAAAGCGAGCATGTATCGGTTAAAGTACCGGTCTTCTCCTTTGCTAAACTTCGCCGCGTTGAGCCTACACTTGGACCGGAAATGAAATCCACCGGTGAGGTGATGGGCCGTGACGTGAAGTATGCCAAAGCGCTGTACAAAGGTCTGATCGGTGCAGGCATGAAAATTCCTTCAACGGGTGCGATCATCGCTACCATCGCAGATAAAGATAAAGCTGAAGCTACAGCACTGCTGAAAGGCTTCCATAAGCTTGGTTATAAAATCATCGCCACAGGCGGCACGGCTGCAGCATTGAAAGAGGCGGGTCTTAACGTGACCATCATTAATAAGCTGTCCGAGGGAACACCGAATATTCTGGATATGATCCGCACAGGCGAAGCGAATTTCGTCTTCAACACATTGACTAAGGGTAAAACGCCGCAGCGTGACGGATTCCGAATTCGCCGTGAAGCGGTAGAAAACGGTGTGGTATGTATGACCTCGCTCGATACGGTTCGTGAGCTTCTGACGATGCTGGAGACCATCAACTTCTCCTCTGAAGCGATGCCGGTTTAATCGAGAAGGAGGGATATAGATGAACGCCAGCTACAATGAAATGGCGGGCCGCCTGATGGTGGCCCTGGATTACCCCGATGCCGAGTGTGCGAAAGCATTAGTGCAGCAGTTGGAGGGTATCCCGTGTTATATGAAGGTCGGTATGCAGCTGTTCTACGCTGCCGGTCCCGATTTTGTTAAAGAATTAAAAGCAAAAGGCTATTCCGTGTTCCTGGATGTGAAGATGCATGATATTCCGAACACGGTAAAAGGTGGGTCGAACAGCGTAACGCGGCTGGGTGTGGACATGTTTAATGTTCATGCCAGCGGCGGCGCTCTCATGATGCAGGCGGCAAAAGCCGGGGCGGAGGCCGCAGTGGCGGACACCCCGGGTCTTGCCATGCCTACGATCATTGCGGTAACCCAGTTGACTAGTACGAGTCAGAATGTCATGAATAACGAAATCGGCATCCCGGGTTTGGTAGAGGATGCGGTCGTACGATATGCGAAGCTGGCTCAGCAAGCGGGACTGCATGGCGTCGTCGCTTCATCGCTTGAAGTGGAGGCCATTCGGTCCGCATGCGGCCAAGCGTTTAAGACCGTTATACCGGGTATCCGTCCAGCCGGTGCGGATATCGGAGACCAGACTCGGGTCCTTACGCCAGGGGAAGCCATCCGCAAGGGCAGTCATTATCTGGTTGTCGGCCGTCCCATTACGGAATCCCCGAGCCCGAGACAAGCTGCAAAACAGATTATTGAGGAGATGATTCAAGCATGAGTACACTCGCGAATATTCCACATCAGATCGCATCTTATTTGCTGAAGATTGAGGCCGTTTCTCTTAGACCTCACCAGCCGTTTACGTGGACGTCGGGAATTAAGTCCCCGATCTACTGTGACAATCGCTTGACGATGTCCTATCCCGAGATTCGCGACTACATTGCTGAATCGTTCGCAGCCGTCATCGGGGAGCAATATCCGGAGGCCGAGGCCATTGCCGGTACGGCCACAGCCGGGATTCCGCATGCAGCCTTTGTATCCCAGAAGATGAACCTGCCCATGTCCTATATTCGGGACAAAGCAAAGGGTCATGGCAAGGAAAACCTAATCGAAGGCTTGATCAAGCCAGGTCAGAAGGTGGTTGTGATCGAGGATTTGATCTCCACGGGCGGCAGCTCGCTCAAAGCGGCGCAAGCGGTCAAGGATGCAGGGGCAGAGCCGCTGGTGGTATTGGCTATATTCAGCTACCAGCTGGATAAAGCGGTACAAGCTTTCGCTGAAGCCGGGATTCCGCTGCAGAGCTTGTCCAATTACGGAGCGCTGATTGATGTTGCGCTATCCGAGAATCGGATTCAGGAACAGGATGTGGAGCTTCTTCAATCCTGGAGATCGAATCCAACTTCCTTTGGCGTGTAAACAACTTATACCAGCTAAGATCATCAGGCTGTCGTCTTTGTGAGTTATCGCAGAGCGACGGCTTTTTTTATTGTAATGTGGAGAAGACAATCCATGGTGGGTGCCGGGTTGACAGCGGCAGGCTGGATCGTTACATTAGGACTGTACGCGGCTGGTAGCCAGCCATCGGTGTCCTTATGCTGATATAGAAGGGATATAGTCTAACAGATGAATGCTAAGAAAGAAGCAGTGCTTGAAGCCGGGAAGCGGTTGTTTTTGGAGCAGGGGATTTTACAGACGAGTATGGAGCAGATTGCCGAAGCGGTCCCCGTTTCCAAGATGACGATTTATAACTACTATCAGAGCAAAGAGGGCTTACTGGATCATGTCGTGGACCGGATGGTTGACGAGCTCATGGCGATTTACCGCGATATGATGGACCAGGCAAAAGATCCGCTTGAGGCGTTAACCGTCTTCTACAAGGATCAGCACAAATTTTCGGCGTTTGTCTCGCAGAAATTTGTGGCGGATCTGGCCAAATTCCCGGAGCAGATGGACAAGCTGCTCCAATTCAACCAGAAATTCGTTGTTCCGGAATTTGAAATGCTGATCTTTAAAGGCCAGCAGCTTGGACAGATACGGAAAGACATCTCTCCCCAGGTATTGGTTGCGTTCCTTACTTTTATCAAGGAATTTACAGCCCGGAACGAATGGTACCATGGTCTGGGGAGCCTGAACGTGATCAGTGAACAGCTGATGACGATTCTTTATCACGGTATTATCCAGCAGGAAGATCCGTCTAATCTAACATGAGTACAAGAACATTCCAGAGGTGATTTCGACCCGGGAATGTTTTTTTATGAAATTTTACTGTTGAGCAGTTTGAAAATCGGCTGATTTGAGTATATGTTCCTATAAATTTAGGGCCACGACTTGGTAGAGGGCAAGGAGATGTCTCACCTATAATAGTAATGATAACTTCAGATTTTAACACAAAATAGGCGGGGCTGACCGTAAGGAGGAGAGATCTTTGGAAATTCCGTCAAGGATCCAACTGACCGGCAAACAATTCTTTGTACTTACTGGCATTGTCGGTGCGCGGGCTGTTATTGGGTTAGAGGACCCTTTTCGTGGAACGTTGACCGAGGAGATGCCCATAGAAGTGGCCAAGATTGAGCAGGAGCTGCAGGAGAAAGACTTGATTGATACGGGTGACAGCGAGCCGGTTCTTGTGCAGGAACTGCTGGAATACATAGAAGTATGCAGCCGGACCCTGTTAACGATACATATGAGGGTGTCCGGTTCGGACAAGGAGCCGAAGGAGTGTTTCATTTATTACAGTTCAAGTCTGGTGGTAAAGGCCGATATTGAAAGCGAGCCTGACGGTGAGAGGGTCTATGTGCTGGAAGCGCTGGGAACCCCTTCGGAAGCTTGGCTTAAAATCATCAATCATCTGCAGCTGGAGGACCGGAAGAACCGTGATACAGCTCCATTGGCAATGCCTAAAGGCTGGTTTCAGCAATGGATGAGTGCCGAGCAAGGGGAGCAGGAGCCTCGCAAGTACTTGCTTGCCCAAGGCTACCCGGAATCGGTTGTCTCCGCCTTGGCCGATTGTGTCAGCCATCCGGAGAGATACGCTACCTTTACAGCGTACTATTGTCCGGATCTGAACTGCCGAATACAGGGAATCGAACTGTTAAGAGGACAGCATTCCAATTGGCTAATTCGCAATGAAGGCGAACAGGATCAAATTTGGGGCGCCACGGTAACGGAAATCATACGGGAGCTTGGCGCGGTGATTGAGCGCATTAAGTTTCATCCAGAACAATATGGATAAGCTGAAAGCTCATTATCCCGTACTGGGATTGCCGAAGAAGCAGCGGAACGCCGCGTTTCTGAACAAAATGAACCGGGGCCGTATGCCTGCGGCACCGCACCGGAGGAGCAAGAAAACGAGAGGATAATTACGACGCAACAACAGCAGCTGCCAAACGGATCGATTGTCATTTTGAAAGAAGGCAAGAAGAAGCTGGTGATCTACGGTCTTAAGCAAATTCTGGCGCTTGAGCAGCCGCAAAAGAAGTTTGTTGGATTTCGGTTTTTTTGTGGAAGTTTGGATATAATATGACAGCATTACATTATCATTCGGGTAAGGAGTCGCATAGGATGAACTGGGTATATTACGGAAAGCTGTATACAAGCAAATTTCAGGCGGGCTGCTTCGCTAAACGTTTGGAGCAGGATGGCTGGCTGTTCGGGTACCATGATCCGCGGATGGTGGAGGTTTACCGTTCCAAAAAGGGTCGCTATGGCGTGCGGTTTATGCCTTGAGAAAATTCCATTAAAACAGCACTTGACTTATTATAGGGAAATGGTGTATATTTATTCTTGTCGCTGTTTGATACAGCATTGACGCGGGGTGGAGCAGTTCGGTAGCTCGTCGGGCTCATAACCCGAAGGCCGCAGGTTCAAATCCTGCCCCCGCAACCAATTTTTAAACGATGTATGTATGACGTCCTTATGTTTATGTGTACATGTATGTTCAGGGCCCTTAGCTCAGTTGGTTAGAGCGGTCGGCTCATAACCGACTGGTCGGGGGTTCGAGTCCCTCAGGGCCCACTTTATCGAAAACCCTTGCGATGCAAGGGTTTTTTGCTGTTTATAGGGCTGTTTAGTTGAGTGAAAAACTATGGTGAAAAACGCATTTGCTAACGGCGGCTATTGATCGACAGTATCGTTCATTGAACATTGCTGTGGTCATTCCAAGGCGTTCAACTGCGACTTTCAGATAGCTGAAGGCACTGAGAGTATGGCTAATACGTCCGTTCTTCAAGTAGACCGCGATGTAAAGAACCCCTCCCAGTCCTATTTATGGTACATTAGCACATTCTGATCATGATTGCCGAAATGTCCAGACTAAGTCCGTCTATGTACATAAACTGTACCATTCCACAAAGCAAGGAGGTAAATATCGGTGAGTTACGAAAAATCTTGTTACGGCGGATACGGGAATCCAGTAGGTACTGTTCTGGTTTTATTTATTCTCTTGGTTATTATCTTGGGAACTTTTTGGATTTAACTAAGCACCTGAATGAAGCATTCATTGAATTAATTTAATTCACCAATTACGATACTGCACCCATGCGGTATCCCCAATTCGGTAAACGGGGACGGCCACTTTCCGTCCCCGTTTTTGATTAAGTTCATTGTACATAAACTGAACATCAAACAACGAGGAGATCAGTGCTGTAGTTAAAGGAACTGAAAAAGTTTTTTTTGAAAAAGGCGCACGATCAGGTATTTATTTCAAATGACAAAATTTAAGATGTCTAAGGCGTGTTTATTTGTCTGCGAACATGATATCGTGACAAGGGCAGAAAATAGTAGAGAAGGGGCACAGCGTTGGCGTGTGCCCCTTATTTGTCGTGCATCCATATATAGAAACCAACAGGGCATCAACGGTATAAGATTATGGTTCATGAGCTGGGCTATCAGAGCTGGAGGTGTTAGTTGTTGACCTGGACGATCGGCAAGAACTCTATGTAGCTGGTTTGATTCTATGGTCACCAAGCAAAATGTGAGACAGCTCTCCGTTTTTACGGGGGGGCTATTTTCATTTGAGGAAATTGAGCAATTTGACTAATCATTTGTCCAGATCCATTAAATCCATGGACTTATATATATGTTAAAGATTCGTTGATAATAAAGGAGGAAGCATAAAATGCACAAAAGAACAGTACTAGGAAAGGCAAATAGTACGGCCAAACAACTACAAGCGCCTAGAAGAGAGAGCTAGCTTATTCCTGTCCGTTGATAACTTTGCCATCGTTTTAATAAATGGACGGCCGGTAGTTATCGACAATCCGCAGGACAATGTTTCATTCTTTAATCCGGGAAGATCGTTTAATATTAGGCGTTTCCTTCGGAGAGGTACAAATGATATTGTGATCGCCGCTTTTAACTTCCCGTCAAATGCAAACAGAAGCGGAGATAATCCAGCAGGTGTCCTTGCACGTATCGAAATTGGACTAGAAAATTAGTCCGGTAGTAGCTCTAAGTTCAATCGGTTGCGAACGCTATAACGTTGCCGATGTCGTAATCATCGCCATGTTCGACTTTAATTCGCCGCAACCGGTATGTTGAGGAGTAGACGACTTTTTTGATGACCGATTTTTTTAAAATGATGTGCTCCTCATCGACGTACTTAGCTGACTAAGCAAATGGGACACTATAGTTTAGAACAAACCGCCTAATGATTGGGCGGTTTTTCTTATGCCAAGACATATCAAAAGGAGGACGCTGACACGTCCTCCCCTTAGTCCAGGGTATCCCCCGGCTGAGATAGCGGCCCGCCGCGTGCAATTTATCTGACATCCGCTATCTCGCATTCCATCATAACTGAAAGCCGAGAGGAACGACAATGGGAACACTTGAGAGTAAGAATTTGCTAATGCTGCACGAGCTCTTCAAAGCCGGAATAGCCAAAAGGGTAAAGGATTTTCAGGACGGCCGGATCGAGAATAAGACAGTGGATGATCTTAAGAAGCTGATTGAAATAGATATCGAATTGCAGAAAGATGAACTATAAAAACTATTAGAGTAGTCCTAATAATGGCCTTGCACATAACCATGTATGTCTAAATAGGATGTTGTAAGTCGTTTAAATTTAAGGAGGCATACAACGGATGCAGAAGAAACGGCCAGCAATAAAGAAGGTTAGAATAACATCTACAAAACAGGTGAAGAGACGTGTAAAGGTACAGAGACACGTACATGAATATGAAGGTAGTACCAAGCGGCTGAAGAAGGAGCAGATCGGCACACTACATTAAACGATGGTCACGTACACCCATTCAATTTTGCGACATTGATTCAATCACCTCTCGTATAGGAATTATAAAACAATAAACTTTGACGGCTAGTGGTCTAACGCAATTGCTGACAAAACATTAAAAACACACGAAAACATTTGCAGTTCTAAATCTATATATAATGAAGTAACTAAACTGGCTGTACCCCGCAAAAACGTTTTCCTTAGCTCAGTTGGTTAGAGCGGTCGGCTCATAACCGACTGGTCGAGGTTTCGAGTCCCTCAGGGCCCACTTTATCGAAAACCCTTGCGATGCAAGGGTCTTTTGCTGTTCATAGGGCTGTTCCGTTGAGTAAAAATATTATGGTGAAAATTTAAATGTAGGGTTCTTTTTTGCATTTTAAAAAACGACTATTTTTCGTCCTCGTTTCTCATACTCTTGTAAATTAGTATGCTTACAAATAGCGCAGGGCCAATCGAACCTGTAATGATTCTCATCAACCGTGTTTCGCCAAAATCAAATAGTATATGCCCAATGATGTACAAAGCTAACAGAACAATAAACCATCGAACGATTGCTTTTTTCATTAGCAGTCACCCCTCATTAAAAATAATTATACTCCAAGCAGCAGAACAAACTGTATTTTTATTAACCGTGTTGAATAACCTGAGGAGGTTATCTTGTTCAATGATCGATGTCTCCACAATGCACTTACTTAACTCCACTATGAGTGGAAACACGCAGAAGAACCCTACTGCTTAGGCTGGTGGGGTTATTTTTTGTCCATAGAGCATATCCGCCCTGACATTGCATGAGATTTTGAATACTTTGTATCGTATCGAAAATAAAAAGGCATCGCAAAAAACTTCTTATAAATCGTTAGATGAGACACTTGCATTAATTGAGCAAGCCGTTTCAGGCGAGCGAGAAGACGAGTTGTTTTATGATTATTTAGTTTCAGTGGCTCCGACGACTGAATTCATTTATAGAGGGAGTAGAGAAAGCCTTAATGGGTGAATTAAGGGTAGTGGAAAATACCGTAATATTAGAGCCGGGATGCCATACAGGTACTTTAGGGACATGGTATTTGAGATTTTAACAGACGAATTTAAACATGCAAGTAAGTATAATTTCATTATGAACTTAGAGCTCAAAAGAAAATTAAATGAGATCACCGATTAATTAGAAGTTCAATTAGAGTATATTCTTGAAACTTTGCTATCCTTGCTGCAAATTTTGCTTTCAATGAAAAATTGCAGGTAATACAACTACTCATCTCGCTTGCCGTTTTTACATTTACATCCTATCTTTTATCAAAGCTCGTTGTGAAGAACCGTAAATTCCGTGGGCTGAAGGGACACCGAGTATACTTATAGAGGGTGGGAAGATTCTTGAAGAGAATCTAAAGAAAAATAAATTAACATTAGATACAGTAAATCAGATGTTACGACAAAAAGATATTTTTGATATCTCGGAAGTTGAGTACGGCGTATTAGAGATCAATGGAATGATATCTGTGATGAAGAAAAAGGAATACCAGAATGTAACTTTAAAAGATATGAAAAAGGGAATCAACAGTTTCCGATTGAGCTTATCATGGATGGACAACTTTTAGAGAAGAATCTAAAGGTAAATGATCTCTCCCCCGATTGGGTTCATGATAAATTAAAAGACCGGAACAAAAATATTGAAGATGTTTTTTATACAGTTAAGGGAACGGACGGTCAATTGTATCTCGATTTTTATAAGGATAAGATACAACATCCAATTGACGTAGAGTGAAGCTGAGCGGCATGATCAGGACTTTAGCGAAACAAACATAACCGAAGCGAAAAACTCACCGCGGTTCACTTTAACGTAAGACTCCACCAACAATGCCGGTGGAGTCTTTTTCGATATATATTTTAAGCGAGATTTGTAATCGGGGGCGACATACGGTACATTTTAATAGAATCATTGGGGGATACGCTTATTTATACAACTGCTGCTGGTTGGATGCAGCTCATTTTAGATATAGGATGGGGGATTAAGGTGTCAGAGTGGGTGTTAAATCAGTCGTGGGGATTGCCTGTGTTGCTTGCCTTCTTGATGGTCGTATTCGTATTTGAGTCACGGAAAGCCTTTAAGGCATATAAAGAAAAAAGACGGTTCGAATTGGGATGGGCTCTCTTGTTTGCGCTTGTGGCTTTATTGGCGATGATCGTCCTGGTGGCATATTAAAAATACATAACCAAAAACAAGACACCGCCAGAAGCTTCCGGGGTGTCTTGTTTAATGATTGGCTATAAACGTTGAGGAACGAAGTTATCCTTCGTTACCGTTCACTCATGACAGCCTCTGTTGCGGCCCAGGCTCTGCCGGCACGCATGGCCAGGAAGAAGCAGAGGATGAGGACGATGGACGCGGAGATGTAGGGAAAGTTGATGTCCAAATCAAACAGATACCCTGCTACCAGCGGTCCTGCAATATTCCCCAGGCTGGTATAGGCCGAGTTCAGACCGGCCACGTAGCCTTGCTGATCCTTCGCCAGCTTGGACATTTGCGTACCGATAGCGGGACGTAAGATGTCGATCGACAGAAAGACCAGGAAGGTAACAAGGAATATCAGCCAGTATTTATGCACAAACAGGGTTAACAGGATACAGATTCCTGCGGTAAGCAAGCTGAGCGTAATGACTCTTTTCTCACCGAACCGGTTCAGGATCCAACCGAAAATAGTCGCTTGGACGACGGCACCCGCAATCGATCCAAATGTGATGATCATGGCAATATCTTTAGGGGTGAACCCAAATTTATGATCCACAAACAGGCCGAACACCGTTTCATAATTGGCAAGGCCGAAAGAGAGCACAAATACAATGATCAAACTTAAGAAATAAGGTTCTTTGAAAGAACGTACCAGCTGGACAACCATGCTCTCCTTCTTCCGTCCCAGCACGGTAGGTGCTTCCTGTTTGGTGGATGATTCCGGAAGCAGCAGCAGCGTTACCAGTGCGGCAATTCCTCCCGCAACAGCCGCAGCGTAGAAAGGAACGCGAATGCCAAACTCGGCGATAAACCCTCCGATGCCCGGTCCGATGATGAAGCCTGTCGTAATCGCAGCATTAATGAACCCCATGCCCCTGGCACGTTCCTCATTCGAAGTCACGTCAGCCGTGTAGGCCATAACAGCAGGCATAATGAGCGCAGCGCCAATACCGCCGAGCATTCTCGATGCAAACAGGAGCGGCGGTGTGCTGGCAGCTCCGAACAACCATTCCGATATAGCGAACACAATCATGCCGGAGATGATGATTTTTTTACGACCCATGGTATCCGACAATCTACCCGCAAGTGGCGAGAATAACAGCTGTGTTAATGAAAAAGCGGCAACGAGCATGCCTACCGTGCTTCCGCTGATATGCAGTTCCGTCATATAGGTTGGCATAATAGGTATGACGAGCCCGATGCCGGTGAAGACTAGAAATATATTGAACATGAGGAGCAGGATGGCTCCATTGTTTCGCATCAGTAATGACATGATGATTCCTCCAAAATAAAAGACGATTTAATAATGACATGATGAAAATGATAGTAATTCGATTATTTATATACTGAACGTTCGGTTTGTAATAGAGTGTGAAAAAAGGGTGTTGTTTTTCATGATTTCTTTTCAATACCATGCAGAAATACTTTGATGGCGGCATGATAAAGGGCAAGCGCATTTTCCACCTTCGTTATCCGGGACATCTGGCTTAAACCAACAATGAGGCTCTCAAAGATGACGGATAGCTGCTCCACATTATGATTCTCAAACTCCCCGCGATCAATCCCTTGCTGCAGCAATCTTTGATCGAATTCCAAATGGCTCCGAATAATCTGGACGATTCGCTGCTCTACTTCCTCGGTAACATCTCCATTGCTGTTCATAAATTCATCAAGCGCCTTGGAGAAGGGGTGGTTCAGATCATCAAACACCAATTGATCCGCTATTCCGTATAGCTTGTCAACGGTGGTGGTGTAATGCTGCTCTTTACTGTTCCATTTCTGTTCCCACTCGAGGTCCCATTCCTCGATCAGATACAGAAACAGCCCTTCCTTGCTCTTGAAATGATAATAGATATTCCCTTTGCTGCTGCCGGTGGCTTCAACGATTTCCTCAATGGACGTGGATTTGTAACCCTTCTGCATAAAAAGTGCCTTGGCGGCTTCGGCAATGCGTCGCTTGGTATCTTCCGTTTGTTGTTGTTTTTTATTCACGCATGCACCCCCTTATACCCTTTGCGAGCTTTTCAAAATTTATATACTGAACGTTCGTTCTGTATCTTACCAAATACAATTAATTTATTCAAGACCTCTCGCTGGAGACCTCCATAGGGGCGTTTTTAATTCCAGGATATCGCCCTTGAGCGTAAAGGAAGTAGCGGCCTGCTCCGTAACCTGGGTACGAATATTGTCATTCCGCAGAGGAGGAGCTCCATATTGCTCAGCCGGCGCTCTAGCAAGACATTTCCACTTGAGGAGGATCCGAAATTGGACTCTGTGTTATCGGATCCAGTCGGTTTCAAAAAATAACCGTTACCATCAGTAGGTAGCGGTTATTATAGAACGTGATTTATTTCCTTTAATGGTTTACTTCAATGAACTTACGCGATTTCTCATGATAGGACAGCAGCCCCGAAACGGTCACGAATTCGTAGCCTCTCTTTTGCAGCTCCGGCAGAATCACTTTGAGGGCTTCAACTGTCTGTGTACTACCCGGCACAAAATCGTGCATCAGAACAATGTCTCCATTATGGGCATTATCCAGCACTTTTTTGGCAATCCGATTAACGCCGGGCTTTCGCCAGTCCAGCGTATCCTGGTGCCATGACCATAATACGGTCAGCATACCGAAATCCTTGCTCGTGCGGACAATCGCTTCATTATAACTGCCTCCGGGTGGACGAAACAGAACGGTTCGAATGCCAGTTGCATGAAAAATCGCATCCTGCGTACGGTTCAGTTCGCTCGTTAACTTGCTGACGTTAATATTGTGAAAGGGAGGATGGGAGTATGAGTGATTGCCGATCTCATGTCCTTCCTGCAGCTCTCGCGCTACGATCTCAGGGTGTTTCTCCACCCGGTTGCCAACAACGAAGAAGGTAGCTTTAGCGTCATATTGCTTTAGCAGATCCAGAATTTGAATGGTATTCTGTTCGTCCGGACCATCGTCAAAGGTAAGGGCAATTACTTTGTTTTGTGTGGGGACTTCCCATACAATCTCGCCGCGTTCCTCATAATAATCCCTGCCTTTGGAAGCGGATGGTGCATGCTCGGCGTTAACAACTTTCGGATAGCAAAGAGAAATGGAGAGAGCGATTAATACGACGGTTGAGAGTTTTTTCATGGTGAGGGGTATCCTTTTCTCGGCTGTTCTAGTCTTCGCATATGACAATGCAAGCCTATTTATCATTTGGCGATAACGGTAAAATTATTCTTTATGGCATACGGAAGCCTTTGAATCGATGAATTAAAGCGGTGGTTCAAGCTATTAAGTAAGGTGATGCCAAAAATTATGAGTTTCATATATTGACATCACATGGTTGGACATGGTATTATCAATTTTGTCGCTAAGACGAAATGTGCACACCTAGATATCGGAATGAGATCGCAATATATTGCGATTCCCACGCGTACCTTCGGCTATGTAAGTGAACGTGAACGACGCTAGGAACATGCGCGGATAAATATGCCGGGGTGGCGGAATTGGCAGACGCACAGGACTTAAAATCCTGCGGTAGGTGACTACCGTACGGGTTCGACCCCCGTCCTCGGCATTATAACAGCGTCTGGTAAGATGCAAAATAAGTCGGCCCCCGTATGGGTGCCGGCTTATTTTTTTAAATCGACATAAGGTCAATTCATGATGAGTGTTGTTATTGGATTCAAATTGAACGGAAGATGTTATGGTGTTCCGATTATAGAAATCGCATTCTTTTATGATTCCATGCTGGCCTGTGTGAGAGGAGAGAGGAGACATGCGGATGTTTAACAATGATTGGGACCTTATTCTGCAGGGAGAAATGGATAAGCCTTATTTTCAAGCTTTGATGGAACGGGTGGACGAGGAATACCGGCGCAGCACGGTGTATCCCCCCAAGGAAGATATATTTCGGGCTCTTCAGCAAACATCGTACCAATCGACAAAAGTCGTTATTTTGGGACAAGATCCTTATCACGGTCGTAGGCAGGCGCAGGGACTGAGCTTTTCCGTTTCGCCCGGGGTTACGATTCCTCCGTCTTTACGAAATATACATAAGGAGCTTGCTTCGGATCTGGGAATCTCGATTCCCCGTCACGGTTCCTTGCAATCGTGGGCGGATCAAGGAGTACTGCTGCTCAATGCAGTGCTTACGGTTCGCGAAGGCGAGCCGAACTCGCATAAAGGGATCGGGTGGGAGACATTCACCGATACGGTTATTGCGAAACTGAATGAACGTGATCAGCCAATGGTTTTTATATTATGGGGCAGTTACGCACAGAAGAAAGGTTCTTTCATAGACCGAAGCCGGCACAAGGTGCTTGAGTCCAGTCATCCGAGTCCATTTGCAGCGCATAAAGGATTCTTCGGTAGTCGTCCATTTTCAGCATCGAATGCTTTTTTAATGCAAAAGGGTATGGATCCGGTGAATTGGGACATCCCAAGCACACCGGGCGATGGAGATGAATAATCCGCGAGAGGTGACCTTCATGAAGCATTGGATTGGTCGTCATGTTGTCATTCAGCGTTTAGACGGGGCAAAAAGCACGGTTGAAGGTGTGCTGAAAGGGTGGGATCCCGTTCAGGAAAAAGTGATTCTAGGTCCGGGTGAGCTTGTTATACCGTTTCGCGCCATTCATAGAATTATGCCAAGAAACGCATACCCTGCCTTGAACTCCATCGGTTATGTCGTGAATCATACCATTCAATTCGATAACGCCATCTATTTTGGATCATCCGTGATGATATGGCGGGGCAATCGACTGGTGTTATCACAGGCCATCCTGACTACTCACGATGAGGATACCGTTACCTTGTCAAATGGTATGATATTGCGCAAGGATGAGCATGATTTTGTGGTTCGATCTCTGCGCGGCAATGCGTGATTCTTTAAATAAAGGATGTCCCCAGCAGCCATCGTGAAGTTGGCGGGGACATCCTTTTTTGTACAAATGTCACTTGTATGTCTGAAGTAACTCGAGTTCATTATGCGTCTTCTACTTTTTCGGCAAGGAACAGTTCGTAAATCCGTACCACGATAATTTTGACGATCATGTAGGCGGGAATGGCGAGCAGGATGCCAAGCAGCCCGAAGAAGTCGCCGCCTACAAGAATGAGGACAATCGTGGTCAACGGGTGAATATCCAGCTGTTTCCCGTAGATGACCGGTGTCAGAATATTATCTTGGATCTGCTGTGCGATGACAATGACGACAACAGACCATATCGCAATCGAAGGAGATTCGATAAAACCGATGATCACGGCAGGAATGGTCGCCAGCAGCGCTCCGATATACGGGATGAAATTCAAGAAGAAGGAGATCACCGTCAAGAGCAAAGAATAAGGCAGCCCGATGATCAGAAATCCGATATAGATCATGATGCTAAGTATAAGATTCAGGATCACTTTGCCGATAATAAAATTGCTGAGTGCTGTATCGATCTCACCCAGCACTTCCTTGCCGTCACGGCGGTATCGTCTTGGTAGGACACTGAGCAGCTTGGGCGGAAGCTTGCTCCCTTCCTTCAGCATGTAGTACAGAATAATCGGAATCGTAGCAATAATAACGACAACGCTGGATACAACGGCAATCAGGTTATTGATGGAGTTGCTGATCCAGGTAATGATCCGATTCATGTATTCCGTCAGTGAGGTAGATAACTCGGATTCCGTTGGTATAAAGCGTGACCAGTATGGATTCTGCTGCAGCTGGTCGATCTGTTGCTGCACACCCTCTACCAGAAAGGGGGCATTACTGATAAAATTTTCGATCTGCTCGCGCAGTGTCGGCCACACCACAATGCCGAAGATGGCGCAGAGACCGGCAAACACGAAATACAGCATCAGGACGCCAATGGATCGTTTGATTTTCCGCCGCTCCAGGTAGTCCACAATCGGTCTGAGCAGATAATAGAAGAAGCCGGCCATCGCGACGGGAACGATCAGCATATTGAACATGGAGACGATTGGCCGGAACAAGAAGCTGATTTCGGATCCGAGATAAATGATCAAGAGCAGTGCGATTATGCCAAAGCATGTCCTGAAATATTTGCTCTGCATCATGGGCAGTCCCTCCATACAACGAATAGGTAAATACATTGGTACGATGTAACATTTGTATTTAACCAATTTGGAGGGATTTGAAATCACCAGTTTATGCTTATCAGTTTCGTATGGTGACCCGGGTATGAATCGGCACGAGGGAGGCAAGCTCAATGACGTCCTCGTTATACATTCGAATGCAGCCATGGGAAACGTAGCGGCCGATGGATGAAGGGTCATTCGTGCCATGGATGCCATAATGGGGTTTGGACAACCCTAACCAATAGGCTCCAAAAGGCCCCCCGGGATTTGGCTGTTTGTTGACGATGGTGTAATTGCCTGGCGGCGTCTGCGTAGCCATTTTACCGATGGCAACCGGGAACGTACGTACCACGGTGTCGCCATCCAGCAGGTGGAGCTGAAAATCGGATAAATCGACAATAATGCGGTATTGGGGCATCTTAATTCATCTCCTTCCTGATTATGCTATGAATTAGCGGGAAGAGCGACCCCTAAATCAACTTAAAATAGGCAAATTACATCTTCATGACTGGTAGAAATTTCATCCATTGATAACGCTCTGCTGATGTTATTATTTAATAGGTTAAGCAGTAACAACGTTTACATCAGGAAGGGGAAACCAATGTCTCCTGCTAAGTTTTATCAAAAATATATTAAAAATAATATGTTTACCAAAATGCTGCTGTTAATCTCCTTGATTGCGGTGGTTACCATCGTCACCTTATCTTTTCTCATGTATTACTTCTTGTTTCAATCGGCCGTGCGCAGCGAACTCGACATTCAGCGAAGAGCGGTTGAGCGGGTGGAGCGGCAATTGAATCAAAAATTTGAGAATGAGCAGTCCTATGTAAATGACTTGTACCGCAACAGTTCTCTAGGGATTGACACTTCCTATTTCCTCATGAACTCGTTTGATGAGTACATGGCCAAGCGAATGGATCGGATCGCGGGCGGCGGGCAGTCCAATTCAGACAGTGTGGTTGCTTATTTCAAGCAAAGGCTGGACGACGACCCGGATATTGAGAATATCATGCTGTATAGTGCCGAGAAACAATATGTATATGTATACAAGCAGGGCAGCATGACAAGGCTCTATCAGGCGAATGCCACGCATTCGTACATTCCTGATGTGATGGCGATGGAGAGCCAGAGCGTCACGCTGCCGAATCTCTGGGTACGTAAGCTGGCCGGAGATGTGAATTTGCCGTTATTCTCGATCCGGAGCCCGATTAATGATATGACCACATACAAGAATTTGGGGCAGTTGGTTATTT
This sequence comes from Paenibacillus sp. 2KB_20, assembly GCF_052115765.1. Lineage (NCBI taxonomy): Bacteria > Bacillati > Bacillota > Bacilli > Caryophanales > Paenibacillaceae > Paenibacillus > Paenibacillus sp. 2KB_20. The sequence goes on along the minus strand of NZ_JBFRHH010000003.1, from coordinate 429,650 downwards.
TATATCGAACGGAAGCACTGGATACTGTCCTGAACAGCGGCGAAGATCCCCTGAAGGGATCCGTGCTGGTCTTGTCGGGTGACGGCCGTGTGATGTTTGATTCTTCCGGCAAATATTACGGGAAGAAGTATCCTTATGCCGACCGGCTGCTGAATTCCAAAGATACCGTGAACCTAGATGAGGAATCGTACATTACAACAGCGGCTCACAATCAGGCAGGGTATACGGTGGTCGGAATCACACCCAAACGTGAGATATCGGAGTCCTTCCATGGTTTGCAGAACACCATCATCATTGCGGCCCTGCTATGTATTGTCGTTGCGGTATTCATTCCTTCGCTGACAATCGTGAATTACTCCAAGCGCACCGATAACATTATCCGTTTTATGCGCAAGGTAGAGAAGGGGGAATTCGTTGCCCGGATGCAGGATACCAAGGAGGATCAGCTAGGGCAAATTGCGGGCAGCTTCAATGAGATGCTGGATGAGCTTTCCCGGTATATCGACAAGGTATATAAGGCAGAGATTAACCAGAAGAACGCGGAGCTGTCTGCACTGCAAGCGAGAATTAACCCACATTTTTTATACAATACGCTTGAAGTGATTCGGATGAGAGCTCTTTCGCAGGGGGCTCAGGATGTCGGTGATATGATCTACAGCTTGTCGATGCTGTTCAAGAATATCGTGCAGCATAAGTCCCACTACACATTAAAGGATGAGCTGGAGGCGTGCAGGCTCTATCTGGAGCTGTTTCGAATTCGCTATAAGGACAAGTATATTTATAAAATGCACTGTGAGGAACAAATCAAACATGTGCCGATGATGAAAATGTCGCTGCAGCCACTGATTGAAAACTACATCGTTCATGGGCTGCGCAGCGACCAGGATGATAACTGGCTAACGGTTAACGCGTCGCAGCAGGATGATGATGTCGTAATCGAGATCAAGGATAACGGGAAAGGGATCGAGCCAGAGCAGCTTGAGGAGATCAAATCCCGGCTGGAAATGGCCGAGTCGAGTGAAGAATCATTTGGTCTGCGGAGTGTGAATGAGCGATTAAAGCTGACGTTTGGAAGTTCGTACGGAATGGACATCCAGAGTGAGCCGGGCAGCGGTACAACGGTGACAGTCAAATTTCCGGTGACAGAAGGGAAGCTGAATAACGATGTATAAAGTGTTTATCGTGGACGATGAACCATTTATTATAGAAGGATTGGTTGACGTCGTGGATTGGTCGAAGTATGGCATTGAGGTGGTGGGGCATGCGGAGAATGGCCGTCAGGCGCTGGAGAAGATGGCGGTCATTCCGGTTGACATTCTCATCACAGATATCTCGATGCCTGTCATGACGGGACTTGAATTGATTGAAGGCGCACGAAAATTGAACCGCAATTTGAAGGTAATCATCCTGAGCGGCTTCGACGATTTTGCCTATTTGAAGGAAGGCATGCGTCTGGGGATCGAGAATTATTTGCTCAAGCCGATCAATCTGAAGGAATTGGAAGAAACGATTGCCAGCACAACGGATAAAATGAACAAATCCAGAAGAGAAATGAGACTGGACGAGTACGACATTAACGTATTGCGGAGCAATATCCTGTACCGCTGGATCACGGACCGGATTGAGCCGGAGGAACTGGAGGAGCGCACGACCCTTCTGGGGCTGAATCTGAATTTGCCGTATGTCATGGCGTCTATCCTGAGAGCGGATTTCACGCCGCTGGAGAATAGCCTGTATCAATTAATGGATCAGGAGCCGGGTGTCCTGTATTTCCGGGACAACGACGGCGATCACGTGGTGATTTTTATGATGAAAGATCCGGACACGGAAAAAGCGAGAGCCATTCGGCTGCTGCAGCAGGTGCGCGAGCAATGCTATGAAGAGGAGCTGTCCATCTCGCTTGGCAGCGTGGAAAGTCTCGGCGGAAATTATAAGGACAGTTATCTTCATGCCAAGGAGGCGCAGGAATACTATCTTGTTCTGGAGCAGCCCTCCTACGTGGATTATGTTGATGTTCAAGCCAAGAAGGGGGAAGCGGCGGAATCCTATTCCGTGCAGTGGCCCGAGTATGCCAAAGGCATCGCCGGTAGGGACAAGCAGGTGCTGTTTGATTTGATCGATAGTGATTTTGATCGGCTTCGCCATACGCAGGGGATGATCCCGACGACACTCAAGAGTATCGCGGTCGAGATGGTCATTCGCCTGAAACTGGAGCTGAACGATATCCAATACACGGCTGCTCCTGATTTTGTGAAAAATACGATTACGGACATTATGGATTCCGTATCGATCGACGATCTGATTACGGCTGTGAAGGATGGGGTAGGCGGGCTGGTTGATTCGCTCAACAATGATGTGAAGAGCCCTGTCATCCAGCAGATTCTGCATCATATCCAGCACCATTATAATGAGGATTTGTCGCTGAAGGTGTTGGGCGCTCAGTATCATATTCATCCCGTCTATCTGGGGCATCTGTTCCATAAAGAGACGGGAGAGAACTTTACGGAGTATATTAACCGGTACCGGATTGAAAGAGCGAAGGAGCTGCTCCGAAACTCTTCAACGAAAGTACAAGATATCGCAAAAAATGTAGGTTATTGGGAAACCGGTTATTTCTATAAACAGTTCAAAAAATTTGTCGGCGTATCGCCGAGGGATTTCCGAGGAATGCTCTGATTGATTTAATCAGAGTTTTTTTCTTTATTTTCACCATAATACCTTTAATTTTTCGCCTATGTGAAACTGCTTTCATGGGATAACCTTATAAGTGTAGAGACACAAGGATTCAAAAGGGAGGATAAACATGAGTAAATCGAAAAAGAAATGGCTCCTGCCCCTAACGCTTTTATTGTCCGCATCCATGCTGTTGTCGGCATGCGGGGGCAACAAAGAGAGTGCAGGAAACGGCGGGGGAACTGCCGAGAAACCGGTTGAGCTGATCTGGTACACCATCGGAACACCTCAAAAGGATGTTGACAAGGTTGAGGAAGAAATCAATAAATACACTGCTGAGAAGATTGGTGTAACCGTTGACATGAAAATGATCGACTTCGGTGATTACAACCAGAAGATGCAAGTCATGGCAGCTTCCGGCGAACCGATGGATATCTTGTTCACAAGCTCATGGGCGTTTGACTATGTGCAAAATGCACGTAAAGGCGCATTTATGGAAATGGACGAGCTGATTGAAAGTCATGGACAAGGCATTAAAGACGCGATTGACCCTGCGTTCCTGGAAGGTTCCAAGGTTGATGGTCACAACTATGCGATTCCGGCAAACAAAGAGCTTCCTGCTCAAGAAGCATGGCGCTTTAACAAAACATTGCTTGATAAATACAACCTCGATATTTCGAACGTGAAATCGATGGAAAGCTTGGAGCCACTGCTGAAAACGATTAAGGAAAAAGAACCGAACGTCGTTCCTTTGGCAATTAGCAAAGACTTCGGTCCATTGCTTCCGTTTGACTACATCATCGAAAAAATGCCAATGGCCGTTTACCTGGATGACAAGGAAGATCTGAAAGTTGTGAACTTCCTCGAAATGCCAGAAACAATGGACATGCTTAAATTGATGAACAAGTACTACAAAGCGGGATACATTTCCCCAGAAGCAGCTACAACAACTTCGACGCAAGATCTGATGACTTCCGGCAACTGGTTCGCAGACCGTGCGGCAACGCAGCCGTTCGCAGATAATCTGTGGAGCCAAAGCTACGGCTATCCGGTAGTGTCCACTTCGGCTGGCGATGCAACGATCTTCAACTGGTCGGTAATGGGTTCGATGCAAGCGATTTCCGCTAACTCGAAATACCCTGAGAAAGCCATGGAGTTCCTGAACCTGCTGAACACAGACGTATATCTTCGTAACCTGGTTGACTCCGGTATCGAAGGCGTACACTACAAAAAGCTTAGCGAGAACGTAATGGAAAACTTGCCAGAATCGAAAAACTACGACATGCCTACCTTCGCGCTTGGTAATGTCATGCTGACTTACTTGAATCCTGAGGATCCTGAGAACAAATGGGAAGAGTTCAAGAAGTTTAACGAGTCCGGCCAGGCTGCTCCGCTTCTCGGTTTCAACTTCGATCCAACCAAAGTATCCACAGAGCTCGCAGCAGTCAACAACGTAAAAGAAGAGTTCTGGGCACCGCTGATGACAGGTACCGTAAATCCTGAAGAGTTCCTGCCAAAAGCGAATCAAAAGCTGAAAGCCGCTGGTCTGGACAAGATCATCGCTGAAGCACAAAGCCAAATTGATGCTTGGAAAGCAAGCAAGTAATAACAATGCATGAAGCGGTCTTTCTTGTCCCAAGGACAGCAGATACCGCTGCAGTATGAACAAGGACGGGGCGGCGGATGTTCACCGCCCTTCTTTTGTTCATTCATGCACATCACGAGGAGGGGTAAGCGTGAGAGCGATCGGACAGTTTTTCAAAAATATTATGACGAATAAGGCCATGCTGTTCATGGTTTTGCCGGGGACCTTATGGTTTCTCTTATTCTCATATTTGCCCATGTTCGGGACCATTATTGCATTTAAGGAATACCGCTTTAGCCGGGACGGCTTCTGGGCAAGTATCGTTAATAGTGAATGGGTAGGATTCCAAAACTTTAAATTCCTGTTCAGTACCAACGATGCTTACATCATTACGCGCAACACCGTACTTTATAATTTCGTGTTCATCATTTTGGGTCTCATTCTATCCGTAGTACTGGCTATCGTGTTGTCCGAAATTGTGAATAAGAAATTGGCGAAAGTCTATCAAACGGGTATGTTTCTGCCGTACTTCTTGTCTTGGGTTATTGTAGGTTATTTTGCATTCAGTTTCCTGAGCATGGATAAAGGGATGTTGAATCAAATCCTGGGATGGTTTGGCATGGAGCCGGTTCAATGGTATTCCGAAGCCAAGTATTGGCCGATATTCCTGACCTTAATCAGTTTGTGGAAATCCGTTGGTTATAACAGTGTCGTTTATCTGGCGGCGATTATGGGGATCGACAAATCCTTGTACGAAGCGGCGATGATTGACGGCGCGAACAAATGGCAGCAGATTAAAGCCATCACGCTTCCGATGCTGAAACCGCTGATGACCATTTTGACTCTTCTTGCGATCGGTAAAATCTTCTACGCTGACTTTGGTCTCTTCTATCAAGTGCCAAGGGATTCGGGAACCTTGTATTCCGTAACGAACGTTATCGATACCTATGTATATCGTGGTCTGAAGACAACAGGCGAGATCGGAATGAGTACTGCTGCGGGTCTGTACCAGTCGGTAGTCGGATTTATTCTCGTTATGGTATCGAACTATATCGTTCGTAAATATGACAAGGATAATGCATTGTTCTAATCGATCAATCTACCAAGAAGGGGGTATGTGACGTGTTCAAATCTAAAAGCAAGATGAAAGATTTCCATCAGCTTTCATCCGGGTGGAATGTCGTGTTCAACCTGATTGCCGGTATTTTCTCGTTCCTGTGTGTATTTCCGTTTTTGTTCGTCATGATCATTTCATTTACGGATGAAGGCGCCCTTGCCCGCAACGGATATCAAATCTGGCCGGAAAAATGGAGTCTGGAAGCCTATAAATATGTATTCCAAACTGGCGATACACTCCTTCGTTCCTATGGCGTTACGATCTTTGTAACGGTAGTGGGGACGTTGATCAGCTTGTTTATTATCTCGTTGTATGCTTATGCCATCTCTCGTAAAGGGTTCAGATATCGGAACTTCTTCGCGTTCTTTGCGTTTTTCACGATGCTGTTTAACGGGGGTCTGGTACCGACTTATATCGTTGCAACGCAATTGCTCGGTCTGAAAGATTCCATCTGGGCTTTGATCCTGCCATTGGCACTCAACGCCTTCTATATTATGATACTTCGTACGTTCTACAGCACCAGCGTTCCGGATGCTATCATTGAATCCGGTAAAATCGACGGTGCGAGCGAGTTTAAAATTTTCTACAAGCTGGTATTGCCGCTATCCTTGCCGGGTCTGGCAACCATCGGGTTGTTCAGCACCTTGGGTTATTGGAATGACTGGTTCAACGCATTGCTCTACATTGATGATCCGAACCTGGTTCCGCTGCAATCCATGCTCATGCGGATTGAAACCAGCATGCAGTTCATCTTGCAGAACTCTCAGAATTCATCCCTTAGCATGGCCGCTCTGCAGAGCATGCCACAGGATACTTCGCGGATGGCGATGGTCGTTCTGGCAACCGGACCGATTATTCTGGCCTATCCGTTCTTCCAGCGCTATTTCATTCAAGGTCTGACCATCGGCGCGGTTAAAGAATAAATTCTTCATGTACCGGAGGGTATGAGATGACTTATAAAGATTCCAGTAAACCCATTACGGAAAGAGTGGAACATCTTCTTGGCCTGATGAACCTGAAGGAAAAGGTTGGGCAGCTGATTCAGCCGTTCGGCTGGAAGACCTATGAAGTGAATAAAGGTCGGATTACATTAACGGATTCATTTAAAGAGCAAGTGAAAAATGGCGGCGTCGGATCCCTTTACGGGACCCTGCGCGCCGATCCATGGACCGGTGTAACACTTGAGACCGGTCTTTCTCCGCGTGAAGGAGCAGAAGCCGTCAATCACATCCAGCGGTACGCCATTGAGGAATCACGTCTGGGTATTCCGATTCTGATCGGAGAGGAATGCTCACATGGGCACATGGCCATCGGCGGCACGGTTTTCCCGGTCCCGCTGTCCATTGGAAGCACATGGAACGTGGATTTGTACCGGGATATGTGCCGTGCCGTGGCGCTCGAAACGCGCAGCCAAGGCGGTGCCGTCACCTATTCCCCGGTCCTCGACGTCGTGCGCGATCCAAGATGGGGCCGTACCGAGGAATGCTTCGGCGAAGATCCATACCTGATCAGCGAATATGCGGTCGCATCGGTTGAAGGCCTTCAAGGCGATTCATTGGACAGCCCGAACAGTGTTGCTGCGACATTGAAGCATTTTGTGGGTTATGGGAGTTCCGAAGGCGGGAGAAATGCGGGTCCCGTGCATATGGGAACACGTGAATTGATGGAAGTGGATATGCTGCCTTTCAAGAAAGCCGTGGAGGCAGGAGCTGCATCCATTATGCCGGCCTATAATGAAATTGACGGTGTGCCTTGCACCGTTAATACCGAGCTCCTTGACGGCATTCTCCGCAAGGAGTGGGGTTTTGACGGCATGGTAATTACCGACTGCGGTGCCATCGATATGCTGGCCAGCGGCCATGATACTGCTGAAGACGGAATGGATGCCGCTGTTGAGGCGCTTCGTGCCGGTATCGATATGGAGATGTCAGGCGAGATGTTCGGCAAGCATCTCCTGAACGCGATCGAGTTAAACAAGCTTGAGATTGCCGTACTGGATGAGGCCGTTCGCCGAGTATTGACCTTGAAGTTCAAGCTCGGATTATTCGAGAAGCCATACGTGGATCCGCAGGTAGCGGAGGAAGTTATCGGCAGCCAGCAGCATGTCGAACTTGCCAGACAGCTTGCGGCGGAAGGCATCGTCCTGATCAAGAATGAAGGCCAGGCGCTGCCGTTATCCAACGAAAGCGGCGTGATTGCCGTCATTGGACCTAACGCCGATCAAGGATACAATCAGCTTGGAGATTATACGTCTCCGCAGCCGCCGGCAAGCGTGACCACCGTACTGGGTGGAATCCGCGCGAAACTGGAGGATGAAGCTGAACGTGTATTATATGCACCGGGCTGCCGCATTAAGGATGACTCCAGGGAAGGCTTTGAATTCGCACTAGCTTGTGCGGATCAGGCCGATACCGTGGTCATGGTACTGGGTGGTTCCAGCGCACGCGACTTTGGCGAGGGCACGATCGATTTGCGCACAGGGGCATCGAAGGTTACAGACGACGCTTTAAGTGACATGGATTGCGGTGAAGGCATCGACCGAATGACGCTGCAGTTATCCGGCGTTCAATTGGAATTGGCTCAGGAGATTCATAAGCTTGGCAAGCGGATGATCGTTGTGTATATCAACGGTCGGCCCATTGCGGAGCCGTGGATCGACGAGCATGCGGATGCCATCTTGGAAGCATGGTATCCGGGCCAGGAGGGCGGTCATGCGGTAGCGGACATTTTGTTCGGCGATGTGAATCCGTCCGGTAAACTGACGATGTCGATACCGAAGCATGTCGGACAGCTTCCGGTTTACTATAACGGCAAGCGGTCGCGCGGTAAGCGTTACCTCGAAGAGGATTCCCAGCCGCGTTATCCGTTCGGATACGGGCTCAGCTATACCGAGTTCAGTTATTCGGATATTCAAATTACCCCAGAAGTAATCAGAACGGGCGAAACGGCTGTTGTCTCCGTGAATGTTACAAATAGCGGCGACAGGGAAGGATCCGAGGTTGTACAATTGTATGTGAGCGATGTGGCCAGCAAATATACGAGACCGGCCCGTGAGCTGAAGGGCTTCCGCAAAATCTCTCTGCAGCCTGGAGAGCGGAGCAAGGTGGAATTTACCATCGGTGCGGAACAGCTTCAATATATCGGTCAAAATTACAAGCAAGTGGTTGAACCTGGCTTGTTCCGTATCATGGTTGGCAGACATGTGAACGATACGCTGAGTGCAGATCTGACTGTACAGGAGGGTTAAGGAATGGAGCGCATTCGACGTTTTATACGCGAACTTTCGGAGCGGCAGTGGCTTGAGTCAGTAGAGCTTGGAGAGTGGAACATTACCCGAGCCACGTACATGGTTCCGGGCGTGTATGAAGATAAAGCCCCTTATACGGAAGGACAAGACTTCAACCGATTCCCGAGCACACAGGGGACAACCTATTTCTTTCGGAGGAACCTTGAATGGCCCACGCACTGGGTGGACGGAGCGGTCGGACTTGTGTTCCACTCCGGGGGCGAGGGCTTACTGCGCATAAACGGAGTATCTTATCAGGGTTTGGATCGTAATCATACCTTCGTCAAGCTTGATCCGAAACGCACCGGCTTGAATATGGAGCTTGAGATCGAGTTGTACGATCCGATTCCGGAGCCGGTGGACCCGCTGAATCAGCAGGCTGTCATTCAGCCTCCGATTACTAAGGTGCAAAGCTTGCTTGTCAAGGTGAACGTGTCCGTTCAGAGCCTGATGTACACCGCGACCGTGATTCGGGATTCACTTATCCTGTTGCCGGATAGCGATATGCGGCGCATCCGCTTAATGGAGGTGCTGTATCAGGCGATGGACCGCTTTGTCAGCCTGGATGACGCCGCCATCCGGGAGGGCGCTCAGGTAACCGGGATTGAGCATGATCTGAAACGGAGCGTTGCTGCCATTGGCGGCCATACTGAAGGCACGGAGCATATGGTGGGTCAATCGCATATTGACATCGCTTGGCTGTGGCCCGTCCGGGAAACCGTACGTAAAACAAGCCGGACCTTCTCCACCATGGATGCGCTGATGAATGAATATCCCGAATTTAAGTACGCGCAGAGCCAGCCTTTGCTATACCAATTCCTGAAGGATCATGATCCTGAGCTGTACGAGAGAGTGAAGGATAGAATCAAGGAAGGACGCTGGGAGCTTGTCGGCGGGATGTGGGTCGAACCGGACCTGAACATTCCGAGCGGGGAGTCCCTCATGCGTCAATTGCTATACGGGCAAGGCTTCTATCAAGAAGAGTTTGGCCGGACATCGCATATTGAATGGCTGCCGGATACATTCGGATATTGTGCATCACTGCCTCAGATCTTGAAGCATGGCGGCATTCGTTATTTCATGACAACTAAGCTTGGCTGGAACGATACGAATGTGTTTCCTTATGACCTGTTCCATTGGGTTGGGATCGATGGAACACCGATGTTATCCTATCTCAATCATGGCGTGAACGAGAACACGCTGCCCAAAGATGTTCACGAGCATTGGCAGTCATACCGCCAAAGAGCCGTTCATCCGGAGCAGATGCTGCTGTATGGACACGGTGACGGCGGAGGCGGCGTAACCCGCGAAATGTTGGAATATATCGACCGTGCCGAGCTTATGGTCGGTCAACCGGCCAGCAAGTATAGCACAGCTGCCGAGTTTTTCGGCGGGATTGAGGATGCACAGCCGAAGCTGCCCCAGTGGCGCGGGGATTTGTACCTCGAGCTTCATCGCGGCACCTATACAACGCATGCGCGGAACAAGCGTCATAACCGGAAAGCGGAAATCCTGTACCGCGAGGCGGAGTTATGGAATTCGGTGGCATTTTCGTCGATGAGCAATGAGCAGCGGCAGGCGATTATGAGCGAGCTGCATGACGGCTGGAAGTTGATTTTGCTGAATCAATTTCATGATATTATCCCGGGCTCTGCCATTACGGAGTCTTACGTCACCTCTGAGAAGGAATACGCAGAGGTGTTCCAAAAAGGAAATCATAGCCTCCGTCTCGGGCTTCAGGTATTGGCGGATCAGGCCGATACAGAAGGGGAAGGCATTCCGTATGTCGTCTTTAATGGACTTGGATGGAGCAGAGATGCCGTCATTTCGATTGAAGCAGAGCAGGGCCTTGCGCCGTATGATTCGGATGGAACGCTGCTGCTGTACGATGCTCGAACAGAAGGAAACAGTAAAACTTCTCACCATTTGAATGTTCATGTTCAAAGCATCCCGGCTTTGGGATACAAGACCATTTGGTTGAAGCCTTTGGCAGGAAACAAGGCGGTGGCGGAGAATTCTACTACAGTGTTCGCAGATTCCTGGGAAACGGATTATTATAAGGTCAGCTTTAATGAGCGCGGGGAAATCACGAGCCTGTGGGATAAAGAGGCTCATCGGGAAGTGGTCAAGCCGGGCGAAGCCGCAAACCGCTTCCACTTCTTCCATGACCGTCCGACGCTGTGGGACGCATGGGACATCGATACCCGTTACGAGGAGCAATTAGCCGGAGAGGCGGAGCTGATCGAGAAGAAGCTCGTGCAAGCGGGTGAGGTACAGGATGTGCTGTGTTTCCGCTGGCGTATCCATAACTCGGAGATTATGCAGGACATGATTTTTTATCATCATGACCGGCGGATCGACTTCAAGACGCAAGTCAGCTGGAACGAATCACACAAACTGCTGAAAGTCGGCTTCCCAATCGGGGTCGTTGCCGATAAGGCTACGTATGAGATTCCGTTCGGGGCCATCGAGAGACCGACCCATCGCAATACAAGCTGGGAACAGGCGCAATATGAAGTCTGTGGCCACCGTTTCGCGGATGTGTCGGAGCATGGATACGGCGTCAGCCTCATCAACGACTGCAAGTACGGGTATGACATTCAGGACAGCACGATCCGGTTATCCCTGCTGCGCGCACCGAAATGGCCCGATGCCACGGCAGACTTGGGGGAGCATGAGTTCACGTATTCCTTATACCCGCATAACGGAGACTGGAGAAGTGCCGGAATCGTCCGTAAAGCTGCCGAGCTCAATCATGAGCTTCCTTGCGTAAGAACAAGTTCGAATCAGGGTACCCGGCCTGCTGTCCATTCATTTATTCCGTTAGAGAGCCATCATGTAATCCTGGATACGGTCAAACCCGCAGAAGACGGTTCAGGGTATATCCTTCGGATGTACGAATCTGCGGGAGGCAGAGATAATGCAGCACTGAGCTGGCCTTATCCTTATGAAAGCGTCCATTTATCCAACGCCTTGGAAGAAGAACTCGAACAACTGGATACCGCAGAAGGAAGGTTAACCCTTCGATTCATGCCGTATGAGATCAAAACCATCAAATTGACTACACATCATACTTAACTAAAGGAGCCAGAACAACCATGGAACAATTCAGACTCCCCAAAATACCAATGCCGGAGCTTGAGCTGCCGCAATCAATTCAGGCAGTTCTGCAAGAGGCTGAAGAAAAGCTTGCGCACCGTCCCAAGCTGCTTCAGCTGTTCAAGAACTGTTTCCCGAACACGCTGGAGACAACAACCAAACTGATGGAGGATGGCACAACATTTGTGATTACCGGTGATATCCCGGCCATGTGGCTGCGCGACTCGGTAGAACAGGTGATCCATTACATTCCGTTTGCGAAGAATGATCTGCAGCTGCAGCGGATTTTAAGCGGATTGATCAAACGCCATTTTCAATATATTCATATCGATCCTTATGCCAATGCCTTTAATGAATCGGCGAATGATTGGCATTGGAACACAACCGACGAAACTGAAATGTCCCCATGGGTGTGGGAGCGCAAATTTGAGATTGATTCGCTATGCTTCTCTGTTCGCTTGGCCTACCTGTACTGGAAGGAAACCGGCCTTACGGATGTGTTTGACGCCAACTTCAAGTCGGCTATGATCAAGATTATTGAGCTGTTTAAAACGGAACAATACCATTTCGAGAAATCGCCTTACCGTTTCACACGGGATAACGGAATTCCAACGGATTCCTTGCGTAATAACGGGCTCGGCATGCCGGTGAATTATACGGGCATGATCTGGTCCGGCTTCCGTTCAAGTGATGACGCTTGCGATTTCCACTACAATATTCCAGGCAACATGTTCGCCGTTGTCGCCCTGCGTCAAATGCAGGAATTCGCGGAATGGGTATTCCGGGATATGAAGCTGCTCGATGAACTGAAACGACTCGAAGCCGACGTGGATCACGGAATTCAGTTGTACGGCATTTACCGTCATCCGGAGTTTGGACCTATTTACGCCTATGAAACAGACGGTTACGGAAATTACTGCTTGATGGATGATGCGGGAACACCTGGATTGATGTCCATTCCTTATCTGGGTTATTGCTCTGCAGATGATCCGATCTACCAAAACACCAGACGGTTTGCGCTAAGCAAAGAAAATCCTTTCTACTACGAAGGCGCTGTTGCCAAAGGAATCGGCAGTCCGCATACGCCGCCGGATTATATCTGGCATATGGCCTTGTCCATGCAGGGAATTACGGCACAGACGGCAGAAGAGAAGCTGCAGATGATTGCATTGCTGGAAGCAACCGATGCCGATACCGGATTTATGCACGAAGGCTTCCATGCCGACGATCCGAAAGTTTTCACCAGATCTTGGTTTGCCTGGTCCAACAGCCTCTTCTCGCAATTGGTGTATCAGGCGATGAAAGCAGGGATTCTATGAGCAGTCGTCTGATTGTATTTTATGATCCGTCCTTTCCGGCAGCAGAAGCTGCCGGTTTGCCGGCTAGTGCGGCGGCTCTGAATGCATTCGTCGTTTGCCGCGCTGAGAATTTGGCTGAAGCACTGGAATCTGCAGGAGGACAGGGCGCAAGCTTTGTCAATTTGCATGCGCCTTACTTCCCGAAAAGCGCCTGGAGAGCGATCCTGGACTTTCTGAGAAATGGCGGCGGCTTGGTCAGCATTGGCGGCGCACCTTTCAAGCGTCCTGTCCGCATGGAGGACGGCGCTTGGGTGGTGGAGCACGAACAGACGGCATACCATCAGCAGCTCCACATACATGAAGTGCTGCCAGTGGACAGCGGACGCGTCGACCATTTGACTTCCAGTGACGTTATTCCCTTTATGGAGAGCAGCCGGGAGCGGTTATCCATAAACGATACGTGGAACCTGGTTCCACATGTCACCAAAAGCAGTGATTTGCCGCATCAGATGGGATCGGCCGGGCCGATGGATACGCGGATTTATCCGCTCCTTAAGGGGAGCACAGCGAAGGGAAGAGAAGTCGCGGCTCCTGTCGTTCTGTGGGAAAATGTCGGCGGGCCGTTCTTGGGCGGACGCTGGCTGTTTGTGAATCAGCCTCTCTCTGCTTCATTCTGGGAACAGGATGGAGGCGAAGAGGTGCGCAGCTGGGCGGCATTCTGTGCGAAGGGGATTACCGAGCTGTGGATCAAGCCGAATTATGCGACCTACGAGTCTGGCGAGCGTGCGATCCTGACCCTGCAGGCACAACGGCTTGGCCGGAAACTTTCCGAACAAGAGCCGCAGAGCTGGACGTTCCGCATCTCCGTCCAACACGACCAAGATGAATCCTTATCATGGAATCATTCCGAGAAGGTGGATGTGACCGGACAATTTCATGTACAGCGCATTCCGGTTATGCTGGATATCAAGCCGGGGTCTTATCGGGTGGTGTGTGAAGCCGAAGGGCCGGATGGAGAAATCCGCAGGCTGAGACAAGGGTTCTGGGGAGCGGATTCCGAGCTTTTGCAGGCGGGTACGCCTGTAACCTGCAATCGGGATTACTTCATCAAGGATGGTCGCCCACTGCCTGTTGTCGGGATGACTTACATGACGTCCGATGTAGCGCGTAAGTTCCTGTTCCTTCCGAATACGGATGTGTGGGATCGCGATATGGCGCAAATGCGGGGTGCGGGCATCAATTGGATTCGTACCGGGATCTGGACCGCGTACCGCAATATTATGCAGGTGGACGGGCATGCATCAGAAGAGGTTTTGCGTTCGATTGACGCCTTCCTGTTAACGGCGAAGAAGCATGATTTGCAGGTAACATTCACGTTCTTCTCCTTCACGCCGGAGACTTGGGAAGGCCAAAATCCTTACCTCGATCCGCGAAGCGTGGAAGCGCAGAAGCGTTTCATACGTTCCATCATTAGTAGACATAAAGATACGAAGAATGTGGACTGGGATCTGATTAACGAGCCATCCATGTTCGATCCGCCGCAGATTTTCTCGGACGGCCCGCGTTCCGCGAAGGATCCGTTTGAGAAACAAGCTTATATCGAATGGCTGAAAAAGCGTCATGGTTCGATTGAGCGTCTGCAGGAACGTTGGAATATGACAGCGGATCAGCTGCCGGGTTTTGACTCCGTGGTTCCGCCGGAACCTCAAGTCATTAATTTTGATGTTCAAGACATGCATCAAGGGAAAAAAGGCACACAATGGCTCGATTATGTACTGTTCTCGATGGACATGCATAACCGCTGGGCCAAGGAGTTATATGACGATATCAAAGAGGTATGCCCTGATCATATGGTTACCGTTGGACAGGACGAGGCCCTTGGGGCACAGCGTCCATCTCCGTTCTTCTATGCCGAAGCCGTAGACTATACGACGGTTCACTCCTGGTGGTTCAACGACTATTTAATCTGGGACGGCATATTTGCCAAAACGCCGGATAAACCGAACCTGATTCAGGAAACAGGCATCATGTACGTGGAGACACCGGATGGCCGGGCGAAGCGAAGCGAAGCCGAGCTTCGGAATCTGCTGGAGCGCAAGTATGCTTACGCCTTCTCCACAGGAGGCGCTGGAGCCATTCATTGGATCTGGAACACGAATTTCTACATGGATAATGCCAATGAATCGCATATCGGAGCTGTCCGCGCTGACGGCACGGAGAAACCGGAAGCGGATGTGTCGTATGATTTCGGTGCCTTCATGGAAGACATCCGGGACATGTTTAAAGGCCGGAAGCTGGAAGAAACCGCGGTCATTTTCCCTTATTCGAACGATTTCTCGAACCGGAAGCTCGCTTTTGAAGCGACGACTAAGGCGACGCGCGCGCTTGCTTACGAGCTGAACGTGCCGTTCCGTGCTGTCGGGGAGTATGATTTAAGCTCGCTGCGTAACCATCCGGTGAAATTCATCATTCTGCCGAGCGCGCACAATGTCGATGACCAGGCGTTTGCTGAGTTGATGGATATCGTGAAGGAAACGGGAGCTACATTGCTTCTGACGGGTCCAATCGGTCTGGATGCATATTGGCATCAGGTCGATCGAATGACAGAGGAGCTGGGCGAGCGGAAGCTGGCGAATGTGCGCCGGGAAGAAAGCTTGCGCATTGGGGACCGTACATGGTCTGCATCGTATGGACATCGGAAGATTGCCGAGCTGACCAAAGAAATTCCGGCAGGCAGCGGGGCGAAACCGGCCGATATGGCTGGCGATTCCATCGTGGACGTGAAGCTTGGGGCAGGACGTCTTCTCTGGAGCCCGCTTCCTGTCGAATTGAATGATCGAATCGACACCATTTCGGCTTTATATCGGTATGCATTGGAGCTATCTGCTGCCGACACAGGGCTCATCTGGAATCAAGGCGGAGAACATTCCGGCGTATATGGACGCAAGGTAACGTTTGAAGAAGGAGCACTCTTCGTATTCGGCTCGGAGCAATCGTGGGACACGAACGTCGAGGTAAAAGATCCTTCAACAGGACTCATCTATTCATTCGTGCTGGAAGCGGATCGTTCGATCTTGTTTGCAGTAGATGCAAGCGGTGACCTGTTATCGGTGTACCGCCCGGATGAGGTCGAAATCACAGTATCGAAGGGCTAACATAAGGGGGACTAAGCAGAGATGGATCAATCCAGAAAAGCACATATTATTTCGCATACTCACTGGGACCGCGAGTGGTATTTACCGTATGAAAAGCACCATGTGCGGCTGATCGAGCTCATGGACAGCTTGCTTGAGACGATGGAGAAGGACTCGGAATACCGCAGCTTTTTCCTTGATGGCCAGACGATTATTATCGAAGATTATTTGCAGGTAAGACCTGAGAAGAAAGAGCAGCTTGAGAAGCTGATCTCGGACGGACGCATCATTATCGGTCCATGGTACATTCTGCAGGATGCCTACCTCACGAGCAGTGAAGCTAACGTGAGAAATATGCAGATAGGACACCAGGATGCCGAGCGATATGGCACGGTTGCCAAAATCGGTTATTTCCCGGATACATTTGGACTTACAGGCCAAATTCCGCAGTTGATGCTGCAGTCCGGCATTGATAATGCCTTCTTCGGCCGGGGCGTAAAGCCAACGGGCTTTAACAATACCGTCTCCGACAGCGGCTATGAGTCTTCATTCTCAGAGCTGATGTGGGAAGGTCCGGACGGCTCCAAGGTGCTGGGCATCCTGTTTGCCAACTGGTACAGTAACGGTAACGAGGTTCCCGTTGATGAAGCGGAAGCGAAGGCATTCTGGGACCGCAAGCTGGCGGATGCCGAGAAGTATGCTTCCACACCTGAGCTGCTCTATATGAACGGGTGTGACCATCAGCCGATACAGACCGATCTTCCGGAAGGCATCCGTACAGCGAAGAAGCTGTATCCGGATACGGAATTCATTCATTCCAATTTTGACGATTACCTGACAGCCGTTCGGGAGAAGCTGCCGCAAGATCTTTCCTCCGTAAAAGGAGAGCTGCGCAGTCAGCGTACCGATGGATGGGGTACACTTGTGAATACCGCTTCGGCACGCGTATACCTGAAGCAGATGAACCAGCGCGGCCAGACCTTGCTGGAAAAAGTGGCCGAACCGCTTGCATCCTACGCCAGCCTGCTCGGCAAGGAGTATCCGCATCATCTGTTCACCTATGCGTGGAAGACGCTGATGCAGAATCATCCGCATGACAGCATCTGCGGCTGCAGCGTTGACGAAGTTCACCGCGAGATGGTGACCCGCTTTGAGAAAAGTGCGCACGTGGCTGAAAATATCGTGGACGATAGCGTTCGCGTCATTGCCGATGCGGTTGACACAACCGCCTTCGAACAATGGGGATCCGATCCGCTGCCGCTTGTTGTATTCAATACGACGGGATGGAGCCGCAGCGGTACGGTCAGCATTGAGCTGGACGCGAAACGCCTTTATTTCCGGGAAGGTTACTCTTTGGAGGAAACCAGCCGCCGGATGAAAGAAATTGACTTGTCCGGCCGTGTGCTGGTTAACGCTCAAGGCCAAGCTGTGCCTTGCACCGTTGAGGATCTGGGTCTTCAGTTCGGATACGATCTGCCGGATGACCGTTTCCGCCAGCCGTATATGTGCCGCCGTGTGAGACTTACCTTCGAGGCAAGCGCGATCCCAGCAATGGGCTTAACTACTTATGCTTGGGTGAAGAGCGAAGTGAAGCCTGCCGAGGTAGCATCCTTAATTAGTAAGTCCAATGTGATGGAGAATGAGCTGATCAAGATTGAGATCGCTGAGGATGGTTCCTTCTCCTTGACGGATAAAAAGAACGGACAAGTATACCGGGATCTGGGCGTCTATGAAAATACCGGAGATATCGGTAATGAATATATGTACAAACAGCCGGATGGCGAAGCAGCATTGACCACGAAGGGCCAAACCGCCCAAGTTTCGGTTCTGGAAGATACGCCTTACCGCGCATCCATTGAAATCGTTCATAACTGGTCCATTCCGGCTATGGCGGACAGCAAGCTGGATGAAGAGCAGCATGAGCTCATCTATTATCCGAACCGCAAAGCGCAAAGATCGAGCGAAATGGTGCCAATGCGCATTCGTACCGTAATCAGTCTGAACCGCAGCGGTAAAGGCGTGGAGATCGAAGCGACAATGGATAATCAAGCGAAGGATCATCGGGTGCGTGCATTGTTCCCAACGGATCTGCTGGCATCGTCCCATAACGTGGATTCCATGTTTGAAGTGGCAACTCGGGATAATGAACCTGCTGCCGAATGGGAGAATCCAAGCTATACGGCTCATCAACAGGCATTCGTTGATGTCTCGACAGCTACTGCAGGATTGACGGTAGCTAACCAGGGCTTGAATGAATATGAAGTCCTGCGTGACGGCCGGAATACCATCGCTGTTACATTGCTTCGTTCCGTAGGCGAGCTCGGTGACTGGGGGTACTTCCCTACGCCTGAAGCTCAGTGCATCGGCGTGCATACGGTACGTATGGAGGTCATTCCGCATCAGGGCGACGGCATGAAGTCAGGCGCA
Source organism: Paenibacillus sp. 2KB_20 (assembly GCF_052115765.1). Lineage (NCBI taxonomy): Bacteria > Bacillati > Bacillota > Bacilli > Caryophanales > Paenibacillaceae > Paenibacillus > Paenibacillus sp. 2KB_20. The sequence goes on along the minus strand of NZ_JBFRHH010000003.1, from coordinate 411,031 downwards.
TACGCCGAGGCTTACCAATTCCAAATCCCATGGACGGTTGCACAGACCGGTGTTCATGCCGGCGCTGTCGCATCGACTTCCGCACCGTTTGAATGGAGCCATGAAGAACTTGCATTCTCTTCCCTGAAAGTGAATCCGAAGACCGGGGATCTGATGCTGCGCTGGTTCAATATGGCAGGCACGGATACTGAGCTGAAGCTGAAATCTTCTCTACCTTCCCAGGGTGTGTATAAGAGCTCTATTCTGGAAGTAGAGGGAGCGGTTCAAAGCTTTGATGGCGATGGAAGCTTCACGCAGCCGGTTAAGCCTCACGAAATCGTAACACTGGGCGTTAAAGTTTCGGTCAAGTAAGCATTTATTATGATATAGCGCTGGGAATGTTGTTGTACATCCCGGTCCAGCAAAGCCCGATTCCGAAATTACAGGGATCGGGCTTTGCTCCTCTTGCCTAATGACAGGCAGATTCCTGAACGCTCTGAAATATATATAATGAAAAGGCTGCTCTCCCTAGGTCTTTGCGGACGGCTGGAGGGCAGCTCTTTATTGTACTCGGCTTAATTATTGATTTTTCCCTTGGTTTTGGTCTTTCTCGTAAGCAATCAGGGTGATATCTTTGCCTGTAAGCTCGGCAATCTTGGTCTCGGCGTCTTCAATCGCTTTCAAGGTACCTTCATTCCCATTGAGTGAGGCAATTTTATATTCCTCCGAATGGATGTCCATGTGAATCCCCCCTTAGATGGTTGATAACAAATATAATGATAAGTTATCCTATACAAGATGGTTACATACCTGTTATTCAAAGAATTGGAATGAACTTGAGGAATGGAGCGGAGTATGGTTCCTATACGTCCAATTTAAAAAAGCCAGACACATGAAATGTGTTTGGCTTTTTGCGTTCTTATTTTTGGATGAGGACGGGGGTACTCATTTTCACCTTGTCGTAAAGCCAGCGTACGTCTTTATTATGCATCCGTATACAACCTGCCGACACGTACTTGCCGATCGAGTTGGCGTTGTTGTTTCCATGTATGGCGTACGCGTAGCTAACTCTACCGTTCACTTTCACATTAATGCCGAGCCAGCGATCCCCAAGCGGATTGCGCGGGTCTCCTCCCTTGATGCCTTCCTTGTAGTAAGGTCTGTTCTTCACTTTTTCGTGAATTCTGAACAGGCCTTCCGGCGTATAGGAGGGTTTTTTGCCTGTAGCGACGGGAAATGTTTTTATGACCTTACCTTTTTCATAATACGTCAGTTTGTTGGTGGATTTATCAATGACGATAAACTGTGCGTACTTGGTGTACTTACTGTCCAGCTTCTGTCCGGAAGCGCCTTGGGATACGGCGGGGAAAAAGAAAACCAGCAGTAAGGTGAAGATCAGTATGCGGCTGATGCCCTTAATGATGTCCGATCACCTCTTTTCGTTCTCCCCCATATATATGCAGCTATTCGCGAATGTTGACGGAAATGTGCATAAGCCGAAAAATAGAACAAGTTGTTTTCAAAGAGAGATATAAGGGCGCGGAGGGGACATTCTATCGAATATCGGATCGTGGCTTGGTTGTACGCAAATGACCTCCTGAAGGGATTTCTTCAAGAGGGTTTTCGTGTTCATTATGGCAACCACTTGAAATCGACACTAATGTCGTTTATGATGAAATGAGTTAAAAAACGACATTTCTGTCGTTTGTATTGAGGTGAAGTTCATGGAATCGATATTGATGTTAAAGGGCGGAAAGAGGGATGACTTATGTGTCCAAGGGTTAGTGAGGAATATAAACGGGAGAAGAAGTTTGAAATATTGACTGCAGCCAGGCGTGTCTTTATCAGAAAGGGCTACACCCACACCGTGATGCAGGACATTATGGATGAAGCGGGCATGTCCCGCGGAGCCGTGTATGCGTATTTTGATAATGTGGAGCATGTGTTTATAGAGGTTCTGCGTTTTGACGACCAAGAGACGCTCGGTTTTTTTGAACCGGATCCGCAATATCCGATATGGAATCAGTTGATGGACTGGGTTCAGAAACAGCAGGGTGATATTTCGCTAATCCAGCATTCGCTTGTATTGGCCAGGGCGGAATTTTTCCTGTCTTCCTCTTATGTTCATGCCAAGAAGGAGTATCCCTATATAACTGAACGTTATCAGCTGACCGTTGAGGCCATGGGCCGGGTCATTCGGAAGGGCAAGGAGCAAGGGGAGTTTCGGCCACGATTGGAACCGGATGCCATAGCACGTTATATGATTTCGTTTCTGAACGGACTGATGCTGGATACCTTCCAACTCGGACCGACGGTGACTTGCGTGCCGGAGCAGCTGGAAACCTTTATACATTCTCTTAATGCAATGTTAAATCCGATAACACTAGAACCATGATGATGGAAAGGGTGCTTTTTGAATGCTATTTGAATCTGCTAGACTTGCTTGTCGAAAAATGACGATAAACGACGCGGAGCTGTACCATTCCTGGCGCAATGACCTAGAAGTGATGCAATCCACCAGTCCCAACCTGGATACTTATCAACTGGAGGAGACAAAGGACTTCGTTCAGCAGGTGATCCTGGGTTCTTCCTCCTCGAAGAGCTATCTGATCCAGTTGAAGGAAACCGGCAGACCGATTGGCATCATGTCATTGATTCATATCGATACCAAGAACCGGAACGCGGAATGTATCATCGACATTGGCGAAAAGACCTATTGGGGCAAGGGTTACGGCTTTGAAGCGATGACGCTTTTGCTTGATTATGCTTTTTTGGAGCTGAATCTGCACCGGGTAAGCTTGCAGGTATTTTCCTTCAACCATAACGCGATCAAACTGTATGAAAAAATCGGATTTGTCCAGGAAGGCAGCTCCAGACAGAGCTTGTACCGGAATGGCGTCTGGCATGACATCGTACACATGGGGATATTGCAGAGCGAGTATATGCGTCAAAAGGTTGATTTTCCCTCCCTTCCATAATAAGGTAGGTATGTGAAGACAATGAGGGAATGGGAGAATAATATCATGTCTGAAAATGAAGTGTTATTGATTCAAGACCTGCGCATGAAATATGATAATCGTTATGTGCTGAACGGTATCGACTTGGAAGTACGCCGCGGCGAGATGATTGGATATATCGGTCCGAACGGCGCGGGGAAGAGCACGACGGTCAAGATTATGCTTGGGCTGGTTGAGGGGTACACGGGGACAGTGCGCATATTCGGTCAGGATATTTCCGATGGGAATATCGATTATAAACGGAGAATCGGATATGTGCCTGAGGTGGCGGAATTGTACGATCAGTTAACGGCAGCCGAGTATTTGACTTTTATAGGTGAGTTGTACGGACTTACATATGATGCAGCGGATTATAAGGCGAAGCAATTAATGGATTGCTTTGACATGGAAAAGGCTTATCACTCACGGATCGCTACGTTTTCAAAAGGAATGCGGCAAAAGGTGCTGCTGATCTCGAGCCTGCTGCATGATCCTGATCTATTGTTCCTGGATGAGCCCTTAAGCGGGCTGGATGCGAACAGCGTGATGGTAGTCAAGGAAGTACTGGCCCAGCTGTCTGCCCAGGGCAAGACGATTTTTTATTCCTCACATATCATGGACGTCGTTGAGAAAATCAGCAGCCGGATCATTCTGCTCGCTGACAGCCGGGTAGTGGCGGACGGAACGTTCAAAGAATTGCAGCAGCATTCCCATGAGGGGTCCCTGGAAGAAGTGTTTAATCAGCTGACGGGGTTCCATGACCATGCCCGTATTGCAGAACGGTTCGTATCGATCGTTCGGGAGGGAAGCTGATATGGCGGGATCGGATTCATCGTTTCGGATGCTGAAGATACTGGATCGATTTCAGGGAATCATCTCGAGATTGGGTGTCGACTATAAAACGCTGCGCCGGATACTCCATGTCAAATTGTTGATGGATTCGAGGCGCGCACCCGTCATATTATCTTCTAGCAACCGGAAGAAAGAAGAGCAGGACAAGAACCTGTTTGTCAGCTCCCTCTGGCTGTATGGCTTAATCGGGCTTGTCCTGACGCCGTTTGTGTTCTGGAGCGATCCGGAATATTTAATGCCGATGAGCATCCTGTCTGCGATCCTAATGTTCCTGATTATGAGCTCCATGATTTCAGATTTCTCATCCGTTCTGCTGGATGTGCGCGACCGCAGCATTTTGATGACGAAGCCGATCGACGGTCGAACGGTCGGATTGGCGCGATCGATTCATGCAGGAATTTATTTGCTGCTGCTAACCGGAGCGCTCTCAGCAGGCTCACTGGTCGTGGGATTGATCAAGCATGGCGTGCTGTTCTTTCTGATCTATATCCTGGAGTTAATACTGATGAATATGCTCATTCTGGTGAGCACCTCCTTGGTTTATCTGTTGCTGCTCAAGTATTGGGATGGAGAGAAACTGAAGGATCTGATCAATTATGTACAGATTGGACTTTCCGCTACGCTGGCCATCGGCTATCAGTTTGTGATACGTTCCTTCGATCTGATTGATTTTCATCTGGTATTTAAGCCGGCCTGGTGGCAGATTCTGCTTCCGCCGGTGTGGTTTGCGGCTCCGTATGAGTGGTTGTTTGGCGAGGGGAGCAGGTGGCTGGCTGTTCTCTCGTTGCTGGCTATATTCGCCCCGATTGTGCTTATGATCGTCTATGTCCGTTATATTCCTTCGTTCGAGCAGCATCTGGAGAAGCTGGCTCACAGCGAAGCGGGAAAAGGGCGGGAGCGCGGGCGATTGGACAGATTCTTGGCCAAAATGGTATGCGGGTCGCGCACGGAGCAAGCTTGTTTCCGACTATCTGCCAGCATGCTGAAGAACGAGAGAGAGTTTAAACTTAAGGTGTATCCTACACTTGGGTTGTCCGTGTTATTGCCTTATTTATTCTTTGTCTCTACGATCCGTAACTCCTCATTGGCGGAAATCAGCCAGGGATCGTCGTACTATGTACTGCATAGTATGCTCATCATGATTATCACCGTCGTTATGATGCTGAAATTCTCCGGCAAACCCAAGGCCTTCTGGTTATTTGGCGCAGCCCCGATGTCAAGCATGAATCCCTTATACAAAGGGGCTTTAAAGGCTTTTGCCGTCAAAATGTTCGTGCCGCTGTTCTTTGTGAACGCGATCGTGTTTCTGATCGTATACGGTTTCCGTATTATACCGGATATTCTCATCATACTCCTTACCGGATTGGTGTTGATTCCCTTGTCAGCCAAGGCAATTCTGCGCAATCCACCGTTCTCTCAAGCGTTTAATATGGCGCAGCAGAAAGATGGCTGGTGGGTGTTGTTATTCTTTTTTGTTATTGGTGGACTTTGTGGTTTACATTATGCAAGCAGCACGATTCCTTATGGTATGTTGGCCTATATCCTCGCGCTGCTCGTTGCGAATGGCATGGCATGGACCAAGCTGTATAAGTAAATTGGGGAAGGCATCCGATTGGGTGCCTCTTCTTTTATTTTGTCAGATAATTGTATATTTGCGTTTAAAGGTGGTTGAACAAGAACGTAGGTTCGTATATAATGGAAATATAGCAAATTAACTTCCTATTTCACTCTTCACTGCATAAATCCATGATGGATTCCCCCACTTATGTATTTAATTACCTGTTGTTATGCCTTCCGGGCCTTATATAATCAACTTAGATGATGTCAGGATGTTAAATAGTAGGATCTGAGTTTATTCTGGATTAGTCATATTCACAAGGTCGTGGATTCTTGATAACTAATGCTTGGTTTTCGTTTGGTATACGGATTGAACGTTTCAGTGGTTTAATTCGTTTTGGTGTATAAGAAGTTCTAAGTTGTTCTGTTTTAGAATTTTTGAGCCAAGCCGGAGCTATAAACGACGTTTAATGTTTTTGCATTTTCCATCACAGTTTCCAGACATATAAGAAGTGGCAGGCGCCATCGGAATTGACCTCAAGAACATGCATCATTAGGACGACTCGATAGAAACTGAGGGTCTGTCGGTATATCGTTTATTTATGGACGTTATAACCATCAGTGTAATCAGGTTACATCGGGAAGTGGCGTAGCACACATTTAACCATTTCTTATGGTGTAGGGAGGAAATCTTTGAATGGAAGTTATTTGGTTTATGGTGTTTTCAACATTTGAAACACTGGCGATTTATTCACTAATCATGACATTGCTTAGATTTAAGACAACAGAGTACATATGGCAGGCGTTGATTGTCATGATCCTTGCCAATTTGCAAAGTTTCGTTATGCGCAACGAGCTTCACTTGGATTTTCTCGCCCCTCTCATTACCGTATTGATCTTCGTTTTCTTGTTTTCTGCCATTATTAAGATCCCAGTTATCTGGTCGGCGATATGTACCATTCTGGGGTATATGTTTTATGCTCTAATTCAGGCCTTTTACATGCTATCATTGTATGGCTCAATCGAAGCTACACACAACAATGAAGTAGATGGCTATGTACTTCAGCTATTATCGTCAGTGACGGGTTTACTCATTTCTTGGATTATGTATAAGTTTGCAATAGGTTTTACATATGATCTCGAAAAGTTGCGTATTAAATTTGAGCACATCTTACTAATCTCCCTCATCGTAGTCGTTTTGATCTTATTGGCGATATTATTTTATCTTAATCGGTTATGGCTTCTTCTTCTCTTTTTTGGTATAACTTTTGGTATTTTCTTATTTTATGCGATCCAATCAAAGGAGTGACAATTAATGATTGAAAGAGCCGCCCTTTGGATATCGGAAGGTATTAAACGACAAGTGCCTGAACACCCTTCATCTGTTGGAGTTTTAAAGCATGCGATCGCAATTCTATTAAATATACTATTTATTGTTACATTTACTTTATTAATATCCATTTATACCGGACATATGAAGCAGGCTATTACAGGTTTGATCGGTTTTGCACTGCTAAGACAGTTCTCTGGAGGAATCCACGTTAAGACTGGCGCTGGTTGTATTGTTATTACTACTGCTTTGTTTACTGCAGTGTCTTTTGTTGATTTAGGCGAACTGCCTACACAAATTTTGAACATCCTAAGTTTTTTGTTAGTCGTTTTATTTGCCCCTAGTAAGATTGCCAAGCAATCAAGAATACCAAGAAAACATTATCCTAAACTTCGTCTAATTAGCTGTATTATTGTTGGGGTGAACTTTCTCATTCAATCACCAACATTATCCATAGTATTCTTTATCCAGGCACTGAGCCTAATTCATTTGAAGGGAGGTGAGTCAAGTGTCGGTAATCAACAAATCTAAGCATGGCTTATTTTCATTTATCGCATCTGCTCTTACGGTGGTAGCTGTATTCTTTGTTAATACTGCAAGTCCTGTTTTTGTGTATAGTGGTGATACACCCGAAGAGCTCTTGAAATAACCTTTCTAAATATGAATCCATTATTATTCTGTTTATTGAATTCCGGTACCTACTAGGTGCCGGATTTTTCTTTTACTATCAACATCAACAAAGCATGATCATGCAAATTAAACTGTAGTCATCATGACCAGGATTTATAAATTGCTGCGTCCTCCTTTAATCAAGTGCAGTCAGGGTAAAATTGACATTGCTAAAAGAACGAATGTTCGCATATAATACAAACAAACGTTCTGGTTAGAGGTGGTGGCATGATGTATAGAATTACCTGGAGCAAACCATAGAAATCATATATGAAGACAGGAAAGGGAATATCACCCAACGGAAAATACAGATACACAGTATTCGGGATCATCGGATACGGGCAACGTGTCTGGAGACTGGAAAACCTCGGGTGTTTAATGAACATAATATTCTGTCCTGGAGACCCGGGAAAGGAAGGGGAACGCATGCTTCCTGACGGAACGAATATGGCTGAGAATCTCGGTCAACCCAAATAGGCAATAGTATTCGAAAATGAAAAACCCCTGACGCCAATGGCATCAAGGGTTTTCGGTAATGATCTGTAGTGGGCTCGAACCACTGACCCCTACCCTGTCAAGATAGTGCTCTCCCAGCTGAGCTAACAGATCATGAAATATTTAAAAAGGTAATTCATATATTACCAGCAGACAGTGTGGCTGTCAATGGTTTTCTCGTTATAAAAAATCACATTCCGGTTCAGACTAAATACAGCATGATTATGCCAATGGAGGAGTGTGAATGGCATGGCAGGTGGGAAATCCCATCATTTTAATCGAGCCAGTCTGGTGCTCTCGTTGCTGGGGGTATCTGTACTAGGGAGCGGTTGCAGTATCTCGGAGAGAACGTCGGTGCAGCTGGAGCCGCTACATGGGCCTGCGGCGCCTGTAATGCTTGATGTTTACGGACGTTCGATAGATCAGGACGTATATTCTAAGCAGGGAAGCGGATCACTGGAGCCGGTATCCCCGATGGATTCGGTGGATACCTTACGCGATCTCCATCCGTAATGGGTGCAGCAATGTCTATAACAGATCGGTCATACCAATATCCTTATCTTCTGCTAGAACAGCGAGCAGAGCAAACCGCCGGCAGGCAAGCTGGCGATTTGCTGTAAAACGGCCGATGCTATTCCTCATCCCATTTGCGGGAATAACCTTTTTTAATCGCCCAAAAGATAGGGTAGATGATGATGGCTGAGATGATAACAGCCCAAAATATCGTGGTTCCCATGCCCATAAAGGCAATGCTCCTTTCAAAAAAACGTTAGCTTATACTATACAGGAAAATGATTATTTTGTATAATAGCTCGATCTGCGATATTACAAGGAATTGATTCTACATAAAGAGGTGTTGAAATGGCAGCAGAAATCATAAATGTATCAACCGAAGAGCAGTTGCAACAGGCGCTGGATATCCGGAAGGATGTTTTCGTGCTTGAACAGAAGGTTCCGATTGACCTGGAGATTGATGATTACGATCGTCTGGACTCCGATGCACATCATGTCCTGATCAAGTCGGAGGGACAGTATGCGGCAACTGGACGTATCACCTATTACAATAAGGACTCCGCCAAAATGCAGCGCATTGCGGTACGTAAGCCATTCCGATCCAAAGGGATAGGGCGTGTGCTGATGATGGCATTGGAAACGCAGGCGCGTGAATTGAAACTGCAGTATTCCGTGCTGGATGCCCAGGTGCAGGCGGAGGCGTTTTATCGCAAGCTGGGGTATGAGACGATTTCGGACGAGCCGTTTGATGATGCTGGCATTCCCCATGTTCGTATGAAAAAGGAACTGTAGGCATCTTCTTAACTATAAGGTGGCTGATGATCCCATCGTCCTAAAAGGAAAGACCTCGAGTATCGACTCGAGGTCTTTTTAGGCATGAATTAAAAGCTTGGCATATTATCCAGGTTGTTGCTGGGATCGCCATCCGCATTGGAACGAAGATGTTCATCTCCGTCACGTCCACGGAATACGTTCACGTTTTTGATTTCTTTATTCTTGGCCATCTGTTGTGCAGTCTTGTAGTCCACGACACTACCGTTATCCAGCTTCAATTCGATGATGTCGCCGTCGCCATTTTTACGGACGCCTACGACTTCTTGTTGTTTATTATCCATATAGATCGCCTCCCGGAATTAGTGTTCCCGGGAACCCTCATAAACTATTCATCTATATTGAACTACAATTCGTATACCCGCTGCTGCTCCACAAATTCCATGATTCCGGTCTTGCCAATGAAAGCTTCGACCTCATCACTGTAATGCATGAGATAGGTGCGTTCCTGAATTTCTTCAGGAAGGCTGAGCAGCTCATCCAGTGTCGTATGAACCTCGCCGGGGCCTTGCAGCTGACATTCATGCAGAATCACTTCACAATCCCGCTCATTCACCAGTTGGTTGAGCAGGATCGGATCGAATACCATGTCAGCACTGTAAAATATCCGATCATTCAGATAAAGCGAATAGCTGTCCTTGCCGGGAATATGCTGCGTATGAATCAGCTCTACCGAGATGCCTGATGAAATATGGGCCTTCACTCCCGGTTTCAGAGGGTGTACGTCAAATACATCATGCAGGGAGGAGATATGTCCCTGTTGATATAATCCGCCTTTGAGTGAATGTTCCCATATCGGTTCCACCAGCGATTCAGCAATGTAAAGCGGGAGTTTGCGGTTGTATTTCATTTTCATCATAAAGGCAAGCTCTTCGAGTCCGCCCACATGGTCGGCATGAATGTGTGTGATAAGCACGGCATCGATATCGTTAAATGTCTTATTCAGCTGATGTAGTGCCATTGGAGCGGTGATGCCGCAGTCGATCATAAGTGTGAAATTCCCGTCATGTACCAGTGCGTTATTGTTATAGTAGTTCTTGGCAAACGCACTGCCGGTGCCAAGCATTTGTAATGTCAGTGTCAATGGATGAAACCTCCTGATGATATGATATGTAGTCCAGTATGCTAATGTATATTTTAACGAATTCCACGTTGATTTACACGGATTATATGATCGAATCGGCCCTGAAATGCAGTATAATTCGCGATAGGCACAGACCTTACTGCATGAGGAAAAAATTTTACCACAAAGTGCAAAATTGTCCGCAACTTGTTTTTTGACATGTAGTATACACATATAACAACAAGATGAGCCAATGGAGGGAAATGAATATATGAAGTGGAAAAAAGTGATGGCATGTATGTTAGTGCTCTCTTTAATGGGTGGCAGCACCCTTTTGTTTGCAGATTCCGTCAATGAGCGAGTCCGTGTCTGGCTAAACGGTCATGAATTGAAGGATGGTGGATATTTAATTGATGGCAAAACCTATGTGCCGGTTCGGGAATTCGACGGGGCTGTGGATTGGAATCCCGCGAATGGACAAGTTCAAGTCATCAAGCCGAACGTGCATATTTTTCTGTTTAAAGGAGATACTGTATTCGGCAACGTGAACAAGGGTAAGCTGAAATTCAATGTTTTTAGCCAGGTGGACAGCTTAAACAACGATATACACTCAGTGAAAGTAGCGATTGAGGATCCTTCGGGCAATATCAAGGATATTCAGTCCCAGGAAGTGAAGGATCGCAAGGATAACTTCTGGTTCCGAACTTATGATTTCACGTACGATTTTAAAACGGCGGGCAAATACTCGGTAGGTTTTTATGTAAAAGTCAAACCGGATGACGGATTTGTGAAAGTTGCAGAGAAAGTGATCACCGCACTTAATTGATGGGCCTTTGGCCGCTTGGCAGAAATTGACCTGGAGAAGCTATCCGTGATACGATACGAAAGTATGATAATTTAACCGAAGTGAGGTTTTTTCAATGAGTGAACACAAACATGAACACGGAGATGCTTGCGGCTGCGGTCATGACCATGACCACGACCACGAACATGAAGAGTTTGTGCTGACATTGACGGATGAAGAAGGAAAAGAAGTAGAGATGGTTCTTGTGGAGACATTTGATGTCGGCGAGAAACTCTACGCGCTTTTGCTTGAACGCGAAAATCCGGAAGCGGACGGCGTCATTCTACGTATGGAAGAAGAGAACGAGGAAATGGTTCTTTACAATATTGAGGACGAAGAAGAATGGAATGAAGTAGAGGCGGTTTACAACGAACTGGTCGCTGCTGCAAACCAGGAATAAGACTCCTAAGCAATAAACCCGGTGCGAACCTCTCGCACCGGGTTTATTGTATTTACAGCTGCCATTTTAGAATATAGGATCCGTTTCCACGATGACTTTAACATTTTGGATACTGCGGTCCTCAGGACCTTTCACCGGAAGGCCTACCTCGACATGATCGATAATGTAATCGATGTTTTCCTGGGAAATCACTTCGCCCGGAAGCAGAATCGGAATGCCTGGCGGGTAGACATAGATGAATTCGGCAATAATGCGTCCTGCCGATTCCTTGAAAGGTACAACCTCTGTATCCCCGTAAAACGCATCGCGAGGGATAAGCGACAACTGCGGAATTTCTGGTGTTTTCACAACCAACTCGTTAATCTCATTCACATGCATGTACTGATTCGAAAGCTCGCGGAGCGCTGTCAGCAAAATATCGATGGCCTCCTGATTGTCTCCCGGTGTAATGAGGCACAGAATATTGTACATATCACTGAGCTCAACTTCAATATTGTAGTGATCCCGCAGCCAGTTCTCGGTTTCATATCCTGTAATGCCGAGATGGCGTACATGGATCGTCAATTTGGTCGGATCATAGGAGTATGTTGCTTCTCCGCCTAATATTTCTTCACCGAAGCTGTACAAACCTTCGATTTTATTGACTTCCTGACGTGCATATTGCGCCAATTCAATCGTCCTTGCTGCCATTTCTCGTCCATGCAGCGCCAGACTGCGGCGTGAAGTATCAAGCGATGCCAGCAGGATGTAGGAGGTGGAGGTTGTGGTCAGCATGCTGATGATCGTCTGTACGCGATAAGGATTGATGTATCCGTTCTTGGTATTCACGTTCAGTACGGAGCTCTGCGTCATCGAGCCGCCGAGTTTGTGCACGCTGGTCGCAGCCATATCGGCCCCGGCTTCCATTGCCGACATCGGAAGATCTTCATGAAAATGGATCAATACGCCGTGCGCCTCATCCACGAGAACGGGTACGTTGTAGCTATGAGCCAAATCCACGATTTCTTTCAGATTGGCGCTTACGCCGAAGTATGTCGGGTTAATGACCAATACGGCTTTGGCGTCAGGGTGACGTTTTAATGCTTTCCGGACCGAGCTGATGGTGATGCCGTGATCGATGCCCACATTGGCATCCTGGGCAGGCGATACGAATACAGGCTTGGCCCCGGTAAAAATGATGGCGGAAAGCACGGATTTATGGACATTGCGCGGTACGATGATTTTATCGCCAGGCGAACATACCGACATGATCATAGTCATGATCGCTCCACTTGTTCCTTGGACACTGAAGTAGGTGTGATCGGCATCGAATGCATCGGCGGCCAGCTTTTGGGCTTCCTCGATGACGCCTGTAGGTTGATGTAAATCATCCAGCGGCGCAATATTGATCAAATCTATAGAAAAGGCGTTATCCCCTATAAATTCCCTGAATTCGGCATCGGTGCCGAGGCCCTTCTTATGTCCCGGAATGTGAAATTGCACGGGGTTTTTGGCCGCATGTTCTTTAAGTGCGGTGAAGAGCGGTGTACGACTGTGGTCCATGGACGTTGTCACAACCTTTCCCTATGTTTATTTTCTTATGATTTGTTGATTTCTGTTTTTATATAAACAAAATTGAGTATAGCAAAATAGGGGGGGAATGCAAGGAGAATGAACGTCTTTTTTTGTTTTGTCCAGCAACGCTTCAAACTTTAGACATATTAAGGAGGAGCAACAAGATCTTCATCGTTCCTTCATTAAAATATCATCCATAAAAAAAACGTCTATCGACGTACTTTCTCAGAAGACAGACCGCGGTTAAAGGAAGTTTTTCTTGCGATTATAGAATTGTTCAGCTTCGCTGAAAATTTATAAATTCTATAATCTTAAAAAAAGAGCTGCACCAGCAGCCCTTTTCATCAACATATCTTGCTCATTAAAACGCCATTTTATAAAGCGGCAGCAGCGACTCAAACGTCTCCTGCACCTTTTGCATCAGCTCGTCCCCTTCAAGCTTGACGGCTTCCTCGCGCGGGATGCGCAGTCCGCACATGACTTCAGCCTTTTTCACCTGCTTCAGCTTCTCAATCAGACGCGTGAAATCCTCCTCGCTCATATCCTGATGAGGGGTGCCGGACGGGTTCATGTGATCCATGGACCAGTAGAAATTTTTGGGCATCGCCTTTGCTGTTTTCTTCAGCTTGGCTTCCAGGTTGCTGGCAAACACGGTCTTATTGGGACTTTCGTAAATAATCGCGAAGATGACAAACAGATGGGTTCCGAACATGCCTACCTCAAAATGAGGCAGTGCTTTGTACCCGCGTTTGCTGGCAGCCCAAGCGACCCAAGTGTCAATGGGAGGATTGACAGTGCGTCTTGCATGCTTGGCGACATGCACAAACATCTCTTCCCCAGCCAAGACGGATACATAGGGGGCGAGCTCAGCCCCTAGCGCCTCCAGCTTGGGTCTTACCCGTTCAATGAGAACCTCCATACGGGCTTCAAGCCCGGGAACGGAGAATACGTCGAAATCTTGATCTGTAAATCCGGTAACCGTCATGGATGTGATGGCCTCCCTGTTGTAGATGATATCGTTACTAAACTCGGTTTTTGGATAACTTATTATACCATAAGGCGAATGGACATCACGCATTACCCAGAAAAGCTTCACCGTATGTTCATGTGGGCTAAAAATAGTCAATAAACCAAGTTACCGTTACATAAGATGGAGTATAAGATATAGATAAGACAACATCAAAAGCAGCCATGGGGGAAAGCTTCACCGCCGTTTAATGATCGGTAGTAAACCGGAGGAGGGAGTGCCGTGAATAAGAGCGAGGAAGTGGAGTATTGCAACCTGGAGCTCCGGTTTGATCGCCGGCATATCCAGGACCTAATCAAGGAATTGATCCAGGAAGGATATTCGCTTTATTGGAGCGAGAATGATACGCAGTTTGTCATTTCAATCCGAACAGGTCGCAAGCTGGTAAAGCTGCGGTTTCAACGAACAGGAAGCGGTTTTAAACTAGTAGGCGATTATATGATCCGTGATCCCAAACTCGCGGAATGGATGGAGAAATTGATCGAAAATACCCGTGGCCATGCTGTCGTGAAACGTTTCAAGGACCGGCAAATATTGATCGAGAATATTTTGTTCGGTGAGGTCATAAGGCTTGTGGAAATATCCGGTTACCGGCAGCGGGTGCTGTTTCAGAAGGGGACGCCGATGACGGAGCAGGAAATGCTGCGGTTGTTTGAATCGGATGTAGGGGAACAGCGATTGCTGCTGTCCAGACTGGAAACCGACGATGAGCTTGAGAAGCTCCATGCGGCGCTGCAAGAGGGAAACGAAGACAAAATTTTGGCCTGCAAGCAAAGACTCCGTGAGCTTTCCTTGGAGCTGATGAGGCTGGAGTGGTAACTACTTCAATCCGGATACAAGTTTAAAGCACGAACAACACTCCGAAACAGAAGGGGTGTTTTCGCGCGTGTTCTGATTTTGTGACAGGGGTTCACTTGTCAAATGAAAAACGTTAATATAAGATTATTGCAAATCATCTCGGATAGGGATGGGTTGTTTAAAAATATATTGGAGCAAAGGATGGAGAACCAGATGTCAAAACAACAAATCGGTGTGATTGGCCTTGCTGTAATGGGAAAAAACCTGGCCCTGAACATCGAAAGCAAAGGCTTCACCGTTTCTGTATATAACCGCTCTCCGCAAAAAACGGAAGACATGCTGAAGGAAACCGAAGGCAAGCAAGTGAAGGGGACATTCTCGATCGAAGAATTCGTGGATTCCCTTGAGACCCCTCGTAAAATCCTGATCATGGTACAAGCGGGACAAGCTACCGATGCTACGATTGAACAGCTGATTCCACATTTGGACAAAGGCGATATCATCATTGATGGCGGTAACGCATATTTCCCTGATACACAGCGCCGCAGCAAAGAACTGGCTGAAAAAGGCTTTAACTTTATCGGTGCTGGGGTTTCCGGCGGCGAAGAAGGCGCATTGAAAGGCCCATCGATCATGCCTGGCGGACAAGAAAGTGCCTACAAGCTGGTTGAGCCTATTTTGACAGCCATTTCCGCTAAAGTTAACGAAGAGCCTTGCTGTACATATATCGGACCAGATGGTGCTGGCCATTATGTAAAAATGGTTCACAACGGTATCGAGTATGGCGATATGCAGCTTATTTGCGAAGCTTACCAATTGCTGAAGGACGTACTTGGCCTTGATGCGAAGGATCTGCACGGAATCTTCACAGAGTGGAACCAAGGTGAACTCGATAGTTACCTGATCGAGATTACGGCTGACATTTTCTCCAAATATGACGAAGAAACCGGCAAGCCGATGGTGGACGTGATTCTGGATACGGCGGGTCAAAAAGGAACAGGTAAATGGACAAGCCAAAGCTCCCTGGATCTGGGTGTGCCGCTGTCCATGATCACCGAATCCGTATTCTCCCGTTTCCTGTCCGCGATGAAAGAAGAGCGTGTGGCAGCAAGCAAAATCCTGAATGGTCCTAAAGCAGCTGCATTTGACGGCGACAAAGCCGAGTTCATTGAAAATGTGCGCAAAGCGCTGTTTGCAAGCAAAATCGTATCCTACGCTCAAGGCTTTGCACAGCTTCGCGTGGCATCCGATGAGTACGGCTGGAACCTGCAATACGGCAACCTCGCTAAAATTTGGCGCGGCGGCTGCATTATCCGTTCCCGTTTCTTGCAGAACATCACGGATGCATATGAGAACAATCCTGAGCTGAAGAACCTGCTGCTGGATCCGTTCTTTACCAATATCATTGAATCCTATCAAGATGCATGGCGTAAGGTTGTTGCTTCCGCAGTATCCTTGGGCATCCCGGTTCCTGGGTTCTCCAGCGCGCTTGCATACTACGATAGCTATCGCACCGCAAACCTGCCAGCGAACCTGCTGCAGGCTCAGCGTGACTACTTTGGAGCTCACACGTTTAAACGTGTGGACAAAGAAGGAACCTTCCACTATAACTGGATGGATTAATTCTGTTTTTATGGCAGCATGAATACCATCCTCCCTGGATGAATTAATCCTGCTCTTTTACGGGAGTGTGAATACCATCCTCGCTGGATGGGTCAATTTCTCTCTCAGAGGTAGGATGAATTCCGTTCGTCGGAGGAGAAGCCGGAGATTCAACCGTGCGGGCTTGAGAAGGGGAGTGCGCCTCCGCCAGCTCAGGGAGTCCGTGCATGGCTTCTAAAAGACAGGTGCGGATGTCGTGGTTCTTCGTATGGATGTGGTTTCCGCTTCCGAGCAAGAGAAGCGCGGCTTCGCAATAACTGTTGTAATTTTGCAGCAAACGTGGCTTTGAAAGATCCAGCAGTGCAGGATCCTTCAGAGCCACTTTTTTTTGGACAAAATGAAGCACCCAGATCACATCTTCGCGGCATAGCGGGTAGGATGGGTCGAGGATCCGGCGGATGCGCTTGGCAGCGGAAGAGAGGCCAGTTGGACGAAAAGACATAATGGATTTCACTCCTTTCTTCTAATCTTGTATTCTTGTAATTAGTATATGACAATAGGGAACCAGATAGACTCGATAAAATTGGAGCATTACTTGGGGTTACTCGCGTAACAGCAACCTAACAGTAATTTAGAGAGTTAGGTCCATTGTCGAAAGATTTGGGGCTGTGGTATGATATGAGCAACCTTTACAGTGAAGCAGCAAATGGGGTGTCAAATTGGATAAGATAGGTAAGAATATTATTCTGATCGGGATGATGGGCACGGGCAAGTCAACCGTAGGGCGTCTTCTGGCAGAAACGCTCGGCTACACCCTGATCGATCTGGATGCGGAAATTGAGAGGATGGAAGGCAGGACGATTTCCGAGATGTTTGAAGCGGATGGAGAGCCGTATTTTCGTGAGGCTGAATCTGTCGAACTGCGCAGGGTATTGCAACGGAAAGGCATTGTTGTAGCGTCCGGCGGAGGGGCTGTGCTTCGTTCCGAGAATTGTGACCAGATGAAACGTGATGGCTGGGTCGTCGCTCTAACAGCGGATGCTGCTAGCATCGTCGAACGGGTACGGGGTGATGCCAATCGGCCGCTGCTTGCGGGTGATGTCGAAGATAGAGTTCGGCGTATCCTGGATGAACGAAAGGACAAATACCTGTTTGCGGATGTCATAGTGGATACGGTTGGCCGATCTGCAGGGGAAGTGGCGACTGACATTTTAACGCATTACCGCGGCTAAGATGGTCAGCGAACGGGTTTGGCGTGATGATTTTGAATCAGTCTCTATGGGTGAATCTGGGGATCGCATTCGGATTGGAATAAGCAAAAAAAGGCGGGGATAACGATCATCCCTCACCTTTCATAGCTGGTTTATTCTTCATCGTCATGCCACTGAAGCATGCCGCCCTTCATATTGATTATATTAGTCAAGCCTTGGTGATTCAAAAATTCGCATACGTGTTGACTGCGTCCGCCGCTGCGGCAGATGAAGACAACCTCTTGATCGCGTGGAATTTCGTCCAGGCGATTCGGGATCTCGCCCATCGGAATATGCTTGGCACCGCTGATCATGCCGGCGGCAACTTCCTCATCCTCGCGGACATCAATCATGTATACATTTTCGCCGTTTTGAAGCCGGCTTCTAAGCTCCGTTGTTTCCATTTGAGGGATCGGTTTCATCATATAGACCTCTTTTCTGATAATAAATGATTAAGATCGCAACGATCTGTATTTCCAGTTCACATGAACTATGATAACCAAGCGGTTCTTTCCCTGTCAATTTATCCTAAGGGAGATTTCAAGGTTGGTTTATCGTAACATAATATATACAAGGAGAGATACATACGATGGATGTAATCGTCAAGCCTACGCCTATACTAAACGGAGAGATTGGAGCGTTATCCTCCAAGAACTATACAACCCGTTACCTGCTGGTGGCTGCACTTGCGGAAGGAACAAGCACGATCTATTACCCAGCTCATAGCGAGGATAGCGATGCGATGAGACGCTGTATCCGGGATCTCGGAGCCGTGATCGAGGAGGACGAGGAGAAGGCGGTTATTACGGGCTTTGGCAAATCGCCCCGGGATGTGAAGGAGCTGAATGTCGGTAATGCCGGTGCTGTATTGCGTTTCCTGATGGGCGTTACGGCATTATCTAAAGAGGTTACTTTCGTCAATACCTATCCGGATTCACTGGGCAAACGTCCTCACGATGATCTCATTGAAACGCTTGGTCAATTGGGTGTGGAAGTGGAGCACAACGAAGGCAAACTGCCGATCACGATTCGTGGCGGTCAGCCTAAGGGCGGAAAGCTCACTGTTTCTGGCGAAGTGAGTTCGCAGTACTTAAGCGCATTGTTGTTCTTAACGCCACTGCTTGCTGAAGACAGCGAAATTACCGTTACCGGAGATTTGAAATCCAAGGTCGTTATCGGTCAGACCCTGGAAGTGCTGGAGCAGGCGGGCATTACCATTCACGCAGCGGACGATTATACATTCTTCCGGGTTCCTGGTGGTCAATCCTATGAAGCCAAGACCTATACGGTTCAAGGTGATTATCCGGGCTCTGCTGCCGTTCTGGCGGCGGCTGCGGTTACGCAGTCGGATGTAACCATACGCAATCTGTCAGAGGACAGCAAGCAGGGAGAGCGGGCCATTATTGACGTCCTCCGGTTGATGGAGGTTCCGCTCACACACGAGAACGGAAATGTCCATGTACAGGGCAATCGTACCCTGATGGCATTGGGATTTGACGGAGATGCAGCGACGGATGCGGTGCTTGCTATGGTAGCGGCAGCTGTGTTTGCGGAAGGGACCTCCCGATTCTACAATGTGGAGAATCTCCGCTATAAGGAATGCGACCGGATTACGGATTATTTGAACGAATTGCGGAAAGCCGGAGCCAACGTTGAGGAACGCCAGGCAGAGATCATCGTTCACGGCCGTCCTGAAGGCGTCGAAGGTGGCGTTGAGATCAATGCCCATTATGATCATAGGGTCATCATGGCCCTGACGGTGGTCGGGCTGCGCGCACATCAGCCGATCCGGATTAAGGATGCGCATCATGTGGCCAAGTCGTACCCGCAATATTTCGATCACATGAAGGCGCTTGGAGCCAACGTGGAATGGGTAAAATAAAGAAATAGCCAAGCAGCTCGTCTATTACGAATGGAGAGGTGGTCATGAATCATGGCATTTGAGAATCCTCCGCGCGAAGAAATCGCGGATATTTTGCGAAACGCAGGCAATATCGCTGTTGTCGGTCTGTCTGATCGGCCGGATCGTACATCCCATATGGTTTCTGCTGCGATGCAAAAGCGCGGGTACCGGATTATCCCGGTTAACCCTGGTGCAACAGAAATACTCGGGGAGAAAAGTTATCCATCCCTGAAGGACATTCCGGAGCCGATCCATATTGTTAATGTATTTAGACGCAGTGAATACTGTGCCGATGTGGCGCGGGAAGCTGCCGAGATTGGCGCCAAGGTGCTCTGGCTGCAGCAGGGAATTATCAGTGAAGAGGCGGCGGCCATCGCGGAGAAGAGCGACATGATCGCCATCATGGACCGCTGCATTAAGGTGGAGGATTCCATCGCTTTGGGCGGGCGTTAAGATTTAAATGGTGAATTGGAAGTATGGGCAAGCCTTATGTTGAAGCAGCCATGGCAGACTGGACACGATCCGTCTTGCCGAGGTATTGCTTGTGAGGCTTGCTTTTCTTTGTGGCATTTGCCCTGATTTCTTTTTGACAAAAACAGGCGCAGCGCTTACCATCAAGGATAGAAAGGAGGGCTCGCCTTGAATTGGTTGGGATCATTACAACAGCTGGGCAGAGCAGTTATGCTCCCTACAATGGCGCTTCCAGCGGCAGCTCTCCTGCTTAGCGTGGGAAGTCTGCCATGGTCGGCGTGGGGCTTCGGAACCTTGGGCGAGATTGCTCAGGCTGCGGGGCACGGCGTGTTTTATTACATGCCGTATTTATTTGCCATTGGTGTCGCGTGGGGACTTTCGAATCAGGGAGGACCCGCAGGGCTTGCCGCTCTGGCTGGCATGTTCATCTATGATCAGGTTATATCCCGTCTGGGAGACGGGAGTGTACAGCCCTCGACTTTGATTGGTATTATTTTTGGGGTAATGTCCGGTTACGTTTACAACCGTTTCAAACATATTAAGCTTCCCGAAGCGATACAGTTTTTTGGAGGCTCCCGATTTGTACTTTTATTCATGGGACTGTTCTCCACGATATTTGCATGGGTCATGCTGGGGATGGCCCCCATTGTACAGCGCGGATTAGATGTTTTTTATGATCTGACCGTACATATGGGGGCGTTCGGATTATTCCTTTACGGAATTTTGTACAGGGTGCTGACGGCATTCGGTCTGCATCACTTGTTAAATAACGTGTATTGGTTTCAGTTGGGATCGTACGAGACGGAAGACGGAACCGTCGTTCAAGGGGATCTGCCCCGATTCTTTGCGGGTGATCCAACAGCAGGCGACTTCATGGCCGGGTTATTCCCGATTATGATGTTTGCTCTGCCGGCGATTGCATTTGCCATTATTCAAGAAGCGCGTGAAGATTTGAAGCCGAAGGTGAAAAAAACGTTTATGCGGTCCGCGCTTGTCTGTTTTTTGACCGGGGTATCGGAGCAGATTGAATTCGCGTTCTTATTTGCGTCTCCTTATCTGTATGTGCTCCACGCCTTGATGGCCGGGTTCGCGATGGTGCTTACCTATGCATTTGATATTCATCACGGGTTCTCGTACTCGGCGGGATTTATCGATTACGTACTCAATTTTCACTTGTCCAAGAATGCCTGGATCATCATACCGATCGGGGCCGTATACGGCATCGTTTACTATTTTCTGTTCCGTTGGGCCATTCGCACCTTCGAAATCCCGACACCGGGACGTGAAGAAGGTTCGGCACTGGAAGGCCGGGCAGGAGACATTCCCTATCAGGCACCGCTTATTTTGGAGGCGCTTGGGGGAAAAGACAACATCGTTCAGGTTCAATCCTGCATGACGCGTCTTCGATTAACCGTATATAATGACCGCCAGATTGATTCGGATGCACTGAAATTGCTCGGTTCAGCTGGTATCATCAAGCTGGGCGGCGGTAACGTTCAGGTGGTGTTCGGGACGTATTCCGAGCTCATCCGCGAAGAGATAAATAAGCTGATGCAGCAGGATTTGCCGCGCGTTCTGTTCAGCGCGCCCGTACAGGGACGCATGCTTCCTATTGACGAAGTGCCGGATGATATTTTTGCCGCCAAGCTTGTCGGTAACGGCGTGGCGTTCATTCCGGAAAAAGGAGAACTTGTATCTCCGGTATACGGCACCGTGATGCATGTCTATCCGACGATGCATGCCATTGGCATTTCAACGCCGGATGGACTCGAGGTATTGATTCATATCGGGATCGATACCTCTCAACTGAAAGGACCGTTTTCAGCTGTGGTAAGCGAAGGGGATACCGTTGAGCCGGGGCAATTGCTGGTCAAGTTCGATCTGGCTTATTTAAAGACACATGCCGCATCACTGGCCACACCTATGGTGATCACGAATCCCGATAAAGTAAGATCTTGGAGCTTTGCTCCATTCAAGTCCGTTAAGAGAGGACAGTCATCTGTCATGTCCGTCGTATTAAATGAGAGTAATGCTGGGGGTAGAGAATCATGATACAAGGCATTGGCGCAGCAACAGGCGTAGCGATTGGTAAGGCTTTCGTACTGCCTCACTGGGAGCTGGACCTTCCAGATTCCGAAATGGATGCTGTCGATTTAGCCAAAGAGTTCGAGCGCTTATATGAAGGCATACGAACCTCCAAGAATGAAATTGAATATATCAAGAACGAATTCAAGGAAATGGTGGGACACGAGGAGTCGCAGATCTTTGATGCGCATCTGGCCATACTGGAGGATCCCGTGTTCATGAACGAAATTCAAGGGATCATCGAGCGCCAGTACAAGGCTGCCGAGGTGGCGGTTAAAGAGGCGATCGATCATTTCGTATCCATGTTCGATTTGCTGGACGACGAGTATATGAAGGAGCGGGCACTGGATATTAAGGATGTTGGCAATCGGCTGCTCAAGCATCTTCTCGGTGCTCCGGAAGTCAAACTTCCGGCTGATACGCAGCCTTATATTTTGGTTGCGAAGGAGCTCTCTCCGTCTCAGCTCGTGCACCTTAACCCTTCCCACGTTCTTGGCATTGTGACGATGACGGGTGGCAAGACCTCTCATTCGGCGATTATGGCCCGCGCTCTTGGCATACCGCTCGTATCCGGGATTGAGAACAAGCTGGATCATCCGATCCAGACCGGACAGCATTTAGTTGTGGATGGAGATGAAGGCTTGCTGTATTTGGAGCCTGACACGCTGATCGTGGAGCGTTATGAAGGGATCCGAGAGCAACAACGGAAAAAGAAAGAGCAGTTGCAGCTCCTGGCAACGGTTGATGCGGTTACGAAGGATGGAACATACTTTAATCTGGCCGCGAATATGAACTCCATAAAAGAAATGGAGATTGCGCTCAAGAACGGCGCGCAGGGAGTTGGATTGTTCCGGACGGAATTCTTATATATGGATCGCCACAACTTTCCTTCGGAAGAAGAGCAGTTTGAAGTGTATAAGCTGGTTGCCGAGAACGCAGGTCAGGCTTCGGTCGTGATCCGTACGCTGGACATTGGCGGCGATAAGCAGCTTGATTATTTCGGGCTGCCGGAAGAAGAGAACCCCTTCTTGGGGTATCGCGCCATTCGTATCAGTCTGGATCGCACAGAGCCGTTCCAGACCCAGCTGTCTGCTATTCTGAGGGCCAGCGCTTTCGGTAACGTCAAAATCATGTATCCGATGATATCCTCGGTAGAGGAAGTCAGGCAGGCTAATGCCGTGCTGCGGCGTGCGATGGCCGATTTGGACCAACGCGGCATAGCGTACGATCCGAACATTAAGGTTGGCATTATGATTGAGGTACCGGCAGCAGTCACCATTTCGGATTTGTTGGCAGAGGAGACCGATTTCTTTAGCATCGGGACCAATGATCTGGTTCAGTATGTGCTGGCGGTGGATCGCATGAATGAGCAGATTGCACACATGTACCATCCGTTTCATCCAGCGGTTTTGCGCATGCTACGGACGACGGTGGAGGCTGCGCATGAGGCAGGCATACCGGTCAGCGTGTGTGGAGAAATGGCAGGGGACGAGCGGGCGATTCCAATATGGCTGGAGCTTGGCGTTAAGGATCTAAGCATGTCTCCGCAATCCTTGCTTCGCGTGAAGCATCGCATCTTGAATACCAATGCGGCAGAAGCGAAGGGGGAGGCAGCGGATTGCTTCAAATTGCGTACCAGCGACGCTGTCGAAGAGCGCCTTAGCGCCTTTGCCGAACGCAGCAGTTATCTGAACGGAAAGAATGGTACGGACAGCACGGCCTCTTAAAAGGCTTCTAGGATAACGTTCCAATTTTTCATGTTTCTTTTTTGAGTGGACAAGCTATATTCATATAAAAAACAGCTGCCTATCTCACCAGGAGCACTTCTTGGTGAAATGAGCGGCTGTTTTTGTGTGGTGCAGGGGAGCTTTAGCCTTGCTGTGCCAGAGCATCGCAAAAGGCTTTGCCGTACGGCGGCAGATCCGGAGGACGGCGGGCGGAAATAATATGGCCATCGGTTACAACCGCTTCATCCTTCCAGATTGCACCGGCATTTTCCATGTCGTCCCGGATTCCCGGTGTGGAAGTCACCGTAATGCCGTCCAGGATTTTGGCAGAGATGAGCACCCATCCGGCGTGGCAGATCTGTCCGATCGGCTTTTTGTCCGCATTCATCTCTTTAACGAGTTGCAGCACTTTATCATAACGGCGCAGCTTGTCCGGCGCCCAGCCGCCCGGAACGAGAATTCCATCATAATCCTCGCTGTTCAGTTCTTCAAAGGAATACTCAGCTTGAGCGGGAACACCATATTTGCCTGTGTAAGTTTTTCCTTTTTCCAATCCGGCGAGATGGACTTCGGCCCCTTCTTCCCGGACTCGGTAAACGGGATACCATAGTTCCAGATCCTCAAATTCTTCGTCTACAAGCGCTATCACTTTTTTTCCAGCCAATCTCATGATCGATTTAGCCCCTTTCTCTGCAGATTTCTTGATATATCCGTAACATGATCGAATAGGTCTCTTAAGACTGTATTCATTGTAACAAATATGGACAGGGGTTTCATAGGAGCGACCAAAGAACAAACATTTGGAAACATATCTGGTAAATAAAGCATTATCACAAAATAGCAGGATTCTCTGGTATGATAGTCGAATAGAACTAGTTCAGGCGACAGATTTGTGACATAGGGCTGTTGGTATTAGATTACGTGATAGGATTTGGGGTGGGCATTTTGTTCAAAACCTGCAACTGCGGACAATGGATGAAGTTGGAATTAAGGAAGCTGATTCATGAAAGAAAGACTCGAATATGTCATGTTCCTGTTTATGCCTGTCAGTCTTGTATGAAGTATGAGCTTCTACCTCTTATTAAACCGGATTTACTTCGCTATCTCGCATCGATTAGCAATGAAACCGGACGAATACGCGTTTCGTTCGCAGATGTTAATGAGTCTGCATACGTACTTCGAGAAGTGTTCCGTACATACGATGATAATTTGTCGGTAGAATGGCAGGCACGCTGCATGGAAGTCTTTGATGAGCGAATTAATATGCTGTTGGATCTATTTCGTTATGCCCAGAGCATGGGCGACGGTGACTGGATGAGACAAATTGAGGGACGTCTTGAGCAATTAAGCACCATCAAATCTCTCATTCCTGAAAATTCGGGCAATTATGCAAGATAATTTTCAGAAAATTTTCGCGGTTGTTGGATTTTTCACGCACTTTTTGTTAGGATAGAGGATAGGAACTTCAATACAATGAAGGGAATGTATATCCTATGGCGACGTTGACGAAAATGACTACTATAGAAGAGTTACGCAACACGCTTGAATCTTCGGAGCAGAGGCCCTTGCTGTTGTTCAAACATAGTACCAGATGCCCAATTAGTGCCGGAGCTTATAAGGAAGTGCAAGCTTACCTTGAGGACCAGCCGAACGAGCGGATTGACTATGTATGGATCGATGTCATTGCCGACCGTCCGGTGTCGAGTCAGGCTGCGGAAACTCTAAGCATACAGCACGAATCGCCACAAGTTATTCTTGTAAAAGAAGGAGCGCCAGTCTGGCATACATCCCATTCCCATATTACGGCTGAAGCGCTGAAAGCTCAATTGGACGGCATCTAATGCCGTGTCGTTGCACAAAGCAGTAATTTGTCGTATCATAAATTCAATTGGTATTGAACGAATGAAAATCTATTGGCAATGGAGAGAAGGAATTTGACGGTAACCATTTACGATGTTGCGCGCGAAGCAGGCGTTTCCATGGCGACGGTATCACGGGTTGTAAACAATAACCCGAACGTTAAGCCTCAGACCCGGAAAAAAGTATACGAAGCGATTGAACGTTTAGGGTATCGTCCGAATGCGGTAGCCAGAGGTCTGGCCAGCAAGAAGACCACAACCGTCGGCGTTGTGATCCCTGATATTTCGAACTCGATCTTTGCGGAGATTGCCCGTGGTATTGAGGATATTGCTAACATGTACCACTATAATATAATTTTGTGTAATGCCGACAAACGTAAGGAAAAAGAAATCCGCGTTATCAACACCTTGCTTGAGAAGCAAGTGGACGGGCTGTTGTTTATGGGTGGAACGGTGACGGACGAGCATATCCAGGCGTTCCAGACATCGGCTGTGCCGATTGTTCTTTGTGCGACAAGTGATGAGAGAGGTTCTTATCCTTCGGTCGACATTGATCATGAACAAGCTGCGTTTGATGCGGTAAGCACACTGATCCGGCACGGGCATCGTGAGATTGCCATGATCAGCGGAACGCTGCAGGATCCGGCGAACGGTTATGCACGCTTCCAAGGCTACAAGAAGGCACTGGAGACAGCTGGCATTGAGTATCAAGAGGATCTGGTGCGGATTGGTAACTATCGCTATGAGTCCGGCGTGGAAGCGATGAAATACTTCCTGGGGCTTAAGAAGAAACCGACGGCTATTTTTGCTGCTACCGATGAGATGGCAATTGGCGCTATTCATAGCATTCAGGATGAAGGCTATAAAGTGCCGGATGATTTCTCTATTATCAGCGTTGATAATATCCGGATGGCATCAATGGTTCGTCCACAGCTGACAACGGTAGCTCAACCGATGTATGATCTGGGAGCTGTAGCTATGCGTTTGCTTACCAAGCTAATGAAGAAGGAGAATGTGGAGAATCCTCGCGTGATTCTGCCGCATGAAACGATTCTTCGGCTTTCGGTTAGTCATGTGAACGAGTAAGAAGTGTGAATAAAAGCTGTTTAGACATCTATTGATTTGAAGAAAGCTCCTGATTTTAAGGGGCTTTTTTCTGGTGGGATTTATATGTGGTCTTGAATTCAGGAGGGATATCGGTATGACAACACAGGTTATCGGCCTAATCGGGGCCATGGACGAAGAAGTGGAGTTGCTGCTCAGTCAACTGGAGAATAAAGAAACAGCAGTCCGTGCAGGGGTTACATATGCTTCAGGAACGATTCATGGCAAGAGAGTCGTTGTATGTAAGAGCGGGGTGGGTAAGGTGAATGCCGCGGTTACCACGCAAATCCTGATTGACACCTATGGCGTTTCCAAAATATTGTTTACCGGCGTAGCGGGTGCGCTGCATCCGGAGCTGAATATTGGCGATATCGTCATCTCTTCCTCCTGCATGCAGCACGATATGGATGTGACTCCGCTCGGCTTTGCGCGCGGTTTGATTCCGTATCAGGAAGTGTCTGATTTTCCTGCGGATCCGTCGTTGATCGAGCTGGCAGAGGAAGCGTGCAAAGAGCAGGCGGTGAATCATTACGTCATCGGGAAGGTTCTGTCCGGCGACCAGTTCATTGCCAGCCGTGAAACGGTACGGACGCTCTACGAGGATCTGAACGGGGCGTGCGCGGAAATGGAAGGTTCTGCTGTTGCCCAGGTGTGTTATATGAACAGCGTGCCATATGTGGTGATCAGATCCATGTCAGATAAGGCTGACGGCTCTGCCCATGTCAACTTCCCTGAGTTTACAGTGAAAGCTTCCAAGCGTTCACACGAAATCGTGAACTACATGCTAGGCAAACTCTAGTAACAAATTTGAGCAAGCAGTCGGTATGCATATTCAGTTATGCGCCCGCAGATAACAAACTCCCCTGTGGCAAATTCTCGGGGAGTTTGTTTTTTGTTTATTTTATTGGGTATCGACTTAATACATAAACCGCTGTCTGAAACGGATACGATCGAATTGTTCTTGTGATGAAAGCGGTACGTGCCGCCCGATTCTGACCATAAGACAGTTGGCAGGATGGGAACAGATTTCCGGATCATCGGTTGCGTACCACTCCATATCCACGATTTTCATTAACCGTTCCATCATTTTGCGGTAATCCCATACGTTAAGGCCGCTTCCTTTAAGATCCCAATGCCAGTAGTACTCGGTCGTAAACACGATGTAACGCTCCATCTGTTCTTCTTCAAATGCAGTCTTGATCATCTGCTGCCCAAGTCCCAGAGAACGGTAGTCTTTTGCTACCTCGATGGCACCAAGTTCAATCAAATCTTCCATATTGCCCTCGGACCAGCGTTCCTGCTCATCCGGGTGATGAAATGTTACATATCCAACGATCATATCTTGGTCTCTCGTGATGATGATTCTGCCTTCGGGCAGGCCTGCAATTTCCACCAATGCCTCATGCTGCTCCGCAGGACGACGAAAAGCCTTGAGATCAGGGTGCATGGTTAGCTCGGATAGTTGCTCGGGAGGTACAGGTCCTTCGATGATCAGGCGGCGGTCTTCAGGGAACAAAACATGAGACAGGTATACCTTGCAGTGTTCCATCCGTTACGCTCCTTTCAATTCCATACCCTACTTATAGCAAAAAAATAAAAAAATGAAAAGCAATGACAGGCAAACAAGAGCTATGATATAATCTTTTCGACATAAAATCTTCACATTTATGTTGTACTTAACGATATGTTTCCTTGCGAATTCTAAGGGTTGATGACTCGATGACTGCGACAACGTGACGACCCACCGCAATGTGTAAAATGTATGTTTCATTCAATCATTTTGTAAGCGCTGTCCACTATGAGGAGACCGATTTGAGAATGAGGAGGATGTTATCATGAATCAAACGCATAGCGAAATATTGCCAAGTGAAGTTTCACATTCCAATATGAAGAGTTACGAGCAGGCACGCTCCGAGTTTTCATGGGACGAAATCGAGAGACATTTTACTTGGTATGAGACGGGCAAAGTAAATATGGCGTATGAAGCTATTGATCGTCATGTAGCAGAGGGGCGAGGAGACAAGGTAGCTCTCCTGTACAGTGACGCCAATCGCGAGGAATCTATTACTTATGCGCAGTTGAAAGAGAAATCCGACAAGTTCGGTAATGTACTCCGCAAATATGGTGTTGGCAAGGGTGATCGGGTATTTATCTTTATGCCGCGCGGACCTGAGCTCTATGCCGGTTTGCTGGGCATTCTGAAGGTAGGCGCCGTGGTCGGCCCATTGTTCGAGGCGTTTATGGAAACGGCGGTAAAGGACCGTCTGGAGGACAGTGGTGCTGTTGCACTGATTACGACACCTGCACTGTTGTCACGTGTGAAGCGAGACGAGTTGCCTGAACTGAAGCATATTTTTGTTGTTGGCGAGATTGAGGAGGAGGACTCGCGGCTAGTAAGCTACCACGAGGAAGTAGAGGCTGCATCAAGTGAGCTGGAGATTGAATGGCTTGAGCGGGAAGATGGATTGATCATGCACTATACATCAGGCTCTACCGGGAAACCGAAGGGCGTGTATCACGTGCAGAATGCCATGATTCAGCATTATTATACGGGCAAGGTTGTTTTGGATTTAAGGGAAGATGATATATATTGGTGCACGGCGGACCCGGGTTGGGTAACCGGTACGTCCTATGGTATTTTTGCACCGTGGTTGAATGGGGTTACCAATGTCATTCGCGGAGGCCGTTTCAGTCCACAGGATTGGTACAGCACGTTGGTGAACAATAAGGTAACGGTATGGTACAGCGCTCCGACCGCTTTCCGCATGTTGATGGGTGCCGGTTCCGACCTTATCGACCAATATGATTTGAGCCATGTACGGCATATTTTATCTGTTGGTGAGCCGCTTAATCCCGAGGTGGTGCGTTGGGGACACAAGGCTTATAAGCAGCGTATCCATGACACATGGTGGATGACAGAGACCGGAGGACAGCTGATCTGTAATTACCCGGGCATGGCGATCAAGCCAGGATCCATGGGGCGTCCGGTGCCGGGCATTACAGCTAAGATTTTGGACGATCAGGGCAGAGAAGTGCCTCCGTACACGATGGGTAATTTGGCCATCAAGACACCTTGGCCGTCCATGATGAGAAAAATTTGGAACAACGAGGCGAAGTATGAAGAATACTTCCGAATTCCGGGCTGGTACATTTCAGGTGATTCGGCATATATGGATGAAGAAGGATACTTCTGGTTCCAGGGCAGAATAGACGATGTGATTAATTCGTCCGGTGAACGAATCGGACCGTTCGAAGTGGAGAGCAAGTTGGTTGAGCATCCCGCTGTCGCTGAAGCAGGCGTGATCGGTAAGCCTGATGTAACCCGTGGCGAGATCATAAAGGCCTTTATCTCCTTACGTGAGGGGTATACACCTACTCAGGAGCTCAAGGATGAAATCTACCGTTTCGTAAAGGAAGGACTTTCCGCTCATGCCGCACCTCGTGAAATTGAGTTTAAGGATAAACTTCCGAAGACGCGCTCTGGTAAGATCATGCGCCGCGTATTGAAAGCGTGGGAACTGGATCTTCCGACAGGCGATTTGTCCACAATTGAAGATTAAACCGTGATCAAGAACAGGGCTGACAATGGAGATGGTGACCACCATTTTCGTTGTCAGTCTTTTTTAGAGAAAGTTTAAACTTCCGAGGTTAACCTTCTTATCTCGCAAGATGCAGTCTGTCCTCATGGAATATACGTAGAAGTACCTGCTTAACCTAAAAAATAAAGCCAGCCCTTCTAACAGATGATCTCTGTAGAGGGGCTGGCTTTTTAGCATACCAATCTATTTTTTCTCAAAATATACGGCCGGTGAAGCTGCAGATTCACCGATTGGATTTACGGCAGTTACTCTAAAGGTACCGCCGATTGGGTTACCCGAGGAGTAGTAGAACTCCGTGCTCTTACTTGAGCCAAGAAGCTGGTAATTGCCATCACTGTTCGGACTGATGTAGATGTTGTAGACCATTACTTCTTCCTCTGGAGCATTGCCGCTCCAGGTGGCCTGGAAGCCCTCAGGGGTAGCCGCAAGGATCGGCTGACCTGGTGCAGACGGTACGGTAGTAGCACCTTCATTCCCAAGTTCCAGGTCGTCATTGGGATCTCCCTCCGTGATGCCGTCACCAGGATTATCGATGTCGTCATCCGGTTTCGTGTCGTTATCGCCTGGAACTTCGAATCCAGGTGCTGTACCGCCCACAATAGCGCTTGGTTCAGATGTTTTGCCGGCTACGTCAACGGCAACAACGTAATAGGAAGTAAACATTCCGTCAGCTCCAAGTCCCGAGAAGACAAGGCTCTCGTCGCCGAGCACCACCTGCCCTTGATGT
The DNA here is from genome assembly GCF_052115765.1 of Paenibacillus sp. 2KB_20. Lineage (NCBI taxonomy): Bacteria > Bacillati > Bacillota > Bacilli > Caryophanales > Paenibacillaceae > Paenibacillus > Paenibacillus sp. 2KB_20. Next base: position 379,796 of record NZ_JBFRHH010000003.1, on the reverse strand, counting down.
GTAAACGGACTGCCGTTAACGGATTTAAAGAGCCGGTATCCGACAACATCAGGAGATCCACTGGCATTAAAGCTGATGGAGCCGCTGCCCATCGAATAATGTACGTTTTTCGGTGGGGTAGGGGCTTTGCCGTCATCTGTTCTAGGGTCAACCTTGCTTGGCATCCCTTTCTTCGCGTCCTGCGGAAGATAAGACTCCAGCGATCTCTTTTCACCTTTCATGACCTTCAAGGCGTTCTGCAGTTCTACAATCAGCTCATCAAGGGGCTTCTCACGCTTGATTACGATTTGTTCTCTCAACATATCCAAAGGCGTCGCTTCCTGTGGAATGTAATTTACACCCCGATAGGTGATGTATTTCGCTTTTGCGATACCGTCATCGCTTTCGGTAGGCACAAACTTCACATTAAACAGATCCGTTACGAATCTGTCCGTTAAGGCCGTCGGCAGCTTGCCGCTGTAAGCGGAAACCGTCTTGGACGTTATGCCCTCAGGTTTCTCGAACGTTTTGGTCGGGAACAGCTCCGGTTTCACGTCCGTTACTTCGTTCATGATTCTGGCCCAAATGGCCTGGGCGTGCTTGCGCTGGTCTCCGACGAGCGTATTTTTTTGTTCCTTATATCCGACCCATACGCCAAGCGTAACGTCAGGCGAGTATCCCATGAACCAGACATCCCCGTAGTTCTGGGTGGATCCGGTTTTACCAACAACCGGAACCTCATTAAATTTCTTGTACGTGTCTCGGACCTTGCTGCCTGTTCCGTTCGTGATGACGGTACGAAGCATATCCGTCATGAGATACGCGGTTTGTTCAGAGAATACCTGCTCCGGCTTTACTTCGTGTTTATAGACAATATTGCCTTTGGAATCCACGATTTTCTCAATCATGAAGGCGTCCGTGAATTTGCCTTGGTTGCCGATGGCACTGTATGCATTGGTGAGCTCTTCCACTGTCACCCCGTAATGCAGCCCCCCCAGTACACCGGTGGAAGCATTATAATCGTCTTCCTCCAAGGTAGTGATACCCAGCTTCTTGGAAAACTCCCAAGCCTTTTCGATGCCAACCGTGTTGTTAAACAACTTGAGCGCCACCGTATTGGTTGAATTGTTCAGTGCCTGTCTTGCCGTCATCAATCCCCTATACCCGCTGTACGAGTTTTTAGGAATATGGAACACTTTGCTGTAGTCCTTTAAGATGATCGGTGAATCGTCCACCACGCTGGCAGGCTGAATCGCCCCCGAATCGAGTGCCGGTAAATAGGCGGCAATAGGTTTCATGGCAGATCCAGGTTGTCGTTTCATTTGCGTAGCGTAGTTCATTTGTTCTGTGTTAAAATCCCTGCCCTCAATCATACCGAGAATGGCGCCGGTTTTGTTGTCGATCATCATCGCGGCGGTTTGCTCCATTCCTTTTTCCGCGCTGTCAGGCACGTAGTTGCTGTCATTCTCTGCGATGGAGCGCATGGTCTTGTATAATGTCCGGTCGATGGTGGTGTAAACACGGTAACCGCCGGTGCTGAGCTGAGCTCGGGATGCATCCATCAGATCGGAGTTCGCTTGCGTGCCTTTTGCGTTCTCTTCGGCTTCCTCGCTCAGCTTCATCAGGATATTCGATGCTTGGCGCTCTACTTCCATCATGAGATAAGGATAAGTCACATAGGCCTTCTGCGTGCGAGGAGCAAGCGATTTTTTGATATCGAATGCCTTGGCCTCTTCATACTCAGCTTGCGTTATTTTACCTTCTTCCAGCATGCTTCCCAGTACGCGGTGCTGGCGGTTTATTGCACGGTTGAATGATTTCTCGTCAAATTCCCCCTTGCCGTTAAAGGCAGAGTAGGAGGAAGGTAGCTGCGGAAGACCTGCCAAATATGCAGCTTGAGCCACATTCAGATCATTCAGATTGTTAATGTTAAATATGCCTTTTGCCGCAGCCTTGATCCCGAACAGTTGGTATCCGCTGGAACCGTTACCGTAAGGAACCTTGTTCAAGTAGGCTGTTAAAATTTGGTCTTTACTCAAAAAGCGTTCCATCCGCATGGCCAGCAGCATTTCTTTGACCTTGCGGTTATCGGTTTTGTCGCGACTTAAAAAAGTGAGCCTGGCCAGCTGTTGCGTCAACGTGCTGCCGCCGGTTTGAACCGACTCGTTCAGCACGCGTTCCTTCACGGCGCGAGCGGTACCTTTTATGTCAACACCCTTATGTGTATAAAAACGGTTATCTTCTATGGATACGACGGCATCCTTCACAAGCTGGGGAATATCCTTGAATTCCACAGGTCGTCTGTCTTCTTCGGTTCTAAGCTGCCCGATCGGTGAGCCATCTGCGAAGTAGGCGAAGCCCGTTATAGCATTATCGTTCACCGTATTCTCGATGAGAGCCCTGGATCTTACCGGCTCATTCTCAACAATAGAGGTTACGTAGCCACCTATGGCTCCTCCGGCGAACAAAACGCCCATCAGACCTACCACAAAGAGCCATCCGATGACGGATCCGAGCACCCGCAGAAAGGACCGTTTACGCGGTTTTTTCTGTTTTTCAGGCTCTTGTTTTTTCTCCTCAACCATGAATGTATACTCCTCCTTTTAACGCACCTATTATAGCATAAATCGAAGGTTTTGAATCATGTGTCCCTACATAGCGTGTCCTTTTTTGAGGAAGATTGACTTTTTCGGGAAGCATATGATACAAATAATGCAAAGTTCATATCGTGAAAAGCTTTGAAGGACCCCAGTAGAAGGCGGAGCCTTTCGTTTCCAGAGAGTCGGTGGGTGGTGTAAACCGATAACGAGCCCCTTTGAATTACCGTCCGGAGCTGACCGGGGGAAACAGAGTCGTGCACCTGTACGGCTGTTACAGTAGTCCGGTTCCGGGATGACAACCCGTTATGGCAATGAAGTGAAAATCCGTTCCTGAGGCAACGGATTTTAATTAGGGTGGTAACGCGAGCGCTCCTACTCGTCCCTTGGGATGAGTAGGAGCTTTTTTGCGTTCAAAATTAAAGGGAGGTGTAATGGCGAGGCCAGACGCAGTATCCAGCAGGGGGCCGTAAAATGGAATGGAGAAAAGTGCAGCGACACCCACGGTGAAATCGCTCCTCAAGACGGGGATGTGGTTCAAGTAGGCAAGCGTAAATTTGCCAGATTGAAGTTTTCTTAAGATGATTGAACTTGCGGAGGATTCATTTCGATATTAAAAAAACCTGAAGGCCAAGGCCTTCAGGTTTTTTGGGTTCCGAGTTAATCTTAACGGTTGTAGAATTCGACGATTTGTTTCTCATCGATATCTTGGGAAAGTTCGGAACGTTCTGGAAGACGGATGTATTTCCCTTCCATTGCTGCTTCATCAAACTCAAGGTAAGCTGGAAGATGTACGCGGTTAGCCAAAGCTTCCTTGATGGAAGAGAGGCTGCGGCTTCTTTCACGAAGACCGATTACATCGCCAGTGCTCACAGCGTAAGAAGCGATATCGACTTTCTTGCCGTTCACAGTCACGTGACCGTGAGCTACCAATTGACGAGCACCCGCACGGGAGTTGCTGAAGCCAAGACGGTAAACCAGGTTGTCCAGACGGCTCTCAAGCAGGAACATAAAGTTCTCACCAGCGATACCTTTCATGCCAGTTGCTTTGTTAAACAGGGTCTTAAACTGCTTCTCGCCCAAGCCGTACATGTGACGCAGCTTTTGCTTTTCTTGAAGCTGCATACCGTAGTTGCTAATTTTTCTCCGTTGGTTAGGACCATGCTGACCTGGAGGGAAAGGGCGTTTAGCCAATTCTTTACCTGTACCGCTCAGGGAGATTCCCAGACGACGGCTTAATTTAAATTTAGGACCGGTGTAACGTGCCATGTTATATAGACTCCTTTTTAATTAAAGTTTCATTAGGGCTCTATTTGCGCCGTATTTGTTTGCTCTAGCCGTAATCTTCGGAAGATCTGCCAGGAAAGTTCAGCCGCTGTCCTGTCAGTAACAAATAACGTGAGGGTGACACAACCCGCCCAAATTCATGGAATGCATTGCATTCTTACTCAACAATAAATATTATATGAAGTAATGATATAAAGTCAAGTTCAACCTGCAACTTACTATAACTTGGTTTTTGTCTAATTTTGTCGATAGGACCACAGACCTAAAAATATTGTGAAAAACGCATAAATTTTAATGCAAAAATGGGTAGAAAAGAGTAAGATGATATTGGATTAAGTAGTCTCATTTATCTAGTTACATATCGTAACATCTTTTGGTGTTTATCATGACCCTCCCAATATGTTGAACAGCTGGGTTACCGTTATTAAGTGCGGCAGCCAAATGGATCCTTACATTATGAATCCCGAACGCCAGTCTTGGATAGGCCTTTTATAATGGTGCAAAGGAGCGCCCAATATGTCAGAAGATCAACGGAAAGCGTATGAAAGCTCTCCCGGTTCTGCAGTTATGTTTAATGATGCTGGGCCAATTCCTGGAAATGAGCCTCGTTTTTGGCTTCAGAGCTTGGATATTACACCTCATGATTTCCCTTATATTCAGCCTCTCATATCAGACAGCTATCTGGAGTGGCTAAGAGAAAGCGCAGGCACACAGGCGATGAAGAAATTCAGCTGGGCCCTTCTTTCTCATGAGGGAGCTTGGCTGACAGGGGCGTCCGAAATAACGCAATACCTTAACGCAAGTGAAGATGAGACGTTATCGCTTACTTTAAACTCCAAAGAAGCCGTCCAAGGGATGGGAAAGGGTTCTTTGGAGGGAAGCGTGCTGTGCGCTGTCCCGCTCTTCACTCGCATTCATGGCGATGTATTTGCGGTGATGGTCAGTGTTTCCTCGCTTGAGATGGAGCCGGAACAGTCACTTATGCTGACAGAAACTCATGCGTTATTGTTTCGTTCCTGCTTCTATCGGAAGTTGGAATACGTATTTGCCGATGATCTGGAGAAAGTCCACAACCAAGCTGAGCGTGAGGTGCACAGGCGTTCCATCATGTTTCAGTATGTAAAGCGGATGCATGTGCAGATTAATGTGGACAATGTGCTGGTGGAGGCTATCGACAGTGTTCTGGCACTGTATCCCAAGGCCAAAGTTGAATTGTTTATGTCTCAGGACCATGAGAGCGGACATCCGCTGGTGCGTCCCCTGCTGCTTCATCATTGGCAGAGAGAGGTTTATGTCCGCACATTTATGGAGGGTACCCTCACGATTGATGAACATAAGGAACCCGATTCGATCGTGGAAATCGGGATTCCCATGGGAGGCAAGCAGGGCGTTTATGGCGTGCTCCATGTGGAAGTGGACAAGTCTGAGCTGCCCGATATGGATCTGGAATTGCTCTCTATGATGGCTGATGCTGCAGGCACCGCGTTTGAGAATGCCAAATTGTACGAGCAGTCCAACCTGATGATTCATGAGCTCCGTATGATTAATGAACTGACACAGCGGTTGAACAAAAGCTTGCATTTGGCGGAGATATTTCAATTTGCCAACCATGAGCTGCTAAAGATTCTTGAGGCCGATTACTGCTGCATTTTGATTTATAACGAGGAGCTTGGCGGTCTTGAAGTGGTATCCTGCAACGCCGAATGGCTTGCCAAGGAGGTCTTTGAGAAGGATTATGGTTTGGGCGGCCTAGTCTACCATTCGAAGGAACCGCTCATCCTGTCAGACTATAACGAAGAACGTCCGGCGGAATCCCGGCTAATGGAGAGCACTCATTCCAGCTCGATGATTGCTACTCCGCTTACCGTAAACGGTGAGGTGCGGGGGGGTGTCCTTCTCACCCATGCGAAGCGGCATTATTTTTCGTATGACAGCTATCGGTTGCTTCAAGCTTTGACAAGCCATATTGGTCTGGCTATCGGCAATGCCTTCCTGCATGCGGAAGTGAGAAGAATGGCGAACCGGGATATGCTGACTGAACTGTATGCGAGACATTATCTTGATGAAATGATCCATGAATGTCAGACTCGTGATTTTTGCGGTTCTCTCATTGTTGTGGATATCGATGCATTCAAGCAGGTTAATGATACGTTCGGTCACCAGCGGGGGGACAAAATTCTGAAGCAGGTCAGCAGTATCGTGAAGACAACGATTCGCCATAGCGATATTCCGGCCCGCTGGGGAGGCGAGGAGCTTGCCGTGTATTTGCCGGGACTCGGCATTCAGCAGGCGATGCAGGTCGCCGAACGGATTCGCATAAGGGTATCGGAAGAGACCGACCCGCGCGTAACGGTGTCCTGCGGAATTTCCGAATGGAACTGGACCAATGACAAGATCAGCGTGGAGTCCCTCTTTTATCGAGCGGATATGGCTCTTTACGAAGCGAAGAATGGCGGCCGCAACCGGATTGTCGTGGAGAGGGCCGAGGCTGAAATCGGATTAGATTAAATACCCTGCAGCTATTTAGTGGCTGCAGGGTTTTTTCTGTCTTCTGCATAATGTCATGGACCGCGGATAGCCTAAGAGAAAGATCAATGAGGGGCTGATGATTATGAGAATAAGAAGATCACGGAGCGTCATCGGAATGGTTTTGTTTGTCTTTTGCTTAACCGGATGTGCCTGGCAAGATCAATTGTCTGCCGAAGAGTCGTTCAACCGCGCCCTGTCGGGGCTGTCTGGCGTTGATAATTTCTCTTTTCGGGGAGAAGCGGCGATTCGGAGCGGAGAAAACGGACCGTTTCAGCAAAGTTTGGCATTTGAAGGCAATCTGCAGCATCATACGGATCTGACACTATCCTCAAGGAACAAGGGCACAACCATACGTAATGATAAGGATAAGGTATATGCCGATTCGGTATATCAAGCGGATGGACTTACCGTGTCCCTGAAGCGCAAGGAGGGCAAGTGGAGCACACTCTCATCAGGACATGTCGAGGAAATGTGGATAACCCGCTTGAATCCGTTAGAATTACTGGAATATATCGGGAATTCGGAGAAGACGGTGACCCAGGAGCTGGGGGCGGCAAGAGGAACCAAGGTGCTGCGCATCGAGCTGTCACCCGAGGCGGCAGCCCAAATGGTATATGGATCGCTGGATGAGCAGATGAAGACGCTGGCGGAACGGATCGAACGCAAAGGGGATCCGCTGTACAGTGAAGATCCGAAGGTACGCAAACGACTGAAGGCCGTGTGGGAGCGGGACTATAATGAAATGAAGAGCATGTTGAGCAAGGCGGACACGGTTTCGGTTTCTCATGTAACGATTAACCAAAAAAAACAGCTTCCTACCAAACTGACTATGGAACGAACGTTGTTTTTTGTTGATGAACAAGGCAAAACCCGCACGGAAACGTTGCTGTCCGATGTTACATTTACTGGTTATTGAAGGGATTGCCATGAAATTTTTTTTAACGATGAACGCTGACTTAAGGCTGTTCGCATGCTACAATAATGAATAAATTTACCGCTGTTCAATTCATAACGTAGGGAACAGTCATCATAAGGAGGATATGACATATGCGTGATCCCAGAATTCAAAAATTGGCTCAAAATCTCGTGAACTATTCGGTAGATATGCAGCCGGGCGAAAATGTGCTCATCGAAATGATTGGATCGGAGCGCGATCTGCTGAATGCCATCATTGAGGAGGTTTCGAATCAAGGTGGCCGCCCGTTTGTGCAATTGACAGATCGCACGGTTCAACGTGCCATGCTGAAGAACGCAAATAAGGAGCAGCTTGAGCTGTGGGCTGAGCTGGATCTTGAGCGCATGAAGAAAATGGATTGTTACATCGGTATCCGCGCAGGCGAGAACGTCAACGATATGGCTGACGTGCCTGAGGAAAACATGAAGCTGTATAATGCACTTTATTCGCACCCCGTACATAGCGAAGAGCGCGTCAAGCGTACGAAGTGGGTGGTTCTCCGCTATCCGAACGCCAGCATGGCGCAGCTTGCCAACACCAGCACCGAGGCGTTTGAGGATTTCTACTTCGATGTGTGCAATCTGGATTACTCCAAAATGGACCGCGCCCAGGATCCTTTGGCCGAGCTGATGAGAAAGACCGACAAGGTTCGCATCGTAGGACCGGGAACGGATCTCAGCTTCTCGATCAAAAACATCGGTGCAGAGAAATGCTCCGGTCAGAAGAACATTCCGGATGGCGAGGTATATACAGCGCCTGTTCGTGATTCAGTTAACGGCACAATCTCTTACAATACACCGACTCTCTACAATGGCGTAACCTTCGAGAATATTAAATTCCGCTTTGAAAACGGAAAAATTGTTGAAGCAACCGGCAGCGACACCAAACGTTTGAACGAGATTTTGGATGCGGATGAAGGTGCAAGATATATCGGCGAATTTGCCATCGGCTTCAACCCATACATTTTGACACCGATGAAAGATATTCTGTTTGATGAGAAAATCGCCGGAAGCCTGCATTTTACGCCAGGTCAAGCATATGATGTAACAGACAACGGCAATCGTTCCTCGATTCACTGGGATCTCGTTTTGATCCAGCGTCCGGAGTACGGCGGCGGGGAAATCTACTTTGATGATCGCTTGATTCGCAAGGATGGTATATTTGTTATTCCAGAACTAGCAGCGTTAAATCCGGAAAATCTTAAATAGATTGGAAAAAATGTTGCATAAGAAAACGGATTCAATGTATCATGAAGGTGCAGTGATGAGCTTTATTCAGATCCTAAAGTTACGGAGGGATTCGTATGTCCAATAACAATCAATCTATCGTAGAAATTTCGCAAACCGCTAGCCAGTTCTCATCCTCCATCGTTTTGCAGGCAGAGAACAAGTACATTGATGTTAAGAGCATCTTGGGTCTGTTCACAACGCTTGTCAACAGCCAAAGCTATGAACTGCATGTTCATGGACCTGATGCTGATGCAGCTAAAAAAGCAATGATCGACGTATTCACCAAGCATGGTTTGAATGTATCCGTCGTGGCTGAATAACAGTCGCCCAAAACACCCCTCCATAGAATGGAAGGGTGTTTTTTCGTAGAGAAAGGGTCTATTTTGTTCAGGTCCTTGTATTGAGAAACGATTTCGACTAATATTAAAGATAGTAACTGTGCTGTGATTTTTGACATAGGGGGGAAGATCATGACTTCATCTGATTTACAGGAACAGCTGAATTTAAAAGCGATCAGTCTTCTTCATGAAGATGCAGATAAAATCCTAAAGCTTATTGAAGTACAGATGGAGAATCTGGCGACCCGTTATTGCCCTCTCTATGAGGAAGTGCTGGATACCCAAATGTACGGTTTTTCAAAAGAGGTTGATTTCGCGGTGCGGGCCGGGCTTCTTCCGGAAAGTACGGGAAAGCAGCTGATCAGCAAGCTTGAACGCAATCTGGCGGTCCTGTACGAAGCCATGAATCAATCCAAATAGCCTGTATTCGTACAGGCGCATACATAGAGAAACGCATGTCGCACTCAGGCGGCATGCGTTTTTTTCTTGTGAATTATCGCACACGATGTAGGCAGCTGTGTGGGCTTCCTCTTCCTTACATTACATTTAGACGAGGAAGAACGAGACGCCTAGTATGACGTACACGGCGAGCAGCAGAAGGCCTTCATACCAGTTGGAGGCACCGTCTTGCGTAATGGATCTGGCAATGAATACGGCGACACCGATAGCAACCAGTTCCAGCGTGGTAAACACAATATCCATCGTATCCCCAAGGAAGAAGCTGATGAACACGAGCACGGGAGCAACAAACAAGGCAATCTGCAGGCTGCTGCCAACGGCAATTTCAACGGCTGCGCCGATTTTGTTCTTCATGGCGAGCATAATGGCTGCACTGTGCTCGGCTGCGTTACCGATAATCGCTACAAGGAATGCCCCGATAAACAGTTCGCTAAGGCCATACTCGTGGCTGATAGGCTCAAGCACCCCCACAAGCCATTCACTGACAAACGCAACCATCACCGTAGCGACAACGAGGTACAGTATTGAGCGTTTCTTGGACCAGACGGGACCGTGCTCGTGCGGCAGCGCATCCTGATCGTTATCGTCGCTGACATCCGCCAAATAGTTCTTGTGGGTGATCATCGAAAACCCCAGCCATGCGATGTAGGCTACGATCAGAATTCCCGCCACAATGAGGCTGAGCGTCTTGGTCTCACTCTCCGTAATGGAGTGGGTATTCAGAAAGACAGCAGGGATAAACAGGGCGATAATAGCCAGCGTCATCAGGGATCCGTTCAGACCTGCCAGCGTCACGTTGTATTTTTGGATTTTAAATTTGAGGCCCCCGGCAAACAAGCTGAGTCCGAGGACGAGCAGCAGGTTGCCGATAATGGAGCCGGTGATGCTTGCTTTCACCATATCGTACAAGCCTTCCTTGATCAGCAGGATGGCAATGATCAGCTCCGCCGCGTTACCGAAGGTGGCGTTCAGGAATCCCCCGAGCCGTTGACCGGCGTAATGCGCAACGCTTTCGGTTGCTTTGCCAAGGAAACCGGCGACAAAAATAACTGAGATGGCAGACAGAATGAATTGGAGTGTGAAGTTCCAATTCGCAATATGCCCCAGCGCACTAAGCAAAAAAGTGAAGATGAGCAGCGCGGGGTTCAGCCATTTTTTCATAATCGACACCTACCTTATGATTTATGTATTGATGAGTTCTTGCGAGCGGAAACGACGATTCTCGTATCGCTTTTTACAATATACCCAAATTTTTCGGAAAATTATCCTTCTTTTCAGAAAGGAGCATTTGCTTTTTAGGTCCGTTACCATTTACAATAACGGATAATGAGGTGAAGGAGGAAATGGCATGACGGAACAACTTCAACTGGATAACGGTTTGATTCGAATATCGGATGATGTCGTCTCGAAAATTGCCGGATTAGCTGCCTTGGAAACCCCAGGTATTGCAGCAATGTCCGGTGGATTGTCCGAGGGCTGGGCTAAGCGACTGAGCGGCAAAAATGTGCAAAAGGGTGTTACCGTAGAAGTAGGTCAGCTGGAAGCAGCGATTGACCTGCGGATTATCGTGCTTTATGAGACACCCATACATGAAGTGTGCCGCATGCTTCAACAGAATGTCCGCGAAGCTGTCGAGAGCATGACAGGACTTCGTGTGGTTGAGGTCAATGTGAAGGTCGAAGGCGTAGCTTTTAAAGACGATGAAATCGACGATATTCAGCTTCGAGCTAAATAAGACGTTCTATAGGGGATCCGTTCCCCGCTGATGATGAAAAAAACGAGAAAAAAGACTACCCGATTGCCCGGTAGTCTTTTTTAATTACGGATTTAACCTGCTCCTCTTTCATCGGACGGTTGCTGTCCCTGGATATGCTAAGCACGATTCCCATGCTCAGCATCATAACCAGCAGCGAGGATCCGCCATAACTGATGAATGGGAGGGTAACGCCCGTTATCGGGATGGTATTGGTAACCCCACCGATATTGATGAAGGCCTGTATGGCGATTAGTCCCATGATGCCGACGCCGGTCAAGGTTCCGAACGGATCCGAGCAGCGAAGCGACACAATGATCCCTCGCAGGATAAAGTATAAGTAGAGCAGGAGGAATATCGCAGTTCCGATAAAACCGAATTCTTCGCCGATGACCGAAAAGATAAAGTCATTGTAAGGATTCGGCAGGTAATGCAGCTTCTGCACACTCTCCCCGTAACCTGCTCCAGTGACACCGCCCTGGCCGATGGCGATCAGCGATTGCACCAAATTGTAGCCCGTGTCCGACTCATCGTGGAACGGGTCCATGAAAGCCTCGATCCGGCCCATCTTGTAGTTCTTGGAAGCCTGCTCCTGATCTCCGCTGGAGTTAAAGAGTGCACCGACGCCCAGAGTGAGTACCAGGCCAAGCGCGACAAGCGAGATACATCCCAGGATATGCTTGAGGCTGGCGCCGCCAGCATAGATCAGCAGCCCGCTCGTAGCCACGAGGATGAAGCAGGAACCTAAATCCGGCTGAAGCATGATAAGTCCCGCTACGACCCCTACAATAATGAGTACGGGGAAGAAACCGCCCTTCCATTGACGAATTCGTTCCCCTTTTTTGGTAATCAGCGCTGCCAGATAGACAATGGTCGCAATTTTGGCCAGTTCGGTCGGCTGGATGCCGAATTTCCCCAGGTTAAACCAGCTTGTGGCTCCGTTGGTTGCGGAACCGATGATCACCACAAGAATCAGCAGCATCAAGGTTAGAAAAAACACCGGTATGAATAGCTGCTTGTATTTCTTATAGTTGATGTTCATGGCAACAAACATAACCAACGTGCCGAGGACGGCAAACGCGACTTGCCGCTTCGTAAAATGCAGCGGATCGTTATTGAATTTTTCATTGAAAACGGCCAAGCTGGAGCTGGAACTGAACACCATGATCAGTCCGAATCCCACTAACAGCAAGGTAAGGATCAGCAGTTGAAAATCAGGCGTCCCTCTCTTCGGCTGAGGTTTGGTCGTATTCATAATGTTCGACCTTACGCTTCCAGAAGAGCTTTGAGCTCTTGAAGCTTCTTGGTAGCCACATTCATAACGGGCTGTGGAGCCATGGATTCATACTCAAGTCCGTGCGGGAACGTGGCTCTACCCAGGTATACCGCTTCGATTTTGAGGATGGCGTCCGGTTTTTCGAGCTTGCCTTCAACAGCGCGGGTGTTAATGCGCAGGAAGTATTCAGCCTGATTTTTTTTATCTTCGATTTTCAAGTCATATGTAGCGCGGTAGTATTCCCACTGCCAACGAATGAAGCCTACTTTCTCGGCACATTCATCAAGGTAAGCTAAATCGCTGTGCAATCCGTCCAAGCCTGTATTTTCGAAAATCATGTGGTTGTAACCCCCTTAATAGTCCTTGCAAAGTTCTTTAATATGATAGTATGTTTCAGGAACTTGTGCAAGCCTGTACCGCCCGTCACGCTTCAATTGAGACCTTTTATCCAGATGAGATTTTGATAACGACAGGCATTCTTCTTTTCTGCTAAAATAAATGGAAGTGAAAACGCTGTGAAATGTACGCTTTCCATCCTGGTGGTTATATATTCATAGGACTTCAATTAAACGAAGGGTGGATATGGCCGATGAATCGCGTCGTTTACCGCACGGATTATTATGTAGTGGAAGAGAACGGGCAGCAGGAAATTGTCGTGATCGACCGGATTCCGGAATCGGCAGCGGTTGTGGCCGTTCATCAAGGGTGTCTGCTCCTGGTATGCCAGCACCGGGAAGCGGTTGATAAGATCACCTGGGAGCTTCCCGGCGGAACGGTGAAACCGGGTGAGGAACGGAAGCTTGCCGTGAAGCGGGAGCTTGAGGAAGAGGCAGGCGTGCTGTGCAAGGACCTGTCCTACATGGGCAGTGCTTATCCGATGGCTTCTCTGGCCAACCGGAACGTTCATTTTTATTTCACCGACGATTTGAAGGTGTCCGGCACCCAAGAGTCGAATCAAGATGAGGACGAAGATGTTAGAGCTGTGTGGGTCCCGCTCAGGGATGTATATCGCAAGATCAAGGAAGGCGGCCGAATGGATGCCATGGTTGGGCACGGACTGCTGCTGAGCAAGCTTTACGGATTTCTTGCGATCGATTGAGCCGCATATAGCGGGGGAGGATGATGGAACTTGACGAAGGAAGCATTTTGGGAACAATGGTATCCACGGATGGTGGAGTGGCGTCGTCATTTACATATGCACCCGGAACTTTCGTTCCAGGAGAAAGAAACTTCGACATTTATAGCAACCCGGCTGCAGGAGCTTGGCATGGAGGTCAAGACAGGTGTGGGCGGGCATGGCGTTATAGGAATTATAAAAGGAGATACACCTGGCAAGACCGTTGTGCTGCGTTCTGATATGGATGCGCTGCCGATTGAAGACGGCAAGAGCTGCGAGTACAAATCCCGGGTGCAAGGAGTGATGCACGCTTGCGGGCATGATGGGCATACCTCCATGCTGCTGGGGGCCGCTGCTTATTACAGCACGTATCCGGAAGAAGTCCAGGGCGAAATTCGTTTTATGTTCCAGCCGGCGGAGGAAGTCTGTCCCGGCGGTGCGGTAGAGATGATCAAGGATGGAGCACTTGACGGAGCCGACGTTGTCTATGGTCTCCACTTATGGACGCCGTTTCCGGTAGGGACCGCAGCGAGCGCGCCGGGTCCGCTGATGGCTGCGGCGGATGAGTTTTTCATTGATATTACAGGGCGCGGGGGACATGGCGGTATGCCGCATGTGACAGCCGATGCCCTGGTAGCGGGGGCAGCGCTTGTTATGCAGCTCCAAACCATTGTAAGCCGCACGGTAGATCCACTGCAGCCTGCCGTGGTTACGGTAGGAACGATGCAGGCCGGAACGGCGCAAAACGTAATTGCTTCCTCTTGCCGGATCACGGGAACGGTGCGCACCTTTGACGAACCTACCCGGACATTGATCCGGGAGCGGATCGAACATATGACCCGGACGGTTTCGGAAACCTACGGCACGAAGGCAGCGGTCCGATATCTCGTCGGTTATCCACCCTTGGTGAATGATGAGACCGAAACCGCGCGGTTCTTCCGTACGGCACCGAAAATATTCGAAGCGGATCAGGTCAAGGTCTCGCCCAAACTGATGCCAGCGGAGGATTTTGCCTATTACTTGATGGAAATTCCAGGCTGCTTCATTTTTGTTGGAGCCGGTAACCCGGACAAAGGGGCAATCTATCCGCATCATCACCCGATGTTCGACTTTGATGAAGATGCTATGCGTTATGGGGCGAAGCTGCTGGTCGAGATGGTGTCGAGTTATCAGAACGGGGACTAGACTTTAAGAAAATCGCAATCATCGCGCATGAACGCTCGTCATTTGGAAATCCTATTGATCATAGGGGAAGTTCAGATCCATGGATATGGATGTGGGCTTCTTTTTTTTAACCTCCGCTATATGCGGTCTGTCTTCTGAGAAAGTACGTTGATATACGATTTTCTAACCTGCCATGAAAAATAAAGAGCCAAATGTTACGAGGAGGGATTAGGATGCATAACAAGCCATGCATCGTCCAGCGGGATCGGACCATCTTGCTTGAGACCGCTCATGTGGAGGCTGAGGCCGCACGCGAACAACTGGTCCAGTATGCGGAATTGATCAAAAGTCCTACGTCTTTTCATACATATCGCCTGTCCCCGTTATCCTTATGGAACGCTGCTGCCGGAGGATTGACAGCTGAGGAGATTTGTTCGAGCCTTCAGTCGCTATCACGTTGGGATGTGCCGGCAGCCCTGCTGGAAGAGGTTATCCAGCTCGTTGGGCGTTACGGACAGCTGTCGCTGCTCCCGCATCCCACACAGGATCGTTCATTGCTGCTACACAGCAATAGCGAAGCCCTGATGCAGGAGCTCAGATCCAAGCGTTCCCTGATGGAAATCGGCGTTCGGTTGATTTCGGCAAACGAGGCAGAGGTGCCCTCAGACCGGCGTGGCCTATTAAAGCAGGAGTTGACCCGGCTTGGATATCCTGTGCTGGATCAGGCGGGATATTTGGACGGGCAATATCTGAACATCCTTTGGCGAGGAGAAACAACGGGTACGGAGAGAGGCGGAGGTTTAAGCGGCGGCTCAAACGATCAGCGATTCAAGCTTCGCGACTATCAGCAGAAGGCTGCTGAGTCCTTTTGGGATATCGGCGGAGAAGGGGGGAACGGGGTGCTTGTCCTGCCCTGCGGTGCCGGGAAAACGGTGATTGGCATCGCCGCCATGCGCGATCTGCAGTGCGAGACCCTGATTCTAACCTCCAACACAACGTCTGTAAGGCAGTGGATCGACGAGCTGCTGCAGAAAACCTCACTCTCCGCGGAGGAGATCGGTGAATACTCCGGTCAGCGCAAAGAGGTGAGGCCGGTAACGGTCGCTACCTATCACATCTTGACCCACCGACAGGGCAAGGGCGATGAACAACAGCATATGAAGCTGTTTAATGAACGTCGCTGGGGCTTAATCATCTATGATGAGGTCCATCTCCTCCCCGCCCCGGTATTCCGTGCGACGGCCGATATTCAGGCGACCCGCAGGCTTGGTCTGACCGCCACCTTGGTTCGCGAGGATGGAAGGGAGCATGACGTGTTCTCGCTGATCGGCCCCAAACGATATGAAATGCCGTGGAAAAGGCTGGAGGAGCAGGGCTGGATTGCTTCGGTGGACTGTATGGAGATTAAGGTGCCGCTGCCGGATGAGATAAGAGAAGCCTGCAAGACGGTAGGCAAAAGGGAGCAGTATCGGCTGGCTGCCGAGAACCCCTCCAAGCTTCGTGTGATTCGGCAGCTCGTGGATCTCCACAAGGATGCACAGACGCTGATCATCGGGCAATACCTGGATCAGCTTCACGCCATTGCCGAGGAGCTGCAGGCCCCTCTCATTACGGGGCAAATGACGCAGGATCAGCGCAATGAATGGTATAAGGCTTTCCGGGAAGGATCCGTCCGTGTACTTGTCGTTTCGAAAGTGGCTAACTTCGCGGTTGATCTGCCCGATGCTTCCGTCGCGATCGAGGTTTCGGGCAGTTACGGCTCACGGCAGGAGGAGGCGCAGCGCCTTGGACGCTTGCTGCGGCCGAAGCAGGGGGAGAATCGGGCTTCTTTCTATGCATTGGTGACGGAGGACAGCCGGGAGGAGATGTTTGCGATCCGACGCCAGTTGTTCCTGATTGAGCAGGGGTATGAGTATCACGCGATTCAAGCGAAGCATCCGGCCTCCCTTGACCTCATAGCGATGCGGCATACGCATCGCCTGCCGATTCCTGACGGGAAGGAGGCCTCGTGGAGATGATGGAACAGCAGAACGTGGCGGAAGCCACAAGCTTAGAGCATCTTCTTGCCAAGGAGCGATCGGTCCTTCATCATATTTGGAACCGCTTTGCCGGGCAGAGCTTTGATGACGACAAGCTTCCCTCGCTTCGCGTTCAACGCCTGAGCGGTGTGGAAGTACAGCTCGCCTTCTTATCCTTGAGGCAGCAGCGATGGGTTCAAGCAGTCAAACAGGGCTGGGGCGAGAGGCTGTATTTCATTCCTTTTGATAAACTTCAGATTCTCCAGGAGGCTTTTGGCAATCTCGAGACGGATTCGGTTCCCGCTGCTGCCGTGAAGCTCCAGCAAGAGGGAAGAAGCGGCATAGCAGTTGATATGTTCAATGTGCTTGTCTATATGGCCAAGAACCAGGTGGCTATAACCGCTAAAGGGGTTCTACATAAGAAGTTTATTCAGAAGCTGGGGAGCATCGTGGGATTAACGCCATCCGATGTCGAGGGGCTTACTCTCCAATATGATCACGCTGATGTTTACCCACCGCATGTTGCGATCGTATTGGATCTGCTGTTTTCGTTTGAGCTGGTCGCCTTGGAGCAAAGGGAGCTTAGGCTAAACATGACCGCGTTCCGTCATTGGCTCGCACTCTCACGTGAAGCGATGGACCGATTGGTTCTTTTGCACATGATGGAACGTTATGTTCCGGGTTCGGCCGAGTATCAGCATTTCACATGGCAGATTTGCCACTCATCACGGATCGGCGGGATGTGGTATTATGCTCAGCACATGTTAGCAAAGGGCGAGGAACCACTAAACTGGGATCCTCTTAGGGGAAGGGAGTTGTCCGCGGGGGATGCGGCTTCATGGCTCCGTTTATTGACCGGTTGCGGTTACATCGATCTTGGGATGGATCACGATGGTCAATTCCTGTTCCGGTGGCGTATGGATCCCTGCTCCTTGTTGAGTGGAAGCAGTAAGGATGACACCGGATCTTCGGGGCTGTTTATTCAGCCGGATTTTGATATATTGATTCCGCCTGACGTGCCTTATATGGTCAAGTTTACGGCTGCCCTATGCACGGAGCGCATCTCGGATGACGTAATGACGGTTTATCGACTGACCAGAGATTCGGTAGCTCAGGCGGCGACTGCAGGAATGGGGCCGGAAGCGATCACGGCTTTTTTCACGGAACATGCAGCGGCAGGAATTCCAGAGAACGTGTACACGGCCCTACGTCAGTGGGGCAAGGAGATTGAACGCGCGGGAAGGAATGAGTCTTCTTTATGGTATTCCGTGGCAGCTCCAGAAGATGAAACGGAGATCGGGGCCAGTGATGAAGGAGATAACCGTTCCGCTTTGCCGCGTTATCCAGGCTGCCCTTCTAGCGGATTGATTCGCTCTGCTCGCAGTGAGCTTGTTCTTGAATGGGACGACAGCCTTCCGGATAAAGCGTCAATCGTTCCGGATTTGAACCGGATTCCCATCATGTGGACACGGGATTGGCGTTCTTATCACGGTTCGACGGCCAAGCAAATGATGGAGCAGGCGCTTGAATTGTCAGCCAAATTAGAGATTGCGGTCGATGGAAGCCGGATGGAGTTTATTCCATATCAGCTCGAGCGGCAGCCATGGAAAATTTCGGGAGCATTATATGATCTGGATTCCGATTCCGAAATGACGGGAACCGTGGTGCAGTTAGGCGAAGGGGAATGGAAGGAAATGCGGCTTGTGATTCCGTAAAAGCGTATGAATTCCCCCTTCTTAAGATACGAGCGTTATGCTATGATGAAAGAGTCCACAAAAATAAAGCGTGGGCCAAACTATTAGAAAAGCGGGATGAGTTCATGAGCGTATCGGAAATAAACACGGTCGATATGGCCGAGGTGCTCACCTATGCCTATGAAATAGGCGACATGATTAATGCTTCCGTCGAAGTGGCGGATTATCTATATTGGAAGCAGGCAGTTGAAGGTGATCCTACGATTCAGGCTTTGATCAGAAAGCTTGATTCCAAGAAAGAGCTATTTGAAGAGACTCAGCGGTTCGGTCACTTTCACCCGAATTACCATTCGGCCAAGGATGAAGTAGCCGCAGTGGAGGCGGAGCTTGAGGCTTACGAGCCTGTAGCCCGGTTTAAGCAGGCGGAGAAGAATCTGGACGATCTGCTGCATTCGATGTCGGAGAAGATTGCTTTTTCGGTTTCGGAGAGCATCAAGGTACCTGGCAACGATCCTCTTCCCAAGAAGGGGTGCGGCAGCGGCGGAGCTTGTTCGTGCGGATAATAAGCATAGACTAGAGATAGAGACGAAAGTGAGGCGAGGAGCTTAGGATGTTGGCTGAACGGACCGGTTTTATTATATGGGTCAGCGATGTAAAGGCAGCAAGAAATTTGGAGAAATACGGCAGCGTGCACTATATATCACGCCGCATGCATTATGTTGTCATGTACGTCAATGCTGACCGCGCCGAGGAAACAATGAAGAACATCCGGAGATTGTCCTACGTTCGTAAGATCGAGCGCTCCTTCCGGAATGAGATCAAGACGGAGTACAGCAGCAAAGGGCCGGATAAAGCGAAGTTTTACGGTCCTTAGCATGATGTGCCTGATCAAGACTCTAACGTTAACGCATAAGTTAGCATAAAGAGCGTAAAGCGGCCCCCACGGGGGCCGCTTTTTTTAAGATATTGGAAGGTATAAAATTGAAGCATGGGACTTCCTGATATCGCAAGAGAAATCCACTTTTTTATAAAGTTTTTTTGGATTGATGGCGATAGATTGGCATAAATCGGAATCTTGTTTGATAAAATAGTATAAGTAAGGTACAATTTACATTTTAATCAAGCCATCATTCCAGGCGACGTCAGCGCCTAACGCACAGGATACAACTAGAGATATTTCTAAATTTTCGGTGATTGTTCACAAGAAGCGAGGTTTCAATCTTGTGAATGCCAGTGGAATGATGTAATATGTTGGGTATATATACATAGATACAAAGACCCATTTGGTGGAGAGTGATATTCCATGCGCGACAAAGGGACAGAGCGGTGGAGCACCTATGAGCCGTTTTATATTACGTTAAATGATAAAAAGGTAGCCGACATCATCATTACCAATCATGCGAAGAGCCGTTATACGGACCGGGTTCAGGGTAACGACACCTCCCATGAGGAAATCGGGACTTGGATGTGGGAGTGCCTGAAACAGGACCGGATCGTGCCGTATTACCGCAACGAACAGGATGTCTATCTGATTGACGACGACTTGGTGGTTGTGGCGGAGTTTTCGGAGCTGGAGCATGAACGTGATTTGATTGGCAACCCGCTGCACCGGATGATCATTGTAACTTTTTTGGGACGTATGTCAGAAACCATTGAGCTTCGAGACCTGAAGTCGTATTACTCATGGCTTCGCCATTCACGTCGTATGACACTGATTAAGAATAGCCGGAAACGTAAATAAAGAAATAGAGTCATCATATGGCATGCGAGCGTAAGCGCGGATGTCTTTTTTGTATGCTCCGCTCTGATCCGTTACAATGATAATAACAAAGAGAGGCAGCGAGAGGGGAACCGATGCTATGAACTTTCATCAGCTACATATTTTTTATACGGTAGCAGAGCGTGGGAGTTTTTCCGCTGCTGCCCAGGCGCTTCATATGAGCCAGCCCGCTGTGACGATGCAGGTGCAATCGTTGGAGGAATATTTTGGGACAAAGCTCCTCATTCGTTCCACCAAGCGCATGGAATTGTCCGAGGCCGGGAGGACGCTGCTTCCTTTTGCCCGCAAGAGCCTGGAGCTGTCGCAGGAAACGGACGCAGCGATGGCGGCATTCTCAAATAAGCTCCAGGGAAGACTGCAACTGGGGGCTAGCCTGACTATCGGGGAGTACGTGCTGCCTCGATTGCTGGGGCCCTTCGGCCGGGAGTATCCCGATATATCCATCATGCTTAAAGTGATGAACACCACGCAGATTCTCGAGGAAATCGCTGGCCATCAATTGAATTTTGGGCTGATTGAGGCACCTGTCGAGCATCCGGATATGGTCCTGGATTCGGTTATGGAGGATGAACTGAAACTGATCGTTCCTTCCAGCCATCCTTTAGCGACAAGGGAAGATGCGATATATTTGGAGGAGGTGCTGAAGTATCCGTTTGTCCTTCGTGAGAAGGGGTCTGGCACCCGGAAGGTGATGGAGCATGTGCTGCTTATGCGGGGGTACGATCCCGAGAACATCCGGACGGTAATGGAGCTTGGGAGTACGGGAGCGGTGAAATCGGCGGTAGAGGAAGGACTCGGCATTACGATGCTGTCGACCTCAACGGTCAAGCATGAAACGGCGCTCGGCTTAGTCAAAATGATCGATATTGCGGATGCCTCATTTAAACGGAACTTTTATTCCATTCAGTTGCGGTCAGCGCTTCTGCCGATGTCGGCGATGACGTTTTTGGCCTATTTAAGGGAACGCCAGCGAAACCAGCGATAAAGCACACCCGCACATACAACGAAAGGGGATTGAATATCATGGATACATCGATGGATCGGACAGGCTGCGACCTTCACTCCCACACTCAGGCTTCGGACGGGGTGAACACACCTTCGGAGAACGTGCAGCTTGCCTTCGATCGGGGACTTGGGGCGCTAGCTATAACGGATCATGACACCGTAGCTGGTGTCGAGGAAGCGCTGCAAGCCGGAGAACGGCTGAACATGGTCGTGGTCCCTGGCGTAGAAATCAGCACCATGGCATGCGGGACGGATATTCACGTCCTAGGCTATTACATAGATTACCGGGACCCCGTATTTCTGGAGCGGCTGGCAGAGCTCCGTCGCACGAGGGAGAAGCGTAATGAGAAGATCATGAGCAAGCTAAGAGAGCTTGGCATCGAGCTTACGATGGAGGAAGTGATCGCCAGCTTGGGACGGCCGCTGGAACCCGATGAGAGCATCGGCCGCCCGCATATTGCGGATGCGCTGGTCCTGAAGGGCCTTGCTCTCGATCTCAGGGATGCCTTCGACCGTTATCTCGCACAGGGCGCAGCTGCTTATGTGCCGCAGCCGCGGATTCATCCCAAGGAAGCCTGCGAATGGATACGGGAAGCCGGGGGTGTGCCGGTGCTTGCACACCCTGGACTCTACAGCGATGACGCGTTGGTGAGAACGGTCATTGAAGAGGCTGCATTCAAAGGGATTGAAGTCTATCATTCGGACCATGGGGCAGCGGAGGAGAAACGCTACTTGGCCATGGCCGAAGATTACGGCTTGATCGTGACCGCCGGATCGGATTACCATGGTGAGAGGCAGGGCCAGGTATTCCATGGGGATATCGGCAGCCGCCAGGTATCTATCCAGGTGTTGGACCAACTTCAACAGGCGCAGGCAAGGAGCTGAGAACCCGACAATACTGCCGGTTTCGAGCGGATTAAGTTTGTGCGGCTCCGGCGGATTCGTATAGGAGAATCCTGGCATGAGAATAAGAAAAAACGGGCATCCCGGCTGGTCACACGACCTTTCGGGTTACCCGTTTTTTAGTTAAATTAACGATATATCGATGTCTTAGATTATCTTAGTTACGATTGTTTTTTACCGAACTGGGCATCGCCTTGATCCGCTGCTCGTCTGGCGTGACAAACAGCGTTTTCTGATTGTCATAAATGACAAATCCGGGCTTGGCTCCATTCGGCTTGCGTACATGGCGAATGAGTGTGTAGTCGACGGGAACACTGCTCGATTCTTTCGCCTGACTGTAATAAGCAGCCAGCTGTGCCGCTTCCTGCAGCGTTGCATCCCCGTACTCGCTACTGCGGATAACCACGTGGGAGCCCGGGATATCCTTGGTGTGCAGCCATGTATCGTTAGAGGAAGCGAGACGGTTGGTAACGTACTCGTTTTGTAGGTTGTTTTTGCCTACATAAAGCTCGATGCCTTCGGATGAAGTATAGACATGCAGCGTCGGCTTGTCGTTTTTCTTCTTTTTCTTCGCTTTACGATTGCGGTCTCTTAAGTATCCCTGCTGGATCAGCTCTTCCCGGATTTCATCGATGTCGCTCAAGGAAGCATGCGACAGCTGCTGCAGAAGATTCTCGATATAGTTGATCTCTTCGCGGGTTTTGATTAATTGTTCGTCGATGACCGCGAGGCTGTTCTTGTACTTGTTATATTTTTTGAAATAGCGCTGTGCATTGTCCGACGGAGTCAGGAGCGGATCCAACGGGATGGTGACGGTCGCCTGCTCTTCATCATAGAAGTTAACCAGCTGGGCTTCACGGTCGCCCTTCTTAATCTGATGGAGCGAGGCGAAGAGAAGCTCGCCAAAGATACGATACCGGTCGGCATCCCCGGCTTCTTCCAAGTCCTTATTCAGATTATCCAACTTCTTGATGTTCTTCGTCCGTTCATTCTGCAGGAATCGGAGGAGGTCGCTTACCTTCTGTTTAACTGTATCCCGCTGCGCCTTATCCCCGTAATAATCCTCCATGCATCGGCTGACAGACTCGTAGGTTGTGGTTTCGTCCACCAGCAAGGTCAGCGGAATGACGGAGAACACCGATTTCCCCTTGGCATTGACGCCTGTAACGGGCGTATATTGATGGTTACGAACTTGTTCCATGAGTTCATCAAAAACGCTCCACAGGCTGCCGCAATCTTTTTCCCCCTCAACCCCGCTAGCACTGCTTTCTCCTGCACGGTGGGCAATTTCCTGTGCCGCGAGCGGACTGAGGCCGCTGAACGCGCTGACCAACCATGGAACGGCCTGCTCCTCGTTCATCAGACAAGATTCCCGGAAGGCTTCCTGCAAGGTTTCGAGCGGATTCAGCTTGTGCTGCTCCGGCGGATTCGTATAGGCGAATCCTGGCATGACCACGCGATAGCTGCTGATGGCGGGTGTCACATGGTTGATGCCGTCCAGAATGGTGTCGCTTGCTGGGTCGAGCAGAATGATGTTACTGTGTCTGCCCATCAGTTCGACGATGATTTTCTTGGAGGAGATATCCCCAAGTTCGTCGCGCTGCCGGATCGTAATATGGATAATTCGTTCCATACCGACCTGCTGGATGTCCTCGATGATGCCGCTCTCGCAATGCTTGCGCAGAATCATGCAAAACATAGGGGCTTCGGCCGGATTCAGAAAGGTCTCCTGTGTCAGATGAACCCTGGGATACGTGGGGTTTGCGGATAGCAGCAGCTTGGCGTTTCCCTGCTGGGTGCGTATATGAAACACGATGTCCCGATCGTTCGGTTGATATATTTTATTGATCCGTGCGCCCCGGCATGATTGAAGCTCATGCACGATCGCACGTGTGACAATGCCGTCTAATGCCATCCTTCATTCTCCTATCTGTCTGTTACCCTTCCTATCGTACTTCTCTATGATGCCATATTTCCCTTAAAAACTTAAGGCCCCTTCTGTGATAATTCAGGACCTGTCCGAATACATTTACGTAGAAAGGGTGGAAAAGCTGTCATCCGCCGGAGGAAAACAACCGGGAGGGAAAGGAAGCATGGAACAAAAGCAATGGCATCAGATGGATACGGATGAATTGCAGCAAGCGCTGCATATGCATCCGGAGCAGGGCCTCACGGAAGAGGAAACCGGGGAGAGACGAAAAAAAAGCGGCTATAATGAGCTCTCCGAGGGCGTTAAAATTTCTCCATTTGTTCTGTTTCTGAATCAATTTAAGGATTTCATGACGTTGGTGCTCCTTGGAGCCACCCTGGTATCGGGTCTGCTGGGTGAGTATCTGGATGCCGTAACGATTGTAGCCATCATCCTGATCAACGGGATTCTTGGTTTCGTTCAGGAATTCAAGGCGGAACGCTCGCTTCGGGCCTTAAAGCAGCTGTCCGCACCAATGTCCAGGGTCATTCGGGACGGCAAAGTGGTGCAGGTTGCGGCCAGAGAACTCGTCCCTGGCGATGTCGTGCTCGTCGAGAGCGGAGACCGCATTCCGGCCGATGTTCGCTGGCTTGAGATCAACAGCTGCAGCGTCGAGGAATCGGCCTTGACCGGCGAGTCCCTGCCGGTGAATAAACATGCCGAGCCGATCCGCGATGCGGATGTTCCCCTGGGTGACCGGAAGAACATCGGGTTCATGGGCACGATGGTGGTCCGCGGTACGGCGAAGGGTGTTGTCATCCGAACCGGAATGGATACGGAGATGGGCAAAATCGCCGATTTGATCCAGAACACGGAATCCCAGGAGACGCCGCTGCAGCATCGACTGGAGCAGTTGGGCAAAATCCTGATCGCCGTTTCACTGGGGCTTACGATTCTGGTCGTCGTAGCAGGCATTCTGCATGGACAGCCTGCCGCAGGCATGTTCCTTGCAGGAGTCAGTCTTGCGGTTGCGGCCATCCCGGAAGGGCTTCCGGCCATCGTCACGATTGCGCTCGCCCTCGGCGTGCAGCGCATGATTAAGCGCAAAGCGATTGTACGCAAGCTGCCATCCGTGGAAACGCTGGGCTGTGCATCCGTAATCTGTTCGGACAAAACCGGGACGCTCACGCAAAATAAAATGACCGTAACCCAAGTTTGGCTGGGAGGGCGCTCATTGGAAGTGACCGGGCACGGTTATGACCCGACGGGTCAGATCCTTCATAGAGGCAAACCGGTCGAGCTGCGGTCCGACCAGGGCCTGCGCAGATTATTGCAAATCAGCGGTCTGTGCAACAATGCCGAAATCTATGAGAACGTGCAGGAAGAAACGCGGAACAAGCGGAAGAGCAAGGAAGAGCCGACAGCTGCTGCCTGGGAATTAAAAGGGGACCCGACCGAAGGTGCGCTGTTGACGTTATCGTCCAAAATGGGATTGACAAAGGGAAGCCTGAACTCCATCTACCAGAGAGACAAAGAGTTTCCGTTTGATTCGGAGCGAAAGCTGATGTCCGTCATTGTCAGCCATCAGGGCGGACGCTTGCTCTGCACGAAAGGCGCGCCGGATGTGCTGCTAGATGCATGTGCTTATATTATGTGGGACGGAAATGTTGTTCCGCTTACCGCTACGCTCCGTCAGAAGGTGTTTGCCGCCAATGAAGGTATGGCCTCCGATGCGCTGCGCGTGCTTGGTTTGGCTTATCGGGATTTGCGTTCTTATGACAAGCCGGAAACGGAGCAAGAGGCCGAGAGCCAGCTTATCTTTGTCGGGCTGGCCGGGATGATCGATCCGCCGCGCCGTGAAGTGCGCGATGCGATTGCGACATGCCGCCGCGCGGGCATCAAGACCGTCATGATTACGGGCGACCACCGGACCACGGCGGAAGCGATCGCCGCCCAGCTTGGCATCCTGCCAAGGAACGGCCTGTCGTTATCAGGCCAGGAGTTATCCGGGATGGATGACAAAGAGCTGGATGCGAGGGTGGATCAGACCTTTGTTTACGCCCGCGTATCCCCTGAGCATAAGCTCCGCATTGTAAAGTCGCTTCAACGTAAGGGGCATGTGGTTGCCATGACGGGGGACGGCGTGAATGATGCTCCGGCCATCAAAGCGGCGGATATCGGAATTGCCATGGGGATTACCGGGACAGACGTAACGAAGGAAGCGTCTTCGCTTGTGCTCAGTGATGATAATTTCTCCACAATTGTTTCAGCGATTGAGGAGGGGCGCAGCATCTATGAAAATATTCGCAAATTTATCCGCTATTTGCTGGCTTCTAATGTCGGCGAAATTCTGACGATGTTTTTCGCGATGATGATGGGTCTGCCGCTTCCGCTCGTTCCGATCCAGATTCTGTGGGTCAACCTCGTGACAGACGGACTGCCGGCTATGGCGCTCGGGGTGGATCAGCCGGAGAAGGATCTGATGGAGCACAAGCCGCGCGGAGCCAAGGAAAATATTTTTGCCAGACGTCTTGGTTGGAAAATCATCAGCCGCGGCATATTGATCGGCCTGTGTACACTTGGCGCATTTTGGATTACGCTGCGCATCGCGCCGAATGATCCGGGTCAGTTGGCCAAGGCACAGTCCGTTGCCTTTGCGACACTCGTCATGGCCCAACTGATCCATGTGTTTGACTGCCGCAGCTCGCGTTCGATTTTCCATCGCAATCCGCTTCAGAACAAAGCGCTGGTGCTTGCTGTGCTGTCCTCGGTATTGCTGATGCTTGGCGTCATGTACATCGAGGCGTTTCAGCCGATCTTTAAGACCGTTCCATTGAATTTGAAGGAATGGGCACTGACACTCGTGGCCGCCGGCATTCCTACCTTCCTGATGGGAGCGGGAAGCGTGTGGGGAGGCAGACGAAACCGCAACCGGAACCGCCGCAGCATGATGACGAAGAGTGCAAATATTTCGGCATAAATTGAATGGATAGCCCATCACCTCTGCGATATGCTAAGCACGAGCATAGCAATTGCAGAGGAGATGGGTTTTATGATGGAATTTACGAAAATGCATGGACTTGGCAACGACTTCGTTGTCGTATACGGCGAGCAAGAACTTCCATCCCATGCATCCGAATGGGCCGTGAAGCTGTGCAATCGCTTTTTCGGCATCGGTGCAGACGGACTTGTATATATTTTGCCTTCCACGAAGGCTGACTTCATGATGCGCATAATGAACTCAGATGGTTCCGAAGCGGAACAATGCGGCAACGCCATTCGTTGTGTAGCGAAGTATGTGTATGATCACGGCCATATTGAACGAGAGGAGATTACCATTGAAACCATCGGCGCCGGGGTACAGCAAGTACGCCTTACGGTGCAGGATGGTCAAGTGAGCAGCGTGCGGGTCGATATGGGTGAACCGGTCCTGAATGGACTGAGCGTGCCTACATTGATCGATCTCCATCCGGTGGTGAATCATCCAATTGAAGTGGACGGCCAGGATTTCCGCTTCACCGCGGTGTCCATGGGCAATCCGCACTGCGTCATTTATGTGGACGATGCCATTAACTTCGATCTCGGTGAATGGGGACCTAAGCTTGAGGTACATCCGCTGTTCCCGAGAAAGATTAACGTGGAGTTTGCGACGGTGAATTCACGGGGCCAAGTGGACATGCGGGTATGGGAGCGTGGTGCAGGACCGACCTTGGCCTGCGGCACCGGCGCCTGCGCAACTTTGGTATCCTCGGTACTGAACGGATTGACAGATCGCAGCGCAACGATCTCTCTTAAAGGCGGGGACTTGTTTATCGAGTGGGATGAGTCCGACAATCATGTGTACATGACAGGGCCAGCCGAGGTCGTGTACGCAGGCACGATTGCCTTGTAGAGCATCCGCCAGCCGTTACAATCCCGCCCGCAAAAGTGAAAAAACAGTATGATCTAAAGATTGTCCATTAGGGGTGGACACGTTAGGGAGGCCTTCTGAAGGCTTCCCTTTTGTCTCTTTATCTTTTGAGAGGTTTTATGATACATTAGTTGAAAATAAACGTCGGGTGGAGGAGAAACGCGATGAAACCGAATCTTCGGCAGGCATGGGAGAATCAGGTACTGGTCGGTGACGGCGCGATGGGTACTTATTTATATCAAAAAGGATTTCCTGTAGGCATATCATATGAAGAACTGAATTTAACCTCTCCGGAGGTCATCGGAAACGTTCATCGCCAGTATGCTGAGGCTGGTGCCCAGGTCATTGAGACGAACACGTTCTCTGCCAATTATGACAAGCTGTCCAAATACGGTTTGGAGGCGAAGGTAGGAGAGATTAACCGCGCAGGCGTGAGAATTGCGCGTGAAGCTGCCGGCGATCACGGATATGTAGTGGGTGCGGTAGGCTCCATTCGTGCAGGCAAAAGAAGCAACATTTCCACGAGCGAGCTCAAGCGTTACTTCGAAGAGCAGCTGTCGGTACTCATATCGGAAGGCGTTGACGGCATTCTGCTCGAAACGTTTTATGACGTGGACGAGATTCAATTGGCTTTGGCGCAGGCTCGGATGCTTAGCGATCTGCCGGTGATCTGCCAGTTTGCGGTAGAGGATATTGCCCGTACACTGGACGGCTTCACGATGCCGGATGCTTACCGCATCCTGAGTCAAGAAGGTGCGGACGTGATCGGCTTTAACTGCCGGACGGGTCCAAACGGTATCATGCGCGCACTTGAAACCCTGAACGGCATTATGAATCTTCCGGCTTCGGTCTACCCAAATGCGGGGATCGCTGATTATGTGGATGGGGAATACCTTTATGGTGCGAGTCCCGAGTATTTCGGCAAGACGGCTTTGGAGTTTGCGAAACGTGGTGCCCGGATTGTCGGCGGCTGCTGCGGAACGACACCGGAGCATATCGCCGAAATATCATCGGCGTTGTCCGATTACGTACCCGCTCCGCTTCCTGCCGTCGAAGAGGCTGAAGTCAACCGGATCGTGATTCACGAGACAGCCCAAGAGCAATTTTACGAGCGCATCGGGGAGCCGACGATTGTCGATATCGTGAAGGAACGTCATACCGTTATCGTCGAGCTGGACCCTCCAAGGGATCTGGATATCACCAAGTTCATGAAGGGTGCGGAAGCGTTGAAAAAAGCGGGAGCCGATGCGCTGACCCTTGCAGATAACTCGCTGGCCGTAACCCGTATGAGCAACATGGCGCTCGGCCATCTAGTACAAGCACGCACGGGACTGCGGCCGCTGATCCACATCGCTTGCCGTGACCGAAACCTGATCGGCACGCAGTCGCACATGATGGGCTTTGATGCGCTTGGCATCGACCATGTGCTTGCGGTGACGGGGGATCCGGCACGCTTCGGGGATTTGCCGGATTCCAGCTCGGTGTACGACATGACCTCATTTGAAATCATCCGCATGATCAAACAGCTGAACGACGGCATTGCTTTTTCCGGAAAGCCGCTTAAGCAGAAGGCCAAATTCGTTGTCGGCGCAGCGTTTAATCCCAATGTAAGGCATCTGGACAAAGCGGTTGCCCGCTTGGAGAAGAAGATTGCGTCGGGTGCGGATTATGTGATGACACAGCCTGTGTACGATCCCGAGTTAATGGTTAGGCTGAGGGAAGCGACGGCACATCTGGATATTCCGATCTTTATCGGCATCATGCCGCTGGCAAGCGGACGGAACGCGGAATACCTGCATAATGAGGTACCGGGCATTCAACTGTCGGACGAAGTCCGCAGCCGCATGGCCGGACTTGAAGGTGAAGCGGGCCGGGCGATGGGTGTCAAGATCGGCAAGGAGCTGCTGGATGTTGCAACAGAGCATTTTAACGGCATATACTTAATGACGCCGTTTATGTTCTATGAAATGAGCGTACAATTAATGGAGTATGTCTGGGAGAAATCGGGCCGTCGATTGACCCCCTTGTTTCATTAATAATTATCAATTACAATAGTGTAATGGATGTGATTCCGATGTCATTGAGCATGACCGGATATGGGCAATCCGTTGTCGATTTTCAAGGTTACAGTATCTCTTTCGAAGTGAAGTCAGTCAATCATCGGTATTGTGAAATCGTCTTTCGTATGCCCCGTGAGTGGGCTTGCTTCGAGGATTCACTTCGACGGGCGGTACAGAGCCGAATTGGACGCGGGCGGATTGATGTTTATATTAACAAGGAAAACAACGGCGAGTCCCAGGGTGCTGTGCTGAACCACGCCATGGTTCAGGCGTATTTACAGGCAGCCGAGGATTTGAAGTCATATGGAATCAAGGGAGATCTGGCGGTGCGGGATATTTTGTCGCTGCCAGATGTTCTTGTTAGTCCGAGCGGACTTCCCATGGATGAAGCGCAGCAGAAGTTATGGAATGATGCGCTTCTTCAAGGTCTTAAACAAGCGCTGGAGGGTCTGATTCAGATGCGCAGCAGGGAAGGTTCTTTTCTCGTGAAGGATATCGGGCAGAGGTTAGACCGATTGCAGCTGCTTCACCGAGAGATGACCGAATTTGCTCCTGAAGTTCCGGAAGAGTACCGGAAGCGTCTGCGGCAGCGCATAGAATCTCTTGATGACGGGTCGCTTGCTGTTGATGAACATATATTCGGAATGGAAGTTGCCCTGTTTGCTGAACGTTCTAATGTGGACGAGGAGTTGATTCGACTTCACAGTCATTTGGAACAATGCAGAGAGCTGCTTCATCAGAAAAGCCCTGTAGGCCGTAAACTTGATTTTCTGATTCAAGAAATGAACAGAGAAGTCAATACGATTGGATCGAAAGCCAATCATCTGACTCTGGTAAACCGTGTTGTCGAAATGAAAGCGGAACTGGAGAAGATTCGTGAACAAGCCGCTAATGTGGAATGACCGCAGCTTCATCGGCAAGTAAGAGTCAAATGTATAGGGGGAGCAACCGCACAATGGCAATCAAACTTATTAATATTGGCTTCGGAAACATCGTATCGGCCAATCGGATCATCTCTATCGTGAGTCCTGAATCGGCTCCGATCAAGAGGATCATTCAAGAAGCACGGGACCGTCATATGCTGATTGATGCTACATATGGCCGAAGGACACGAGCTGTTATCATTACGGATAGCGACCACGTGATTTTATCGGCTGTGCAGCCAGAAACGGTGGCTCACCGTCTGTCCAGCAAAGATGACGACAACGACGAATAAGATGAGGAGTACTATGTCTAGAGGATTATTGATTGTATTGTCCGGTCCTTCCGGGGTGGGAAAAGGAACCGTCTGTACGGCACTTCGCAGCCTGGTTCCAGAGCTGGTGTATTCGGTGTCGGCTACGACACGTTCACCGCGGCTCGGCGAGGTACATGGTGTGAACTATTTTTTCAAAAGTCGGGAACAATTCATGGATATGATTGAGAACGACCAGCTTCTCGAATATGCGGAATACGTCGGGAACTATTATGGAACCCCGCGTGATTTTGTGGAAGAAACTTTAGCCTCCGGCAAGGATATTATACTGGAGATCGAAGTGCAGGGTGCGCTGAAGGTCAAGGAGAAGTTTCCAGAAGGTATCTTTGTGTTTCTGATGCCGCCGTCGCTGGATGAACTGAAAGATCGGATCCAGGGACGTGGGACAGAGAGTCAAGCTACCATCGACCACCGCATGTCCGTAGCGGTTGACGAAATCAATTTACTGCAGCATTATGATTATGCGGTAGTGAACGATGAAATCAATCTCGCTTGTGAGAGAATACAATCTATCATTATTGCCGAACATTGTAAGGTGAGAAAGTAACCTGTCTTTTCATAGACGGCGTTAACTTTCAAGTAAAAGAAGAAGAGGTGCTTCGACCGTGTTATATCCATCCATTGATGAAATGATGAATAAAGTAGACAGTAAATATTCTCTTGTGGTTGCGGCTTCCCGCCGTGCACGCCAATTGCGTGAAGGCGGAGTCAGCGAGTTGAAGAATCCGAAATCCCATAAGTTTGTTGGTGTCGCTCTGGAAGAAATCTATGGCGATTACGTGAAAATCGAGCGGGGACAGGACTAAGACCTTTTTTCAATATTTGAATATCATGCGTTAGCGCGCGAAAATGTGACAACCGAAAGGTTGTTATTTTTTTGAGAAGATATGAGAATATAGCCTTTACACTATGGAAAGCGGGGGATTGTCATGTTGAACGGAAAAGTCATTGTGCTTGGCGTTACAGGTGGCATTGCCGCGTATAAAGCAGCGACTTTATGCAGCAGGCTTGTCCAGAGGGGAGCGGATGTGCATGTCATTATGACGGAATCCGCGAAGCAGTTCATTCCGGAATTAACGCTTCAAACGCTGACTAAAAACCCGGTTTATAGCGATACCTTTGATGAACGGGACCCATCGGTCGTCTCGCATATCCATTTGGCTGATTTGGCCGATTTGGTATTGATCGCTCCGGCCACAGCCAATGTCATCGGCAAGATGGCACATGGCCTGGCGGATGACATGCTGACCACAACGCTGCTCGCGACCACGGCTCCTGTCATGATCTCGCCGGCAATGAACGTGCATATGTACACGCACCCGGCCGTCATGGCGAATATGGAGACGCTGGTCTCCCGCGGGGTATCCATGATTGAACCCGGAGAAGGGCTTCTTGCTTGCGGATATGTCGGTAAGGGACGGATGGAAGAGCCCGATACGATTGTTGACGTGGTTGACCGGTTTTTCCGAGATCGTGCCGCACAACCTGTGGCGTTGAATGAGGAAATGGCGAGCAGCTCGACAGGCATATTGCATGGTAAAAAGGTAGTTGTCACGGCCGGCGGCACGATCGAACGCATTGATCCGGTCCGGTATATAACGAATGATTCTTCCGGAAAAATGGGGTTTGCGATTGCGAAAGTGGCCAAGCAGCTGGGAGCGGATGTTCACCTCATTGCCGCTCATACCGATGAAGCTCCGCCAGAGGGAATCAAGACGGAAAAGGTGGAATCGGCTCAAGATATGTACGATGCGGTGCAACGCGTGTTCGATCATAGCGATATCGTGGTCAAGGCAGCAGCGGTTGCCGATTATCGGCCTGCTGAGGTAGCAACATCAAAGATCAAAAAGCGCGGGGAGACGATGACGCTGGATCTTGTCAAGACAACGGACATTCTGGAGAGCCTGGGACGCCAAAAAACCACCCAGTTCTTAATCGGGTTTGCCGCTGAGACCGATACGGTGGAGCAGTTTGCCAGAGAAAAGCTGAAACGCAAAAATTGCGATCTGATCGTTGCTAACGATGTTACACAGGAAGGAGCAGGCTTCCGCACGGATACGAACAGCGTTCATATCTTTGATGCAGAAGGGCTGGTCCTGCAGCTTCCCGTGATGTCCAAGGAGGAAGTGGCCCAGAGGCTGTTAACGCTGGCGGCTGATCGGTTGTCCGGGAGGTCATCCTGATGGAAATGGCACGAGTGATTGTGGACGTGCCGTCCAAGGATACGGACCGGCCTTTTGATTATTTAATCCCTGAGGAGCTCCGCCCATGGGTCGAGGTAGGCAGCCGGGTCGGCGTGCCGTTCGGGCATCGTACGCTTCAGGGGTTTGTGGTCTCTCTGCATCCCCGGCCCGAGATGGATACGGCGAAAATGAAGCCGATTCAGGAAGTGCTCGATGTGATGCCGCCGCTGTCGCCTGAACTGATTGAGCTTGGAGAATGGATGAAGGAGCGGTATGCATGCCGCTATATATCGGTTCTGCAGTCGATGCTGCCAACGGCGCTGAAAGGGAAGGCTGAGCGGTACATTTCCATTGGCGATTCAGACACGTCTCCGACGGATGAAACCGACGGATTATTTGCGCTCCTGCCCGAGAGTGAGTCGGAACAGGAGATCATCCGCTTTGTCAGTCAGAGAGGCGAGGTTTCGCTCCAGCAGTTAACGCGGGCATTTCCGGATGGGGCTGCCACCATCAAAGCACTGATCGGCCGTGGACGGCTGAGTGAATATCAGCAAATCAAGGATAAACTGCAGAAAAAAACGGTGAAAGCGGTAGAGCTTGCCGTATCGAGCGAGGAAGCGCATCTGGCGCTTGCCTCATTTCCGGCCAAGGCCCAGCGCCAGAAGGAAGTGCTCCAGTATATTTTGGAAATGGAAGCATTTCTGCCGATATCGCAGAAGGATCTGCTACAGGCGCTGGGCGTCACCGCAGGCACCGTGAAGGCGCTGGCGGACAAAGGGCTGATTACCCTTGAGGATATCGAAGTGTTCCGTGACCCCTATCGGGGGCGGCATTTTACGCCTAGCACCCCATTAGCGCTCACACCGGAGCAGCAAGCGGTGTACCGCAGCATCGTGCACAAGCTGGATGAACGCAAGCATGGCGTGTTTCTTCTCCACGGGGTAACAGGCAGCGGCAAGACCGAAATCTACCTGCAAACGATTCAGCGATGCCTCGAACAGGAGCGCCAGGCGATTGTGCTGGTGCCTGAAATATCGCTGACACCCCAAATGGTGGAACGATTCAAAGCCCGTTTTGGCGATCGCGTAGCTGTCATGCACAGCCGGCTTTCAGATGGGGAGCGTTACGATGAATGGCGGAAAATAAGGGAAGGCCGGGCGTCCGTTGTCGTGGGCGCACGATCGGCAGTGTTTGCGCCGTTTGACCGTCTGGGCTTGATCATTATGGATGAAGAGCATGAAGGTTCCTATAAGCAGGAAGAGACGCCGAAGTACCATGCCAGGGATGTTGCGATTCACCGTGCCCAGCTGACCGGTGCAGCCGTCATTTTGGGTTCGGCAACGCCTTCGCTGGAGAGTTACCATGCGGCGAGATCGCAAGCTCAGGATGATTTTGCGCCTCATCTGCTGGAGATGCCGAGCCGTGCGCTGGGCAACAAGCTGCCTGAGGTCCAGGTCGTGGATATGCGAGAGGAGCTGCGAGAAGGAAATCGCTCGATGTTTAGCCGCTCCCTGCATGCCGCGATTTCGGCAAGGCTGGAACGCGGGGAACAGACGGTACTGCTGCTGAATCGGCGGGGCTACTCCACGTTTGTCATGTGCCGGAGCTGCGGATATGTGGCAGGCTGTCCGGAATGCGACATATCGCTAACCTATCATCAGAAATCGAATAATTTGCGCTGCCATTATTGCGGTTATGCCGCACAAGCGCCGGAGGTTTGCCCGGATTGCGGAAGTGAACATATACGCTATTTCGGTACGGGAACGCAACGTGTCGAGGAAGAATTGGCCAAGCTGTTTCCCGGCATTCGCGTCATTCGGATGGACGTGGATACCACGACCGAGAAGGGTTCCCATGAGAAGCTGCTGAAGCAGTTTCGGGATAAAAAAGGGGACGTGCTGCTAGGTACCCAGATGGTCGCCAAAGGCCTGGATTTCCCCGATGTCACCTTGGTCGGTGTCATTACAGCCGATTCGGCGCTGAACCTGCCCGATTTCCGGGCGGCAGAGAAGACGTTTCAGTTGCTGACGCAGGTTGCCGGAAGAGCAGGACGCCATCATCTGCCGGGTGAAGTGGTTATCCAATCCTATACACCCGAGCATTATTCGATTATTCATGCAAGCAGCCATGATTATTTATCGTTTGTCAAGGACGAGCTGAAGCACCGCAAAGCGCTCCATTATCCGCCGTATTGCAGGCTGATCCTGGTGACGCTGTCGCATGAACAGCTGCCGCTGCTGGTAAGAATGGCGGAGAATTTTGCCGCGACCATCAAAAGCGAATCCGACCGCCGGGGATGGTTTGGGAGTCTGGACCGATTCGACGCTAGCGCGCTCGATATATTGGGCCCGGTAGCCTCCCCTATTCCGCGGTTGAAAAATAGATACAGATTTCAATGTATGATAAAATGGCGGGGAACGATGGATGCTGTCTCGCTGGTACGTTCGGTTGCCGAGAAGCTTCAGGATTCGGCGCGGGACAGCAAGCTCCAGATCAGTATTGACGTAGATCCGCAAATGTTAATGTAATTCAGCATATAATGATGAAAAGCACAAGGATGGTGTCATAGACATGGCGATTCGTATTATCGTTAAAGAACCGGATGAGGTTCTTCATAAAAAGGCAAAGGAAGTTACCAAAATTACGCCGAATGTTCAGAAGCTCCTGGACGATATGGCCGATACCATGTACGATGCGGAAGGCGTTGGATTAGCTGCGCCGCAGGTCGGCATTCTGAAGCGTCTGATCGTGATCGATGCCGGTGACGAGCACGGTTTGATCAAAATGATCAATCCGGAGATCGTGGAGAGCGAAGGCGAGCAATTCGGACCGGAGGGCTGCCTGAGCATTCCGGGATGGAACGGGGATGTGCGCCGTGCGGAGAAAGTGACGGTTAAGGGGCTTGATCGTGAAGGCAAAGAGCTTATCATTACGGGTACCGGGCTGCTTGCGAGAGCGTTTCAGCATGAAATCGATCATCTGAACGGGGTGCTGTTTACGGAAATCGCTGATCGGGTGTATGAGTATGTTCCGGAACAGCCGAGAAATGAGCTGGAGAATCGATGAATATTGTATTTATGGGCACCCCGGCCTTTGCAGTACCCAGCCTGGAAATGTTGATTGCCAAAGGTTATTCCATAGCTGCCGTTGTTACGCAGCCTGACCGTCCGCAAGGGCGTAAAAAAGTGCTAACCCCAACACCGGTTAAGGAAGCCGCTCTTCGTCACGGCATCCCGGTGCTGCAGCCTCAGCGGCTGCGGAATCCGGAAGCCGTGGCCGAGCTGGCCCGATATAAGCCTGATTTGATCGTCACGGCCGCCTATGGCCAAATCCTGCCGAAATCAGTGCTGGATATGCCGTCACTCGGTTGTCTTAATGTCCACGGCTCGCTGCTCCCCGCTTATCGGGGAGGAGCTCCGATTCAGCGCAGCATCATCAACGGAGAATCCGTAACAGGCATCACCCTGATGTATATGGCTGAGGGGCTCGACACGGGGGACATGATCGCACGGACCGAGGTTCCCATTGAAGATGACGATACGGCCGGAACGATGTTCGAGAAGCTGAGCCAAGCCGGTGCGGAGCTGCTCCTGCGGGAGCTGCCGCGGCTCGTGAAGGGCAAGGTGGAGGCCGAGCCCCAGGATGAAACGAAGGCAACGTATGCTCCGAACCTGACCCGGGATGACGAGAAGATCGACTGGAATCGCACTTCCCGCGAAATTTACAATCAAATTCGCGGTCTGGTTCCTTTCTCCGGTGGATTTACGCTGTGGAACGGGGAAGTGTTCAAAGTATGGGCAGCGGCTAAGCCGGACAGCGCTCAGAAGCCATCTGGCGATGCACAGCCCGGAACCGTGCTGGAGCTGCATGAGAAGGGGATCATCGTGAAAACAGGCGACGGCGCGCTGACGCTGCTTAGGGTTCAGCCCAGCGGCAAGAAGGCAATGGATGCAGCGCAATTCGTGCGCGGGACGAGCTTGACGGCCGGGACGGTGCTGACGTGAGCGGAAACCGCAGCCCGAAGGGGCGTCAGGACTCCCCCAGAGAGCTGGCGATGAATGTATTAACACAGGTTGAGCAGGAGGGGGCGTACAGCAATCTTCTGCTCAACACCGCCTTGCAGAAGTCCTCGCTTGCGAAGAGCGACGCCGGACTTGCTACAGAGCTGATCTATGGCACGATCTCGCGACTGAACACGCTCGATTATTTTTTGGACAAGTTTGTCAATAAAGGGGTACAGAAGCTGCAGCCGTGGGTAAGGGCACTGCTTCGCATCAGTCTGTATCAGGTCGTATATCTGGATCGGATTCCGGATCACGCGGTTGTCAGCGAGGCCGTTAATCTGGCGAAGCGCCGCGGGCATCAAGGGATTTCCGGTATGGTGAACGGGGTGCTTCGGAATATTTTGCGTCAGAAGGAAAGCTTGGCGATCCCTGAGAATATGCCGGCGGCCCAGCGCATTTCTCTGCTGCATTCCCATCCGCAGTGGCTGGTGGAGCGCTGGATATCCCAGTACGGGATCGAGACGACAGAGGCAATCTGTGCCGCGAACAATGAACCGCCGGTTGTCAGCGTTAGGGTGAACACCACGATGATCAGCCGGGAGGACATGCTGGCATTAATGAGCAGCCACGGCCTCGATGCCACCCCTTCGTCGCTTAGCCCCTATGGGATTGTCGTAAAAGGAGCGGGCAATATGGCCTTGACCGATTGGTATCGGGACGGGATGATCTCGATCCAGGATGAAAGCTCCATGCTGGTCGCCGAGGCTGTCAAGCCAGAGGCGGGAATGCGGGTGCTGGATTGCTGTGCAGCCCCGGGCGGGAAAAGTGCCCACATGGGCGAACTGATGAAGGATGAAGGCAGCATTGTTGCCAACGACATCCATGCCCATAAAGGCAAGCTGATATCGGATCAGGCCAGCCGTTTGGGACTGGACAGCATTTCGATCGTGACTGGTGACGCGCTGGATTTGGTTGACCGCTTCGAGCCTGCGTCTTTTGACCGAATTTTGCTGGATGCTCCATGCTCGGGCCTTGGCGTAATCCGTCGCAAGCCTGATCTGAAGTGGGGCAAGTCACAGGAGGACATACATGAAATTGCAGCGCTTCAGCTAAGGCTGCTGGAGTCGGTCTCCACGTTACTTCGTCCCGGAGGACTCTTGGTGTACAGCACGTGTACGATTGAGCCGCTGGAGAATGAAGGCGTTGTATCTGCTTTTCTGGAAGGCCATTCCGAGTTTGACATCCCGAAAGACGGTCTTGGAGCCTTAAGCCGGCTGGGAGAGAAATCGCTTCAGCGTGGAGGCGGGATTCAAATTCTGCCCCAGCACTATCACAGTGACGGCTTTTACATTGCAAGACTCGGCAGACGCCCCTCTTAGGGTGTCCGCCGCCATGACTATAGTCGTATCCCGCCAATGCCGGCGGGTTTTCCTCTTTTACCGTCTCTTTTATTTATGTTAGAATAGGAAGAATGAAAAAAGAGATGCATATGAATGTAATAGGGAGAGTTCGGAAGAATGCTGACTGGACTTCCTCTAAATTAGACAGGTGTGGTGAGAATGAAACCTTTTATATATGATTATTCACTGGAAGAGCTTCAAGCATGGGCTCAAGAGAATGGGGAACCGGCGTTTCGCGGAACCCAGATCTATGACTGGCTGTACGTAAAGCGGGTGAACGACTTTGCGGAAATGACGAATCTGTCCAAGGAGCTTCGGACGAAGCTGGAGCAGGAGTTCAGTTTTGTTACCCTGACGGAAATCACCAAGCTGGAGTCAAAGGACGGAACGGTCAAGTTTCTGTTCGGTCTGCATGATGACCATGCGATCGAGACCGTCATCATGAGGCACAATTACGGCAACAGCATCTGCGTTACAACGCAGGTAGGCTGCCGCATCGGATGTACGTTCTGTGCATCCACACTGGGTGGCTTGAAGCGAAATCTGACCTCTGGCGAGATTGTTGCCCAGGTGGTTCAGGCGCAGAAGATTCTCGATAAAACGGGAGAACGTGTCGGCAGCATCGTGATCATGGGCTCAGGCGAACCGTTTGAGAACTATGAAGCGACCATGAAGTTTCTGCGCACGATGATCCATGAAAAAGGCTTGAATATCGGCCAGCGCCACATTACCGTTTCGACGAGTGGCATTGTGCCTAACATCTATAAATTCACGGAAGAGGATACTCAGATTAATCTGGCCATCTCCATTCATGCACCGAACGATAAGCTGCGCTCCAAGTTAATGCCTGTTAACCGCCGGTTCCCGTTTGATGACGTGATTGAGTCGCTTCGTTATTACCAAGCAAAAACCGGACGGCGCATTACGTTTGAATACGCCTTGATCGGCGGCGTAAACGATCAGGTTGAGCATGCCGAAGAGCTTGCGGATGTCATTAAGGATATGAACTGCTTCGTCAATCTGATTCCGGTTAACCATGTGCCGGAACGGAAATATGTTCGCACATCGCGTAACGATATTTTCAAATTTCAACGTGCGTTAGCAGACAAGGGGGTCAATGTGACCATCCGTCGTGAACAAGGCCATGATATCGCTGCCGCTTGCGGTCAGCTGCGGGCCAAGCATATGGAGTTGGGGTGAGAAGATTTGATCAAGACGGTTCATGTAAGCCATGTGGGACGCGTTCGTCCTGTTAATGAAGATTCGGTATTTGTTAGCACACTGGAGCATGGCTATACCTTGGGTGTGGTTGCTGACGGTATGGGAGGTCACCTTGCGGGTGACACCGCCAGCAGGCTTGCGGTAGATACCGTAGCCGA
The DNA here is from genome assembly GCF_052115765.1 of Paenibacillus sp. 2KB_20. NCBI lineage: Bacteria > Bacillati > Bacillota > Bacilli > Caryophanales > Paenibacillaceae > Paenibacillus > Paenibacillus sp. 2KB_20. Next base: position 339,613 of record NZ_JBFRHH010000003.1, on the reverse strand, counting down.
GGATTTGTCTTCTTTGGAACAGGACATGTCCATGGAAAGTATTCGGGCTGCGCTTGGTGATGCCATATTGCATGCCAATGCCGTTATCTATCGTGAAGCCTCGGCTGATGAGCGGCTTCACAATATGGGCACGACGATTGTAGCGGTGCTGCTGCGAGGTTCCGAAGGTTATATCGGACATATCGGGGATAGCAGGGCTTACAAAGTCGTTCCCGGACAAGTGATTCGACTCACAGATGACCACACATTGGTCAATGAGCTTTTTAAGAGTGGTCAGATTACGGAAGATCAACTGGAAACCCATCCCCGGAAAAATGTATTAAGCCGGGCACTTGGAACGGATGTGGATGTGACGGTTGAGCTAACACCGGTTACGATCGGAGAAGGCGAAGTGCTGCTGCTCTGCAGTGACGGGCTCAGCAACCGGGTCAGCCGCGAGCTGATCGGTCAGATTTCCGGTTCACTTGACCTTCCTCTGGAAGAAAGAGCGGATCGCCTGCTTCAACTGGCACTTCTTGCTGGCGGTGAGGACAACATCACGGTCGCAATGTTTGAACATCAAGAAGAAGTTGTCGGGCAACGTATAAAGGGGTGGGATTCATGATCGGACATGAATTGGCTGGTCGTTATAAAATTATAGAACGCATCGGTGGCGGTGGCATGGCGCTGGTCTACAAGGCTCAGGATATTTTGCTGAACCGGAATGTAGCGATCAAAGTGCTGCGCCAGCAGTTTGTGCACGACGAGGAATTTATTCGCCGTTTCCGGCGTGAGGCACAATCAGCGGCTTCGTTGTCGCATTCCAACGTGGTCAGCATCTATGATGTGGGCCAAGAGGAAGAAGTGCATTACATCGTCATGGAATATATCGAAGGTCAGAATTTGAATGAAATTATAAAAGAACGGGCACCGCTGCAGGTGGAAGAAGCTGTACGGATTGCTATCCAGATCTGCGATGCACTGGGGCACGCCCATCATAACCAGATCATTCACCGGGATATTAAACCGCATAATATTCTGATTGGCCGGAATGGGAGGGTCAAAGTAACCGACTTTGGCATTGCCAGGGCGGTCACGTCGACAACCATTACGCAAACAGGCTCTGTTGTGGGCTCTGTGCATTATTTTTCGCCGGAGCACGCCAAGGGCGTTGTTACTGGCGAGAAATCGGATTTATACTCACTTGGTATTGTGTTATATCAAATGCTCACGGCCCGTCTTCCATTTTTGGGCGAGAGCCCGATTAGTGTAGCTCTGAAACATCTCCAGGAGGAGTTTGATGAGCCTAGAGAAGTGAACCCGCTCATTCCTCAAAGCGTGGAGAACATCATCCTGAAGTCCATGCGCAAAAACCCGGAGGAGCGTTACCAGTCTGCGGAAGAAATGATGGACGATCTCGAGACGTGCTTGATGCCGATGCGACTCAACGAACCGAAGATGGAGTTCGAGGACGATGCCGATTCAACCCTGGTCATGCCGGCGCTCAAAACGATGCAGCGCAGCAGCCAGCATCACCATGACCCGGACGACGACTCGGATGACGAGGAGTTTGAGGAAAAGCCGACCGGTAAACCGAAGAAAAAATGGGTCAAGCCGACCATCATCATCGGTTCGGTGCTCCTGTTCCTCGGCATCATGGTAGGTGTCATCATGTATGTGAACAACATGCTGGAGGTACCTGAGGTTAAAGTGCCCCCAGTTGTAGGCATGACGGAAGAGGAAGCGATCCGCGAGCTTGAGGCTCAAGGTTTGACGGTGGATGAGGAAGTGATCCGGAAATATAAACCGGATGTCGAAGAAGGCATTGTGTTTGCCCAGGACAAGGAACCAGAGACCATGCTGAAGAAGGGTTCACCGGTTCAATTGTCGGTTGGGGATAAGGAGCCGCTTAAAGAAATGCCGGATCTCTCGGGTAAGACGTTTGATCAGGCAGTTGAGATACTGAAAAATATGGGTATTAAGGATAACGCTATTAAGCAGTCCTCTGAAAACAATGATAATGTACCTGTCGGTCAGATCTATGATCAGAGTCCTTCCGCGACCACCCAAATTGATCCTGAACAGGTGGAGGTCCGAGTCACGATCAGTAAAGGTAAGTTAACGGTCAATATGCCGAGCGTGATTGGAATGGATAAAGACAAAGCGGTCGCTACCATCGAATCCTTCGGCCTTACAGTTGGAGCGATAAAGGAGAAATCCAGCTTTGAAGTGAAGAAGGGCGAAGTAATGGAGCAATGGCCTTATGAGCCTAATGCGCAGGTACCGCCTAACTCCAAAATCACGCTGTTCGTCAGCTCCGGCTATCCTTCGGATGCGCTTGAGTATAATTACAGTGTACCGGTCTCACCAAGCATGGAGGGACAAGAAAGCAAAATTCGGGTCGTTTTCACCGATGCGCTGGGAGAAAACCAGGAAGCTGTGAACAAGGTCATTACAACCTCGGAAATGGTACCTGTTAAGCTGCTGCTGGCTCCCGACAAGCATGCAACGGTCATGATCTTCCGTGACGGTCGCCAAGTGGATACGTACAGCGTAAGTTACAGCGATGTCAAGAATGGCACCGTGCCGCAGCCGACCTTTGAACAACCGCCTGTTGAGCCTGATGTGCCGGTGGACACCAATCCGGATGAAGGAACTGGCGAGGACGGTTCGAATGAGGAAGATGATTCTGCTTACAATGGGGACTCCGGCAACCATGAAAAAGGCAAAGGCCCTGGTAAAGGTAAGGATAAAGATTAAAAACGAGTCATGAGAACACTAAATTTCAACAAGAAAGGTGAGGCCTATTATATGCTAGAGGGACTGATCGTGAAGGCACTAAGCGGATATTATTATGTCAAACCAATGCAGGATGGCAACATTATATCCGGGGAGGACCCAGCGGTTCAATGCAGAGCCCGCGGCATTTTCAAAAAGAAAGGTATCTCTCCGCTCGTTGGAGATCACGTGATGTATTCATTGACTGAAAATGGGGAAGGGACCGTGGACGAAATTCTTCCACGGTCTTCCCAATTAATTCGCCCGCCTGTCGCGAACGTCGACCTGGCGGTGCTGTTGTTTTCGGTCAAAGAACCGAATCTGAGCCTGCATCTGCTGGACAAGTTTCTGGTACATATTGAGCATGAGAGCCTTGAGGCATTGATCTGTCTGACGAAGCAGGATCTTGTGGACGCCTCCGACGGTGTACTGGAGCAGGTGAAGCGCCAGTATGAAGAGATTGGTTATGAAGTGCTGATTACCAGCTCTCTGCAAGGGATCGGGACCGAAGAGGTGAAGAAACGCCTGGCCGGTCGAATCAGTGTCTTCTCCGGTCAATCCGGTGTCGGGAAATCGTCCCTGCTGAATGCGTTGATGCCAGGCCTCTCGCTGGAGACGAGTGAAATCAGCCTGCGTCTTGGCCGCGGTCGACATACGACACGCCATGTGGAGCTGATTGAGCTTGATAACGGAGGGTATGTTGCCGATACACCCGGCTTTAGCCAGTTGGATTTTCTGGAGCTGGGTGTCGAGGAGTTATCGACCTGTTTCAGAGAATTTGCTCCTTATGCTGCGGAATGTAAATTCAGAGGCTGCAGTCATCTGCAGGAGCCGGGCTGCCGGGTGATCCAAGCCAAAGAGGATGGAATCATCCTGGCTAGCCGATATGAGCATTATGTGGAGTTTTATACAGAGATGAAAGACAAGAAGCGGAGGTACTGAATGATGATTAAAATTGCGCCATCCATATTGTCAGCGGATTTTGCGAAGCTGGGACAAGAAATTAAGGAAGCCGAGACTGGCGGAGCCGACTGGATTCATGTGGACGTCATGGACGGACACTTTGTACCTAATATTACGCTGGGACCGCCGATCGTCCAAGCCATCAGACCCCATACGAGCCTGCTGCTTGACGTACACTTGATGATTGAACAGCCTGAGCTGTATATTGCGGACTTTGTCAAGGCTGGAGCCGATCTGATCACCGTTCATGCCGAGACCTGCCAACATCTTCATCGAGTCATTCATCTGATCAAAGAGTTTGGCGTGAAGGCCGGCGTCGCGATCAATCCGGCTACGCCAGCCCATGTCCTTCAGGAAGTGCTGCCTGACTTGGATTTGGTGCTGGTGATGACCGTGAACCCGGGGTTTGGCGGACAGGCATTTATCGAGCGGACTGTAAACAAGATCTCACAGCTGCGTGAATGGATTTCAAACTCCGACTACCCGAATATCCATATTGAAGTGGATGGCGGCATTACAGCGGAGACAGCGCCGCTTGTGGTGGAAGCGGGAGCGGATGTCCTGGTTGCGGGCAGCGCCGTATTCGGCAAGCCGGATCGCGCGGCAGCCATTGCAGTAATCCGTGACAGTGTATCATCTTGACCAGAACGTGAGCAACGGGATGCATAGGGCGCGGGGTTCCCGCATAAATATGGTTACATGAGCTGGGTTCTCATGTAGCCTTTTTTGTCTGTGTTCACATCTGTGGGCTTGGTGCATAACATAATCTAGGAAGGCATGAGAATGATGGGGAGGGTGAGACATGAAATTCTATACGTTCAAGCTGCCGAAGTTTTTGGGAGGTTTTGTGAAGGCCATCTTAAATACGTTTCACAAGAGCTGACAGCTTGTCCCGGCGTAACAAAACCTCCGCCTGGGACTGACGCCGCCTAGCCGGTTCTGGGGAAAGAGGCAAGAACACTCCGATAGAGCGCGCATGGAGGACATACCGCATCAGTGTGCGGAGGTTTTTCTTGCGGTATAAGAAAGCCATAATGTGCGGGAGTTCTCCTTCGCTTTCTTATATCAAAAGAAGAGTGTCTAGCGACGTACTTATCGAGGACAGACTGCGTTCGACCGGAAGTTTTTCTTGCGATATAAGAAAGCGGAAGTTTTGCTCTTTCATTTTTCTTATATCTAAATAAAAAAAGCACCTGCTAACTGCTTAGGGTGCTTTTTGTTTAGAAGGAGAATATGTATCTAAACGCAAGAAAAACTTCCTTGTCCCGGATCGCCCACAAATGGTGCCTGGAGATTAAGAAGTTTTTCTTCATATAACACAAGATGATTATACGCGAGTCACTTTACCGGATTTCAAAGCGCGAGTGCTGACGTATACACGTTTTGGCTTGCCATCCACCAAAATGCGAACCTTTTGAACGTTGACACCCCAAGAACGCTTGTTGTGATTGTTAGCGTGAGAAACATGGTTACCACTGCTTGGTTTCTTGCCAGTTACATAACATTTGCGAGCCATTTATTACACCTCCTTGTTCCTAACCCTGCATGAAACAATACTTAAATATAATATCACAGTAAAAATTGCTCCGTCAACTGTCTTAAAAACATTTATTTCTCTTTGCCATTATAGTACAATGTTGATTAGTCCATAATATTTCCGAAGAAATAGTTCGTGGGCTTGTCGGCATGGCTCTCAAAAGGCTTGGGAACCGCCGGAAAGCGTAGAGGACGAGAGGATAGCCCATCATAGATTTATGATCCATTAATCATGGTAAGTCTTTTATTTACTGCTTGGGCATTTCGTCAGCTATAAGCTATGAAATAGATATGAAATTTACAACAAGAAGTGTTATGGGTATCAAGCCAGGAAGGGGAATTCTCATTGAGTAAGCGTTCTTTGAATGGAACAGAATTTACCGCGATGGTCCTAGCCGGAGCGGAGCAGCTGCAGCAGCATGCAGAACACGTCAATTCCCTGAATGTATTCCCGGTGCCGGACGGCGACACGGGGACCAACATGAATTTGACGATGACTGCAGGTGTGGCAGAACTGAAGAGTAAGTACTCGGAGTCCGTCGGGCATAGTGCCGGTGTGCTGTCCAAGGGGCTTCTGATGGGAGCCAGAGGGAACTCGGGGGTTATTCTGTCCCAGCTGTTCCGTGGTTTCAGCCGGTATGCTGCACTTTATACAGAACTAAATTCTCATCAATTCGCCGCAGCACTGCAGACAGGCGTAGAAGCTGCGTATAAAGCTGTCGTGAAGCCTGTTGAAGGTACCATCCTTACCGTAGCTAAAGAAGCAGCCAAGCATGCGGTTTATTTCTCCCGCCGCAACAACGATATCGTGGAATTGATGGAGCAGGTGTTGGCCAAAGCCAAAGAAACACTGTCCCAGACGCCGGATATGCTTCCTGTTCTGAAGCAGGTTGGCGTCGTGGACTCGGGTGGCCAGGGCCTGGTTTACATTTATGAAGGTTTCTTGCAGGCGCTAAGAAAAAACGCTCCGTCCGGTTCGTTTACTGTTGCCGAAGGACAAGCTGAACAGAGCAACACGGCACCGGCCTTTCAAGCAGTCCCTGACTTCTCGGCGGTTCAAGCTCCGGCTTCTGCCCAGTCCAGACTGTCCACAGAGGATATTGAATTTTTATATGACATGGAATTCTTTATTAATCGGCAGCTCGGAGAAGGAACGAACGCAGACTTTGATGAAGATAAGTTCCGGAAAGCGCTTGCAGTGAATGGTGATTCCATCATTGTCATCGCCGATGACGAGACCATCAAAGTTCATGTGCATTCCAAGGCTCCGGGCGAAGTGTTGAATTTGGCGCTAATGTATGGAGAGATCACTCAGATTCATATATTGAATATGCGCGAGCAGCACCGTGATTTGCTGACAACGGGAATGGATATCGCACCGATGCCTGAGTTATTTGCGGATATTCCGGCAGAGACCGTGACACCGGAAGCTCCGGCTGTTCCTCCGGCAGACGAGATCGCACCGTACGGTTTCATTGCGGTATCGTCAGGGGAAGGGATATCCGACATATTCAAAAGCCTGGGCGTTGACGTCGTTCTCTCCGGAGGACAGACGATGAACCCAAGCACCGAGGATTTTGTCAATGCGATTTCTTCGATCTCGGCGCAGCAGATTTACATCCTGCCGAATAACTCCAACATCGTGCTGGCTGCCCAGCAGGCGAGAGAACTTCTCGAGGGCGAGCGCAGCGTAACGGTTATTCCGAGCAAGACGATTCCGCAGGGGATCGCGGCAGCATTTGCTTTCCAGGAAGACGAGAATGCGGATATGAATACCGACAATATGCTGGATGCGATCACTCGTGTGCAATCGGGGCAGGTAACCTATGCCGTTCGGGACACAACGATCGATGATCTCGAGATCAAGGCTGGCCAGTTCATCGGTATTCGCAATTCGAACATCGTTGCAGCAAACGCGGATCTGATTACGACCTCCCAGGATTTGCTGAGTAAAATGCTGGAATCCGGGGATGAAATCGTGACTCTGCTTACCGGCGCGGACGCAACCGAGGAATCGACCAACACACTCACGGAGTGGCTTGGTGAGCAGTATCCTAACGCAGAGGTTGAGGTACACTACGGCGGGCAGCCGATCTATTCCTATCTGTTCTCCGTGGAGTCTTGATATACAACGCTTTGACATTATGCAAGGTACATTTATAGGAGGGGTTCCGGTGAATAAGACCGTTATTGTGACAGACAGCACAGCGGATATTCCGGCAGACCTGGCGAAGCAACACAACATTCATATTGTGCCGCTGAAACTCATGTTCGGGGAAGATTCGTATTTGGACGGAGTCGAAATCACGCCGGGAGAGTTCTACAAAAAGCTGGTTGAGTCGCCACAGCTTCCGACGACCTCTCAGCCTTCACCCGCAGATTTTGCGGCTGCGTATGAGTCCATCTTGGAACAGCACCCAGGCTGCTCCATTGTGTCGATTCACATCTCATCCGGCATGAGCGGGACGTATCAGTCCGCGTTGCTTGCCACCTCTCTCATCGAAGGAGAAGCGAATATAACCGTGTGGGATTCCAAATCGGCCTCCTATGGTTTCGGATTATTCGTGGTCCATGCAGCGAAGCTCGCACAAGAAGGAGCCGCTGTTTCTGATATTATTTCGTCACTCGAAGACCTTCGTTCCAAGCGCCGTCTCTACTTCTTGGTAGACACGCTGGAATATTTGCAGAAGGGCGGACGGATCGGTAAGGCTTCGGCTGTGCTGGGCACGCTGCTTAACATTAAGCCGATCTTGTCCATTGATGGCGAAGGAATCATATTTCCGGTAGACAAGGTCCGTGGTCGCAAGAAAGCGACGGCGAAAATGATTGAACTGTTTCAACAGGATCTAACCGGTGTGAAAAATATTAAAGTGGCTGTGGGTCATACAGCTGACCCTGCTCAGGTTGAGGATTTTTTGCAGCAGCTGTCCGCTGTGTTTACGATTGAGGAAACCGTATATTCCGAGATCGGTCCGGTTGTCGGTACGCACGTTGGACCGGGAACCATTGCAGCATATATATGGCCTGCTTAAGTGAGGTAGATGATATGAGTCTCAAACTCGATCAAATATCCGTCAGACAGATCAACGGCGTGAGCGCCCTGAAAGAGGGGGAGCTTCACGCCTTTGGCGTCTCTACGGTCAAGGATCTTTTGGAGTATTACCCCTTCCGGTATGAGGATTACCGGCTCCGTTCCCTAAGTGAAGTCAAGGACGGGGACAAAATCACCATTCAAGCCAAGATAGCCAGCGTACCGGTACTGCAGCGCTATGGGCGTAAATCCCGTCTCACCTGCAAAATGCTGGCCGAAAACTGGATGTTCACCGCAACCTGGTTTAACCGGCATTTTCTGAAGGACCAGCTTACGGCTGGCCGGGAGATCGTGCTGACAGGCAAGTGGGATCAGCGCAGAATGCAGCTTACGGTGTCCGAATCCGAATTCCCGGATAAGGGAGCCTTCCGCAGCGGGACGCTGCAGCCGGTGTATTCCATCGGCGGTAAGATCACGCAATCGTGGATCCGAAAAACAATGGGACAGGCATTGGAGCAATACGGGGAGATGATCCCTGAGATTTTACCGCAATCCCTGCTTAGGAAATATGATCTGATGCCCCGTAAAGCGGCAATCATGACGATCCATCAGCCTGTCGACTCCCGGGAAGGTCAGGAAGGGCGGCGCCGGATGGTGTATGAAGAGCTCTTCTTGTTTCAGTTGAAAATGCAGGCGTTCCGGGCGCTGAACCGGAGTCGAATGGACGGCGTAGTACATACGGCTGACAATGCAACGATCCGGGAGTTCGTGCGCAGCTTCCCTTTTGAGCTCACGGATGCGCAGAAGAAGGTGGAGCTGGAGATTTTGCATGATATGCGCTCCCCTTACTGCATGAACCGTTTGCTTCAAGGGGATGTCGGCTCGGGAAAAACGATTGTTGCCGCCGTCGCTCTGTTTACAACAGTGCGATCAGGCTTTCAAGGGGCCTTGATGGTGCCGACAGAGATTCTCGCCGAACAGCATATGCGTTCGCTGCAGAAGCTGTTTGAGCCATTTGGCATTACCGTTGGCCTGTTGACAGGCAGTGTCACGGGTAAGAAGCGCAAAGACCTGCTGGCTTCCTTACAGATGGGGTTGACGGACGTTGTCGTGGGCACCCATGCTCTCATTCAGGATGATGTATACTTCCGGGAGCTTGGACTCGTCGTGACGGATGAACAGCACCGTTTTGGCGTGAATCAGCGAAGCGTACTCCGTCGTAAAGGCTATAACCCGGATGTGCTAACGATGACGGCGACGCCGATTCCACGGACGCTGGCCATTACCGCCTTCGGGGATATGGATGTATCCACGCTGTCGGAGCGTCCGAAAGGCCGTATTCCCATTACGACCTATTGGGTCAAACATGAACTCATGGACCGTGTGCTCGGATTTATTTCCCGGGAAGTAAATCAAGGACGTCAGGCATATCTGATTGCTCCTCTGATTGAAGAATCGGACAAGCTGGACGTTCAGAATGCGATTGATCTGCATGTTCAGATGCAGCAGGCCTTTCCTACGTATGCTGTGGGTCTGCTGCATGGCCGTATGACGCCTGCCGAGAAGGATGAGGTTATGCGCCAATTCTACAGCAATGAGGTCCAGCTGCTGATTTCCACGACGGTCGTTGAGGTCGGCGTCGATGTGCCGAATGCCACGTTGATGATCATTATGGACGCCGATCGCTTCGGTCTGTCCCAGCTGCACCAGCTTCGGGGCCGTGTAGGCCGTGGGCAGCATGCATCCTACTGTGTTCTTGTGGCCGATCCGAAATCGGAAGTGGGCCAGGAACGGATGCAGGTGATGACCGAAACCGAGGACGGCTTCGAGGTATCCCGGAGGGATTTGGAGCTTCGGGGCCCGGGCGACTTCTTCGGTACGAAGCAGAGCGGACTGCCGGAGTTCCGGCTGGCCGATATGGTCGCCGACTTCAAAGTAGTGGAAGAGGCCAGGGGCGATGCAGCGGCCCTTGTCAGCGACAGTTCCTTCTGGACGTCTCCTGAATATGAGCCATTGCGCGACTTTCTTCAGCAGGAGAAGATCTTCCAGGGCGATATCATGGACTAATAACATCAATCTGTTAGCACAATGGACAGACCTTCGTCATATACTCAAAAAAGGTAGCAGCATTTATGACTGGAGGTGCTTCAACATTGAGTTATCAGCAGTACGGGATTAGTCCGCAGCTGGTAGAACGAATCAAGCAAAAAATGAAAAACCCGGCAGTCAAGGAAAGAATCAAAGGGCTGACTCAGGGTTTAACCAAGGCAGATCTTCAAAATAGCGCAAAAGTGCATCAAATGATCCGGACGGCCAGCGGCATCTTGAATGAAAAGCTGAGCTCCACGCAGGAGCAGCAAATGGTTCAGTTTGTGCTTGCCCAGCGCATCGATCCGAACAACACCTTCCATTTGATCAAGCTGTGGGGGATGTTTCGATAACAATTGGATGACATCAAGGAATTACTTTGCATAGAAGAAGCCCCTCTCGGGAGTGTTTTCTCCTTATGAGCAGGGGCTTTTGATTTCGCGTATGCAGGGATGAAACGTTCCTGACGGACTTCCGCAAAAGGATTCCCTTGATTTGTGGTCAACGGATTTAGCTGCCTGTAATAGAACGGATGCAATCTTCCGTGTCATTTTTAACGGAATTTACGGTTGTGCTAACCGGAATGGCTTGCATGTCCTCCGCGGGGTAAGGCCTCAGAAGCTCTTTGAGGGATTGCAGGATGGAGGGGCTACCTTCATGGGTATGGGTAGACGTCTGCCGTTCAAGCCATAGCGCTTCGTCTGCGGGCCTCAGAATGACCGGCATCCGGTTATGGATCGGCGCCATGAGTTGATTGGGTTCGGTTGTAATGACGGTGCAGGTGCTAAGCTTATCTCCGCTTGGGGTAATCCAGGTATCATACAGACCTGCCATGCTGAATACTTCGCCGTTCTTCAAACTGATGCGAAAGGGCTGCTTGCCATTGCCGTTTTTTTGCCATTCGTAAAAACCGTCTGCAGGAATTAGGCATCTTTTCCGATAAAAGGGCATCCTATAGGCAGGCTTGTCTTCCAGCGTTTCACTACGCGCATTGATCATTTTGGCTCCGGCCGAGGCATCCTTGGCCCAGGATGGGACAAGCCCCCATTGCAGCTGACCGATCCGATTGGTGCTGCCGTCGTTGATAATAGCCGTGACCATCTGCGTAGGCGCGATGTTGTACCGGGGAATATGAAAGGGAGAGACCGATTCGGGATCGATGAGATACCTGGTCATCAGTTCTTCCCAAGTGACCGTGAGTGTAAAGCGTCCGCACATCGTTTCAAGCCTCCTGTCATTTGCTGTCGCTAAGATTTGAATATAGCGTCTAATTAAGACTTTTATCGAGTTCAGAAATAAATTGCTAGTACATTTGTGTTTGAGTATATCAAATATAACGTAACTAACCAAAAGGGCCTAGCGCATAGCCAGGCCAAGCATCATGAATGGAGGATTTTTTGTGTTTGATTTAAAAGCTAACGGGACCTCGGTTAAGACAGAAGTTGTTGCCGGGGCCACGACGTTTTTCACGATGGCGTATGTGACTGTTGTGAATCCGCTGATTTTGTCGCAAGCGGGTGTGCCTTTTGAGCAGAGCTTCACGGCTACTATTATTGCCGCTGTGATTGGTACACTGCTGATGGGGCTCGTAGCCCGTTATCCGATCGCTGTTGCACCGGGGATGGGCTTGAATGCCTACTTCACCTATTCCGTCGTTCAGGGACATGCCGGACTTGGGTATATTGAAGCTTTCTCAGCCGTTTTTATAGCCGGTATTCTGTTTCTGGTATTATCGATGACTTCCCTGCGGCGCAGGCTGATTGAGATGATCCCGGCCAATTTGAAACATGCGATCACGGTAGGAATCGGCTTGTTTATTGCTTTTATCGGATTGCGGATGAGCGGCATCATTACAGCGCATCCGGACAATCTGGTAGCGCTCGGTGATCTGCACCAGCCATCGGTTGTGCTCGCCTTGGTAGGACTTGCGGTTACGCTTGTGCTGCTGTCGCGCGATGTGAAGGGTGCCTTGTTTATCGGAATGATTATTACCGGAATTATCGCTTATTTTGCCGATATGCTGTCTTTTACGAACGGGATTATGTCGCTTCCCACGCTGCCGGAAGGCATTCTGGTATGGAACCCGATTACCGCTGCCTCGGATGTGATCAGTCATGGACTCTATGCCGTTGTGTTTTCGTTCCTCCTGGTGACACTGTTTGATACCACAGGTACGGTAGTTGGTGTGGCAGAACAGGCAGGGCTTATGAAGGATAACAAGCTGCCTCGTGCGGATCGTGCCATGTTCTCCGATTCGGTGGCAACTGTGGCCGGATCTATGGTCGGTACAAGCCCGACCACCGCTTATGTTGAATCTGCAGCCGGTGTTGGCGCAGGCGGTCGGACAGGATTAACGGCGGTCGTCGTTGCCGCATTGTTTGTGGTTGCTGCCTTCTTCAGCCCGCTGATCGGCGCGGTTTCCGGATTATCCGCCATCACTGCACCTTCGCTCATCGTAGTGGGTTGCCTGATGCTAAGCAACGTTCAGCACATCCGGTGGAATGATTTTGATGAAGCGTTCCCCGCGTTTCTCGTGATCTTGACCATGCCGCTTACGTCCAGCATCGCGACTGGGATCGCGCTCGGTTTTATCTCATATCCGCTGATGAAAATCGTGAAGGGCAAGTGGAAGGCGGTTCACCCGCTGATGTATATTTTTGCTGTGCTGTTCGTACTGCAGCTTGTCTTTGTCCCGCATTGATTCAGGAGCATTAGAAGCATGACAATCCCCTGCCAAGGTCTAAGCAGACCCGGCAGGGGATTTTTCATGCCGATAAACCCTCGTATGAGCTTGAACATTGTTTGTGACGAATCGAGAAAATGCTGCAACGGTTCCTGGTTGTTAATTCTCGACCGGTTAAAGGGCCATGCCTTCTTATGGCCGTGCAGATGCACAGAGCTTAGCGAGTTCGGCTCCATACGTCCGCGTACCTCGTGACGAGGCCGTGCTCGTCAACCTCCAGATCCGCTTGATAGGCCCCATGGTTACTCTCATAACGGTAGGTGTACTCGCCCGTACGCGTGTATTGTTGGGGAAGCGGGGCGATGGTTAGACTCGGGAACTGAATCCAGACTGCCGTCATGGACGCACTCTCCCCAGGCTCCAGCTTCAAGCGCCGGATCGGCAGCGTGTTGGTGGATGGGGTAATCCCGAGATCAATGTCGTTCATTCCGGCAAATGCCGTGAGCTCGGTATCGCCGCTCCACCAGCAGCCGTCGTCATCCCGCTCCAGGTGAAGGGACCGTTCCTCCGTGCCGCTTGTGAGCTTAATCTTTACCATCCGGGTCTGCCAGCTGCTGGTGGTTTCAACCTCATAGGAGCAGTGGAGCTGCCGGCCGTCCAGGCTGGCTACGACCGTTCCGGTGAGCGTAAATCCTTCATGATGCTGATAGAGCCGTCCATGCTCCAGGGAAGGAAGATCGTGCCTGTTCCATAGCAGCGATTGCAGAAGCTGACCAGCGCTTGTGGTCTTTTGTCCGAGGGGCTGCATGTCTGCTTCAGCATGGATATGGTCGTTCAAAGTGAGATCACGTCCTTTGTCAAACAAGAGTATGAATAGATGCTACACCTCTATATTATATAACGAACATATGTTTGTTAACACTTACCGTATCGATCGGCGTATCCTTATATCCTGAACATGGCAAAAGCCGCGAAGGTGTATTCCTGGCAGCGGATATGGCGTTATACCAGGCGAAGGCCGAAGGCCGTAACCGGACGATTGCGGCAGAGATATCGGCGTAATAGTATAAGGCATTGGTATGGCAAAGTTCCCTGTTGGATGAAGCTGCCGATGAGATGACTCCTGAATTCATCCAGGGGTCATCATGTGAATAAGGGTTGAAGGAAGCCCAGCCGACCAATGGGCCGCATCATTGATGCTTGACGTGTCAATGATGGCTTGCTACAATCAACACATCAAAATAATTTGATGGAAAGTTGTGGTGACAACATGAGGGTCTCTATTATACAAGATGACGTATTAAGCCTGTATGAACAGAAATTTAAAGCGTTATCCGATAAGAATCGCTTAAGAATCATCTATGAATTGAACCAGCGAGGGAAAGTGTGTGTATGTGACCTCACCGCCTTGCTGGATCTTCCTCAATCGAAACTGTCTTACCATCTAAAAATGTTGCTGGATGCAAATATTATATTGATGGAACGCATCGGAAAATGGAACTATTATGAGCTTAACGATGAAGAGGTTAAGGGACTGTTATCCGAGAAGCTGTGCTGCGTTTTTTATCCGAATTCAAAAACATAATTTTTTAACTAATGCATCAAGAAAAGTTGATGAATATAAATGTTTCTATTAGGAGGGCTTATGTATGAAAAACATTGAATTTAAGGTGGCTTCAACTTCCTGCTGTACACCCCAAGTGCCGACAATTGCTGAGGATAAAGTGAAGGAAGAGTATGTTCGGTATAACGGCACCCATCCAGTCGCGATTATCGGTGGCGGACCCATTGGCTTGGCAGCAGCAGCTCATTTGGCCGAAAGAGGGCAACAATTCATTCTATTTGAAGCCGGACCTAGTATAGGTCAAAACATCCTGCAATGGGGACATGTACGACTTTTTTCACCATGGCAATATAACATTGACAAAGCAGCTGAGCGTCTTTTACTTAAGCATGGATGGCAGCTACCCGTCCTAAAGGAATTACCTTTTGGTCAAGAGATTGTTCATCAATATTTAGAGCCTTTAGCGAAATTGCCTGAACTGAATCCCTATATTATGTTGAATGCTAGAGTGGTTTCCGTATCGAAAAAGAATGCTGATAAAATGAAATCTCCTAATCGTGCAGCTGCCCCGTTTGTACTTTATGTTGAAAGAAACGGCAATACCGAACGTTTTCAAGCCCGGGCAGTGATTGATGCCTCCGGAACGTGGGCACATTCGAATCCGCTGCATGCTGATGGGATATGGACTCGTGAAGAGCGTGATCTGAAGGATCGTATCTATTACGGCATTCCAGATTTATCTGCAGCAGAACAAAGGCAGAAGTACGCAGGGAAGCGTATCGCAGTAGTAGGAGGCGGTCACTCTGCAATAAACACATTACTGGATTTAGTGAACCTTAAAAAAAGCGATGCAAACACAGAGATTCTCTGGTTGATGAGAAAGGAAAACGTGGAGGAAGCGTACGGCGGGGAAGAGAACGATCAACTCGAGGCTCGTGGAGCCTTGGGAAGCCAGATTCATCAATGGATTGATGCTGAACAAATCCAAGTGGTTACTCCATATATGATCGAGGGGCTCTACCATAAGGATGGGAAAATAAACATCATAGGGACAATTCATGGTGAGGACAAGGAAATGCAAGGAATCGATGAAATAATCGTTAATACTGGAAGCCGGCCTGATTTTTCATTTCTAAGTGAGATCAGACTTAGCATTGATCCTGCAACCGAGAGTGTCGAGGCGCTAGCTCCACTAATTGATCCCAATGTTCACAGTTGCGGTACCGTGAGACCTCATGGCGAGAAAGAACTTCGTCATGTAGAGAAGAACTTTTATCTTGTTGGGATGAAGAGTTATGGCCGGGCTCCTACTTTCCTCATGGCAACAGGGTATGAGCAGGTGAGATCCATTGCCGCATATTTGGATGGCGATATGGAAGCTGCTATAAAAGTTGAATTAGAGCTGCCGGAGACGGGTGTATGTGGTATTAGCAGTGCCCCGAATGCCAACGATTGCTGCATGCCCACTGACTCATCTACTTCGAGATGCAACTAATATATATGAAGGGGGAATGAAAAACGGGTTCTCCCTGATATATCAATGAGTTGAGCTCTATCCACTTGTAATCAGGATCATTTCCCATTAACATATAAGCATTAGGTTTATGGGGATGATATCGCAAGATGTATTTTTTAGTAAAGGGATGAATCTGAATGGAGCATATGAACGAAATGGCCGAGAAACTCAAATTGCTTGGGGATAAAACAAGGCTTACCATGTTAACGCTCCTTAAGGAAAGAGAATGGTGCGTTTGCGAGTTCGTGGAAATTTTCGACATGTCACAGCCCGCAATCAGCCAGCACTTAAGAAAGCTTAAGTCTCAAGGCATCGTAAATGAGGCCAGACGAGGTCAATGGGTTTATTATTCATTGCATGTTGAGGATAAACCGTATCTTCAAGCAGTGTTGAATGAGATGCCAAGCGCTCAAGAAGTATTGTCATCGTTAAATAAGAAAATAAACTGTTCCTGCGATTAACCGGTAACCTGCCAGAAATATGCATAAGGTTCAAGGAGCTGAGAAAATCAATGTTCATTATATAAGAATATAATTATATCTTGATTACGAAGGAAGTTTGACTGTATTCAAGTTCAACACGTCATTGGAGGGTTTGTACATTGGTTTCTGTTGTTTTAGCTAGCATCATTTTTTTAATTACATTGGTCTTTGTCATTTGGCAGCCTAAAAATCTGTCCATTGGATGGTCCGCTTGCGGAGGTGCTGTGCTGGCACTACTCGTTGGCGTCGTCGACTTTCAGGAAGTGTGGGATGTCACCCAAATCGTATGGAATGCTACGCTTGCCTTTGTCGCGATTATTATTATTTCGCTGATCTTGGATAAAATCGGTTTATTCGAATGGGCTGCATTACATATGGCGAATGCCGCTCAAGGCAACGGTATCCGGATGTTTGTATATGTATCCGTACTTGGAGCTGTTGTCTCCGCATTTTTTGCAAATGACGGTGCCGCTCTGATCTTAACGCCGATTGTGCTTGCCATGGTGCGGGCGCTCCATTTCGACGAGAAGAAGGTATTCCCGTTTATCATCGCAAGCGGCTTTATTGCGGACACGACTTCACTCCCGCTTGTGGTCAGCAATCTGGTGAATATCGTCTCGGCCGATTTCTTTGGAATTTCGTTTACCGAATACGCAAGTCGTATGATTGTTCCCAATTTGTTCGCGTTAGTATCCAGTATCCTTGTGTTGTATTTGTTTTTTCGCAAAAGCATCCCGCGTAAGTTTGATGGGACCGAGCTTAAGAAACCGTCAACGGCAATACAAGACCCTGCCATGTTCCGTTTATCCTGGATCGTATTGAGTATGCTGCTGATCGGATACTTTGTGTGTGAATTTGTGGGGATTCCGGTTTCGATCGTGGCGGGAGTTATCGCGATTCTCTTTCTGCTGATGGCGAGAAAAAGTCCGGCAGTGCAAACCAAGGAAGTGCTCAAGGGTGCACCATGGGCGATCGTATTTTTCTCGATTGGCATGTATGTCGTGGTCTATGGCTTGCGTAATGCAGGTCTTACTGATCTTCTGGCTAGCGTCATACAGAGCATAGCGGATCAAGGTCTGTTTGCCGCAACCATGGGTATGGGCTTCATTGCTGCGATCATTTCTTCCATCATGAACAATATGCCGACGGTGATGATTGATGCGTTAGCGATCGATGCGACAAACACTACAGCTGCCATCCGAGAGGCGTTAATCTATGCGAATGTCATTGGTTCAGACTTAGGTCCCAAAATCACACCGATTGGTTCGCTGGCAACCCTGCTATGGCTGCATGTCCTTTCGACCAAAGGGGTGAAGATCAGCTGGGGGACTTACTTTAAGACAGGGATTATATTGACTATCCCGACATTGTTTATAACCCTCTTAGGTTTATATATTTGGTTAACCGTACTGTAATTCAAGCAATAAGGGAGAAAGGGAGAGGACCAATATGACGAAAAAGACGATGTACTTCTTGTGCACAGGCAACTCCTGTCGCAGCCAAATGGCCGAGGGATGGGCCAAAAAACATTTAGGTGATGATTGGCACGTCTACAGTGCCGGCATTGAAGCTCATGGCCTAAACCCGAATGCCGTCAAAGCGATGAATGAGGTTGGTATTGATATATCGAAACAAACTTCCGATATCATTGATCCGGAATTGTTAAATCAATCCGACCTGGTGGTTACCTTGTGCGGCGATGCAGCCGATCGTTGCCCGATGACGCCTCCGCATGTTCGCCGAGCGCATTCAACAATTCGCTGAAACCGGCGAATAATATGATAACATTATGCCGGGGTCCGAACCATAAAAGAATCCTTAAGAAGATATCGAAAACCTGCATCCCAATATACCAAGAACGCCCTTAACCGGGGCGTTCTTTTTTTGTCAACAACGTGAAGCGGATGGTCGGAAACTGAGCTCTAATGGAGGGTCACGGATCATGTGTAATTCTTTATCCTGTGCAATGGGATAGGTCTTGAACCTTGAACCTGTTCCAACATTAAATTCAGACACAAGAGGTGGATGATATTGTTCGTAGTATCCTTAAAGCACCGTTTGCTGGTATGGTCCTCATTTATCGGTATGTTCTTAGTATTGCTGGCTGGGGCGCTTGTAACTAAGACCGGTTCCGGCCTTGGGTGTGGCGATGATTGGCCGCTTTGCAACGGGAAATTCATCCCGGCTTATACACTGGAATCCATGATTGAATATTCGCACCGGATGATAACCGGCGTGGTCGGAATTCTGGTGCTTGCTACTTATATCGTGATCCGGAGACATTACCGGGGCCATAGGGAGGCGAGTTATTATGCTGGCGGTACCTTATTGTTCACTGTGATACAAGCTCTAATGGGGGCCGCGGCTGTCATGTGGCCTCAGCAGCCGGCGGTCATGGCGCTTCATTTTGGAATCTCCTTGTTTGCGGTGGCCAGCAGTATGCTGCTCGTGGTATGGATGCGTGGACTCCATGGAGCACAGGATTATCGTACTAACGTTACGATTCCGCCATCTATCCGCTTCTTGGGCTGGGGAATCTGGCTGTATAGCTGCGGAGTGGTATACCTCGGTGCCTATATCCGGCATACGGAGTCGGAGGCCGGCTGTATGGGCTGGCCGCTATGCAATGGCCAGGTCATACCGTATCTGGGCGGGGCTTCTGGCATTGTCTTTCTTCATCGGGTCGCCGCTGCGGTTTTACTCATATTGCTGATTCTTCTGCTCTTAGCTGTAAAAAATTATGAGACAAGGGTGCGTTCAACAGGTCTGACAACGCTGGTAATCGGTCTTAATCTCGTAGTGCTAGCACAAATTTTAAGCGGGGCGTGGCTGACGCTTGCTATGAACAATCATCATATTTTTATTTTTGCAAGTCTTGTTCACAATGTGTTAGCGACCTTGCTCTTTAGCATGCTCGCGGTTTTTGGGATTCGTACATGGAAGAGTAGATGAGACGTAAAGACGAAAATTCTGAATTTGTATGTGAAATTTGTTACAGAATCTTGAACTTGGCCTGCATATTTAGTGAACGAACGGCTGGTGACACCAACTGCCTTGTCAACTAAAGTAAGTCAGGACAAGTGAGCAGATTGGAGCTGAATGTAATGAAACGACCCAAAACACTTCGAATCATGGGGTTAGCGGTTCTGCTGACCATCATGCTGCTGGCCATGACCGGATGCAGCGAGAACATCATTATTTTGAATCCGAAAGGACCCATTGCCGAGCAGCAGCGTGATTTAATGATCATCTCGACCTTGCTGTGCAGCATTGTCATCGTTCCGGTGTTGATACTGACGGCTATCATCGTGTGGCGGTATCGGGACAAAAAAGGAAGAAAAGCAGCGTATACCCCGGAGTGGGAGCATAGCACGAAGCTGGAACTGATTTGGTGGGGAATTCCCATCTTGATCATATTGACGCTGGCAATTATCACGGTCAAAGCAACGTATGCACTGGAACCGTCGAAGCCCATTGCCTCCAGTGAGAAAGCGCTGACCGTACAGGTAACCTCCTTGAACTGGAAATGGCTGTTTCAGTATCCCGAACAGGGCATAGCCTCGGTCAATGAATTGAAGATTCCGGAGGATGTGCCTGTCCGCTTCGAAATTACGGCCGATTCGCCAATGAACTCGTTCTGGATTCCGCAGCTTGGCGGCCAGATGTACGCTATGTCGGGGATGGCGATGACACTGTATTTGCAAGCCGATGAGGCTGGGGAATATTGGGGGTCCGGCGCGAACTTTACGGGTACGGATTTTGCAAAAATGTATTTTGACGTGGAAGCGACGTCCAAGGAGGAGTTTGACGCATGGGTGGAGGAAGTGAAGGCAGAGTCGCCCAAGCTGACATTGGAGGGATATAAACAGCTGAGGGAGCCGTCCGCATCCGAGGTTCATACGTATTCCGCTTTTCCGGAAGGGTTGTTCGAGATGACGGTGACAAAATATGCCGCTTCCCACAACCATGGTTTGTCATGGAAAAACACGCAAAACTTCAATTTCGAGGACCAGGTGACTAGGTAAGGAGAGAGAACTTCTAATGTGGGAAAAGATAAAAGAATTTTCTTCCGGATTTTTCGTGACGGGCGATCCGTTAATTTATGGCGCGGATGTCACCATCGTTCTAACGTTGATTGCCATTGTAAGCGGCTTGACGTACTTCAAAAAGTGGAAGTGGTTATGGCGGGATTGGCTGACCACCGTCGATCATAAAAAAATCGGCATTATGTACATTTTGTCCGCGTTCCTGATGCTGTTTCGGGGCGGAGTAGACGCGCTTCTCATGAGGGCGCAACTGGCTATGCCGGAGCTTGATTTGTTGCCGCCGGATCATTATAACCAGATCTTCACCACGCATGGGGTGATCATGATTCTGTTCATGGCCATGCCGTTCATGTTCGGTTTGTTTAACATCATGGTGCCGCTGCAGCTCGGAGCTCGAGACGTAGCCTATCCGTTTCTGAATTCGCTCAGCTTCTGGCTGTTCTTCTCAGGGGCGATGCTGTTTAACCTGTCCTTTGTCATTGGTGGCTCGCCCGACGCTGGGTGGCTGGCGTATCCGCCCTATTCGGGTTCCATGTACAATCCCGGTGTAGGGCAGGACTTTTATATATGGGGAATTCAAATCTCGGGGCTCGGCAGCTTGATGACCGGGGTTAACTTCCTGGTGACGATTCTGAAAATGCGGGCGCCGGGCATGAAACTTATGAAAATGCCGATGTTCTCCTGGTCGGTGCTATCCAGTTGCATCGCCATTATATTCTCGTTTCCGATTTTGACGGCAACGCTGGCACTGCTATTCCTGGATCGTTATGCCGGGGCGCATTTCTTCACGCTTGACGGCGGGGGGAACCCGATGATGTATATCAACCTGATCTGGATGTGGGGACATCCTGAGGTGTATATCATTGTCCTGCCGGCCTTCGGCATATTTTCAGAGATCGTCTCTACGTTCTCGAAGAAAAAGCTGTTCGGCTACAAGTCCATGGTGTGGGCGATGATGATCATCAGCGTCCTGTCCTTTCTGGTATGGGCCCACCATTTCTTTACGATGGGGTCGGGGGCGGACGTCAATGCTTTCTTTGCTTTAACAACCATGCTGATCGCAATCCCAACTGGCGTGAAAGTGTTCAACTGGCTGTTCACGATGTTCCGTGGAAAAATTACATTCGAAACGCCGATGTTATGGACGATTGGATTCATTCCATGTTTTATCATAGGGGGGTTGACGGGGGTTCTGTTATCCGTCGCTCCGGCGGATTTTCAGTTCCATAACAGTTACTTCCTGGTCGCGCATTTCCATCAGGTGATCATAGGGGGCGTCGTATTCGGTTACTTTGCCGGGCTGTACTATTGGTGGCCGAAAATGTTTGGCTTCAAGCTGAACGAACGCATCGGGAAGTGGGCATTCTGGTTCTGGAACATCGGTTTCTATTGCTGCTTCATGCCGCAATATGTGCTCGGTCTGATGGGAATGACCCGCCGGGTCGTTTCGTATAGCTGGGACAAAGGCTGGTGGGAGCTGAATCTGGTGTCCACGATCGGTGCTGTGCTCATGGCGATTGCCTTTCTGTTTCAGGTTTGGCAGATCGTGGATGGGTTTAAGCACCAGGCAAAGAACCGGGATGTCACGGGGGATCCGTGGAATGGCCGTACGCTCGAGTGGTCCATTCCTTCGCCGGCACCGGTCTACAACTTTGCCGTATTGCCGAACGTCTCCCGTCAAGACGAATGGTGGGAGCAGAAACAAGCGTCAGGAACACATCGGACCAAGAAGCAGCACCTGGAACCGATTCATATGCCTAGAAATTCCGGTGTTCCGATTGTCATGTCGGCTTTCTGGTTTATAGCAGGGTTTGGCTTCATATTCGATTGGACCGGATTTATCTATACCGGATTGGCCGGCGTGGTAGGCTGTTTACTATATCATTCCTTTAATTATGACACGGATTATTATATTCCGGTTGACGAAATCGAGCGAACTGAAGCTGCCATAAGGAAGGTGAATATCTAATGGCTGAGTCCCAAATATCAGAACCCATAACTCAAACACACTTGCAGGAAGCGCATCAGGGTCATCCGGATATGGAGGAAGTACGAACGTTCGGCTTCTGGATTTATCTCATGACTGACGTTATTATATTCGGCACGTTGTTTGCCACCTACATTGTTCTGCAACGCAACACGGACGGAGGTCCGGGACCTGCAGACCTGTTTCAGATGGGCGGAATTATAGCCAGTACGTTCATATTGCTTGCGAGCAGTTATACTTGCGGCCTTGCGCTGCTGTCGATGCACAAGCATAACGTTAAAGGCCTCATATCCTGGCTGGCGATTACAGCTGGGCTGGGTGCCATATTTATCGGGATGGAGATTGCTGAATTCAATCATCTGGTACATGAAGGTGCGACGATAGGAACCAGCGCATTTTTATCCGCCTTCTTCACGTTGGTGGGAACGCATGGATTGCACGTATTGTTCGGACTGGTCTGGATGATCGCCCTGATCCTTCAGATCGCCAAGCGGGGAATTACCCCCGTGACCAAACGGAAGGTCAATGTGATCAGCTTGTTCTGGCATTTTCTCGATGTGGTATGGATCTTTGTATTTACAGTTGTGTACTTAATGGGGGTGAGTTAATATGGTGCCGTCCAATACGCATCAAGCCCCGGAAGGGCACGGTTCTTTCAAATCGTATACCATCGGGTTCATCTGCTCGATCATTCTGACACTTATTCCTATCATAATTGTCATGAATGACTGGTTGGATGGAACCTGGAACAC
Organism: Paenibacillus sp. 2KB_20; assembly: GCF_052115765.1. Classification (NCBI taxonomy): domain Bacteria; kingdom Bacillati; phylum Bacillota; class Bacilli; order Caryophanales; family Paenibacillaceae; genus Paenibacillus; species Paenibacillus sp. 2KB_20. The sequence goes on along the minus strand of NZ_JBFRHH010000003.1, from coordinate 316,208 downwards.
CGTTGTGTTGATGATTGCGGCCGTGCTGCAGCTCATGGTTCAGCTCTTATTCTTCATGCACTTACGTGAAGAGAATAAGCCGAGGTACAACCTGATCTCGCTGGTTCTGGGCCTGGTCATTTTGCTGGTCATCGTAGCAGGGTCCATGTGGATCATGCTGTACAACATGGTGGCTGTATGAGGAAGCGCACCGTACTGGGAGATTGGATACAGCTCGTCAAACCGCGCATTATCCAGCTAAATCTGGTTGCAGCATTCGGAGGCTACTGGCTGGCTTCTAAATGGGTCATAGACTGGGGCTTGTTATGCTGGATGCTGCTTGGTACAACGCTAACGATGGCATCTTCCTGTATCTTCAATAATATTTGGGATCATAAATTGGACCGCAAAATGGTTCGAACGAACGGCAGGCCTCTTGCCACGGGGCGGATTCAGTTAACCCATGCCTTATGGTGTGCTCTGGTCCTTGGTATCTTAGGAGAATGGATCCTGTTCTTAAACGTGAACCGGATTGCAGGTTGGCTCGGTTTGCTGGGGATGTTCTTTTATATTGTCATATACACGATGTGGCTTAAACGGAAGTCAACCTGGAGTACCGCTGTCGGCGGCGTGTCGGGAGCGGTTCCGCCGGTTATCGGATACTGTGCCAGCACGGGAACGATAGATACCGGAGCTGTTTTGTTATTCTGCTTGCTGTTTTTGTGGCAGCCCGCGCATTTTTGGTCGTTGGCCATTCGGCGGGTGGAGGAGTACAGAGCGGCTGGTTTTCCCTTACTTCCTGTACGAAAAGGGGTCAGGCGCACCAAGCTGCAGATGATTCCTTATGTAACGCTGCTGCTCCCAACCGTCATTTTGCTGTACGTTACCGGTTTTTCCGGTCCCGTATTCCTGATAGTGTCTGTGATCGGTGGCGTTATATGGCTATGGCATACGCTGCGCGGAATGATCGTTTCACTGGATGAACGCTGGGCCAGGACCAATTTTCTGATTTCCGTGAATTATTTGATGATTGTGTTCATTGTTATGATTCTGGACACACCTGCGACTTAATAAAAAGCATTGCAAAAACGAGGTGAGGCTTATGAGGAGATTAGGGTTATTTGTCCTTTTGGCGTGTGTACTTCTATTAGTGTCGTGTTCTCCGGCTCCTGCGTCTGAACCAGAGGTTGAAGCATTGATACAGGTTGATCTGATTTTACCGACCGGCCCGGTGGAGACCTTGCAATCGGTTCCCTTTGAGGCGCGAGTTACGCAAGGTGAGGAACCGGTAGCAGACGCACAAGAGGTGAGTTTTGAATTCCGGCTGGTCGGTCAGGACGAACATGATTTGATTGACGCTAACCATGCTGAAAACGGCAGTTACCGGATCGATAAGACATTTGAAGCGGAAGGGACCTATGAAGTGACTGCGCATGTTACGGCAAGAGGCATGCATGTGATGCCGAAGAAAGAGATCGTTGTAGGAAATCCGGGGAAAAAGTGAACTTAAGGTTGCCATGATCCGGTAGGAAGGGTGGCAGATGGAATTGATCCGAGAATATATATGGATTGTTGTTATGCTGGCTATGCTGACGTTGTCTGCATGCAGCGAACGGACCGAGGATGATTCGGTGCTTCGTGCCAGCATCACCACAACGGAGGATGAAGAGGCGGTTGCGCTGTACAAGAGCCAGTGCCTGTCATGCCATGCCGTCGACTTAAGCGGAAGGGTTGGCCCAAGTCTGAAGGATGTCGGGACGAGGCTATCTGAGGATCAAATCGCGGACATCGTAATGGAGGGTTATCAAGGCATGCCATCATATAAAAAAATTCTGGAGGAGAGCGAGATCAAGTCCATTGCGATGTGGCTTTCGAACATGAAGGAGGAACAGGAGGGAGATACATGAAAAAGATTGTGTTTATAGGCGTAATCATGGTGTTCACGTTGGTGGCAGCCGCATGCGGCAACTCTAAACCAAGTCAGCTGAGCATTCCGATCCAGCCTTTTGAATATATCAACCAGGATGAAGAGCCGATTTCTTTAGCCGATCTGGAAGGCAAGGTATGGATCGCAGACTTTGTGTTCACGCGGTGCATTACGGTATGTCCGACCATGACCGCTAATATGGCCGAGCTGCAGCAGCGGCTGGATAACGCGGGGCTTGAAGCCACGCTGGTATCTTTTTCGGTGGATCCCGAGCGGGATGACCCTGCAGCACTGAAGAGCTATCTGAGTAAATTCGATGCGAATTTCACGAACTGGCATGCGTTAACAGGCTATTCGTTTGAAGAAATTAAAACGTTTGTGCTGCAATCCTTCAAAGCGCCTATCGCCATGGATACTGCAGCGGATCAGGTCATCCATGGGACGTCCTTCTACTTGGTTGATCCATCAGGTACGGTCGTTGCGAAGTATGATGGTAACACAGATCCTCCATATGACAAGATCCTGAAGGACGTCAAATCGCTGCTGAAGTAGCGGCGAATATCGTGAGGTGGAGTGAGATGAACCTTATCGCTCGTTCAACATGGGTCCGAGGGCTGATTCTGGCAATTCTTCTGGCAGCCGCTGCATATGCACTCTTTCAATCCATGAAGAAGGATGGCCAGATTGCAGAGATTGGGCATGCCGCGCCTGGCTTTGAAGCGGTGAATCTTCAGGGTGAGCCGGTCCGGTTCTCCGATTATAAAGGGCAGGCCGTGCTGCTGAACTTCTGGGCGTCCTGGTGCGGTCCCTGCGTGAACGAAATGCCGATTCTGAACGAAGCGTATGCACAGGAGCCAGGTGTTGAAATAATTGCCGTTAATATAGGCGAAAGCCGCGAGAAAGCAGAGGCGTTCGTTCGGAAGCATCAACTGGATATACCGATCGTGTTGGACCAACAGAATAAAATCAAAGGGAAATACGGCATAAGCGGCCTGCCGGTAACTGTGCTGATCGATGACCAAGGCAATATCGTGGATCGCGTAACTGGTGAGCTGCCAAGCCTTGAATTTATCAAGGAGTTGATGGACAAAATTCGGTAGGATGGGATTTGTCGGGTTATGAAAAAAGGTTAGCTTCCGGTAAGCTAACCTTTTTCGTGATTCCAGGGGAGAGGGGCCGTTCCTGTTGTATTGCCCTATTGAATCGTGGTGTGCAGAGCTTCAGCGAACTTGGATATTCCGGATGGGATATCCTCAGCCCTGGCACGAGCATAAGTGAATCTCACATAACCTGAAGCTGAACCGTATACGCTGCCCGGTGCAAAAATCACGCCTTTTTGAATGGAGCTTTCCAGCAGCTTGCTGTCATTCACGTCCGGGACGATTTTGCACCAGAGATGCAGGCCGCCCTCGGGCACATGGAAATGCACCAGGCCTTGCAGTTCCTTCTGAAGGGCCTCGATCAGTAAATCCCGCTTGTATAGCAGGCTTGCTCTCAGCCTGTCCAGGTGCGGAGCAAAATGGGAAGAATTGAGGAACTGTCCGGCCAAGCTTTGGGGCACTACGCTTAATCCGAAATCCATCTGCTGCCTGGCGTCCGCAAGCCGCTCCACCACCGAATTAGGGGCGACCATCCAGCCTACCCGGAGACCGGATGCGGCTATTTTCGAGAAAGACCCGATGTACACCACCGACCCGACAGAATCCACGGATTTCAAAGGGGCAGGCGGAGAACATTGATAGGCCGTTAAACTGAAGGGGTCATCCTCCACGATCGGAAGCCCGAGCTCACTTGCCGTATCCAGCAGTTGGGCCCTTCTCTCATGATCCATAACGGTGCCTGTCGGGTTCTGAAAATTCGGATTAATGAAAATCATCTTGATCCGGTGTTTCTTGTACAGGGAGCGGATGTCTTCCGGTTGTACCCCTCGTTCATCGACCGGGAGCCTGAACAATCGCAGACCTGCGGATTGAAACATCGGCAGTGAATAACAATAGGATGGATCTTCGATGGCAACCGCGTCACCAGGTGACAGCAAGCACTGTGTAATGAGATACAGCGATTGCTGGGATCCCGACGTGATCAGGATGGACGATTCGGTGGTATGAATCCCGCGATATTTTTTGAGATACGTAACCAATGCTTGTCTAAGTGGGCCATATCCTTGTGGATTGTCATAACCGAAATAGGACATATTGGGTTTCTGACTCATCAACGTATTCATTTCTTGGATCGGCGCCAAATCCCCGGCGAGCTCCCCGCTGGCAAAATCAATCAAAGAAGGATCATGCGCCAACGCCTCCCGAATCCGGCGGAGAAAAGGGGGATTAGGCAGGAAATTTCCTCCCTCAGCGTAACGGCGCCAGTTCGGCGTATGTTTTGGCGTGGCGCCCCACTTGGAACTGCTGACCCGCGTACCGCTCCCGGAACGGCTCTCTATGATTCCAAGCGCCCGAAGCTCCGAGTAAGCCAGAACCACGGTGCTTCGATTAACTCCGATTTGCTCCGCCAGTTTTCGCTCGGAGGGGAGTAAGCTGCCTGGTGGAAATTCTCCATACGATATTCTTTGCTCCAGATCATCAGCAATTTGCTGATATAGAGGTTGTGTGCTGTTGCGATCCGGCTTCCACACCTTCCTCATCCTTTCATGAACATATTCAGGCTGTTTCTGTCTGTAATGTTAATCATATCATTATGTATAAATGAAGGGTTTTCATAATTTCATCATTACGATGACAAATATCCTGCAATCCGTTGAACATGGATGGTGTATCTGATTGTAAATTGGATGGGTCAACGTAATCCCTCTTACTGGGATGTGGCTGTAATTCGCTTGCGCTTTCGGTTTCTTGACAAAATTTAAAAAGAGGAATAAAGTATGATTTGACTAATCGTAATTGTTACGATTAAACAAACACAAGAATAGGAGGTGCTGACTATGCGAGTGACGGTAACATTGGCATGCACGGAAACCGGCGACCGTAACTATACAACGACCAAAAATAAAAGGAATCACCCGGAGCGAATGGAATTGCGCAAATATTGTCCACGGTTGAAGCGGGTAACGCTTCATCGGGAAACCCGATAGTGAATGCGGACCGTAAGCCGGATCTATCATCCGGCTTATTTGACTTCAGGTGAAATGGGATTACACTAAAAGTAGCAGAAGTGCAGCCATGTAAATGAGGGGGATGGATGGGATGAACCAGGAACGACATGATTCCAGCGGTGAGCTGCTCCTAAGCACACATACCCCGGAACAGTGGAGACGAAGAAGGCAGGAGCTAAATGAATGGATCAACAGACATAAGGTGCGCAAACAGCCCAAACGGACGCGGGTATTCGGCAATGCCCCTGTCGATGAGCAGTTATACCCGATATTGATTCGGCTGCAGCAGGCGGGATTGAAGACCGAGTTTTCCTGCGCGGGTGTAAGCCCGCTTGATGAACCCGTTGATCATTCCCTGTACGCCTACCTAACTTTTTTCTCGAGCGGTCCTGCGGAGCAGTTCGCTAACATTTTGAAGGGTAACATGAAGCATCGAGCGCTGATTACCTATGAGCCTGCCCGTCACCGCTATGACGTTTCATCGTTCTTTATCGGACATAACCGTTCCTTTTGTATACTTCTCCAGCACAGTGCGGATCAGTTACTGAGAGATTTAGTCCATTAGAAAATGGGGCTTTTACATAAAATAACATTGCTTTGCTGGCTCAGAGTCCCTTGAGCAGCTTAGCTTCGAACAACCCTATTAGGGGAAATAAGGAGTTGTGATCGAATGACGAAACGGAGAATTGCTTGGAATTCAGGTCAATGGACAACCGAACCGGTATCGGTGGCAGAGGAAGGGTTGCATCTGAAGGTTGAGTCCAGAGAAGGCAGTGATTATTGGGAGAAAACCCTGTATGAGTTTCAACGTGACAGCGGTCATTCACTGCTTGCGGCGTGGGATAAGGATACGGCCATAGAGGTCACCTTTGAATTGGATGCCTTTACGGAGCTATATGATCAGGCCGGGCTTATGCTAATGAACGCTCCGGGACAGTGGATCAAAGCTGGGATTGAAATCAATGACGGAATCCCCCAGCTGGCCACGGTGGTCACCCATGAATATTCGGATTGGTCACTCGCCCCCGTGCCGGAGTGGGTTGGCGAGCGTGTCACGATCCGTGCCTCCAGGCTGAATGATGCGGTCATCATTAGGGCGAGAACCGGGAAGCATCCTTGGCGCACCGTTCGCGTGGCGCCCTTTCCCGCCCGAACAGCAAGTCAGGCCGGGCCTTTTGTCTGTTCGCCTACCCGCTCCGGTCTCATCGTGACCTTCACGCGTTGGGTGAGCACGCTGCCGGACAGCGACATTCATGTTGATCCGCAGGTGGAAGAGTAGAGGTAGGGCCAGGACTCCTGAGTTTAACCAACAGCTATAGAGGTAAAGAGACTTCACCCATCATTTCGTGATCGGTGAGGTCTCTTTTTATATGCAGACCGTTCTGTATCAATTGCCACAGCGGCCATGCGGATTGTGGTGGTATATTGAGGCTGGATACACAATAATCTGCCATATATTGATATTGATCACGTCCAGCAAAGGGGATAAAACCATATGCCGAGCAAAGAAAGTTTTGCTATAAAGGAACTGCTGACTGCAGAGGGATTCAATCATAAATGGGAAAATGCCGGAACGATTCGGCAATATATCGAAACGCTGCCTCCATATCCTGCACTTCCAGAGGAACAGGAGGGATTTGAAACCCGCTGTTTTGAAAGTGGATCCGGCTTGAGTATGAATTATTATATATCGCATGGTGCAATGGAACAGGGGGCAGTCGTTTATTTACACGGTGGAGCTTATATCGAAGAGATTCTACCGCCCCATTTCGCTTTTGCCAAACAGTGGACGAAGCGAACCGGATTCACCGTAATTATACCCAATTACCCTACCGTCCCGGCTATTGATGCGAAGAAGCTGACAGGGCTGATGCGCGAATTTTACAAGTACATCTGCGCCGAGGCGGGGAGTGCGGTATTTCTAATGGGCGATTCGGCCGGTAGTGCGCTGGCTCTCGATATGGCCCAATCAGTAAAAGAAACGCCGCTTGCACCAAAAGGGTTAATCCTGCTCTCGCCATGGGTGGATGCAGCTACGGACAATCCCCAGATTGCTGCGCTCGGTATACCGGAGCGTGACGTCTTTCTGCAGCCGGCCGGGCTCGGTGAGGTTGGAAGGATGTATGCAGGAAGTCTTCCTATGGACGACCCGGCGGTCAGTCCGTTGTTTGGCGAGATGGGAAGCCTTTCCCGCACGGTCATTCTCGTCGGAACCGATGATTCTCTGCTGCCGGACGCTCGTCTGCTGCGCGATAAATTGGTCCGAGAAGGTGTTGATTCCGAGTACTGGGAATACGAGAACATGATGCATGTGTGGCCTCTGTTTCCGATGCCTGAAGCCGTAGAGGCACTGGAGCGGCTGCATCAATGGGTGGCGTGCGGTGGTGGAAAGCCATAATGGAGGGTGACAGACCAGCCAATTGGATGGTTACAACTGTCGCGCAATTGGATGGTGTGCATTAGCCGATTGTTCATTATAATAATGAGGCAGAAATGACAAATGAATGATGATTACTGTTGATCCTGATGCCTCAGGTTCTATAATAGAGTGTATATAATGAATAATCGAATGGGGTTGTTTGTGGTTGGTTATGTATATTATTGTCATCGCGCTGGCATTAATTGGTGGAGTTTCCACGCTTCTTGTCGGATTATCTCAGGAGAATAAGAAGGCAAACCCGAACTATGAGCGGAAAACAAAAACCAATCTCACGAAGCTGCTCATCATTTATTTTGTTTCGTTAATTGCGTTTATTGTGATATGGATGATTTTGAGATAACTATACAGGCTGTTTCCTGAACGATCGGGGAGCGGCCTTTTGTTATTCATGATTATCATTGGAACCCAGGTCCATTTGATGTATTCTGGAGACATCAGCTCCACGGAGATCGTCATCATCGCTTACGTCCTGCTGCTGGTTGTGTTCGCTGCAGGATTTGTATATCAATGGCTGAGAAGAAAACCACAGCGTCTCTAATCGAAGGGGAGGTCTTAGGATTACATGGCATTGCGAATTGGAATCATAGGCACAGGCTGGTTTAGCAAAGTACATGCAGATATATTATCCAACATGGACGGAGTACAAGTTGCTGCTTTTGTCGGGACAAGTCAGGAGAAGGCGGCACGAGCGGTGCAGGGCTATGCCTCGGCCAAGGCGTATAGCAACACTGAGCAGATGCTGGATGAAACCAAGCCCGATGCGGTTTATATCTGCGTTCCGCCGTTTGCGCATGGAGAGATCGAATCCCAGCTCGTGCAGAGGGGCATTCCTTTTCTGGTTGAGAAGCCGCTAAGCACTAACCTCGATACGCCAAGGCAGATTCTGCATGGCGTGAAGAAGGCCGGCTTGATTACGTCCGCAGGGTACCATTTCCGTTATACGGATGCAGCCATGAAGGCTGCCGAGATGCTGGAAAGCCGGAAGATCGGGATGGCGCTTGGCTACTGGATGGGAGACATGCCGCAGGTGTACTGGTGGAGACAACAGGAAGGCTCCGGGGGGCAATTTATCGAGCAAACCACTCATATGGTAGACCTGCTTCGCTGCCTGCTTGGTGAAGTGGATGAAGTGTATGCGGCGTTCGCCCATAGAGCCATGAAGGACATTCATGAGGGGGTCACGGTACACGACGTGGGTACCGTGACGCTGAAATTAAAGAGCGGGGCCGTGGCAACGATCTCCAATACCTGCATGCTGCCGGAATCGGATAAGGTAGGCTTGGCCATCTATACGGAGCAGGGAGTCATTGACATTCAACCCGATAAACTCATCGTCAAGGAAAAAGGAAGAATGACGGAAATCCGCAATGCAGCTAATCCTTATCTTCGGGAGAATGAAGCTTTCATCCATGGGCTGCGCACGGGCGATGCTTCCGGAATCTTATCGACCTATGAGGATGCCGTCAAAACCATGGAAGTTACCTATGCGGCTTTGCGGTCAGCCGAATCGGGAGTACCGGTGAAGGTCGGGGAAGGATCGACTAACCGTTCAGATTCATAATGATTGCCTTAGGGATGTCCCATAAGATCTTCAGGTCTTATGGGACATCCCTTTTTTCGTTCAAAAAGCGCTCCGTGCACGGCTCGCTCCTTCGATGGGGCAGTCCGGGCGACAATCCATCAACAAGGGAATTCTCGGAGGAATATAGGTGTTTCCCTAATAGGAACCAAGGAAGAGGCCACTCATAATTAAGTTATACGAAGGACGGCACATTGATTCCCCAATCATTGTCATTCAAGCAGAAGGAGTTGAACTGTCCTATGAAACGAAAGTCGGGGCTGAAGTTCTTCAAGAGGATGGAAAGCTATTCTGACAATTGGTCCGTTCTGGAGGAGAAAAGCAGGGAATGGGAAGATATGTACCGCAAGCGCTGGTCGCATGACAAAGTGGTACGGACGACGCATGGCGTGAACTGCACAGGCTCCTGCAGCTGGAAGGTTTTCGTGAAGAACGGGATCATCACTTGGGAAAACCAACAGATTGATTATCCTTCCTCGGCAAGATCAGCAGTGAATTTCCAGACACGAAAATTCTGATCCTAACCATGTATGATGATGATGATTACCTGTTTCATGTTTTAAAAAACGGTGCCTCAGGTTACGTACTGAAAAATGCGCCGGATGATGAATTAATCTCCGCCATCCGCATGGTGCATAAGGGAGGGACCTATATCCATCCCCAGATGGCTACTTCCCTGGTTCGGGAGTTTATTAAGAAAGATAGCGAGAGCGCGGAGCAGGATCCGTTTAACAGTCTGTCCAAACGGGAGATTGAGATCCTGCCCCTGATCGCCAAGGGTTATGGCAATAAGGAGATTGCGGAAAAACTTTTTGTATCGGTCAAGACGGTGGAAGCGCACAAGGCCAAAATTATGGACAAGCTGAATTTGAAAAGCCGCCCGAAGTTAGTGGAATATGCATTGAAGAAAAAATTGCTGGATTTTTAGTCCTTACGTATATAAAAGGGCGCAATAAAGGGTTGTTGCTTTAAGGAATAGGGAAGTTCCCCGGAGAGATTCAGGGAACTTCCCTATTAGCATTGTGAATAGGTGCACGTACAATAGGAGCTGGGGATCAATTGCCATTCATTACGCTTTAGAAAAGGTGATGGAAATGATCAAAAAGCTGCAGCTTCCGCTGCAAACAATGAATCTGGTGCTTGGCTTTATGGTATGGGTCATCATCTCCGCGCTCTTGCCGTTTATTCGAGAAGATATCTCCATTCCGGCAGACCGGCTCGCTATTCTGACGGCTATTCCGGTGGTGCTGGGTTCGGTCCTCTGGATTCCGCTTGGCTATTACGCCAATGTCGTGGGAGCACGAATTGTTTTTATCGTCAGCTTTATCCTGCTGCTGTTTCCGGTTTATTTTATCAGCTCGGCTTCATCCTTTACGCATTTGGTCATCGGTGGCTTGTTTCTGGGGATCGGAGGGGCCGTGTTCTCGGTCGGTGTGACCTCATTGCCTAAATACTATGCGAAAGAAAAGCTGGGACTCGTAAATGGGATTTACGGGATGGGCAACATTGGCACTGCCATTACCACGTTTGCTGCACCGGTCATCGCGACTCAGATCGGATGGTCCAAAACCGTCCAGCTGTATTTAGTACTGCTGCTGATATTTGCCGTGCTAAATGCACTCTTAGGTGACCGTAAAGATGTGGGTACCTTCAGCGATATTACTTATTATCCGCCTGGCCGTTGTTCGAATGGCTGAAGATATGAATCAGGATGGGTATGAGCTGATGGATTGGAGAGGGAGAGACGCATGAAAAAGACGAGGATTGTCATCCCACGGGAGCATGGTGGCTGGGCTATGGTCAGTGTACCCTATATCATAGGAATGGCGGCAGCCAAGCCGGTTCTGCTGCACCTTCCGCTATTTTTGGCCTGGTTATGTTTATACATGGCGTCCTATCCGTTTCTGCAATCCTTATAGAAGACGTCTCAACGTAAAACTTGGATATCCTGGGGGATCGTTTATGCCCTTATCGCCGTTGTTTTTCTGATTCCGGTGCTTGTCTTCAAGCCGTCGATGCTCTGGTTTGCACCTGTGCTGCTCATCCTGATCATGGTGAATGTTTGGCATGTTCTTCAGAAAGTGGAGCGTGCGCTGTTAAATGATATTTGCGCGATTCTGTTGTTCTGTACCGGAGGTGCCGCTGCTTATATGTTGGAGGGCGGTGGTTTCGATCCGATGCTTGCTGCCGTCATTGTGTATAATTTCCTATATTTCACGGGCACCGTGTTCTTTGTCAAATCGGTATTCCGTGAGCGGAAAAACAGGCGCTGGACGATATACGCAAGAATATATCATGCCGTCATGTTGGTTCTGCCGATCATCTTCGGGAAACCGTGGATGTGTCTGCCATTCGTATTTCCGTTCATTAAGACGTTACTGTATTCCGGAAAAGCAATGAAACCGATGAAGGTCGGAATAATCGAGATTGTGGGTTCCGCCCAGTTTTTATTGCTGTCCATGATCTTGATGTAGTCTGCCGTTTTCATAAAAATCGATTCCATCGTCCATTCTGTTATAATAAGTGAAGGTATACAGAAGGGAACGATGTTCATATGACATATACAGCGCAGCAGGTGGCCGAATGGATGGTGGAGGAAATCCGGTTTACGGGTAATTTGTATCAGACAGAGGCCATCCGCTATGTACGCGAGAACTTCGGGGAAGAGTTTGTTTTCGTTAACGAAAACGGTAATGCCTCACTGTCCAAGGAAGTGAAGAAGGCATTCCGCAAACTGCATGGCGGTCGGATCGCTTGGGATCGTGACGGCTTCATGTGGGCATGGACGTAGGTTTTGCTGTGGAAAAAATAATAAGGGGAAAGGGGGCGGCTTGACGGCCCCCCTGCCTATCATAATGAGAACAGCTGCCTTGAAACCAGGGCAGCTGTTTTCCATCTTGACTTATTTGATTCGGTGAATCGTAAATTGTCCGGTTGAAGCGTGCAGGGCTTTCACAGCCTGCTCCGGGTCCAACTGGCGATGCCGCTCTAGCGCATAACGGAACTCGTAGAAGCCGCCGAGCGTCGCCTTGAAGTTGGTTTCCCAGTAGTTGGTCAATATCCAGGCATACGTGGAAGGACGGCTGTCCGCAGACTGCATGGTGTGGAGCAGCCGGGGGGCGTGCTCCAGCGTTCCCAGCTGTACGAGCGGCGTGTCTGTCATAGACAGGATGAGCGCTTCCCGTTCTTTGGCCGAGTGCCAGAATATTCCCTCTTGGACACTGGTGTAATCCAGGCAGGTTCCGGGAATCTGATCCTTCCATGGCCGGACATGACAGCCGGCTTTTTCTACATATAGCTCGGCTTCAGTGCCCATAGTGAATGGCAAAGCCACGTAAACATTCTCCGGCAGCCAGACGCTGTCCTTGTGGAAGCGGATGGACACCTCGACACGAGGCTGGTTCGCATACATCTTGATGTGTAGGGCATAGTAGCTGAGCCCTTTCACGTCAAAGACCAGCTCCACCAGGGCAAACAGCGGTCCGTTGTCCAGCACGGTGACTCGGGTCAAGCGTCCGGTATCCCGCTGGACGTTCGTGCCCTTCCGGTTGCGTCCCATGCGGCGGCGGGTTGAGCATATTTCGGACGGATTATGCTCATCCTGTGCCGGAGTTACCTCGTACACGGGGGTGAATGGCGCGTGCTCGCGTGCATCGTCCAGCAGGTCTGCCGAGCGTGTCTTATCGATCCATGCCGTAATGCCTTCGTTCATCTCCCATTCGATCCGGAAGGATTCGGATTCGATCGAACGCTTGCCCACAACGATTGGATATGGAGTTATGGGCTGAGTTTGGATGTCGGCAATTCCTTCGCATGCAATCGGTTCGGTGTTGCGCGCAGTCACCATGTTCCCGGAAGCGGAGAGTGCATCCGGTGTTTCGTGCGGATGGATGTACAAGATCCGGGACTCATCCGGTTTAAGTGAGAGCTGCGTGACAAGCGCCCCCGTATGTGCCAATTGGTATGGTAATGGCTGTCCGGTCGACTCGTCGATGAGCTCGAACTTTTCCTTCAGGATCACGTGTTCCCAACCATCCAGCGGGATGGCGACCTGCAGCGTCGCCGCGGCCGGCTCCGTGTTGATCACCTCGTAGCGCAAGGGACGATGAGGGGCAAGCAGTGCGCCCTGACGGGCAACAAGCGTTTTATCCAGCGCCCGGTAAGCCAGCTTGCTGGCTTCGGCCGCATAGGCTTGCTTCCGCACCTCCAGCATTTGCACCTGCGGGTGCCATGGCTCATACACGGAGGAATGATAGCCCCATGTATGCTCCGCGTACATGGTCAGTGCTTGTGAGGCATCCTCGATCTCGGTCAGGCTTGCCGCACCATGGACCGGATCGAGCCGCTTGACCTTGCGAAGGGTGCGCTGGGCATCCCGGTAAATCTGGGTATGCATCGCTGTTGAAGCCACCCCATCGGTCCACCAGTCCGGCCAATCCCCCCGGTGTACCGGAAGAGCGGACAGGTCCTCCTGTTTCAATGCTGCAAAAAATTCGGACAGCGTAGCCATCTTAATGGTGATTTGGTCGCCGTATTGTTCATTCCAATTCGTAATCCACTCCGCGATATCCGCATTCGGGGATGCATTGTCCGTGCCTAAGCCGGAGACCATGACCGGAACGAAGGAATAGGGGTAGGATTCCTGCTCGAGATTCCATAAATACCGGTTAATCCGTAAAGCAGCGATGTCGTTATGACGTTGTTCAGGCTCCATCAGGTTATGCTGAAGCTCGTCTTTGATGATGTATTTACCCAGTGCATCCGGACAGAACCCGAGCTCGTTGCCGAACATATAATGTTCGCCGTTCCAAACAAGCAGCTTGCCGCCACTTGGACTTTCCCACCAGAACGGCGTTTGTTTGCGGCCCAGCGGATACATGCCGTGATGCGTATGGATGCAGGAAAACAGGTGCTCGATGTTATGTTGCAGCAGGCTTTCGGCATACCCCCAGCTGTACCCGTTAATGTCGGCGGTCATGGCGCTGTCGATCCGATGTCCGAAGGTCTCCGCGAACCTTTGCGCCTTGCCGTGATTCCGCAGAAGGAGGTCGAAATCCGGGAGCTCGGTCATATTGAGATAGGTTCCGGACAGTTCGATATCGCCACGTTTCACCGCTTGTTGAAAAGCTTCTTTCTCTGCCGGAGTTGCTGCTTCGAGAAATTTCTCCACGGCCCAGAAGGTCTCGCAGGTCCAGCGGAATGTTTTCCATTCCGGGCGCTCCCCGCGGTGTGCGGCTTCCGTGATGTCTAGTGCCTGGCGGATAAAATCCACATGGTACTGCTCAATTCTTTCTTGGCGCTCGGTGTAGCCGATATCTGTGTGGGAATGATGGATGACATAGATCGTCCAGGGGCGGGCGGGTCGATGACCGCCTTGCGTGGATAGGTTCATAATATTGGTGACCTCCTATAAATTAATTGGGAGCGGAAACATGATGATCCGAATCCCCGAATAACTTCTCAATGCCGTTAAACACAGCCGCCGTTCCATCTGCGAGACTGTGAACCGGAACGGCATGCCTGCCTAAAGCTAGCTGGATTTCCCTTTCCCATAAGGGCAAGCTGTACGAGATTTGTCCGCCTAGCACTAGGCGGCTAGGTTTGAACTCGGATAGATAAGGGAGAAGCATCTCTCCTAGCTTGGTGCCGTATTCCCGGAATACATCCTGAGCTTGCGTGTTACCGCCCTTGGCTGCTTCAGCGAGGTCGGCTACATCGATCCCGTCGGTCAGGAGACCCCGCTTCGAAGCCATGTTCAGAATGCCCCTTCTGCCGAAATAGCTGTCCACGATGTGATCCCGGTAAGGCTCCGCAAACAGCATTCCGCTGCTTGGGATACCGTGTCTACCGGCTACGATTTGACCATTCTCCACAAAGGCAGAGCCAAGGCCTGTACCGAGCGTAAGGCATAGGAGACGCTCCGATGGGAACCGGATGGAGGCCCCAAGCCCGAACATGAAGGCGTCATTCCCGAACCGGATATCGGCCGCAGTCAGACGATTCATTGTGACACCCGGGAAGGATGGCTTGAGTCTCTGAAATTCGAAACGGAGCAGATCCCGAACCGACAGCTTGAACAGGGCTTCATATTTGCCGATGCCTTGAAGAAGCGCGATGCCCTTTGCATAATCGAAGGGCCCCGGAAAAGCAAAGCCGATCCGGATCGAATCGTAATAATCCAATGGCCGGAAGGCCGAAGCGTAATAGGTGATCAAATCATGACAGGCTTGAGCAAAGCTGACGATTGTATCCGCCGCGGCTCCTTGGGATTCTGAAGGCCGGGTTAGGAACGAGCCGGGGATTAGCTGCCCGTTCACGATGAGAGCTCCCTTCAACGCAGTGCCGCCAGCATCGAGCGCGATCGTGATAGGGGCAGGAGAAGGCACGCTTTCTGGATCGGCGCTATCATTGCGGCTCATTGAAACTCCCCGCTTTCGGTTGCCCAGTGAGGCGGAAGAAGCGGAAGATTCCACTCCGGATTGACTCTGGCGGCGATCAAGGTGCACGGGGAGCCGGACAGGTTCTCCAGACGGTATTCTCCCACACATGCCGGGACGATGTAGGATTCCGCATAACCCCATTCAACGGCCGCACCCTCGTCCGCTACTGGTACAAGGCGGACACGTTCACCTTCCACAAGGTTGTACATGACGAATTCTCCTTGTGTGTCTGCATTCCATGTTTCATGCAGGGTCAGCCTGCTAACCTGGAATAGCAGATCATCCCGTTGACCGAGCAGTTCCTCCGCACTACGGCCTTGACGGCTTATGACGGTTGGCTGGGCGATAAGTTCGCTTTCTACCGCTGACGTATTCATGGCGTCATTGATATTGTGGCGTGCATGCTCAGGGTTCATCGGGCGCGGCTTGCCATCTGCGTCCATCCGTAAGTAATCGTAGATCTTGAACGTGAACCACCAGGTGGTTGAGGAGATTTCCAGCACCAGATTATCCCTGCCAGAGCAGTGGACCGTGCCTGGTGGAATGAGGTAAAGATCCCCTGTTTGCGAATCGTACTCGTTAACGTAGTCGGAGAGCTGAAGCGGCTTTTCCTGAAGCTGGGCGTCTTCCACTGCTTCAAGCAGACGTCCGCCGCTAATTCCTTCCTTCAGCCCGAGATACACCTTGGCTCCCGGGGCATTCCGCATGATGTAGTACGACTCTTGCTGCGTCATATGTTCATTGAACCGTGACTCGGCATATTCTTGCAGCGGATGCACCTGCAGTGATAGCTCGCCGCCCTGCATCGTATCCAGATAATCAAACCGGATCGGGAAATAATCGCCGAATAGCCTGACATTACGCGTTCCCATGATCTCTTGAGGCGCTGCCTCCATCAGCAATGTGAACGGAATCTCGAAGGTGATATCCTGCACGCACAGCAGAAGCGTATTCTCGGGAGCGATGGGCTCAAAGCTCCAGGCGCAGTTCGGCCATTCGTCGGGAAGGCCGCATAATTCCTTAAGGTATTGACCACCCCATATTCCCGGGGCAAAAAACGGCTTGACCCGAAACGGCTGCTGACTCGCTTTATGCAGTACGTTTGCCAAGGTTGCTGTCGGCAGCCACACCGGCTCTTCCGGACGATTGAAGTCCATGTAGAACGCTTTATTGTCCGAGCGTTCGGCATGGGTATAATGGGCTAACCAGTCACGACGGTAAGTCTCCCAGACGGGCCATTCGAGAAATAAACAATTCTTGTAAGTCTCAACCTTGTCGTGGGAGATGCCCAAGCCGAAGCTGCCCATATGCCGGGCATGACGCCGCTGCTGGTTTTCGCGGGAGTAATCGGCGTAGAAACGAAGGTCGGGGGTCCGGCCTTCAAGCAGCGAAGCGCCGGGTCCGTGCAGTACGTATATGCCGCGCATCGCGTCAGATTCAAGCGCACTTTTTTTCAAGGCAGACCGTGCGTCCTGTTGAAAATATTGAATGGGACGTACATCGGTTGCTTTATAGCCGAATGCCCGGTTGTCAGTCAGATAAGGAGCCATCTCGGCCCGGAGCTCGGCTTCGGGTTTGACATAATCGGACGTGGAATCGCATGAGAAGGTGATCCCTTCTTGCTCACAGGTTTGCTGAAGCTTTGCCAGAAGTTTATCGAAATCCGCGCCGTGTGTTCCGTCAAGCGTAATGAAGATACTGCTCTTTTCTTGCACTTCATGCTGGGATTTTTGTTTGTAGGTCGATAGGATCAACGAACACCATGAGTCGATCCCGCTCTTCATGAATTGGGGTCCGTTTCGAAAGTCCAAGTGGTTGATCGGGTGTGATTGAAAGGCTGTTGCAGGTTTCATGGATAGATGGATCCTCCCTTCCGGAATGTCTGTTACGACTTCATTGTAGAAGGCAAGGGAGGATCCGTCTTTATAAAAAGAGGAAGTGTTTTTGTACGATCAGGACATCGACGTCTCTAGCCGCTAAAGCTCGGAGTCGTAACGACCTTCCGAAAACTGCGACCGCCGGAAGCGGGCCGGGGTTACACCAAGCTTAGATGTAAACACCCGGGTGAAGTAGTGCACGGACTCGAATCCGCAAGAGATGGCAATCTCTTTGATCTGCCGGTCTGTATTCAGAAGCAGGTGTTTAGCCTGCTGCACACGCTGCTCCTGCACATAATGAACAAAGGATTGATGTCCGTATTTCCGGAACAGTCTTGTCAAATGACGGGTCGTAACGTGAAGATGGCCAGCCACCCGCTCCAGCGAGAGCGGCTCGCCCAGATTATCCTTGATAAACAATTCGGCCTGATGAAACATCGACGCTCCTTCTTCGTTTGCTCCACCATCGGAAGGTTCTTGGTAGAAACCGGGGCCGTGGGCTGCCAGAATCGATAATATGAGTGAAATAGCCATGCTGTTCAGCATATGCGGCGGGTGCTGCTTACCGCCAGAGCCCGACTGAAACACGGATAACAGCGAAAGCCACAAGAGTCCGGGCGCTTGCCCGGCACCTTCCTGAAGCACCGGAATGCCTTGGCTGGCTAACCTTCGGAAAGCAGCCGTATGGAAATCGTTGTTTGCCGATTCATCCAGCTCAAAGGCAACATAACATAAGGCCAAGCCTTCTCTGCTCTTAATTTGGTGCTGGACCCCCGGCCTTGAGAGAAACAGGGTGCCTGGATGAAGATGGAACTCTGTCTCGTTTTCGATATACGATCCACGGCCTGTCAACACGTAACAGGCTTCAAAAAAAGAATGCCTATGCTCCGTATTATCGTAGTGGCGCGGCATAAATCCCCAGTAGTGAATCCGGATGCTTAGTTCCTGCTGATCGATACGGTTCAGGGTTCGGTTTAATATGGAATTGGCCCGTTTAAATAACGGGATGAAAGTTTCGTCATTGATTTGCATGGGAGATGGTGCTCCTTCTGGGAATTGGCAAATATGTCTACCAAGAGTATAGGACTAAATAGTAGTTATGATCACTCTCTATTTTATATCACAGATAAGTTTTATTGAAAAAATGGGTATAGTGATGTAATGCATAGACAGCTACACATGTTCTTCATAAGTAGCTGCTATGCTATGAACATTCAATATAAGAGAGGAGTTCATCATATGTCAGCTAAGAAACGATGGAAGCCGCTTATTCTGGTTGCGTTAGCATCCCTCATCCTCATACTGGGTGCCTGCGGTAATACGAAAAGCGCAAACCCCGATAACAAGGAAAACACGGAGGCCACCGGGAACATGGATAACATGGATCATGGCAGCATGAACCATTCCGGCTCGGGGGAGGTTCCGGAAGGGTTGAAGTCGGCAGAGAATCCAACCTATGCGGTGGGCACCGAAGCGATCATTGAATCCGACCACATGCCCGGAATGAAGGGGGCAAAAGCAACGATTGTCGGGGCGTACGATACGACGGTGTACACGATATCGTATACGCCGACGAGCGGCGGACCCGAAGTAAAGGATCATAAATGGGTGATTCATGAGGAGATGAAGGATGCCGGGAAGGAGCCCCTAAAGCCTGGAACGGAAGCCGTCGTGAATGCGGATCATATGGAGGGAATGAAGGGAGCCACTGCCGTTATCGATTCCGCCGAACAAACGACGGTCTATATGGTGGATTTCACGACGACAACCGGCGAAGAAGTTAAGAACCATAAGTGGGTGACGGAAAGCGAGCTGGCCCCCGTACAATAGAAGTTTTATGAAAAAAAGAAAACAATCGTTCTCTATACATGAGAGCGATTGTTTTTCTATGCATATGGCCGTACGGTTCAGCTTTCTTTGATCTGCTTCAGTGCGTCCGTCACTTCCGGATAGCGAAACTGGAAGCCGTGACGTTGGGCCTTAGCCGGCAGGATACGCTGGCCCTTTAAAAGAATGAGCGACATTTCGCCCAGGATGGCTTGGAGCATGAAAGCAGGCAGGGGGAGCCAGTGCGGACGGTGATAGACCTTGGCGATGCTCCTGCCGAATTCATCGTTCGTGACCGCATGCGGGGAAGCCGCATTCACGACTCCGGATATGTCCTCGTGCAGGATGCAATAATCGATGAGTTCCACGATATCGTCGATATGTATCCAGGAGAGCCATTGCTTGCCGCTGCCGATCTTGCCGCCTACGCCTAGTTTATAGGGCAGCAGCATTTTGGGAAGGGCTCCGCTTTTACCTCCCAGAACAACGCTGATGCGCAGCTTAATTAACCGGTCAACCGGGATGCGGTCGGCCGCTTGCTCCCATTGCAACACAACCTCCGACGGGAAATCCATTACCGTGGCAGGACTTTCCTCATCAAATGTTTCAAACTCGGATGTGCCGTAAATGGCCATCGCCGAAGCTTGAACTACGACCGGAGGTTTATGCTCCAGGCGGTCCATCAGTTCGGCTACGGAGGAGACGGTTCGTTGTCTTAACTGAAGGATTCTCTGCTTGCCTGCTTGCGTCCAGCGCTGACTAAGGGAAGAGCCAGCTAGGTTAACGATGGCATCCAAATCCTCAAACCGCTCGGGATGGGACTTCATCTCATCCCAGGTCAGATAGGATATAGGCCCGTCTTGTTGGCGATGGGGAGGAACTTCCGGCTTCGATCTTGTGACGATGATAACGTCATGTCCATCGCGCTGCCAACGCGAACACAATGCCTGCCCAATGAAACCGGTGCCTCCGCAAATGGCTATTCTCATATGAACCTCCTTATACTTTTAATTTGTCCTGAACATTATACAATCCATTATACAAAAAATGCGGTATGATTCCGTTATATGATTTTTCGGTCATTACTTCATTTTGTTCATGATTTAAATGGTAAGGGGTGCGGGATGGGACTTATAGAAAAACTTCAAACTTTGATCATCATGGGCGCGGTGGCAATCGGGCTGTTATTGGGGCAGTTTCCGGTTGTTTCGGAATATGCAGACTACGGGATCGTTCCTTTTTTGCTGTTGATGTTGTATGGATTGTTCTTGACGATACCGCTGCAGCAGTTAAGAGAGGCGTTCAAGAACATCAAGTTTCTGGGGGCGAGCACCGCCATTAATTTTATCTGGACGCCGCTGCTTGCTTGGGGACTCGGCGCTGTTTTTCTGTCGGATCACCCGGCGCTTTGGATCGGATTCATTATGTTGATGGTGACCCCATGTACCGACTGGTATTTGGTGTTTACCTCGATTGCCAAGGGGAACGTGCCCTTGTCAACATCGGTGCTGCCCATTAATCTGATCCTCCAGGTGCTGCTGCTTCCGCTATATTTGCTCTTGTTCTCCGGTACGATCGAAACGATATCGCTGGAAACATTGATCGAAAGCGTGCTGCTTGTGCTTGTAGTTCCGTTCACTCTTGCACATCTCACCCGTTTCTTGCTGAGAGCGAAGAAAGAGGCGCTGGAGCACAAGGTGCTGCCATTTTTTGGCCGGGCACAGATTGTCTTTCTATGTCTTGCCATTGTCGCGATGTTTGCGTCACAAGGGTCATACTTATTGAATCATATGGACATGATTTATATTCTCATTGTTCCGATCTTGATTTATTTTATAATGAATTACACGCTGGGCAGCGTAGTGGGCAGAATGCTGCGTTTCTCTTACGAGGATTCGGTCAGCCTCCATTTAACAATCATTGCCCGGAACTCCCCGGTAGCTCTCGCGATCGCCGTGACGGCCTTTCCGGAACAGCCCGTGATTGCTCTAGCCTTGGTCATCGGCCCGTTGATCGAACTGCCCGTGCTTGCTGTTGTCTCTCAGCTGCTGCTTCTATCAAGAAGAATGAAAGTGAAGTCGATTAAATAACTGTGCTCAGACCCTATCAGGAAAGTGGCTCGGTGAATCGCAGTATCAGGATAAGCTGCAAAGCTTGAGTGAGAGAGGAACCAGAAAAACAGTTTGCCGCACCCATTGTTATTTGAGCCAGGGGGTGAACAAACTGTTTTTTTATGCAATTGCAAGTCTGTTTCGGATCGTCACGCAAACGCTTGCCTTACGATCCCAACGGCCTGGTCCAGTTCCGCTTTGGTGATGATGAGCGGAGGGGCGAAGCGGATAATGGATTCATGGGTTTCTTTGCAGAGCAAACCGAGATCCTTTAGTGTCTCGCAGTAGGTTCTGGCTGGAACCTTCAGTTCCATGCCGATGAATAGGCCCCTGCCGCGCACCTCCTGAATATCGCGATGCCGGATGGATCGAAGCTGCTGAAGAAAATATTCGCCGAGCTCTTTGGAGCTGCCTTCCAGCCCTTCCTCCAGGAATACATCCATGGAAGCGATGGCCACCGCGCAGCCGAGGGGATTCCCGCCGAAGGTGGAGCCGTGGGACCCCGGCTCGAATACACCGAGAATATCGGCGTCCGCCGCCACGGCAGAGACTGGGAAAACACCGCCGCCCAGCGCTTTTCCGAGGATGTACATATCCGGCATGACATCCTCCCAGTCGCAGGCAAAACGTTTTCCTGTCCTGCCGAAGCCGGTCTGGATTTCGTCCGCAAGCAGAAGAACGCGATGCTGCTTGCACAGCTCCATTGCGCCGCTAAGGTATCCGTCAGGAGGGATAATGATGCCGGATTCTCCCTGGATCGGCTCTACAAGAAAGGCGGCCGTATTCGGTGAGATGGCCTGCTTCAGCGCTTCCAGGTCGCCATAGGGGATGACTTTGAAGCCCGGCGTGAAAGGGCCGAAGTCTTCCCGATATTCGCTGGATGAGGAGAAGGAAGTGACGGTGATGGTGCGGCCGTGGAAATTCCCTTCGCAGACGATGATTTCGGCCTGATTGGCCGGTATGCCTTTCTTCCGGTAAGCATAGCGGCGTGCTGCCTTGAGTGCCGTCTCAACAGCCTCGGCCCCCGTATTCATGGGAAGAATCATGTCTTTGTGGGTGAAAGCAGACAGCTTCTCGTAAAACTCGCCCAGTTGATCATGATGGAATGCGCGCGAAGTCAGTGTCACCTTATCTGCTTGTTCCTTTAAAGCGCCGATTATTCGGGGATGACAATGACCTGCATTCAGCGCCGAGTAGGCACTTAACATATCGATGTACCGCTTGCCGTCCGAATCCGTCACATGGATGCCTGCAGCTTTGGCAATGACAATGGGTAGCGGGTGGTAGTTTCTCGCACCGTACCTGTCGGCTTTCTCGATATGTGGGTTTGAAGGGTCCATAGTGTAACCTCCTTGGGAGTCTTAAGAAACCTAGCCGGCGACTGGCACCGGATACCGCGCCAAAAAAGCCTCTCATAATCAAGTATGAGGACGCGTCACAAGATGCTTTCGCCCAGCATGGAGCCGATTAAGCCGACTAGCAGCCGGGACGTTGTCTGTCCGCGGTCCAGCAGCGGGTTGTTCTCCACGAATTCAGCCGAGGTCAGAATAGCGGATTCCGACAGCATCTCCATGGCCAGATGCGCTTCCCGGTAACTGAGTCCGCCCTGAACCGGCGTTCCCGTTCCAGGTGCGATTTTCGGATCGACACTATCGATATCGAAGGAGAGGTGAACGCCATCCGTGCCCGTTGACGCTATTCGGATAGCCTCCTTCATGACTCGGAACATGCCGATGCGGTCGATGTCCTGCATCGTGAAGCAGGTAATGCCTTCCCGACGGATGAAATCCCGTTCGCCCTGATCGAGGGAACGAGCGCCAATGAGCACTACATGCTCCGGCTTGATCGTTGATTTTACGCCGCCGATCGATGTTAGCCGCGCATCGCCTCTTCCCAAGCTGACAGCCAGCGACATGCCGTGGATATTGCCGCTTGGAGTTGTATCCGGCGTATTGAGATCGGAGTGAGCATCAATCCAGATGACGCCCAGGCTTTGATAGTGCCGGGTAAGCCCGGCTAGAGTGCCGATTGCAATGCTATGGTCACCGCCAAGGACAAGCGGGAAGACGCCCGATTGTGCCAGGGCAGACACATGAGCTGCAAGCTGCTCGTTAATCGTTATGACTTCTTTCAGATGTTTTAATTGAGGATCGTGCGTTTCATCCTTGTGTTCGGGGAGTCCAGCAAGGTCATCGACCTGGTAGGATACACCGAGCATGTCAAGCTTGCGTTTCAAGCCGGCTCCGAAAATCGCATTCGGTCCCTGGCTTGCGCCGCGGCGGGTAGCACCCCGGTCAAACGGCACCGGGACGATGGTTACGGTGGACGGAAGATTTCTCATCATAGGCTCACCTCCACTTTGTATCAGTGTATTCAGGAGCCCGGCTAAGTGATTTGGGCAAACCCCTATACAAGCTGATCCAATATGGAAAGTTGAGGTGAAGCTGCCATCAGAAAAATACCCCTGATGCATGATTCATAGGGCACCGCGGGGGGCCTTATGATCCTGTATCAAGGGTTGCAATTCGTTCATATATGACAGTATATGAGGTCTGTCTTCCGAGAAAGTACGTCGATCGACGTTTATTTCACCGTTTTATTATAGGTTTCGATCTTGGAGCTGATCTCCTGAGCGGCTTTGTCCAGTGCTTCCTGCGCCGTTTTTTGACCGTTCAGCACTTCCTCGATGGCCGTTTCCGTCAGCTGGCGGGCTTCAGGGAACACGCCCATGACAGCGCCTTGCGTTGCCAGGTTGGCCGTCGTTTGATGCAATTGATCCACGGCCGTCTGGAATTGCGGATATTTCTCCAGGTTTTCCTTTACCAGGGTCTCTTCGTAAGCTTTAGTTGTTACCGGGAAGTAACCTGTGTTGACATGCCAGTAGGCTTGCGTTTGCGGCTCGGCCAAATATTTCATGAATTCCCAGGCTGCCTGCTGCTCTTCTTCCGATTTGTTGTTCATCAGCCACAGGCTTGCACCGCCGATAATAACGCCGCCTTCGCCGCCGTCAGCCGGTTTGGGCAGGAACGCCGTACCGACTTCGAATTTGCCTTCCGCTGCGCTGACGATTCCGCGGAGGGAAGCCGTCGAGTCCAGCGTCATGGCAATTTGACCTGCTGCAAATGCTTTTTTGGTGTCGTCCGTTTTACGTCCCAGGTTCAAGAGCACCTTATCGTCCAGCATTTGCTTCCACCATTCCAGCGTCTTCACGGCAGCGCCGCTGTTGACCTGCGAAGCGGTTGCCGGAGAAGTGCGGCCATTGCCGTTGTTCAGCAGCTCAACGCCTTGATTCGCAAGGAATTGTTCCATGAGCCAGCCATAGATGGCGAAGGATGCGCCGGTTTGGCTGCCTTTTGTCAGCGCTTTTGCCGCTTCCGCTACCTCTTCGTAGGTTTTGGGAGGGTTTTCCGGGTCGAGACCCGCCGCTTTAAAAGCGTCCTTGTTGTAATACAGAATCGGGTTGGAGGAGTTAAACGGCATGGAGTACAATTTGTTGTCGAATGTATAGTAATTTTTGATATTCGGTTCCAAGGAGGAAATGTCGTATGCTTCAGCATCCATGAAGTCCTGAACCGGACGGATGGCCTTGGTATCCATCATGAAACGACTGCCGATTTCGTACACCTGGATCATGCTTGGACCGCTCTTTGATCCCAAGGAGGCCTTCAGCTTGTTCAAGCTTTCATCATACGTTCCTTGAAACACGCCCTCAACCTGAATATCCTTGTGGGCCGCATTAAAATCGGAGATCAGCTTGTCCGCGACAGTCCCGAGCTCCCCGCTCATGGAATGCCACCACACAACCTTAACAGGATCTTTGGCTGGCTCGCTGCCGGCAGCAACGGTCGTTTCTCCAGCGGCTGGCGTATTGCTGCAAGCGGCGCTGATCAGCATGAAGCAGGAAAGCAGGAGCAGCGCGAAGGACCTTTTACCAAAACGTTTCATGATCGGTTAATCTCTCCCTTTTTGAAAATAAAGTATGGTTTGATCTATCAGAAATTGCGCGGCCCGTTTCTTATCGATAACCGGCACGCAAGGCTGATTCATTATAGTCCGAATTAATATAGCGATTAGCCCTTCAACGCACCTGCCGTGATGCCGCGGACAAGCGGCTTCAAACCGAGCGCAAGCAGCAGCAGGGAAGGAAGCAGCAGAAGGAGTACGCCGGACAGAATCAAATTCCACGAATTCATTTCTTCGAACTGCAGCATGCCAATCCCGATCTGAACGGTACGCATTTCAACGCGGTTGGTGGTCAAGAGCGGCCATAGGTACATGTTCCAATTGTTCAGGAACGAGTACACGCCCAGCGTGGCAATTCCAGGTACGGATAACGGTACCACCATGCTCAGAAAAATCCGGACATGGCCGCAGCCGTCCACGCGAGCCGCTTCAAACAGCTCCTTCGGCAGCTGCAAAAAGGCTTGTCTGAGCAGGAAGGTTCCGAAGGCGGTTGCCAGGAATGGAACGATAAGCCCCTGGTAGGTATCGAGCCAATTCAAGCTTTTGACCGTCAGATAGTTCGGGATCATGATCACTTCCCACGGGATCATCATGGTGGCGAGAAAGAGGCTGAACAGCAGCGTTTTACCCGGGAACTGGAGGAAGGCAAAGGCGTATGCCGCCAGGCTTGCGGTCACGATCTGACCGACCATGATGGCAATGGAGACGACCAGGCTGTTCCCGATAAAGGTAAGGACAGGGATCGTATCGATCACCTTGGCGAAATTGGACAGATTGATGGCTTCCGGAAGCAGAGGCGGCGGATAAACGGCCGATTCAGCCTCGCTCATAAGCGATGTCGACAAGGTGTATAGAAGCGGAAAGGCAACGACCAGCGAACAGAGAAGCAGCGCGAAGTAGATGAAGCTTTTGGGCATGAGACGCATGTTCATTGGTAATGCACCTTCTTCTCCACGAATTTAAATTGAAAGACGGTCAGCAGCAGAATGATCGCAAACAGGATGAGCGCTTGCGCACTGCCGATGCCGAAGCGGAAGTTGACGAATGCATCCTGATAGATATTGAACACGATGACGTTGGTGCTGTTCATCGGACCGCCCTTGGTCAGGATGTTGATTTGTCCAAACGCTTGGAAGGCGCCAATCACTGACACGACGGATGTGAAGAATAACGTAGGGGAGATCAGCGGCATCGTAATCCGGAAGAAGGTTCTTAACGGACCGGCGCCGTCAATCTTGGTACTGTCATAGATATCCTCGGATACTCCCTGCATGCCGCTCAGCATCAGGATGTAATTAAACCCAAGATTCATCCAGACCGTCATGATGGCAACGGAGATCATGGCCCATTTCGGATCGGTCAGCCATTGGATGGGCTGCGTGCCGAGTTGCGACAGGAAATAATTCAGCATGCCCATAGTCGGATGGTAGAGGATCATCCAGATCATCGAGCCGGTACCGACGGACACGGCCATGGGCAGCGAGAATATAAAACGGAATATTTTCATGCCTTTCAGTTTATTATGCGTCAGGGCTGCGAGCAGTATGGCGGCTGCCATGCCGGTCGGGACCGTCAGTACGATAAACAGCAGTGTGTTGCCGAAACTGGTATAAAACATCTCGGAGGCCAGTATCTCCTTGAAATTATCGAACCCTACGAATTCGGCTACCCGGCCTTGAGGATCGGTCAGGAACAAGCTCAGATAGACGGATTTGAGCAGCGGATAGAACAGAAATAGACCGAAAATGAGCAGCGATGGTGTTAGACATGCATAAGCGAGCATGATTTCCCTGCGTCTTGTTTTCTTGATAGAGATCGGTTTTGCGGCTGTCGAAGGCTCAGCTTCGCTAACCGGCGGCGTCAGAGAATGACCCGGAGAAGGAAGCATAAATTCTTTTTCCATAATCATGTTTACCTCACTTTCCTGCTTGGCCTTACAGGTATTGAGTATAGGAACCGGATGTAAACTCCAGTAAAGGTTTTTGTAAGAATACCGTAATTTATTGCTGGCCATGTTATTGCTGAAGGTGGGTTTGCCAATACCCGGTACAAAAATATTCCAATCCTCAAAAGCTTGCAGGTTAAAAAAAGATGTGATATGTTATATCTGTAACCGGTTACACATGAATGAGGTGATGACGGTAATGGCAACGATCAAGGATGTGGCAAACCGGGCTGGCGTGTCCGTGGCCACGGTTTCACGGGTTTTAAATGGAAACGGTTACGTGCATGAGGACACCAGGTCCAAGGTAGAACAAAGCATTCGCGAGCTGAATTATACGCCGAATGAAGTAGCACGTTCTTTATATAAAAGAAAATCCAAATTGATAGGACTTTTGCTTCCGGATATTATGAACCCTTATTTCCCGCAGCTTGCCCGCGGAGTTGAGGATGAGATGCAGGAAAATGATTATCGGTTGATATTCGGGAACAGCGACGAGAGCAAGAAGAAGGAAATGGAGTACATCCAAACCTTTGTCCAAAATAATGTGGTTGGTGTCATATCATCGACCAATGATCCGGATGCCGACATATATGCAGGGCTCAAGATCCCGGTTGTATTTCTGGA
Organism: Paenibacillus sp. 2KB_20; assembly: GCF_052115765.1. Taxonomy (NCBI): domain Bacteria; kingdom Bacillati; phylum Bacillota; class Bacilli; order Caryophanales; family Paenibacillaceae; genus Paenibacillus; species Paenibacillus sp. 2KB_20. The sequence goes on along the minus strand of NZ_JBFRHH010000003.1, from coordinate 288,387 downwards.
TCGAACCTCATCGGATCGACCTTCCGTATTTGCGGATGGTCGGCAGGGAGGTAGGATTGCGGCACAGGAGATGGTTAAGCGAGGCAGTAAAGCTATAACCGTGATTCAAGGCCCGGCGGATGTCCGTCCTGCCCAGGAGCGTTTTGAAGGAGCTGTTGAGGTTCTGGAAAAACAGGCGGCTGCGTATCAAGTGCTGAAGACGACATCGTTTTCTTTAACCGTCGCGGAAGAATTCGCCCAGCAAGTGTTCATTGAGCATCCGGACACGGACGGCGTCATCGCCAGTAACGATATTATGGCATCCGCCGTAGTCAAGGAAGCGCATCGGCTGGGGAAAAGGGTGCCGGAAGACGTACAGATTATAGGATTTGACGATATTCTGCTCAGCCGACTGCTGGCCCCGCCCCTGTCCACGATTCATCAGCCGGCATATGAAATGGGCCGGGAAGCGGCCAGATTGCTTATCGGACTTATTGAAGGGCAGCACATCGAGAGAAGCAGTATCGAATTCTCGGTAGAATTTATTGAGCGGCAGACAACAAGAAAGGTGGAATCATAATGGCGAAGATCGTGGTAATCGGAAGCGCGTCGATGGACTTGGTGGTCACCTCCACCAAGCGCCCCGGCGCTGGAGAGACGGTGCTAGGCGACAGCTTTAAGACGGTACCCGGAGGGAAGGGAGCCAACCAGGCCGTCGCGGCGGCGAGACTGGGTGCAGAGGTAACGATGATTGGCTGTGTAGGTGAAGATTCCTTCGGCGAAACGATTTTGAGCAATTTGCAGGAGAACGGTGTTATTACGGAGTATGTGGAACCGGTTACAGGTATTGAAAGCGGAACCGCACACATCATATTGGCAGAGGGAGACAACAGCATCGTGGTAGTTAAGGCTGCCAACGATCGGATCACCCCGGATTATGTTGATCAGGCAGCGGAGGTTATCCAGGCTGCGGATATCGTGTTGATTCAGCAGGAGATTCCGGAGGAAACGGTGGTGCATGTCAGTGAATTATGCGCAAGATATCAGGTGCCGTTGATGCTGAATCCGGCTCCGGCCCGCCCGGTGCCGAGCGTTGTTATTGAACGGGCGGCTTACATGACGCCGAACGAACATGAAGCGGCTATCCTGTTCGGAGATGAGCCATTAGGCGACGTGCTGCGCCGTTATCCGAACAAACTGATCGTGACGGAAGGCAAGCGGGGAGTTCGTTATTTTGACGGCAATGAAGAGGTTGTGGTTCCCGGCTACAAGGTTGAAGCCGTGGATACAACGGGAGCGGGCGATACATTCAACGGTGCCTTTGCCGTGGCTCTGTCCGAAGGCATGAGCATGGCCGACAGCTTGAGATTTGCGAACCGCGCAGCTTCCTTATCGGTCATGAAGTTCGGAGCGCAGGGAGGAATGCCGTCGCGCCTCGAAGTGGAAGGGAGTCTTTGAATATGAAGAAGAACGGAATGCTGAACAGTCACATCGCGAAAGTGCTGGCAGATCTGGGACACACCGATACCATCGTTGTTGGCGACGTGGGCCTTCCGATTCCTCCCGGAGTTCCCAAGATTGATTTGGCGCTAACGCTGGGGACACCAAGCTTTACCGAGGTGGTAGAGGCGATCGCTGACGATATGGTAATCGAAAAGATCGTCATCGCTGAAGAAATGAAGCTTGATAATAAGGAAACACTGCATTATATACAGGAAAATTTTCAGGATTGCGAGATCGAGGCTTGCTCACACGAGCAGTTCAAGGCACGGACTCGAAACGCTAAGGCGGTTATCCGTACAGGCGAAGCCAAGCCCTATGCGAACTGCATTTTGCAGGCCGGTGTTCATTTCGGTTAAAAAGGAGGAAGCAGCATGAACATTGAGATGACGAATATCCAAAAATCTTTTGGCACGAACCGGGTGCTGGCAGGCGTGGACTTTGATCTCCGGGAAGGAGAGGTCCATGCCCTGATGGGAGAGAACGGCGCAGGTAAATCGACGCTGATGAATATATTAACCGGTCTTCACAGCCGGGATGAAGGCAAGATTGTCATCGACGGTAAGGAAACCTATTTTGCTAATCCGAAGGAAGCGGAAGAGAGAGGCGTTGCCTTCATCCATCAGGAGCTTAACATCTGGCCGGAGATGACGGTTCTGGATAACTTGTTTATCGGCAAGGAGATGACGTCCGGCCTCGGCTTCCTCAATATGAAACAAATGAAGGCGCTTGCGAAGGAACAGTTCAGCAAATTAGCGGTGACGATACCATTATCGCAGGAGGCAGGAGAATGCTCCGTCGGCCAGCAGCAGATGATTGAGATCGCCAAAGCGCTTATGACAAAAGCGAAAGTCATCATTATGGATGAACCGACGGCGGCATTGACCGAAAGGGAAATTGAGAAGCTGTTTGATGTCATCCGTTCATTGAAAAAACAAGGCGTATCCGTCGTTTACATTTCCCACCGGATGGAGGAGATCTTTACGATCTGCGACCGGATTACGGTTATGCGAGATGGTAAATCCGTCGATACCAAATCCATTCCGGACACGGATTTTGATGAAGTCGTCAAAAAGATGGTCGGCCGGGAGTTGACCGAGCGATATCCGGCACGTCATCCATCTCCGGGTAAGCCCGTGCTGGAAGTGAAGAATATTAGCAGTAAAGGCCGGTTCGAGAATGTAAGCTTCACGGTTCGTGCCGGCGAGATTGTTGGCGTATCCGGCCTGATGGGGGCAGGGCGCACCGAGATGATGAGAGCGATCTTCGGATTGGACCCGCTGGATAGCGGCGAAATCTGGGTACGCGAAAAGAAAGTTTCGATCAAGAAGCCGGATGACGCCGTGAAACACGGCATTGGATTCATAACAGAGGACCGCAAGGATGAAGGTTTGGTCCTGGATTTCTCGGTCCGTGAAAATATGGCACTGCCCAATCTGTTCAGCTTCTCTTCCAAAGGGTTCATTTCCGGGAAGAAGGAGCAGGATTTCGTGGACACCTTGACGAAGCGGCTGCAGATCAAGACGCATACAACCGAGACGCTGGCACGCAATCTGTCGGGTGGTAACCAGCAGAAGGTCGTTATTGCCAAGTGGATCGGAATTGGGCCGAGCGTGCTCATCCTGGATGAGCCGACACGCGGCGTGGACGTTGGTGCGAAGCGGGAAATTTATCAGCTGATGAATGAACTGACCGAACGCGGCGTGGCGATTCTGATGGTGTCGTCGGAGCTGCCGGAGGTGCTCGGAATGAGCGATCGGATTCTCGTTGTTCACGAAGGCAGGATTTCCGGTGAATTGGACCGTGAACAAGCCACGCAGGAACATATCATGACTCTAGCTACAGGAGGTCAGTAATATGACAACTATTAACGATGCCAAGGCGGAAAAAGGGTTTAAGGTATCAGGTTTGACGCAAAAGCTCGGTCCGCTGCTCGGACTGATCATTCTAATCGTTATCGTATCCGTCCTGAATCCAAGTTTCTTGGAACCGCTTAACATTCTGAACCTGCTGCGTCAGGTATCGATTAATGCATTGATTGCATTCGGTATGACGTTTGTTATTCTGACAGGCGGTATTGACCTGTCGGTCGGTTCGATTCTCGCGCTCTCCAGCGCATTTGTCGCCAATATGATGGTGGCCGGGTTTGACCCGATCCTATCGATCATCATCGGCGTTGCGCTTGGCGGTGTCATGGGGATGATCAATGGTCTCATGATTACCAAGGGGAAAATGGCGCCGTTTATTGCCACCTTGGCCACCATGACGATATTCCGAGGACTTACGCTCGTCTATACGAACGGTAACCCGATTACGGGTCTTGGCGACAGCCTTGCATTCCAATTGTTCGGTCGCGGATACCTGCTTGGTATTCCGGTGCCTGCTATTACGATGATCATCACGTTTGCCGTGCTGTGGGTCATCCTGCATAAAACGTCATTTGGCCGCAAGACATATGCCATCGGCGGTAACGAAAAAGCATCGCTTGTATCCGGTATTAAAGTACCACGAGTCAAGATCATGATCTATTCCCTGGCAGGGATGCTGTCCGCGCTTGCAGGCGCGATTCTGACCTCCCGTTTGAATTCCGCACAGCCGACTGCAGGGACGTCCTATGAATTGGATGCCATCGCAGCCGTTGTTCTTGGCGGTACAAGTCTGACCGGTGGTCGCGGCCGGATCGTCGGTACGTTAATCGGTGTGCTGATCATTGGCATACTGAATAACGGGCTCAACCTGCTCGGTGTGAACTCTTTCTATCAGATGGTTGTCAAAGGCGTCGTGATTGCGATTGCCGTACTGCTCGACCGTAGAAAATCGGCTTAAGGGGGAGAATGAACGATGAAAAAAACAACTTTGCTGCTCGTATCACTTATGTTGATCTTCATAACAGGCTGTTCTCTGGAGCCTCCGGAATGGGCGAAGCCCAAGGCCGGCGGGGATGTCAAAGACATCAAAATCGGTCTTTCCATCTCGACCTTGAATAACCCGTTCTTTGTATCCCTGAAGGATGGCGTCGTCGCCGAAGCGACCAAACAAGGGATGGAGGTCGTTGTCGTAGACGCACAGAACGACTCGGCCAAGCAGAGCAACGACGTTGATGATCTGATTCAGCAGGGCGTCAATGCACTGCTGATTAACCCAACGGATTCGTCCGCGATTTCCACTGTGGTGCAAACGGCAAATAGCTTGGGTATTCCGGTCATTACACTTGACCGTTCGGCGGATCAGGGCGAAGTCGCTGCGCTGGTTGCCTCCGATAACATCAAAGGCGGTCAGATGGCAGCCGAGTATATCGTGGATCAACTGGGCAAAGATACAAAGGTCATTGAGCTCGAAGGGGTTCCGGGTGCTTCCGCGACCCGCGAACGCGGCAAGGGATTCCATGATATCGCAGATAAGCAGCTGAACGTGGTGGCGAAGCAGGCAGCGGATTTTGACCGGACGAAGGGTCTGACCGTGACGGAAAATCTGCTGCAGGGCAACCCGGACGCCAAAGCGATTTTTGCCCACAATGACGAAATGGCCTTGGGCGCAATCGAAGCGATCCAAAGCTCGGGCAAAGACATTATGGTCATCGGCTTTGACGGTAACGACGATGCGCTGAAGTCCATCGAAGCCGGCAACCTGACGGCTACCGTAGCCCAGCAGCCGGAGCTGATCGGTCAGCTTGCCGTCGGCGCAGCCAAGGACGTGCTCCAGGGCAAAGAGGTGGAAGAGAATATCGCTGCACCTCTGAAACTGGTGGTGAAGGAGTAATCTAGTATGATTTAGAAGCGTTACTTTTTGCGATAGAAGCAGGGTAACGCTTTTTTTGGGGGAAATATATTGATCATTTCTTACAGGATGCGAAGTAACTCACAGCCTTGCGATAATAGCGGGAATACAATATCGTTAAAAGAGGACAGTTATTTCGCATATTATATTATAATGGATGTGTATGCGTTTACTTCTTAGATGTAATAAAGGAGCTATGTAATTATGACGATGGAGAAAAGAAAACATGCGATCGTGATCGTAGGTTATGGCGGAATGGGCAGCTACCATGCCAAGCTGATTAAGGACAATGCATTTCTTGAGGTTACGGGAACCTACGATATTTTGGAAGAACGCCGGGAAGTATCCCAGCAAGACGGGTATCCTGCCTACGAAAGCTATGAGCAGGTACTAAACGATACTGCGGTTGACGTGGTGCTCATTGCTACGCCTAATGACGTGCACAAGGAACTGGCACTTCAGGCGTTTAAAGCCGGCAAACATGTCATCTGCGAGAAGCCGGTAACATTGTCCGTCAGTGACTTCAAAGAGATGGTGGCTGCGGCCGATGCTGCTGGCCGGGTGCTGATGGTTCACCAGAACCGCCGCTGGGATGAGGATTTCCTGACCATTAAACAAATGTACAATGAGAAAACGATAGGTGACCTGTTCCGAATTGAATCCAGGGTGCACGGGGCGAATGGCATACCGGGCGACTGGCGTCATCTGGAAGCCCACGGCGGCGGCATGCTGCTGGACTGGGGCGTGCATCTTCTTGACCAGGTCCTGTTCATGGTGGACAGCCGAATAACCAGCCTGAGCAGCCGCTTGAGCTTTATTCTCGGCGATGAGGTCGATGACGGCTTTGAATCGGTCATCGAATTCGAGAACGGCGTATCCGTACTGATTGAAGTGGGAACGACGAATTTCATTACGCTGCCACGCTGGTACGTCAAAGGAACCGAGGGAACCGGTATTATTGAGGACTGGTCGTTAAACGGCAGAGTCGTTACCCGGAACCAGGATGCGGTGAAAGTGGAGCCTAAACCTATTCAAGCCGGGGTAGGATTGACCAAAACGATGGCCCCTCCTTCCGAAGAAGCTACCATTACGGGAGCTCTGCCGGAGCCATATCGTCAATCCAGCAGCTTCTTCGATAACTTTGCGGCCGTGATCCAAGGCGAAGCAGAACCGATTGTGAAGAACGAGGAAGTGCTGCGTGTCCTGAATCTGATCGAGGCAGTATTTGAATCGGCCAGAACAGGAGAAACGCTGAAGGATTTCGATATCTACCCTGTTTAACACGTAGGCGGGATCAATCCGAGCAGATCGGCTTTTTAACTATTTTATTACCATTAATGTTGACAATTCTTTTAGTGATTGACCATAATCACAGATAAAAAAGAGTGGGATGTTTCTCACTCTTTTTTATGCTTATATAAGCAGATTTCCGTATTCCCCATACATTTCCTTTGCAAGCGCTTACAATTCCGAGTAGGATAGTCATTGAGGTGAATGGGGATGGACAAGAAATGGTTGGCCGCCGCAGCGGTCTTGATGGGCATACTTATATATTTGTTTGTCGGGTTTGCGTACCATTCTGGTAAAATGAGCAGTATCGTGAAGGAGTTGCAAGGGCATCAGGGAAATGGAACGAAGCGTTATCACATCGTGTTGATCGAGCAGGAACGCTATCATCCATATTGGGAGATGGTAGAGAAGGGGGCGGAAGAGGCGGCGGAAGAGTATGGGATCGACATCGAATTTGCCGGAGCCGTCCGCAATAACATGGACGAGCAGCTCAATTTGCTGGAGAAAGCGATCGCCGCCCGTGTGGATGCGATTATTGTGCAAGGGCTGAACGAGGAGAAATTCACGCCGCTTATTAATAAAGCGGTGGGACGCGGCATTCCGGTTGTCACGATTGATACGGATGCGCCAAACAGCCAGCGGCTGGCCTACGTTGGCACGGATAATGTAGCCGCCGGGGAGAGTTTGGGGCATCTTGTTGTGGAAACGACGGGCGGTTCGGGCAAGATTGGTGTCATTATTGGCAGCGACCTTGCTGCGAGCCAATTGCAGCGCCTGGATGGGCTGATGCAAGTGGTGGGGCAGTACAGCGGAATGGAAATCGTTGCGGTGCGCAGCTCCAATATTTCGCATATGGAGGCCATTCAGCAGGCCGCTCAAATGCTGCGCGAGCATCCGGAGATCAATGTTATGGTGGGCACCAGCGCAACGGATGCGCTAGGGATGCTGCAAGCCGCCAAGAGCTTGAGACGTGATGAGCTGACGATTATTGGCTTTGACAATCAGAAGGAGACGCTGAACGCGATTCGCAGCGGGGAGATTAAAGGTACGGTGGCGCAGCAGCCCTATTTAATGGGCGGCACAGCGGTAAAGCTGCTCTATGATCATTTTCAGGGGAAACAACTGCTTCCTGAATACTATACAGAGGTCAAGGTGCTGGACAGGAGCAATGTGCAGGAGGAGGAGAGCCTGTGACTATACGGAAGAAGCTGTTTATTTTTATACCGCTGCTTGTGCTTCTGATGAGCTCGGTTTCTTTCTTCCTGTTCGAGAGCGGCAAAACGGTGCAGGAAAACTATCATCTGATGATGAACCGCATTTTATTATACAAAGAGGTTTCGTATGAGGTTGGCGAGAATATGCGTTCGATGAACCGGTATATTATGCAAATGGATGCAGAGAGCATGCCTGAAGTGATCCAGCATTTGAACGCCGTAAGAGAGCTGCGAACGGAGCTGGACAGTCTCGCCACGATTGGGCCTAGCGATCTGCCGCTGATCAACTACCGCAATATTATCGATACGTTTATCGAGCAGGCCGAGGGGATGATCGCGCAAATCGATGCTCATGATTCGGGCGTGATGGCTGGGGAGTACATCGAAGCGGAGAAAACGGAGCGTTTCATTCGCGAAGAGGCTCAGACGCTCGTTGATCTTGAACTCGAGCAATATAAGCCGATCTACCAGGAGATGATGTTTACGTCGGAGCGATTGAATACGCTCGGAATTTTGCTCGTTACTACCGTGGCGGCGCTTAGTATCCTGGTCGCGATTTGGCTCTCGAAGAGCATTACGGGGCCGATTCGCCGTCTCGTTGCCACCGCCAAGCAAATTTCGAAGGGGCGGATGGATACGAAGGCGCCGGAGAGTGATAGCAATGATGAAATCAGCATTCTGTGCCGGGTTTTTAACGGGATGATTGATAACATTCAGCGGCTGATGGCGGAAAATATGGACAGCTTGGAGAAAGACCGCCTTGTTAAGGAACTGGAGCTGAAGATGCTGCAGAGCCAGATTAATCCGCATTTTTTGTTCAACACGTTAAACTCGATCTCCAAGCTCGCTTATATCGAAGGGGCTGCGAGAACGAGTGATCTCGCCGTATCCGTCTCGCGCCTGCTCCGGTACAATTTGCAGAAGCTTGACCAGGCGGTACATCTGCGTGAAGAGGTGGAGCATGTAACCGAATATATCCATATCCAAAAGGCGAGATTCCGCGATCGGATCGAATTCGTGATGGATGTTGATGAACGGGCGCTGGATTGCATGATTCCGTGTCTGACCTTGCAGCCGATTTTGGAGAATGCATTCGTTCACGGGATTGAGCAGATGGAAGCTGGCGCCATACTGAAGCTGGGGATCAGCTATAAGGATGCCGGGGTGGAGATCGAGATCAGAGACAACGGCGTTGGGATGAGCAAGGAGACGGCGCATATGCTGCTCCAATCGATCCGTGAGGAATCGCCGCGTTATGGCAGCGGAAACGGGAAATCCACCGGACTAGGTACGCATAATGTGTTTAAAAGGCTGCATTTGTTCTTTGATGGTCAAGAGCGAATTGAGATTGACAGTGTGGAGGGAGCGGGAACCGCTGTCGTGTTCACCCTGCCGTTTCATACGGCGGCCTAATGGTGGCTGATCTGTTTAGCAATGCGTTGGCGCACGCTTAATCAACCTGGTTTAGTTGGTTGTTTTATCAAACAAATTGGATTAATGTGGGGGAATACGGATGTACACCTTGCTTATAGCAGACGATGAAGCCCTTGAGCGTGAGGGATTGGAGCTTATGATCCGGCATATGCTGCCGGACACCTTTACGTTTCTTCATGCGGAGAACGGGAGACAGGCCATTCAACTCGCCGAGCAAGCGAGGCCGGATTTTATTTTCATGGATATCAAGATGCCGGGCATTCAAGGGCTGGATGCGGTGCGTGAGATTTTGGCGAAGTACCCGATGACCAGAATCGTGATGATCACGGCTCATGATTATTTCACTTATGCCAAAGAAAGTCTGGCCTTAGGGGTTCGCGATTATTTGCTCAAGCCAGCCAAGCGGGAAGAGGTTCTGGACGTGATCAAGGCGTTGATCGATGAGACGGAGGAAGCCAGGCGGCAGAGGAACGAACGGCTAGACATGCAGGAGAAGCTGTCTCAGCTCATGCCGCTCGCGGAGAATGAGCTGTCCCTCATGCTGATGCTGGAATGCGTGCAGGAGGTAGAAGTATCGCAGCTTGCCAAGCTGCTGCATTTGGAATGGCAGAAGGGATATGCGATGGTGGTATCATTTGCCCGGCATGCAGCTAAAGAGTGGGAAGGATTTCAGCTTGTTAAAAAAGATGTCTTTGAGACCGTCAAACAGTTCGCAAAGCCAAACTTATCCTGTCTCGTCAGTCCTATGGTCGGCCATCAGATGGCGTTGTTCATTCCTTTGCCGCCCGGCCAGCCAGGGTACTCCCAGCGCGTTAACTCCTTGGACTGGGGTGCGCGCATCAAAGATTTGGTAGAGGAACGTTTCGACCTGGCGCTCTCTGTCGGGATCGGTTCGATCCGGGAAGGCTGGGACGGGATGAGCCGGTCATACCGGGAAGCTGTCCGCGTATGCGCGGATGATCATGATATCGTTAGTGTACGGCATTATGACGATATTACTCAGAGCTCGGGGCAGGCGATTATTTCGCTTAATGAAGAGAAGAAGCTGCTGGATGCGCTTTTGCGGCAGGATAAGCTGGAGGCATCGGAACGATTTGCTCTGTTCTGGGAACGGCTGGTGCATAGCGAGCTTCATTATTTTCCGCGTCTGCGGGGAGAGGTTATTGGATTGCTGCTATACTTAAGCCGGGGGGCACAGTCAGGGGAAGGAGCAGAACTGATCGCCTCGCTAGGTGCGCTTGAGGATCGGGAATCTTTGCGGCTAGGCGCGCAAATATGGCTGGATAAGCTCATTGACGGATTGAAGGAAGAAAAAGAGCGCAGCCGTTCTCATGTGCTGCAGCGGGCACTGCTCTATATCGGCCAGAAGTATAAAGAGGATATCTCGATGGAGCAGAGTGCAGAATACGTGAATCTCAGCCCTTATTATTTCAGTAAACTGTTCAAGCTGCACACGGGGGAGAACTTCATTGACTACGTGACCCGACTGCGCATCGAGGAGGCCAAGAGACTTATTGGAGAACACCGCCTCAGCTTGAAGGAGATTTGTTTTGAGGTCGGATATAACGATCCGAATTATTTCAGCCGCGTCTTCAAGAAGACGACGGGCATTACGCCCAGCGAATATCGGCAGCAAATCGAGAAGTCAAGTCCTTGTTAATCGACAAGGACTTTTTTGTTATTTAGAACTATATTGTGCTATGAAAATGCTAACGATGAAATTCATTACATTTGGCCGCATTTCATTGAAGGTGGAGAGCAAAGAAGTGCAGGTAATCACCCGCCCGCTGTTATGGTTCAGATGCTAAGATTTCAATGTAAGCGCAATCAAATATTTATCAAGTGAAGAGGGGCGAAGGAAGAGTGAGAAAATACGGTCATATGTTACGGTTGAGCTTAGCGGCAATTTTGTTGGCATCTTCCCTAGTAGGATGCGGCGTAGTCTCGGACGGCAGCGCCAATAATAACGAGGGAGCAGGGAATACAACCGCAGGCAAAGACGATGGCAATATCGTCATCGGGTTGTCCATGGATACGTTGAAGGAGGAACGCTGGCAGAAGGACCGGGATATATTCTCGGCCAAAGTCAAAGAGCTCGGAGGTGATGTGAAGGTGCTGGCGGCGAACGGGGATGACGCAACGCAGCTCAGCCAGGCGGAGCAGCTTATCTCCCAGGGAGTCGATGTGCTCGTCGTCATCGCGCACAATGCGGAAGCAACCGCGCCGATTGTGGAGAAAGCACATAAAGAAGGCATCAAGGTCATTGCGTATGATCGACTGATCAACAATGCCGAAGTGGACTACTACATTTCTTTTGACAACGTTCGTGTTGGTGAGCTTCAGGCTCAGGCCGTCATCGACCAAGCGCCGAAAGGAAATATCGTCTATATCGGCGGAGCTGATACGGACAACAATGCACATATGTTTAAGACAGGTGCGATGAACATTTTGAATCCACTTGAAGAGAAAGGTGATATTAAAATCGTGTATGACCAGTTCTCTAAAGACTGGAAGCCGGAAGAGGCTTTGAAGAACATGGAAAATGCGCTGACGGCCGTAAAGAACGACGTGCAAGGCGTTGTAGCTGCAAATGACGGCACGGCTGGCGGTGCGATTCAGGCATTGACTGCACAAGGCATGGCTGGCAAAATTCCGGTGTCCGGTCAGGATGCGGATTTGGCCGCTGTCCAGCGGATTGCGGAGGGCACGCAGCAGATGACTGTGTATAAGCCGATAAAATCGATTGCCACGAAGGCGGCCGAAATGGCCGTGGCGGCGGCGAAAGGTGAAGATATTGCTACGGATACTTCCGTAAATAACGGCAAATTCGATGTTCCATCCGTACTGCTTGATCCGATACCGGTCAGCAAGGATCAGCTCTCCATTTTGATCGAGGATGGCTTCCATAAGCTGGAGGATGTCTACAAGAACGTTCCAAAAGATCAATGGCCGCAGCAGTAAGCTAAGTGCATCTGGCAAGGGATGAGATGAGCGATAGACGAAGCTGATGATCGATTTTATGCAGTTTCAGGACTCTCATCCTTGCCAATGAGTCGGCGTTAGAAGGAGATAGAAGCCTATGCACGTGTTAGAAATGGTTAATATCAGCAAGGAATTTCCGGGCGTCAAGGCGTTAGATCAGGTGAACTTCAAGGTGCGAAAAGGTGAGATTCATGCTCTGTGCGGGGAGAACGGTGCCGGTAAATCGACGTTGATGAAGGTGCTGAGCGGTTTGTATCCAGCGGGAACCTATAGTGGCAACATTGTAATCGGCGGAGATAATAAGGAATTTCATAGCATTACGGATGCGGAGAAGGCTGGAATTACGATCATCCATCAGGAGCTGGCGCTCGTGAAGGATATGACGGTAGGCGAGAATATTTTTCTCGGTGCGGAGCCGCAAAAGCATGGGGTAATCAGATGGGATGAGCTGTATCATAACGCCGCCCTTTGGTTGAAAAGGGTAGGACTGCACATCTCTCCTAATACCAAAATCGGCAGTCTTGGCATCGGCCAGCAGCAGCTCGTGGAAATCGCCAAAGCGTTGTCCAAGCATACGCAAATTTTGATATTGGATGAACCGACGGCGGCATTGACCGAAAGTGAAGTAGCTATCCTGATGAATATTTTGAATCAGCTGCGCAGCGAAGGGGTGTCCTGCGTGTACATTTCGCATAAAATGCCGGAAGTGTTCGAGCTTGCCGATTCGATTACGGTACTGCGCGACGGGCAGACGGTAGCGACGCTGGATCGTCACGAAACGGATGATGACCATGTCGTATCGCTGATGGTGGGTCGTGAACTGACGGAACGCTATCCAAGGGCAGAGCACACGCCGGGGGAGACCGTGCTGGAGGTAAGGAATTACAATGTATGGCATCCCGAAAAGCGCAATCAGAAAGTGATCGAGGATGTGAATTTCACACTGCGCAAAGGCGAGATTTTAGGGATTGCCGGGTTAATGGGCGCAGGGCGTACCGAGCTGGTCAGCAGTCTTTTTGGAGCGTATGACGGACGCTCGACGGGCGACGTGTTGATCGAAGGCAAGCCCGTGTTTATTCGCTCGGTCGCCGATGCAATTGAAGCAGGCATCGCTTTGGTCAGCGAGGATCGCAAGCGTCAAGGTCTTGTGATGAACATGGACGTGAAGACAAACACAACGATGGCGACGATGAGCAAAGTGTCGAGCTTTGGAGTCATTAATAAGAATGAAGAGATTAAATGGGGAATGCGTTATGTGCAGGATTTGAAGACGAAAACAGCCTCGCTCGAGACAGCCGTAGGCACCCTATCTGGCGGAAATCAGCAAAAGGTCGTTATCGGCAAGTGGCTGATGTCCGATCCGAAGATTCTGATTATGGATGAGCCGACCCGGGGGATTGACGTTGGAGCGAAGTACGAAATATATCATTTGATGAATCAGCTTGTTGAGCAAGGCGTGGCCATTATTATGATTTCCTCGGAGCTGCCGGAGGTGCTTGGCATGAGTGACCGGATTCTGGTCATGAGCGAAGGGGAATTCGTGCGTGAGTTCGATTGGCGCGAAGCGACGCAAGAAAATATTATGCAAGCCGCAACGGGAGGGAAATAACGATGCAGCTACAAAATGAACTTCAAAAGCAAGAAGCTCCCGCAGCGAAATCGTCACTTTGGGGCAGCCTTTTCGGTAAAATGGACGTACGTGCTTATACGATGGTTGGGGCGCTGGTCCTCATCTGGGCATTATTCGGCATTCTGGATCCTACATTTCTGACCGCACGGAATCTATCTAACTTGTTTACACAAATGTCAGTGACCTCGATTCTGGCCATCGGCATGGTGCTCGTTATTGTCGCGGGTCATATCGACCTTTCGGTCGGTTCGATTGTAGGATTGACGGGCGGCATTGCTGCCATTCTGAGCAACTGGCTGGGAATGCCGCCGATTATCGTCATTGTCGGTACGTTGGCAGCCGGGGCCGTGCTGGGACTGGTGCAGGGCTGGCTTGTCGCTTATAAAATGATTCCCGCTTTTATTGTTACATTGGGCGGGATGATGGTGTTCCGGGGCGTGCTGATGGGGGTTACCGAATCGATGACGATTCCGGTATCCGATCCGGTGCTGGCGATGCTGGGCAACGCTTATTTTGCCAAAGGCTTCGGTATGGTTATCGCTGCTATTGCTATTGGTCTATATGTATGGAGTGCCATAAGAAAACGCCGCTCCCGGCAAAAATATGGCTTTGAAGTATCTCCGCTCGGCGTGGATATCATTAAAGCAGCCGTCATCGCTTTGCTTGTGATCTCATTCGTGCTCATCATGAACAATTATAAGGGTATCCCTTTTCCGATTATTTTTGTAATCGGGCTTGCCGTCATCTTTTACTTTTTATCTACGAAGACGACATTTGGACGTCATATTTACGCGATTGGCGGCAACAAGGAAGCGGCCCGTCTGTCGGGGATTAACATCCATCGGAAGACGATGCTGATTTTTCTGCTCAGCGGCTTGCTCAGCTCGATTGCTGCCATAGTATTAACATCTCGTTTGGCTTCGGCTACGACCACCGCAGGCACGATGACCGAGATGGACGCTATTGCCGCTTGCGTCATTGGCGGCACCTCGCTGATGGGTGGAGCGGGCACCGTCATCGGCGCGCTGATTGGCGCCCTCGTCATGACCTCGCTGGATAACGGCATGTCGTTGATGGGGCTGGAATCATTCTGGCAGTATGTCGTTAAAGGCTCTATCCTGGTCTTCGCTGTCTGGCTGGACATTTCCAACCGCCGCAAGGGCGTGAAGTAAGCTGTACAGAAGCTAATGAACACACGGATCGATCAAGACCTTAGGTACCTCCTTATGAGGCGGTATCTGGGGTCTTTCTACTGTATTCTCTACACGATTATCAAGCTGGGTTTGCGAACGAGGGATCATGGTCGTTAATTTGGCTTTAGTCTGGCAGAATGCACTGCCTGATTGCAGCGATCTCCCTGTTATTTTGCATGATTCATCTGAACGCTCTGTCCCGTCTGCAGAGCCTTCCGGTAGTCACTGGGTGCCCAGCCCGTATCCTGCTTGAACAGCTTCGAGAAGTGGGAATAGTTGGCGTACCCCACCTTAGCCGCAATTTGATACACGGACAATGGAGTCGACTCCAGCAGATGCTTGGCGGCCCTGATGCGGGCCTGAATGATATAAGTACCCAAAGAGATGCCCGTCTCTTTCTTGAACACGCGGGCCAAATAATCCGGGCTCAGATAGACGATTTCCGCCAGGCTCGTTCGCGTCAGCTCATCCCCGTAATGGCAATGAATATATTGCTTGATCACCTCCACCACGGTATGCGAATGGTCCGCGTAGGCATGATATTCTGCTGCCGTGCTGACGAGATATTTCGTATATTTCTCCATGTCCTCGATCGAGTTTAACGATTGCAGGAATAATTGATCGTTGGTTTTGCCGGTATACAGCTTATGAGCCTGGATCTCTTTGCCCTTCAGATAGGAATATACCAGCTGTACGATATCCAAGCGGAATAAACGCAGCACCGAGGTGTTGTAGACGCCATTCTTGGCCAGGTTGTGCAAGTATTTGCGGGTTTCTTCCAGAAACCCAGCCGGATTGTTCCCGCTGAGAAGGACTTCCCAGTCTTGCAGCGGGGGAGGGGTGTACGTGGCTTCTTGCAGGGAATGGTGTTCCAGAAAAACAATCTGATTCCGCTTTTTGATCATATCCTCATTCATTTGCAGCAGCATCCGAATGGACTTGTTGATCTCCTCCAACGCCACCGAAATCGATACGCTGCAGGAAGCATCACTTCGGAGAAATTGATTGGCTTTTTCAATAAATGACGTGCAGATGTTTTCCATGACGCTGGAATCCGGAGGAAGATTCCATTTCAGCATGACCATCCAATTGTAATCCTTATATTCCATAGCGGCTTCAACCGTGAAGAGCGGGTCCTGGAACAATTCGGACAGCACGTTGAGAAATGCATAGTCAAACAGGTCTTTGTCTTCTTTACCCAAACTTTGATCATGCGGAAAAATGGTGATGAGCACAGGAAGAAATAGATCCGACATCTCATAGGAGAGTTTCTGTTCCGTGATATATCCTGCGATGGCGCCCCGGTCTGAAGAAGCTTTCCGTTCCTTTATCAGC
Source organism: Paenibacillus sp. 2KB_20 (assembly GCF_052115765.1). NCBI lineage: Bacteria > Bacillati > Bacillota > Bacilli > Caryophanales > Paenibacillaceae > Paenibacillus > Paenibacillus sp. 2KB_20. Next base: position 272,053 of record NZ_JBFRHH010000003.1, on the reverse strand, counting down.
TTGCTCCAAAAATGCTCCTGGAGCTTTTTTTGATTTTTTTTCCACAGCTGCCCGTCCTGGATCGCTTCCTGATCGCTTTGCTGTTCCTTTGCTTTATAGACGGCCTTGGAGATGATAAGGCTAAGCTTATCGAATTCAATCGGCTTCAGGAAATAGTCAAAGCTTTGCAGCTCAATGGCTTTCTGCGCATAGTTGAAATCAGCGTAATTCGTCAGAAATATCGTCTGAATGCCGTATTGTTCCTCGCGTATCCAGGCGAGAAGCTCGAGTCCGCTGCCCTGCGGCATTTCGATATCGCAGATGAGGATCTGGACCGAATGCTGCTGCAGTATGTCCCTTGCCTGCGCAACGCTGTAAGCGGTATAGACCTGTTCGATCGAGAGTGTCTTCCAATCAATCTTCTTCTCCAGTGCGGCCACGACAAAATAATCATCATCAACCAGCAGTACGTTCATTGAATTTCTCCTCTCCGTTCCTGCACGGGTTGTGGAAGCGTTAATGTGACGCTAGCGCCGCCCTCTTCCGGGTTCGAAAATTCCACATGCGCCCGGCGATGATAGAGCAGCTCGAGCCGTTGAAGGGTGTTCATAATCCCGATGTGCTTCCCTTCGCTTTGATCGAGCGCTTTGCCGGTTGTCAGCTTATCCAATACTTCTGCGGGAAACCCGGGCCCGGTATCGGATATCCGGATGACCATAGAAGGTTTATCACCCTCCATCCGTAGACTAACGGACAATCGGATTTGCAGCTCATGATCTCGGGATACGGCGTATTTTACCGCGTTTTCGATAAAGGTCTGGAGCACGAGGGGCGGAATGGTGAGACCGGTAAGCTCCTTTTCAACATCGATACGATAAGAAAAGGCATCGCGATAGCGGTGCTTCTGAATCTCCAGGTAAATCCGGACATGCTCGATTTCGTCCTCAAGCCGCACGAGGTTATCGCCGCTTTGAAAGATGTAGCGAAAGTATTTGGACGTGGACAGCGACATATATTCGATTTCCTTAAACATCTGCATTTGCGCCATGCTGTAGATGTTCGTCAAGCAGTTCAGGAAAAAATGGGGGTTGATCTGCAGCTTCATATAATCCAGCTGGATTCTCTGTTTATCCAGCTGCTGCTCATAAATATCGATTTTAAACTTCTTGATCTGTTCGATCAGATGTTTGAATTGGGAGTTGACCTGCTCAAGCTCGATGATCTCGCTGCTCATGAAATCCAGATTTTCGCTATCCTCATGTATGCGCCTTACGTTTTCCGAGAAATTCTGAATCGGCTTTAACACTTTCTTCTTGAAATACAGCATCACCAGGCTGAGCGTACACGTGAGTATAACAAACAGCAGCATAATGAGGAGCTGGGCGATCATGATCGTCTCAAATACGCCGAATTGGATGACCAGTTGCACGTTGAAGGAAGCGTTCGAAAATCCCTCCGTGACCGTAGTCCGCGGCTGTGACAGGCTAAAAGGGGAAGCTTTGGCAGCTTCGACCATGGCTCCCAGCTCGCCGACACTGGCGCTCGAAAGAGCTGCCCCTTGATCATCCACCAGAGACACGTAACCATCCTCACCCAAATCCAGTTGTTGGAGTGGTCGGATCAGATCGTCTGCGGAGATGAGACAGATCAGATACCGGTTGTGGTAAGGAACGATGTTGATGATGTAATTCGTGTCTTGAACAAGGATTGGATTCCAGTTGGAGTAGAACGTTTCGTATACGTTTTTGGAATCCGTGAGGGAGACGATTTGCTCCTTGAGTTCCAGGAACTCTGTATACGACAGGGACATGGGTGCATAGTTCTGAAAAAAATCCTGTTCTTTTAAATAGAAAAAGAAGTTGTATTCTTGGCCGTAGTTTTTTTGAAGCTCATTAAATCGTTTATGCACTCTTTCGCTCGACTCGATGTAGTCCACGTAATCGGTGCCGGGGGTATCCATGATCTTAACGCTCTCATCATTCGCCAGCGTCCAGCCCATATAGTGGTTGATGTAGGAGAAGTCATGATTGATCTGCCTGATATACAGATTCGCTGTATCCTGCAAATATCGGGTCGACTGCTGCTTCACGATGAAGATGGAAGCGAAACTGATCACGAGATCCACCACGAGGGCAAAGATTGAGATAAAGAGCATGATTTTTACATAGTGACGGATGGGATATGGTTTGTTATTCAGTGCTTTAACCATGGGGCTGCCGTGATTCCTTTCAATTCGCCAAATAATGAAAGCGTTTTAATAGTGGTACTGTCATTATAAATGGAAAAGACGAAAAAATCAGGAGCGAACGCTCGGGCATCTTCCATAAAGTCCGGATACCACATCGTAAAGTCCGGATAATAGCATGCTTGTATATGGAAATCGAGGATTTCTTGAAGGGGGACAAGGCGAAGATCCGAATAACGCATGATGAGGTCCAAAAAACGATTCCGGGTGGAAGTATACTTGAGTTGCTTACGCGACATGCTGGATCCACGACGACGCGAACAGAAAGGGGAATCGATTTGAAAGCAGGCCAACTGAATAGAACAACACACCCAACCCTCGGGCGCATCAAAAAGAATTGGGGCCTGTATCTGCTGCTGCTGCCTGCGGTTGTGCTGGTTTTGTTGTTTTCTTACGTACCGATGTACGGGATCTTGATCGCATTCAAGGACTATAGTCCCGCTCTCGGGATTATGGAGAGTCCATGGGCGGGTCTAAAGTATTTTGAGAAGTTTTTTAACTCCTATCAATTCTCGACAACGATCACCAACACGCTTGTGATCAGCTTATACAGCGTTGCGACGTTCCCTATTCCGATCATGCTTGCCTTGATGGTCAATCAAATGCGCCAGAATTGGTTCAAGCGCTTCTTCCAGACCGTAACCTATATGCCGCATTTTATCTCCACGGTCGTGATGGTTGGACTCATGCTGATTCTGTTCTCCCCGGGGTCGGGGCTGATCGGGAATATATTTCGTCTATTCGGTGCGGAAGCGCCGAACCTGATGGGATCGGCCGGCTTGTTCAGCAGCGTGTACGTATGGTCGGACGTGTGGCAGCATACGGGATGGGACAGCATCATCTATATCGCGGCGTTATCTGCGGTGAGCCCCAGCTTGTACGAAGCGGCCACGATGGACGGGGCAAGCCGATGGCAGAAAATCCGGTTTATCGATATCCCGATGCTGATGCCAACGGTTGTGACCCTGCTCATTTTGCGGATCGGCAGCTTGCTTGGTGTCGGCTTCGAGAAGGTTTATCTCATGCAAAACAGTCTCAATATTACCTCCAGCGAGGTCATCTCCACGTATGTGTACAAAATCGGCATGCTGAGCAGCCAATACAGCTTCTCGTCGGCGATCAATCTGTTTAATACGGTCATTAATTTTGTTCTGTTGATTCTGGTTAACCAGATTTCGAAAAAATACAGCGAAAACAGTTTGTGGTAACGCAAGAGAGGAAGGGTTCTATGGGCGTTGTGGAAATAAGAGAGAAGTCGGCGCCAAGACAGAGGAATACCCGATCTTCAGACAGGGTGCTGGAGATCGGCCTGTATGTATTCGCTGTCTTGATGCTGATTGTGTTGATCTACCCGCTATATTTCATCATCATTGCTTCGTTCAGTGAGCCGGCGGCGGTTGCGAATGGACAGGTATGGCTTTGGCCCAAGGATTTTACGCTGGCAGGCTATCAAGAATTGCTGAAGCACTCTAATATATGGATTGGGTACCGAAATACGATTGTGTATACGATTGTAGGTACCGCCATCGGCTTGGTGGTTAACATTTCTGCAGCTTACGCGCTCTCGCGAAAAGACCTCGTGGGCCGCAAATATATATCGCTGCTCTTTATTTTTACGATGTTCTTTAATGGCGGTTTGATTCCGACCTTTATGACGATCCGCGATTTCCATCTGTACGATACGTTTCTTGTCATGGTGCTGCCGTTTTCGGTTGCAGCCTTTAACATCATCGTGGCACGGACTTTTTTCCAGAGCAGTATTCCGGAGGATTTATGGGAGGCGGCCCAGCTGGATGGCTGCGGAAATCTGAGATATTTCGTGACCATCGTGATTCCGCTATCGAAAGCAGTCATCTCGGTCATTGCCTTGTGGACGGCCGTGGGTCATTGGAACTCCTATTTCAATGCCCTGATCTATCTAAAAGATACGAACCTGTACCCACTGCAGCTCATTTTGCGAAATATTCTGGTTACCAACCAGATGCAATCCGCTATGGGTACCGGAGAGGCCGCGGCCATAGCCCTGCGACTCGCCAATATTATGCGTTATGCGGTCATTATCGTCGCAACGGTACCGATTATGTGCATCTACCCGTTCGTGCAGAAGTATTTCAATCAGGGGGTGATGATCGGAGCCGTGAAGTCGTAAAGCCGGATAGATCTATTAAAAATATTAATTGGGGGAATGGTTGAATGGGAACAAATAAGGCAATGAGGAGACATCGTCTGAAGCTGGCTGCCGTCATCATGTTGGCCGGAGTACTGCTGTTAAACCTGGCGGGCTGCAGCGGCGGCAAGAGCAATGATACTAAAACGGATACCGAAGCGGCTTTTAACAAAGAAGGTCTGCCGATTGTCAATGAGCCAATAACGCTGGATGTGCTGACCGTTCGCTGGGGCAACATGGGAGATACGTTCCTCCAGAACCAGTGGCTCAAGGATTTAGAGAAGGAGACCAATGTCAAAATCAATTGGCAAATCATGTCCTCGAATGATTGGGGCGAGCAAAAATCGATCATGCTGGCGAGCGGTACGCTGCCGGATATTATTTTCGGCGATATCGTATTCAGCGATTCCGATATCGTGAACAACCTGTCGTATTTCCGCCCGCTGGATGACTACATCGATCAATACATGCCGAACCTGAAAGCGGCGCTGGAAGAAACGCCCGAGATGAAAAAGATGAGCACATTCCCGGACGGGAAAATCTACTCCTTGCCGGCGCGGCTGCCGTCAAGGCCGAAAGCATCGATCCAGCCGATCATTAACAAAACATGGCTCGACCAGCTCGGACTGGATATTCCGGACAACACAGACGAGCTGTACGAGGTGTTCAAAGCGTTTAAAGAACAGGATCCAAACGGCAATGGCAAGGCCGATGAGATTCCGGTCAGCGGATCGGGGAACATCAGCATCGACCTGCTGAATCCCTTCGGCATCACGGACATTAACGGCAACAGCATGATGGTCATCGATGACGAGCCCGTGTTCTACCCGGTGACGGGGAACTACAAGGAAGCGATCAAGTGGGCGCATAAGCTGTATTCGGAAGGCCTGATCGACCAGGAGATCTTTACGCAGGACAGCACCATGTCCACGGCGAAGCATCAGAATCCAGATGCGGCGCTGATCGGTTTCTCCAACCAATGGGTGCCGGATGCGGTGTTCGGGAAGTGGAAGGATCAATATATTGCGATTCCGTCCATCGCCGGACCTGACGGAAAAAGGTATCAGGGCGGCGAGCCTCAAGGCATGAGCCAGCGGAGAAACGAGTTCCTTATCACCACGTCGAACAAGTATCCGGAAATTTCGGCTCGTTGGGCGGACCAGTTCTACACCAATGAAGCGAGCATCCAGAATTTCTGGGGCGCCATCGGCACGGTGATTCAGAAGAACGACGATGGGACGTTTACGCTCATGAATCCGCCGGAAGGCACGAGTGCGGATGCGTGGTACTGGGAGCAATCCGTAAGGGATTTCGGTCCAAAGTACGTAAGCCCGAGCTTCGAGAAAAACATCATACTGGATGAGACCACGGGCGATGGCTTGAAGCTGGTTATCGACAAGTTGGGCAGCGAATACGTAACGACGCCGTTCCCGAACGTGATGTACAGCGCCGAAGAATTCCAGGAGCTGCCTACGCTGACAACGGATATCGACGGTTATGTCGGCACGACCCGGGCGAAGTGGATATCCGAAGGCAATATCGATGCGGAATGGGACGCTTACGTCAAGCAGCTGAACGATATGGGCCTTGAGCGGCTGGTACAAATCCGCAAGGAAGCCTATCAGCGGTATATCAGCGTCAAATAAGGATTGCCTGCATCCGTCCGGGCTGCCCCGCAGATCAAAATGCTGCGGGGCATTGTGGTTCCGGCGTGGGACGGAAACGATTTTTTGATCTGTATTCATGTGTCTGCTTCAACGGAGAAGGCGGAATTGTTTTGGAGAAGCGAAGCGGTCCCCTGAAAGCTTTCCATCGGAAAGCTCGCAACGAAAGCATATGCTATCCCCGGATTTCAACATCATTAAATTTAATTCCGAAAAAATCCGGGGGTAACAGGGATCGGAAAAACAATCCGGATTCGTAGTGATGAATGGGCAACTATCAAACTACAGGAGGCAACCATGAGGAAACATCAAAGTCACGGTGTGGAATGGAATACCGGCATGAGAAACATAATGAACAGGTAGCCAGCCTATATCCGAACAGCATATTCAATCCTAGTGATAGGTAGATTTATAAACAAGGAGTGTTTCGATGATGAATAAATTTCGAATCGGCTTAATCGGTTTGGGCGGGATGGCGCAGGAGCACATCCGCTGGATGAATGAAGAGAACATCTATCAGTTCGTGGCCGTGAGCGACGTCAATGGGGAAGCCGTGGCCAGAGTAGGCGATCAGCTGGGGATTGAGGACGGCAAGCGCTATGCGGATTTCAAGGATTTAATTGAAGATCCTGACGTCGATGCCGTCATTTCGGTTACGCCCAACAACGTGCACGCCGATATCATCAGCGCATGCTTGCAAGCGGGTAAGCCTTTCTTGGCGGAAAAACCATTTACGCGAGTCTTCGAAGAGGCCATCTCCTTGCTGGAGTTATATGAGAAGTTGCCCGTCCCCGCCATGATCGGGTTTACGTACCGTTATACGCCCGCTTTTCGTTATGCCAGGGAACTGATCCGTACGGGCAAGCTGGGTACGGTCCGTCACTTCTCCATTCAGTACTTGCAGGGGTTTGGCGTGCCGAACCAGCAGGTTCCCTACATGTGGAGATACAACAAAGGCATCACAGGGACGGGGACCCTGGGAGATTTAGGTTCGCATATGATCGATATGGCCCGATTTCTGTTTGGAGAATTTGAAGAAATTACGGCCCAGCTACATACCATCATTCCAGAACGTAGGGACCCGGTAACGGGAGCGATGGCCAAGATCGAAGTTGATGATTTTGCCAGCTTTCAGGCACGGATGACCGATGGCATGATGGGCGTGTTCCAGACATCACGCAATGCGTTCGGTTCAGGCAACCAGCATGAGGTGTCCATTTACGGCGATCATGGCACGGTCCACGCCAGCACATTGGATCCGGAACGGGTGGTATGGATTCGGGAAGAAGAGCCCGGGCAGCTCGCTAGAACGACCATGGAAGTGCCGCAGCATTGCAAGGTCAAGCAGTATGCCGATTTTGCCGCGATATTGCGGGGGACGCCTGCCGATGGAGTCCCCGGGTTTATGGACGGATATCGGAATCAAGAGGTGCTGGATGCGGTCGTTAGAGCAAGCGAGACCAAGGCCGTGGTAGAGCTTCGAAATACGGGCCAACGAATCCAGAGTTTGTCATAACGTCTTGCCCATCCAGATATACAGCGCCATCAAAGTGAACAGAAAAAGACAAAAGTTAACGCTTACAAATAAACCGCGAAGTACAGCGGAGCGGTGGAATTGAAATGGAGTTTTAAGCTCACCCGTACCTTCGATTAGGAATAAGATCAGTACCGTGTGAATGATCGTATGGCCAATGACTTCTTTGTAACCGAATACAAGGCTTGTCATAATAAAAATGCCAGATACCAGCAGAGCGGTGAATCGGCTCATGATGCCTACGATAAATGCCCACGCTAGCCCTATTTCGACAAAAGCGCTGATCATGACGAAATGCTCAATGGTAAATCCGAAGGTAGGAAGTCCGTAGCTGCCCATTACGGTGCAAGCAAGCTCGGGGATGGTCAGCTTTTCCATAGCAAGCCAAGCAAGGGACATGCCCGTGCATATATACATGACGGGAGGAGCCGTTCTTTTTATTGGAGTGCCGCACACAAACAGATAATATACAATACCGAGATAGATTAAATAATCGATGGAATGAAAAATGCCGTAGGTTAATGAAGCTTGTAGATAGAGCAAGAATAGGATGGCACCGCTCACCGGCAATGTGCGTTTATAGAGCAGGCAGGCTGCGGCGGCGGAGAGACCGAGGATAATCCACATGGAATTGGTTTTGAACTCGGGTGCCAGGTATGAGCCGCTCAGAAGCTGCAGCACCAGGCCGATGGCCAGCCCTATGCGCAGAATGACTTCGGAATGGGGCCTTAGTCTGTGCAGCCATTGGTGAATTTTCATGATGGGCCTCATCTTACCCAGGGGATCGTGAAAGGCACAGGTGAGTAATAGGATCAACAATGTAAACGCTAACCAAAACAGGAACGTCAGCGTAACGATACGCGGAAAGGGCAGGGGGACCCATTCAAAGTTGTCCGTAAACCATTTGACATGAATATAGATGTTGCTAATATTGGAGAAATGCATTACCATTCAATCAGTTCCTCCCTTAACCAACTCTAGTCACCTATCCAAGATAATACAATATTAGATAAAAAAGTATATTATTGGATGAATATATCCCCCATTTTGAAAATATTATCCCTTAAGAGCATTCATAGACAGCATTTGACTTTACAGTCATAGCGTCACTAAACAAGAGGGTGTCCCAAAGATCTTAGATCTTGCGGGAGGCCCCCTTCTTGCTGTTAGAAGACGCTCCGTGTACGAATCGTTCCTACCATCGCTGTTGCCCCCACATTTCTTGGAATGGTTCTGAGCAAGGACGAAATGGGGGGCAAAGGCGAGCGCTGACGCTTGTCCGGAATCGATTCGTCCTCTCCGCTACGCCGTGCGGATTGCTTACTTTTTTAGACGCAAAGAAACCGTTCTTTGGTAAAATGGAGGTGCGACCCAAACCATTTACGAAAGGAACGGTTTCTTTTGTACATTCAATTTACCTTGGACCAACTCGATCTGCCAATGGATTTGGATTTCCTTTTACCGCTGAATGCGACTTAATGACAGGCTCAACCCGGCTAGGGAAGCTGTGTTCCGGCAGCATAACGTTCAACGGTTTCATAAGGCAGATGATCGGTAATAAGACGACCGTAATGCGCAATCCGTATGATGCCGTCCTCATCCAACACAAACTCTGCCGGAATCCGATTGAAATTTGAACCTTCTTCCGTTGTCAGCTTGAAACCTGCCGCTTCTGCTTCATCCGTGAATTGATGCACATTCGGTTGTGCTAAGGTGGCTTGTGTCTTGGCTACCGAAGTCTCGACTCCATAGCGAGTGTAGAGCTCCGCATTCGGATCGGCAATAAGAGGAAATGGAGCATTCTGCTGACCGACATGCTGATGAAGTGCCGCTTCCGGTGATTCGAAAACGCAAATGACATCGAGATGATACTGCTGCTGCCACTGAGGATATCGCTGAATAAACTGGTGCACCCTCAGATTGCATAGTGCACAGGCTGCGTTACGGAAAAAAGCGAGAAGTAATTTACGTCCGCGATGGTTTTCTAGTGAAATGATATTTCCATTTTGATCTACGCTTTGGAATAATGGAGCATAATCTCCGGGTTGGAGCACATTGTTCATTTTGGATTTCCTCCTGGGTTAACGTTATATAGGCGTGAGGCCTATTACCAATGTAGCAGGGAGGACTACATTGCTCTGTGACTAGGTCACATAGCAGTTTCTGTTAGACAGCCCCGGTTTATAATTTTCACCCAGCCTCTTCCTGTTTCCAGCCATCCTTTCTTTTGGAAATGGCCCAGCGTACGGGAGACGACCTCTCTTACGGAGCCAATTTCATCAGCAAGCTCTTGGTGGGTTGTGTGCACTAACGGATGTTCTTCCGAGGTGATGCGCAGCAGAGTCCTGGCAAGGCGCTGCTCCAGCGGTAATGACTGTCTCTCCTGCAGCATATTTGCCATCCGCAGTGTTCCATCAAGCAGCCCACCAAATATAGCGCTACGGATGGGTTCATATACCTGCAGCCAACGGAGAAAGCTGCTTTTCAACACATACAATACCTCTACCTCGGACTCGGCAATGAGAGTCCCCGGATAATCCTGCCCGCTAAGCCCGCTAAGCACGAGGAGCGAACAGACTTCACCGGCTGATAGTATGTTTAACACCGATTCGTTGCCATCTTCGTTGATGATTGTGATACGGGCCGATCCGCTGATCAGGAACATTCCATACATCGTGGCATCCTCTCGATGAAAGATTCTCGATTTGGCATCAAAATGTTTTGTGAAAGCTTTAGCATGGATCCATTCTTCTGGCGGTACGACTCTCAAATAAGGAAAGATGTCGGTTATCTGCTTCTCATTCAGTTCAGGTTTCATGGTTGGTTTCCGCCTTTCGGTAATCATGCACGGACATGCGAAACTGCTATTCTATATTGTTAACATTTCGGGCTGACAAAGTTCAAGAGAATTTTCTGGATTTCATGCGGGAAGAACTCCTTTAGCGATGCGATGGTTTTGCTATAATGATGTGAGCAAGCGATTTAAGTCAGGGAAAAGGATGAAGAAGATGAATGAAACGCAATACATAAGGGATACGCCCACGAAGATCAGGAAAAGACAGGGAGCGGTGTTCATGCTGCAGGGCACCGCTTCGGATGTAGGCAAGAGCATCGTAACGACGGCGCTATGCCGCATATTTCTACAGGATGGTTATCGTACGGCTCCATACAAATCGCAAAATATGGCTCTTAATTCCTACGTGACGCTGGATGGCAAAGAGATCGGCAGAGCACAAGGCGTGCAGGCCGAAGCCTGCGGCATTGCCGCAACAACGGACATGAATCCGATCCTGATCAAGCCGATAAAGGACATGTTTTCGCAAATCGTGATCCACGGCGTTCCCCACATGCAGATGAGTGCGATGGATTACAGGACGCAGTTCCTGCCGAAGGCCAAAGAGATTGTGCTGGATGCACTGGATCGTCTACGGGAGAGTTACGATATCGTTGTCATGGAGGGCGCGGGAAGTCCTGCAGAGATCAATCTTAAGGATCGGGACATTGTTAACATGAATTTGGCAGGATGGGCGGATTCACCGGTTATTCTGGTTGCGGATATCGATCGCGGCGGCGTGTTCGCTTCCATTGTAGGTACGCTTGAACTGCTCGAGCCCCATGAGATGGCCAGGGTCAAAGGGTTTATCATTAACAAGTTCCGTGGGGATTTAGCACTGCTTCAGCCGGGACTGGACTGGCTTGAAGAGCGGACAGGCCTTCCCGTGCTGGGCGTGCTCCCCTATATTCAGGACATGCGAATCGAGGCCGAGGATTCGGTTGTACTGGATGAGCTTCAATATCAAAGACAGGAAAAACGCGACCTCGATATTGTCGTTATCCGGTATCCGCGTATTTCGAATTTTACGGATGTTGAAACGCTGCGCTGGGAGCCGGATGTTGTTGTTCGCTTTGTCCAATCGGTGGATGAACTTGGCACGCCGGACGTCATTATTTTGCCTGGCACCAAGGATACGATCAGTGACCTCGGGTTCCTTCAGGATCGGGGCCTGGCCGATGCGATCTTGAGGCAGACGCAACAGCGGGATGTGCAGTTGGTTGGCATCTGCGGAGGATATCAAATGCTGGGCGAGCAGCTGTCGGATCCGCATGCGGTCGAAGGAAGCGTTCGGGAAGCGAAGGGGCTTGGCCTGCTGCCGATTCGGACTTCCTTTTTGAAGAATAAAAGGACGGTTCGGGTGAAAGGGGAATTGTTACCGGAACATCCGCTGAGGTTCGTTACTTCGGATACAGAGGTCGATTTTACGATTTCAGCCTATGAAATCCATATGGGTGTGACTGAATGGAGCGCCGTGTCTGACGGCTCAGGACACCGCCCACTTTTTTCGATTGAAGCAGATGGCACAGATTCTTTAAAGGCAATAGAAGATATTCAGCCGCACATTGAAGGGATTGCTACTTCTGATGGCCGTATATGGGGAAGCTATTTGCATGGCTTGTTTGACAACGATGTCTTCCGCAGGTCTTGGCTGAACGGCATTCGGATAAAGAGGGGTCTGATTCCAATTCCGGAAACGTTTAAAGCAGAAGAACGCAAATTCGCGGAATTTGACCGTGTAGCGGACATCGTTCGTAAACATGTGGATATGAAAAAAATATATGAAATCATCGGTTACACACATTGAATGATAAGGAATGCATCCGATCATTCGGGTAATAATGATGAATAGGAAGATAACACCATGCACACGGCATGGTGTTATTTGCGTGGAGCGAAAAGAAAAAAGTTGATAAATTATAGGATAGGGGGGTATACTAAATATAGAGGCGGATGAAAAAATTCATCTTGCAGTATATCCCATGATTGGAGTGATAGCCCATGTTGAATAGGAAGGGCACCATACTAACCTTAACGGGCATACTTGCTTTTGGATTGTTGACAGCATGCGATAACGCGAAGCAGGCCCCTGATACGGGCGGTCATGGCGGAAACCATGAAAAGGAAAGCGGAAGCCAGGAAACGAACGGGCACAGTGAACACGCTGGCGGTCATGAAACGGCCTCAGATCATTACAACGCTGCATTTACATGGAATGAACCGGCAAGAGCAGGTGCTGAATCTGAGTTGACGATCCAAATTACGGATAAAGACGGTGGACCTGTCCAGGATTTTGATGTCAATCATGAGAAACTCCTGCATCTGATCATAGTGAATCGCGATTTGTCCTTCTTCAACCATATACATCCGGATTACAAGGAGAATGGCGTATTTACCGTGAACACGACATTCCCGGCTGGCGGCGAATATAAATTGTTCGCAGATTTTGTGCCTAAGGGTGCTGGAGGGACCACGCTTAGCGAATGGGTTCAGATTGAGGGAGAAGCAGGGAAACCTTCGGCGATTCAACCGGATTCCAGCCTGATCAAACAAGTAAACGGCAAGGAAATTGAGCTGAGTTTAAGCAATACTTTATCGAATGAAGAGGTTGTGCTCACCTATCATATTCAGGATGCGCAGACGAAGCAAGGCATCAACAACCTCGAGCCTTATCTGGGCGCAGTCGGGCACGTTGTCATTCTGTCCGCAGACGCTGAGCAGTACATCCATGTGCATCCTCTAGACGAGCAGAGTACAGGACCCCAAGCGGAATTTGCTACTACCTTCCCCCACAGCGGTATCTACAAGATCTGGGGACAATTTCAGCATCAGGGTGAAGTAATAACCGTGCCTTTTGTCGTTGAGATACAATAATTTCAGTTGAAGGAGTGATCGATATGACTGAACCATTGAAAATCTACACCATCCCCACTTGCAGCGATTGCCATCATGCCAAGCGTTACTTCAATGAGCAGGAGGTTCCGTATACGGAGTATGATTGCACACAGAACCCGGAATATCCGGAAGAAGTGCGACGGTTGACGGGAAAACAGATTGTGCCTACGATCGTTATTGGTGACAACGTATTTATCGGATTTGCCGATAACTTTCAGGAAATCAGGGAATTGATTAAATAAATAAGGGTTGATGAAAGTGAAGAAGAAGCATGGATCGTTCCCCGCGGGAGGATCTATGCTTCTTTTAACGTGCGTCTATTTTCACACCGCGCCAATGGCCATAATTGCAACTCGGAGAAGATGTTCATGAAATTTGATGCTACACCATATAAAACGTAAATAATGAGGTATTGTACGGCCAGAATGTTCGTTTTCATCAGTTTTTTAATGGTAATTCGCAGGTGTAAATAATCAGTAGCGGTGTTATTATATGGGTTGCGTCTTTTGGAAAAGATCGCTGCGGTAAGCGTTGATAGCCCATTGAAATTTCTTGAAACGATTCGGAATATAACACGTATCAATACTCACTGCTTAGATGGAAGGGGTAGACACACAGTGGATAATGGAATGAACGTTATTTTGTTTGAAAAGAAGCCGGACGGTGAGCTGTTGCAGATCGAAGAACGGTCATGGACGATGAACATGGTTGCTGCACTGGAGCATGTAAATTATATCGTTGTTGGTGACCGGGAATACGAAACGATTGAAGGCAGATTAAATGTAGACACGGGCAAACTTGAGCTTCTGCTCGTTCCGATGCGGAACGATTAATCTTGTCCGAAAGGAGAAACCATCTTGAGTAATGAAAAAGACAAAAAAGATCAGCCAACATCCAAATGGCTGACGCCGGAAGGCAAACCGATTCGGGTCCTGTCGAGCTCGCTGGGCATTGCCTTGTTAGCGAACGCATTTCTGGTATCGGGCGCGGCAGCGAAAGACCTTGCTTCGGAAGCGGTTACTTCATCCGAAGAGCCGCAGCTGGTGTCCTGGTCGACAGAAGAAGTGAAGAAGTATTTTGACAAGAATGTGGATTGGAACATTCCGTTTCCTAGTGAGGAAAAATTCCAGGAAGAGCCGGTAGAAGGAGCCGCTGCAGGATCGGGTTCGGGCGGCGGAACAACGATCGTCAACAACTATGGCGGGTACAATTCCGGTTTCGGCTGGGATGACTTGCTGCTCTATCACATGTTGTTTAACAATGGTTCCTATTATTCATCCAGCGGATGGTACAACAATCATCGCGGTTATTATGCGAGTAACGGTAAACCTTATAAACCCCGCACGTATTCGAGTGGTACGTTCCAGAATAAACCGGTGGTGAACTCCAATGTTCGCCCGAAAACCTCCACTTCATCGTCAGGAACGATTACACGCCGCTCCACGTCGTCCAAGTCTGGTGGCATCGGCGGCAATTCAAGCGGGTTCAGTTCCTCGGGTTCGAAATCCAGCTCCAGATCTGGTGGTTTTGGAGGATGAGTCACGACAGCGTATTCACCGTATCGGGACAGCCTAGCCCCAATCGGGATGGGCGGGTATCTGAGCTCGCGGAGCTCGGCTTTACCTGGGCGGATCTGGAAGGGGAAGCCTACTGGATAGACCAGATCGTCACCATACGTCAAGAGACCTATCGTGAGCTGGAAGAAGCAGCCGCGATATTATGGGCCATGTTGGACAAAACCGTTCGTTATATTCATCGCAATCATCATATATACAGCTTGATTGGCATTCCGCCTATCCTGTGGCAGATGCTGGACGAATGTCCGCTGCCGGAAGAGGGATTGATCAGTAGGTATGCCAGGTTTGATTTTGCTATTGCCCATGACGGCAGCATCAAGCTGCTGGAGCTGAATGCGGACACGCCTACAGGTTATGTTGAGGCTTCCATTGCAACGCCGTGGATGTGCCGTCAGGCCGGCATCTTCTCTCCCAACGAACGGATGCAGGAGCTGGTCGCACAAGCGTGGGGAGCAGAGCGTCCGGATACGGCTGCCTGCATCGCTTATGGCGAACATAAAGAGGACTCCGGTACGATCGAAGCGTTGGTTCGGCACAGCGGGCTGGATATCCGACTGGTGGATTGTCTTGATCTGTGGGTGGATGAAGGTATGCTGAAGGACGGCGATGGCCGGGAGATTCACCGGATGTTCGCCCTATATCCGAAGGAGTGGATGTCCGTCGATGATGGCGGAGATGCGCTTGCCTTTGCCATCGAGACGGGACGCCTGCAGCTGTTCAACTCGCCGCACAGCATTTTACTGCAATCCAAAGGACTGCTTGCCGCCATGTGGGGGATGTATGAGCTGGGCCTTTTGTTCGATGAGACAGAACGGGAAGCCATCGTCAATTATATGCTGCCCACTTACAACAAACCGGTATTCTCCGGTGATTTTGTGTCCAAGTCGATGTTCGGCCGCGAGGGTGGTTCTGTCAAGCTGTACGACCAGGCCGGACAACTCGAGGTAGAGGATCAGGACGGATATGATACAAGTGTCATGTTTCCGACGGTCTATCAGCGGAGGGCAGACCTGGCTCGCATCGAGACGGCGGAAGGCCATTTTCATTTACTGACAGGATTGTTCGTCCTGAATGGCACCCCTTGCGGTTTGCTGGGACGTGCGGGCGGTTTGATTACGGGTAATTCCAGCCATTTTATCGCAATGGGAGTGAAATAAATGCAGTTGAAACAAGATAGAAGGCAGCATAGCGGTGCTCCTAAGGGAAAGAGGAAACCTCCGGTCGTTCTGGCGGTACTATTATTATCCCTCATGGTCTTGGCGCTGAGTGCATGCTCCAATGGGTCCACGGTATTTCATACCGGATCGGAGGAAGTATCTTCAACCTCTGCTCGCGTGCCTTGGGACTACCGGATCATTGAAGGAACCGTCGGTGATTTGATTGGCGGCGATATGACCGTGCTGCCGGATAACGAGCTCCTGCCGAACGATAACAACTATGCTACCGGGGACAAAATTTGGACGCTTCAATTCATGGATGCGGAGCTTATCACGGAT
The DNA here is from genome assembly GCF_052115765.1 of Paenibacillus sp. 2KB_20. NCBI lineage: Bacteria > Bacillati > Bacillota > Bacilli > Caryophanales > Paenibacillaceae > Paenibacillus > Paenibacillus sp. 2KB_20. The sequence continues at coordinate 255,663 of NZ_JBFRHH010000003.1, read as the reverse complement.
GCGAATCAACGTAATGATATTCAGTTATCGTCTTGGCAGACCCTTAAGTCGTTCAAGGACAAAAAGACGGCAGAATCGGATTTGACCAACCTGAAAGTCACGGTCAAAACTGACGTGAAGCTGGTTGGGGTTTATAAAACAACGTATAAAAAAGACACCAGGCATTTTGCTGTCATCGAACTGCCGACCGGCAATCGGATCAAGCAGCCGATCGATGAGAAGCGTTATGCCGCAATGGAAAAGAAGGACAAGGTTGATGTTGTATTGGAGGAAGTGCATGATTTCGCCGATTACGACTTGGCCTATGCAAAATTTCGGGGGTGGGCGGATTGACGGTCGTCATTAATATTGTAGTAAGTGTAATCTGCATTATCGTGCTTCAATTACTGGGTATGTTGATTTTCAGCTGGATGACCCGGTTTAACGACATGGAAGAGCTGAAGAAAGGCAATGTCGCGGTTGGTCTTGCCTTTGGCGGCAAGTTTATGGCAACAGCCATTATTCTGGGCATATCGGCGTATACGAATTCATCTATCTGGCACATGATACTGTGGTTTGTCGTCGGGTATGTATGCTTGATCGTTGCCTATTGGGTATTCGAGCTGGCTACGCCGGGTCTTAAACTCTCCGAGCACCTGCAAAAGGGGAATGTAGCGATCGGCATTCTGCTTGCGATGGTGTTTATCGGGACGGCCTTTGCAATCAGCAGCCTGATTATTTAGGTCAAATCGCACCATTTTCTTGGAGAGGAGCAGGAACGTGCACTTTTTTCTAAGATTATCTTTGAAAATGATGCGTCTGCGCAAAACAACGATCAGCGTTCTTGTGGTACTGTTTGTGGTGCTGTGCTCGACCCTGGCATTTCTGCTGGAGCCCGAAACCTTTCACCATTGGTTTAACGCCCTTTATTGGGTGCTTACCACGATGGCAACCGTAGGTTATGGCGATTACTATGCAGCTACCGTGCCAGGCAAGATATTAACGATATTCATCTATATCTTTGGCATCGGGCTGTTGAGTTTGGTCATCGGTAAGGTGATCGAATCGTTTGGAAGCATGCAGCGGCAGAGAGGAGCGGGCAGGTTGAATTTTAAGGGTAGTGGTCATGTCATCATAATCAATTGGAGCAAAAAAGCAATGTCCGCGATCGATGAGATTTTGTCGTATTCGCCGAAGTCCGAGATTGTGGTCATTGATGATACCAGTCAGCATCCTGTCGAACATCTCGAACAGGTTCATTTTGTAAGCGGCGATCCTGCAGCGGATGACGTGCTGATAAGAGCCAACATCCTGGAGGCCAAATCGGCCATAGTCTTTGCGGATGCTCGGATTGACGAATCGGCTCTCGTGGACGGCAAGTCGCTGCTGATTGTTTCCAGCATTGAACGGATTGCGCCAAATGTACATACCACGGTGGAGATCGTGCAGGAGAAGCATGTTCAGAATTTCCGCTACAATCATGTGAACGAGTTTGTGCTCTCGCACGATGCCGTGTCCCGATTAGCCGTACGCGCGGCCCTGCAGGAAGGAAACTCGGATGTGCTGATGCAGCTGTTGAGCCGCCAGCATGGCGATGATATTTACGAAGTGGCTTTAAATCCTGCATGGAATACTTACGGCGATGCCTTTCAGGATCTGCTGCGGCAAGGAGCGACGCTTATATCCGATCGCAACGACCTCAGCATCAACCGCAAGCTCGATGTGCCGATTCCGCGGGATGCGAGATTGTATGTGGTTTCGGACGAGGCGACCTATAAGCGGATTACCGGCAAGCTTGCTTGATAGGTGGATAAGTAAAATTTTGAACAATGGGGCTGTCCCAAAAGCAGGTCTACATACTTGACGAGATAGCTCGCCTTATGAAAAAAACGTTACAAATAAAGAAATGGCAGTACAGAGGAGAACATCCCTGAACCGTCATTTCTTTGTTTTGGTCTATTGCCGCCTTCTTCAGCAGGTTATGGGTGAGCGAAAGCCACCCGACCTCTGGGCGCACTTTGGACAAGCGCCAGGTCATTGACGTCAAGTGCGGTGCGTCTTTCTGTAAAAATCACTGCTATCCAGCGTGATTGCCTTTATACTGGAAACTGAAAGAGTACCATACTTGGTACCGGCGTCGGAGCGGGTGCCGTGGTGGACGGCAAGCTGATCCATGGCCTGTCCCAATGGGACATATTATTGTTCGCCTCCGGAGGACACCTACGAAGGCACGTGTCCGTACCATAAGGATTGCCTTGAGGGCTTGGCAGCCGGCCCGTCGCTCGGTAGACGCTGGGGCATGGCCGGCGCGGCATGCCTAACCCTTGGTCGCTTGATGGATAAAGGATTTTTCCCTTTATATAAACGCCTATAAAATTTGGATTGTTCTACAGTTGACTTAGGCAGAAGTTCGGGTATACCATACTATGGTAGATTGCCCGATGATGTTGTATCCACTTCATAGTTTCACAAGGAGTAATCATTATGACAATAAAGGCTATATTGATCGGCGCCGGTGTCCGCGGTGCGAACGTTTACGCACCTTATGCCAGGAATCACCCGGATCAATTGCAGTTTGTCGCAGTAGCAGAACCGGATCCGATACGAAGATCTTCGTTTGCGATGCAGTACCATATACCGGATGACCAGATCTACGAGGATTGGCGCGATGTGCTTCAGAAGCCTAGGTTTGCCGATGCTGTCTGGATCTGTACCCAAGATCGTATGCATTATGATGTTGCCATGCTTGCTCTTCGGCAAGGGTATCACGTCCTGCTCGAGAAGCCTATTTCCCCTTCCCCGCTGGAATGCCTGGAGCTGGAGGAGACGGCCCGAAAGAGCAACCGTTTACTGACTATCTGCCATGTTCTTCGCTATACCCCATTTTGGTCCGGCATTCACCGGATTATTGAACGGGGCGATATCGGCAGGGTGGTGGATATTCAACTCAGAGAAAATATTGGATACGCGCATATGGCCCACAGCTATGTTCGCGGCAATTGGAATAATACAGCTTCGGCGAGTCCGATGATTTTGGCCAAGTCCTGCCATGACCTGGATTTGATCTCTTGGCTGATGGGGCAGGACTGCGTACGCCTTACTTCTTTCGGATCGCTGTTTCACTTTACCAAAGACCAGGCGCCGGAGGGGGCGACGGAGCGTTGCTCTAGCGGCTGCCCGCATCTGAAGGATTGTTGTTATGTGGATCTCCGCTACTATATGGGAGAAGGCCGGCGGAGAGCCAAGCATTTTTCGGACGATCTGTCCGATGCAATGATTCGGAGACAGCTGCCGAATACGCCGTACGGGCGCTGCGTCTATCACTGTGACAATGACGTCGTCGATCATCAAAACGTCAACATGCAGTTCCAGAACGGCGCAACGGCATCATTCTCGTTGTCCGCGTTTACGCATGACAGCTCCCGCACGGTTCAGATTTCAGGGACGCGCGGCGAGATCCGGGGGAATATGGCAAGACAGGAGTTTACGGTATATTCCTTCGTGGATGGCGGGAGCACAGAGATCCGGGTTGAAGACGAGGGTCGCGAAGGAACCGATTCGATGCTGAACGAGTTTTGCGAGCAGGTCAACTGCTTTACGGGCAGTTCCTTAACCTCGGCTTCCGCTTCGATTCAGAGTCACATGATGGCATTTGCGGCAGAGGAATCCCGCTTGAATGAAGGGCAGTGCATTGAGCTAGGAAAGTTGATTGCCAATTACAGAGAGGAAGCCAGCATTTTCCGAAACTCGAATGAAAACGGCGTCAATCGTTACTGCACCGTATGAAGACGAGGGATGCTACAGAGTCAAACCATGACTTTTGGACATCCCTCTTTTTGGTCTGGCTGCCTATTAAGGGATTGACATTCGGATTTGCTTGGATTAATATGGCTTAAATATTACGAACACTTAGAAAAGCGATGAAGAGAAGAGTAGTTAAGATACGTTGTTTGCAGAGAGCTCCTGCCTGGTGAGAATGGAGCAGCAATATTCTTAATGAACAAAGACTCGGAGCTGCGTATGGAATTGGGCGGTTTGCTCAAGGATGTTACGCCGGGACTCTCCCGTTACAGAGATAGGGTATAAGCATCGTGATGCCGTACATGAAGAGGTGAAGATGGCGACAAATTCACAAACCGGGGTGGTACCACGAAGCGTTTATAAAGCTCTCGTCCTCAAGATGACAATCTTGCGGATGGGGGCTTTTTTTGGTTGATACTAAAAGTAAAGGCAGGGGATCAGAATGCATTGGTCAGAACAATGGGCAGATCAGTTAATCGAGAGGTTTCCTGACAAACCGACTCTGGTATGCGCAGCCGGCATCAGCCCTTCCGGGGCTGTGCATATCGGCAATTTCCGGGAGATCGTAACGGTCCATTTTGTGGCAAGAGCGCTGGAAAAGAGGGGCAGGGACGTTCGTTTTATTTTTTCATGGGATGACTTCGATCGGTTCAGGAAGGTTCCCGCGGGGCTGGATCCGGCGTTTGAAAAGTTTATTGGCATGCCGTACGTCGAGGTTCCTTGTCCGTTCGGATGCCATTCTTCCTATGCGGCGCATTATGAGCAGGAGTTTGAGGCTTCCCTGGCGGCATTCGGGATCCAGCCCGAATTTATATATCAAAACCGGGAATATCAGTCTGGACGATATCATCCGTTCATTCTGCATGCGATCAAGCACAGGGCCGAGATTTATAATATACTGCATGCCTTCAAAACGGGCGGAGCCCATGAGTATGAGCGAAATAGTTACTATCCTGTAAACGTGTATTGTCAGGTATGTAGAAGGGATACCACCGTCATACAACACTTCGACGAACCCGGAGAGAGCCTGACCTATGCCTGCCGATGCGGGCATCAAGCCACCTTGCCGATCCTTCGGGCAAACAATATCAAGTTGCAGTGGAAAATCGATTGGCCTATGCGCTGGAAGATGGAATGCGTGTCGTTTGAACCCGGGGGCAGAGACCACTCATCTGAAACGGGCAGTTATAACGTAGCCAAGGTCATTTCGGAGAGAATTTTCGGGAATCCGCCACCGTCGTATGCAGCCTATGAGTTTATTCGGATCAAGGGGAATCAGGCCAAAATGTCCAGCTCGACCGGAACCAATTACACCCCAGGCGATCTGCTGAAAATATACCCGCCTGAAATCATCCTGTATATGTTCGCGAAATATCAGCCGGATGCTTCCTTCCATATTGGACTTGATGAAGACGTGATCCGCAATTACACCGAATATGAACGATATCGGAATCAAGATGGTTCCAAGCACATGAGCGGCGATATTCAAGCAACGCTGGAACTTTCCGGGACAGACGGAAAACCGGGGCCGACTCCGAAATTCGGCCAGATCTCCGGCATACTGCCGCTCGTGGATTTTGACCGGCAGCTTCTGCAGGAGGTTTTGCACCGAGTGGGCGAAAAGGTTGAGCCGGAGCTGCTTGAACCCATTGCACGGCGAGCTGAGCATTGGATCAAATACCATTATCCGCAAAAGCAAATCTCCGTGAACGAAGAACAGGACCATGAGCTGTACGGGACGCTGGATTCAGTGGAGAAGCAATGGCTTCATCACTTTTGCGATCTGTTGAAGGATGACAAGCTCGATGATGCCAGCCGACTGGAGAAGATTTATGCGATCTGCCATCATGATGACAGCAAGACGATGAGGAAAAATCAGAAGAGGTTGTTCGGTCTCATCTACCAGTTTGTCCTTCACCGCCATGAAGGTCCCCGTCTCCCGATCTTGATCCAAGTTGTCGGTGTACATCGACTGCTCGCGCTGCTGGATTTTCGGGAATGACACTTGGGTCAGCGGTCGGATGGATATATTCCAAAGTTAAAAACGCCCCTGTTTAACATTGGGCGTTTTTTCCTATAGAATTCAGACCATCTCTCTTAGCATGCTTTGGCTGCTTTTCTCCAGCGTCATAGGAAACATTTTCACTTTCCCGGGCGATAAGGCTAGAACCTCTTCATATGCGGCGGCAGATGCATAGACCAGATCAGATTCCTCGATCCGTTGCAGTAGGTCCTCCCGATTATCCAGTCCAGCCAAGCTGGCGTAGACCCCTTCAATACCGGCTTCTTCCATGCGGCTGGCCATCCACTGTGCACCTGCCTTACCCAAGCAGACAAAGCTGATATTACTTCCTGGTGTAAGCCGGGCAATATCAAGTAGGACCGACGTTTCCGCATTCGCGCCAATGACGGATACTTTTTTGTCGTATTTGCTGCATAGGGCCTTTACTTCGTTATCGTGGTTTAATGTAGTGATTATGAGGTTTGAGTACTCCAGTGCCTCGAATAAGGCTTCCTTCCCCGTCAACAGATCCTCCAGAAATACCGTTTTCACTTCGGTACCCGTCATTTGCTCAATGGCTTTCTGATAAAAAGGATAATCATGTTCCTTACATTCGATGAACAAAATCCGCTGTTTCGTGTTCAGGACAGGCTCCTGCAGCAGCGTATAGGCGAGGGATGCGGCAAAAAATTCGCTCGCCGGGATGTTAACAGAGCTAAGCTCCTCCGTCGTTCGCTTTACCAGCTCATGCATTAGCTTTCTGCGAGTTCTGAGCTCTTCTACCTGTGCATTGTTCAATACCTGCGTGCCTTTTCCCTTATGCATCGAGACGATCCCCTCATCCTTCAACTGGTTGTAGACCAGATTTACGGTATTGCGGTTCAGCCCCAGCAGATCCGCCAGCGCACCGGCCGGAGGCAGCATATCGAAGGGTTCGATCTGTCCAATCCCAATCAACCACTTTAATTGCTCTTTGACCTGTGTGCTGACATTAAGGGTGGCGTGTGGGTCGACTCGAAGCATGAGTTTATGCGGCATAACAAAACCTCATTTCCTAGTCAAATAGTAATTTAACTATACATAATTATTCGTTAATTATCAAGAAAAGTATTGACATATATGGCTGTAAGTCATTATCTTATATATAACTAAATAACTAGTTAATTATGAATATTGGAGGGTTACGATGAAGTATCAGGTAGCAGCATATGTACAAAAAATGAAAGGTGGGGCTAGAAGTCCGTTGACCGTCCGTCCCATGAATATTGCCATTGGTTTTATCGGCGGCGCTATTTCCATCGGGTTATTAGCTCTTCTGACGTCGCTTGCAGAGAGTATTTGGATCATGGCACCTTTTGGTGCGAGCTGTGTGCTTGCGTTTGCGGTTTGGGATGCGCCGCTATCACAGCCAAGGAACCTCATTGGAGGGCATCTGATTTCCACTTTCACGGGACTTGTAACGCTTGAGGTTCTGGGGGACGGAATCTGGGCTATGGCCATTGGTGTGGGAGCGGCGATCAGCTTGATGGGCATAACCAAGACGACCCACCCTCCGGCTGGTGCAGATCCCTTGGTTGTCATTATGGCTGGCAGCGGCTGGTCATTCTTATTTACGCCGGTGCTTGCCGGCTCGGTCATGATCGTGGTTGTGGCTCTGCTCGTCAATAATGCGGTAAAGGAGCGAAGATATCCGACATTTTGGTGGTGAAGGCAGTTTTTTCTTTGATGAATAAACGGTAATCATGGTAATATCTTCAATCTTATATCGTCAACAACAGACTCGGATCTACAAGGGACCGGGTCTAATTTATGTTGTTTGGCCGCGGATCTGAGATTTCCCAAACTAATTTATGTACCACGATGCGAGGAAATCCAAACCGAAATCATAAAAAATAGGAGATACTTACCACTTGATCCCGGGTGTCAAATCTATAGAATATTACACAATCCCGGTACAGGACTCTATTCTTATTTTGTATAAAAGGTTAATATTGCCAAACCTTTACAGAATGCGGTTCTCAGCCGTTTTTTTATACGACTTTGGTATCAAATTTGTAATAACTATGGATAATGATGTAAAAATGACCGGAACTTTAGCAATTTTTCTGCGTTTAACCTTATGATTCACGAAAATTTTCTGAAAATCTTCGTCATCTCGCTGCGTTCCTCTGATGGACTGAAGTCGTGCGGTTCCAGCCTTATCGGGCTGCGATGCTTTCACTGCACACAACTAACATCAGGCTGTGAAGTTGTCAAATGACAGGGACGAGGAGGCAGCGGAACGCTTTATCGGGGGAAAAATGTGGAAGAGGTTTGTTTTACTTCTTTTTGACTACTATCGATATTGGAAAAGTTGGTAAAGAAGGAATATGGTATCGGGAACGCATCGGCTATACAATGACGAGTATGGCTCAGTCGTCATATGTCGGTGCAGCAACAAGCATGTCATAGAAAGGGCAGGTGAGCAACGAAGACGATGAGCAGGCGAAAATGGTGGGTGATCGCAGCACTTTGCACAATAGTGCTTCTCTGCGGTGCTGCTGTAATTCAAGGATATCTACGGCCGTCATTAAAAACGTATGCGGATGCGGACGGCGTGAAAATGAAATTCAAAACAGAGGGAACCTCCTTTCTGGAATATGAGGATGACGAAGTTTGGAAAGAGGTTTTTGCCAAAGGCGTGAATCTTGGGGCAACCGTACCTGGACATTATCCCGGTGAGCTTCCGGCAACGGAGGAGGATTACCTTCGCTGGTTTAAACAGATTGATGACATGGGAGCGAATGTAATCAGGGTCTACACCGTGCATAATCCGGTCTTTTATTCTGCATTGGTGAAATATAACCGGGATAAAGGCGATGACCCCTTGTACTTCATGCAGGGCATTTGGTCACCGGAGGAGCAGCTAATCGAGCGTAAGGATGCGTATGACGAAGAAATCATCCAGACGTTCAAAGCGGAGATATCGAAGGCTGTTGCTGCTGTCTACGGTGATATCAACGTTGAGCCGAAGCATGGACAGTCGAGTGGCAAATATAAGGTCAATGCAGGCAAGTACCTAATGGCCTGGCATGTGGGAACCGAATGGGACCCTGCCATGGTCGATAACACCAACACGGTACATAAGGATGTTCCTCAGTATGAGGGGTCCTATTTCTCGGGGACGAAGGACGCAAGTCCCTTCGAGAATTGGCTGGCATCTTTATTGGACTATACAGCTGCCGAGGAGCAGAAGTATGGGTGGCAGCATCCGATGACATTTACCAATTGGGTCACAACCGATGTGCTTGAGCATCCGGGGGAACCGCTGTTTGAGGAAGACCTGGTGTCTGTCGATGCGAGGCATGTAGAACCGGTGAACTGGGATGCAGGATATTTTGCCGCATACCATGTGTATCCGTACTATCCGGATTTTTTCCGTACGGACAAAACATTACAGACCATTCCCGATGGGGATGGGGGATACAACACGTACAAAGCCTACTTGCGAAAATTGAAGGCGGCGTTCGAGGATATGCCGATTATGGTCACCGAATACGGCGTACCGTCATCCATCGGTATTTCACACCATGGTCCTGGAGGTAAGGATCAAGGGGGACACGACGAAGCTGAGCAAGGCTCGGTCAACATCTCGCTGACCCAGGATATCTACGACGAAGGTTATTCCGGGGCCATCTTGTTCATGTGGCAGGACGAATGGTTCAAGAAGACATGGAATACGATGCCTTTTGAAATACCGGCAGACCGCCGGGCATTCTGGTTGAATGTGCTGACGAATGAGAAGATGTTCGGCGTTCTTGCCATGCAGCCGGGCAAGGCAGAGCAGATCACGATCGACGGAGATCTCAGCGATTGGGATAAGGTCCCCGAAGGGGAAGTCAAGACCTGGTCCGGAACAGCTCCGGGCGTCAAGAGCATGAAGCTGACGCATGATGAGGCCTATCTGTATATCGGAATGGAACTGGAAGAAGCATTTGATCCCGAACGTTCCAAGCTCTTTATCGGTGCAGACACGATCCCTGGCGGCGACATTCCCAAGAAAGAGCTAGCTGGACGAACGCTCAAAGGCGGGGCTTTGGAAACTTTAATTCAGTTAGGCCAAGAGGATGAGTCCCAGGTCACCATAGCACCATCATACGATTTCCACAGCCGGTTGTACGGTAAGGAGGGATATTGGATGCTGCCAGGTGAGGAAGCCAAGGGGACCAAGGATGATCCTGTAGTGCCTGGAGGTTCGTTTCATTCCTGGAAGCTGGCCATCAGCCTGCTGATGAATCCGCCGGATACCCGCTTCTCCCATCCGTTTGTGGATGAGAGAGTGGGGATGCTGAAACGGGGGACCAGTGATCCGCAATCTCCGGATTTTAATTCTCTTACAGCCTGGCAGTATCAAGACAGATTCGTTGAGATGAGAATCCCTTGGATGCTGCTCGGATTCGGGGATCCGAGTTCGCTGCAGGTGCTGGATTACAGTCCGCTTCAAGACAAGCGTACATTCAGCACGATCACAGCGGAAGGTATCCGGCTGGCTCCGTGGATCGCACAGCGATCTAAGAACAACGGGGATTCAGCGTCAGGATCGGCGGAATCCATCAACCTGGAGGAGATCGAACCCTATACTTGGGAGCTGTGGGAAGCAACCAAGTACAGTGAACGATTAAAACAAAGCTATTATGATATGCAGGACATATTCACCCGTCTGCCTGAAACGGAGCGGGAACCAGATGCTAAATAAAAGGAGGAGCCATCGGATATGTTTTCAAATTTAGAAATGGCATACGTCTTCGCCTATGTATGTCTCGGCCTTATTGCAGCCGGCATTATCCTGTTGTTCCAAATGAAGATCAAGCACAATGCCATACAAAGAGAAACGGAACGCTTAACAGAAAAACATCATGATTATTTTGTGTATGTGCAGAGTCATCTGCATGACGATACGACGCTGGAGCTTCCTCCGGGCAAATTGACATCGGCAGAGCGCCGAGTCATTCAAGCCAAGTTCATCGAGTGGATCGAGCAATTCAAAGGGGACGCCAGAGAGAAGCTCCTGCGCTTATGCCGGGAAGCCGGATTTGTGGAAGAGGAGATTCGGGCATTATCCAGCCTGCGGAAAGACCGCCGTATTGAAGCGGTCTACCGCCTTGGGGGGATGCGTGCGGAAGAGGCTGTGCCGCAGCTTCAGCATCTGATGAACCGTACGAAATATGGTCCGATGACCATCATCATTGCACGGGCGATTGCCAAAAGCGCAGTTCAGTCACAGCAGATTCGGGAAATGTTGTCCAAGCTGCTGTCCTACGATAAAGCCATTCATCATATGGCTGCCGATATTTTGCTTGAAACCCGGCTGGATTCGGCCAGCCTTATGCGCAAGCTCTTGGATGATCCCGATCCTGGACTGGTCAAGGTTTCGCTTGTAGCCATGTGGGGGCAGGCCATTCCGGCTGTCGTGCCGGCACTCGATCGATTGGTTGGATCCGAGGAAAAGGACGTGCGTGCGGAGGCGGTCAAGCTGTATCTTGGCTCCTACCCGGCCCTGAAGGATGATACCATTGCGGAGCTCATGAATGATCATGAGTGGGAAGTACGCGCAGCAGCGGCAAAAGCGTTGGGACGGCTTCATGCCGCAGGCAGCATTCCGATTCTGGCTTCCGCCTTGAAGGACGAGAATTGGCATGTGCGCAACAACAGCGCGGAGAGCCTGGCCATGTTGGGAGAACAAGGCTTCGAGACTTTGTGCCAAGCCGCATTGACAGGAGAAGGTCCGGCCAGGGAAACGGCCTTGTACCGGATCGAACGGATCATGTCAAACGAAGGCGAATACGAGCAAGTTGAGCAAATGGTGGCCTTTAATAAAAAGAAACTGGTGTACGATCGTTATTTCGGTGTTCAAACGAACAAACGGATCGGCACAGTTGCAGGAGTAGGAGGAGATTACACTGCTTAGAGATATCCTGCTCACTTACGGTATGGTGGCGATATATTACGTCATGATCGTTAGCGCGCTTTATTTTGTAATTCTGATGTTTTCTTTCAGAAATATTAAAGATATTTTCAGACGCGCGACGTATTCCAAATACAATACGCTCTCGGGTTCGGAACTGGTTCCATCGGTATCTTTGCTGGTTCCGGCCTATAACGAAGAGCTGACCATTGCGGAGAATGTCCGCTGTCTGATGACGCTGAACTATCCAACCTACGAGGTCATCGTCATTAATGACGGGTCCTCCGACGAGACGCTGAAGGTGCTGATTGAGGAGTACGGTTTGACACTGCTGCCCAATCCGGAGGTCCGCGGCAATATCAATACGAACAAGGTTCGCGGCATTTATTATAATCCGCAGTACCCGCAGCTTTACCTCATTGACAAAGAGAACGGCGGTAAGGCGGATTCATTGAACGCGGGCATTAACCTGTCCCGTTATCCGCTGATTTCTTCCATCGATGCCGATTCATTGCTGGAGAAGGATGCGCTGATTCGGATGGCCCGCATGTATATGGAGAATCCCGAGGAAACGGTGGCCATCGGCGGAGATGTTCGAATCGCCAATGGCTGCGTGATTGAGAATGGAGAGGTTAAGGACGTATCCTTGCCTCGCCGGATATGGCCGATGTTCCAATCAATCGAATATATGAAAGCTTTCCTGGGAGGACGAATCGGGTGGAGTCATTTCAACGGACTTATCATCGTGTCGGGAGCCTTCGGCTTGTTCCGCAAAGATTATGTCATTGCGGTGGGCGGCTATCGGGGAGGTTACCCCGGGGAAGATATGAACATCATTATCAAGCTGCACCGCTATATGCTGGAAAATAAAATCAAATATCGAGTTTCCTTTTGCCCGGAAGCGGTGTGCTGGACGCAAGCGCCGGACAGCTACAATATTTTGTCCAATCAGCGCAAGCGCTGGGGACGGGGAAACTTGAAGAACATGATCGAGAACCGCGATATGGTGTTCAATCCGAAATATAAAGTCATGGGCTTGTTGACGATGCCCTACAACGTTATTTTTGAAGCGCTAAACCCTTATTTCAGAATTACGGGCCTTCTGGCTCTGCTTGGATATGTTTTGCTGGATATGACAAATTGGCATGTGCTGGTCGTGTTTGGACTCGTCAATTTTTTAAGTGGGTACCTGCTCAGCGTGGGCGCTCTCATCCTGGAGGAGATGGCCTTCCGCCGGTATACCAAATTGTCCGATCTGGTGAAGATGCTCCTCTTCTCGGCACTCAAATTCGTGGGTTACCACCAGTTAGGTGTGCTGTGGAGAGTGCAGGGGCATATTCAATATCTGCAAAACAACAATTCATGGGGTACCATGACCCGGCAGAGCTGGAAAGATAAGAACAAGGCTGCCTGACTTCAAGGCCCGGTTCATATGTAACAGCATCAAAATATAAAGAGAGGTGGGACCTACAGTTATGTCTCAATCCGCAACATTGCAACGCGTGCAGGCCTTTGATTTTTACGGCCGCCTGGAGGAGGAAGTGAGAAACCATAGCCATGGGACAGCATTGCTGTTTCTGTACTGTGCAGGCAATCCGTCCGAGACGGAGGCTGGGCTGGCGGAGGTTCAAAACTTTGTGGACCAGTTGTCCGGCGTGAATGGTGAGGTACTGCAAGACACCAATACCGGTGTATTGGCTGTCACCTTGCCTGGATATTCGCTGGATGCCGCCCATTATCAGGCGCTGCTCCTGAAGCAGCATCTGCAAGGCCGTTTGGAGCAAGCAGATCCGCGTATTACGCTTGCAGCGCTTACCGAAGCGCCGTCAGCGTTGACGCTGAAGCAGATGGCGGAAGCGGCCAAGCTCAGCACCTCTTCGGATATTCATATATTTACGCAGGAGGAAGTAGACAGCGGTCAAAACCGCATTCTCATCGTGGATCAAGATGCCACGGTGAGGGAGTTCTTACAGATCCGCTTGACCATGCAAGGTTATGAAACACTTGAAGCGGTAGATGGTCTGGAGGCACTGGATCTTATCCCGAAATGGGAGCCGGATCTTGTGCTGACCGAGCTCAATCTGCATGGCATCGATGGACTGCCTTTCATTCATCATATCCAGCAGCTGGATGTGAAGGAACCGCCGAAAATTGTGGTATTAACCGAAAAACGTGTGGAGCAAACGATCAGCCAATGCTTCCAAAACGGGGTGGATGATTATGTAACCAAACCGTTCTCGCCGGTGGAGCTGGATGCCCGCATCCGCCGCTGCCTTCATTAAACACATCGTTATTAACGCTTTTAGTTTGATCAGAATTGATGAATGATACGTGATTACTTGAGCTGAGAGGTTCTTTAATCGCAAGGAGAGAGTTCAACAAAACGAGGTCTGTCTTTTGGCGAATGGGCAAAAGAAATAGACAAATAGACTATACATCCGATGGAGGTTGAATACTTGTGAATGAGGAATATGAAACTTTATTGAGTGCCATTGAGAATAAGAAAGCCGTTCTGGGTGTTGTGGGACTGGGATATGTAGGATTGCCGCTGGCTGTAGAAATGGTAAAACAGGGATTCACGGTCATCGGTATCGATCTGGATTCTGACAAAATTGACCGAATTTACCGCGGCGAGTCCTATATTACGGACATCTCGTCCGAAGAGCTTGCGGCATGCATGGAAACCGGACGCTTTAAGCCGACAACGGATTACAGCATGATTGCTGTGATTGACGCGGTCAGCATCTGCGTGCCAACGCCGCTCAGTGAGAATCAGGACCCGGATACTTCCTACATTACAATGGTAGTCGATCAGCTCAAGCGCTTTATGAAGCCTAATCTGTTAATTACGCTGGAAAGCACGACTTATCCGGGAACCACGGAGGAACTGATTCAACAGCCGATTGAGAAGCTCGGTTATAAGGTTGGCCAAAACTTTTATCTGTGCTTCTCGCCGGAACGGGTCGATCCCTCCAACAGCCGGTTCAATACACGGAATACGCCGAAGGTCATCGGCGGAACGACGGAAGCCTGCCTAAAGCTGGGCGAAGCGTTGTACAAGCAATACGTGGAGACGGTGGTACCCGTCAGCAACCCGAAGGTGGCGGAAATGTCCAAGCTGCTGGAGAATACGTTCCGCAGCGTGAATATTGCCTTTGTCAACGAGATGGCCATGATGTGTGACCGCATGGGCATTGATGTATGGGAAGTGATCAATGCAGCGGCAACCAAGCCGTTCGGATTCATGCCGTTCTATCCGGGACCGGGCATCGGCGGCCATTGCATCCCGCTGGATCCCATGTATCTGTCCTGGAAGGCCAAGGGCTTTCGCTTCTATAGCAAATTCATTGAGCTGGCACAGTCCACCAACGATAATATGCCTTACTACGTGATCAACAAGGCGGCTACGATTCTGAATGAATATGCCAAATCGATCAAGCGCTCCAATATCCTGCTGTTAGGCATGGCTTACAAACCGGATATCAGCGATTTGCGTGAATCTCCGGGTCTTGAAGTATATGAACAGTTCAAGGAAAATGGTGCCTATGTGGATTATTACGATCCGTATGCCCACAGTTTTGTGGATAAGCAAGGTGGAACGATTCACAGCGTGGAGTATGATCTTGCGAAATTCAGCGGTTACGATTGCATCGTCCTCATCACAAACCACAGCAATCTGGATTATCATTCAATCGCTTCGACCGGTGTGCCGATCTTAGATACGCGAAATGCATTTAAAGCGTTCGCCGAACCTCATATTTACAAGATCGGCCATTCTGTTCAGCATGTAGCTGAGCCGGGTGAGGCTGTCTTGATCTAATGAAATGGACGAGAAGAATGAGGCCTATACATGCAAAAGCGAAGTGGATCATCCTGGTTGCCGGCATCTGTCTTTTGCTGCTGATCCTTTTTCTTCTCCCGTCAGGCAAGGTGAATCAGAACAAGGCTACATGGCTGTGGGATGCAAGTCTGATCCGAAGTGAAACGGAGGAGATTGTAGCCTTTAGCGGCAGGGAAGGCATTACAACGATCTTTTTGCAGATTCAACAAGAGGTGACGGACGAGGAGTACCGCCATTTTGTGGCCGCAGCACATCAGCAGGGCATCAGTGTTCACGCCTTGAACGGTCAGCCGGATTGGGCTTATGAAGAAGGCCGGCGAAAAGGGATGGAGCTGCTGACCTGGCTGGAAGCGTACAATCGTACGGCTGCGCCTGAGGAGAAATTCGAGGGCGTGCAGTTCGATGTCGAGCCTTATGTGCTCCGGAGATGGGGCCGCGAACAGGCACAGGTGGTGGAAGAATGGAGCGCGAACATGGAGGTTTGGGTGCAGGAGGCGAAGCGTCAGGGGCTCTCTTTCAGTGCGGCCGTTCCATTCTGGCTGGACAAGGTACCTGGACCGCGCAGCGCGGGTGCCGACTCCTTCAGCCGCTGGATGATCCAGAACACGGACGCGATTGCCGTTATGGCGTACCGGGACAGCGGGGAGCAGATGTATGAGTTGTCCAAGGAAGAGCTGGAGCAGGCGGATGAACTCGGCAAGTCCGTCTGGATCGGCATGGAGCTCGGGGATACGGAGGAAGGCGAGCATCTGACCTTCTTTGCCAAGAGCGAACAGGAGATGGAGGACGAAGCCCTGCGTGCCGCCAAACTTGGCAGCGACCATTCCTCCTTTGCGGGAATGGCCGTCCATCACTACCAAGCTTGGGTTCATAAACGAACCGCGATGGCTGGGGAAGAGCCTTGATTTGCATGAGATTCCATTACGATTTCCAGGTTAAATGGTAACAGCATGAACAACATGAATCATTCACTATTCAACATACCTTCGAAGGTCTTTATAGACTTTCGAAGGTATTTTTTTTGTCTGACAGGGGGGGAGGCCCAAGTTTGAAACGGAAATTGTTTAGAAATTGTATAGAACTGAATTCTATAATGTGAATCATCAAGCGGCAAGGGGTAGGAGTCGGTTTTGAAAAAACATGGGACAACGGATTACATAAGCTGGACAACCGGGGTTCGTTATTGTAATTCAAAGATATGAAAATGATGAAAATTCATGAATTTTTCAAAAAAGTTATAGCAATTATGATACGTTGGTGATATATTCTATTGGTTTATTCAGGAAGGGCTTTAAGAAAAACCCTGTTTGAAATTTAAAAGGAGTATCCAGATGAAAAGAGATTCTAGTAAAACCCGAAAGTTATACATACTTACGAGAATGACCGGACTGTTGTTAACCCTGGCGTTATTGGGTGGTTGCGGTCTTTTTGGAGGTAAGCAAGCTCCCGGCGATGAAGCGGGCGGTTCGACAGCGGCTGTTCAAAAAGTGGAACGGTATACGGGAGAGAAGAGTAGGGAAATCCCGTTTGTTTATACGGCCAAGAAAGAATTAGCGCTTACCTTTAACGGCATGGGCGATAAAGCGACCATGATGGCCCTGATCGATGAGCTGGATGCGTACGGAATCAAGGCGACCTTCTTTCTTCCGGGCATCCGAGTGGCGGAGGAACCGGACATCGCGGATGCCATTTTGTCCAGAGGTCATGAAATTGAGAACAATACGCTCAATCAGCTCGATATGAATCAGCTTGATTACGATCAGATCTATAAGGAGATCAAGCTTGCGAACGATGTCATTGAGCGGGAAACGGGCGCCCAGCCCCGCTATGTTCGGACACGCTCCGGCGATTATCCGGAAGAAGTGCCACTGGCAGCCGCGCATCTCGGGATGAAGGCTGTTGTAAGTTATAACATCAATCCTAAGGACCGCAACATGCAGAGTGCTGAAGAGATTGGAGAGTATGTGACCAGGTTCATCTCCAGAGGCGGCATTATTTCCATGAATACCGACGTCAATCCCGAAGTGATATCTTCTATTAAATACATCGCCCAGGCAGTGGACGATATCGGATATCGATTGGTCACGCTGGATGAGCTGGTGCGAAATGGCGGCGAGCGAAAACCGCTCGAGTTAATTCCGGGATACGACGCTGCGAGAATGAACCCGGATTATGAACAGGCGAAATATGAACTGGTTTATAAAGTCAATACCAACAAAAAAGAAATTGCCCTGACGTTTGATGATTTCGGTAGTGATAAAACGGTTACCCGCATCCTTGATATTTTGGCGGAGCATGACGTGAAAGCCACCTTCTTCCTGCGGGCCAAAGGAGTGGAAAGCAACCCGAATTTGGCGCGGGCGATGGTGGAAGGCGGACATGATGTGGCTAATCATTCCTACAGTCATCCCGTCGTGACATCGCTAACGCCCGAAGAGCTGCAGAAGGATGTCGTCAAGGCCCACCAGGTCATTACGGAGGCCATACAGCAGCAGCCTGTCATGCTGTTTCGTCCGCCGACCGGTGTGGTTGATGATGAACGGGCCAAAGCGCTGGCGGCTACCGGTTACCCGGTCATTGCGATGTATGATGTGACGACGCTGGATTGGGATGTTTCCAATAGTGCCGACGATATTGTGAACGGGGTAATGACAAAGACACAACGGGGAAGCGTCATTTTGCTGCATATGCTGGATGACATTCATACCATTGAAGCTCTGCCAAGTGTACTGGAAGGGCTGAAGAATAAAGGATATACGTTTGTAAAAATGGCGGACATGATGCAGCTGCAGGACAAAGCCGCAATGGAGATGGAATAAGATGGATTTATATGTAAATATGTTGGATCGCGTGGACAAATTGGCGGTCGTCGGTCTTGGATATGTGGGCCTGCCGCTGGCGGTCGCATTCTCAAGAAAGCTGGATGTCATCGGTTTCGATCTGAGCGAGGCCAAGGTGCAGCAGTATCGCAGCGGATTCGATACTACCGGTGAGATCGGGGATACTTCGCTTGCGAACTGCACGGCTGCCTTCACCTCGGATCCGGACAAGCTCAAAGAAGCTCGCTGCTTTATTGTCGCCGTTCCGACGCCCGTAAAAAGCGGAAATGTCCCGGACCTGAAATTCGTGCGCAATGCCAGCCGTTTGGTCGGCCGCGCCTTGACCCGGGGAGCGGTTGTAGTGTATGAGTCAACGGTTTATCCGGGCGTTACGGAGGAAGTGTGCATTCCGATTCTTGAAGAGGAGTCCGGCCTGCGCCTGGGCGAGGATTTCAAGGTGGGGTATTCCCCGGAACGAATCAATCCCGGAGACCAGGTGCACAGGCTCGAGACCATCGTGAAAATTGTGTCCGGCAATGACCCGAAGGCGCTGGAGACGGTTGCCAGCCTATATGAGCTGATCATTGATGCGGGCGTCCACCGGGCGGAAAGCATCCGGGTGGCGGAAGCGGCCAAGGTTATCGAGAATGCCCAGCGCGATATCAATATCGCCTTCATGAACGAGCTCTCCATGCTGTTCAATCAGATGGATATCGATACGAATGCCGTGCTGCGGGCGGCGGAGACGAAGTGGAATTTCCTCCCGTTCCGGCCGGGGCTCGTTGGCGGGCATTGCATCGGAATTGATCCTTATTATCTGACGTATAAGGCCGAGGATACGGGATATCATTCCAAGATTATTTTGGCCGGTCGGCATATCAATGACGGAATGGGGAAATACATCGCCCAGCATGTCATTAAACTCGCGGTTCGCCAAGGTATTGATCTGATGCGGGCGAAGGTGGCGGTAATGGGTCTGGCCTTTAAGGAAGACTGCCGGGATATCCGCAACTCCAAAGTAATCGATATTATCACGGAGCTGCAGGACTACGGAATCCAGCCGATGGTGGCGGACCCGCACGTGGACCGACATCAGGCATATGAGGAATATGGTATTGAGCTGTCGGACATGAGTGAACTGAGAGACATCCAGATTGCGGTGGTCGCTGTTGCTCACCGGGAGTTCAAGCAGCTTGGGGTTGCCGAATTCAAGGACATGTTTAGCTCTGCAGAGGCGAAGCTTCTGATCGACGTGAAGGGAGCTTATCCAAAAACCGAATATGAAGCGAATGGCTTTCATTATTGGAGTTTGTAGATAACGATGGGAGAAAGCAATGAGGATTATAAAAAGAAAGCAACCGAAGATTACCAAGGAAGTTCTTGCGGTTCCGCGTACAGATAGACGTACTCTTTCCTATGTACCCGATCCGGAGCAGATCCGTTTGAACGCGGACCGAAGAGGCAACCGAGCACAGCAGCCTGGGGATGATGTGTCCTCTGAATATTTAAATAAGCTGCGTATGCTCAGCTTGCGTTATGAAGCGGAATTCGAAGTATGGATCGTTCCCAAGGGGAAAAAGAAAAAAGCAGGAATTAAGGGACAGGCTGCCGATATTTCGGCCACCGGCCTGCTGCTCAGGCTGCCGGACGACGCTTCTGACCTTGAAGTGGGTGACACAGTGAAGGTCCGATTCCGTATCCCGCCGGGCTCCATGCCCGAGGGTTTCGAATCGGCCGTAAGGATGGATGCAAGCGTCGTTCGTCGGGCCACGAATTCGGCAGAATCCGGTGAAGAGCATATGCTGGCCTTAGAATTTGAGAAGCCGTTGACGGAATATTTTCAGCGCAAACGGTGGGGCTATTCCGTGTATTCTGCCAGCGCCTTGATGTTCATGGCGGTGCTCTTCATCATACTGATGCGGGCCGAGAGCATTATTTATTTCAAATACAACATGGTGCTGTATTTGTACAGCTTAATCGCAGCTCTGTTTCTGCTGACACGCTACCTGTTCGGGGCGTTATATCGCGATGTGCCGATCAATCCGGATTATACACCGGGGGTTTCGATTATCATCCCCTGCTTCAATGAAGCGGATTGGATCAAACGTACGATTCTCAGCTGTATTAATCAGGACTATCCGGTAGATAAGCTGGAGGTCATTGTCGTTGATGACCGATCGACAGACCAATCGGTACAGCAGATCAAGGATATGATTGAAGTGATTCACTCCGAGGCGGAGCGTTACGCTACCCGCGAACGCTTGTCCTATACGGTGCTGCCGGAGAATGCGGGCAAGCGGGTCGCGCTTGTCAAAGGTGTGGAGATGGCGAAGCATGATTTGGTGGTCTTCGTGGATTCCGACAGCTTTCTGGACCCGATGGCGATTCGCCACCTCGTTCAGCCTTTTCAGGACCCTAAGATGGGCGGCGTTGCCGGCCGAACGGACGTCGAGAATAAATATACCAATAACATGACGAAGCTGCAGACGGTCCGTTATTATATTGCATTCCGGATCATGAAAGCGGCAGAGTCTTGGTTTGACAGCGTGACCTGCCTGTCGGGCCCGTTATCCTGCTATCGGAAAGAGCTCATCATGCAGCATGCGGACGCCTGGCTGAACCAGAAGTTTTTGGGCAGACCCGCCACCTTCGGGGATGACCGAAGCATGACAAACTTTATTTTGAAAACACATCGTACCGGTTACCAGGATTCCGCCATATGCTCGACAATTGTCCCTTCACAGATGAAGGTGTTCCTGAAGCAGCAGATGCGCTGGAAGCGCTCCTGGCTGCGCGAGTCGCTCCGGGCCGGAAGTTTTATTTGGCGCAAAGAGCCGTTTATGGCATTGTTTTTCTACATAGGCCTGATCGTGCCGATTGCCGCGCCTGTCGTGGTTGCCTATAATTTGATGTACGTGCCGATCGTTCATGGCATTTTCCCAGGGACTTTCCTGATGGGCTTGCTGCTGATGGCGCTGCTGATGAGTCTTGCCCACCTGCTGTTTCGCAAGAGCAGGCTCTGGGTGTTCGGCTTCGTGTTCTGTCTGTTCTATGAATTTGTCCTGTTATGGCAGATGCCGGTGGCCTGGTTTACCTTCTGGAAGTCGACATGGGGGACCCGGGAAACGCCGCAAGATATTGAAGCGAGAGAGAAAAAGGAAGCTCGCAAGCGCAAAGGCAAAAAATTCGGATTACCGTTCTGATCGTGTCAAAGCGGTTGAAGTGAGGATGACAAATGGGTAAAAAACGAAATGCAGCCCTCAATGTTCAGCGAAAAAATCGCCGCAAAATCATCAAAGTTACGGCACAGGTTGTTGTATTGGCCGTAGTTGTCGTCCTGCTGGCGAATGCAATTTTCGATTTTCGCACCTATAAGGAGCCGGACAAATCAGCTTGGCGTCAGGATCAGGGCTTTATTGCGCTATCCTATTTTGGAGTCGGTCGCACCGGGACATCCAAGCTCGTATCCAAGAGCCAGCTGGACGCCCAACTGAGGGCTTTATATGAACAGGGCTACACTACGATTTCGCAGCAAGATATTATGGATTATTATCGTAATGGCAAGAAGCTGCCGGATAAAGCGCTGTACCTGTCCTTTGAAGACGGACGGAATGACTCCGCACTGTTTGCGCAGCCGCTGCTAGAGAAATACAATTATAAGGCCACTTTCCTGTCCTATGCTAACAAAATGGGCAACAGTGAACGGAAATTTCTGCAGCCGAAGGATATGCTGAAGATGACCCGCACCGGTTATTGGGAGCTTGGGACCAACGGCAACCGGCTGACTTATATTAATATTTTTGATCATGAAGGCCGTTATATCGGCGTTAAGGACGAAAGTGAACTGACCAGCAAATCCAACGTGGAGTATTACAACCACTATTTGATGGATTTCATTCGCGACGAGAATATGATTCCGCTCGAGAACCGCGCGGAAATGGAAGAACGGATCCAAGCCGACTATGAGGCGATGAATAAAGTCTACACGGAATCGCTTGGTTACGTTCCAGGCACGTATATGATCATGCACGCCAATGCCCTTGGTGGTGGCATGAATCAGCTTGTAGCCGATGCCAACACCAAGCAGATTACGCAGTTGTTCGGGATGAATTTCAACCGGGAAGGAATGGCCTTCAATGCGAAGGATAGCGATCTTTATAATCTGACTCGGGTCCAGCCTGCTCCTTACTGGTCCACCAATCACCTGTTGATGAAGCTGCACAAAGACCAAGGACAACCTATGCAGTTTGTGCGAGGGGACAAGCAGCAGGCTGACAAGTGGGAGCTGCTTGGCGGAGCGGCTGAATTTGCGGATAACCGTTTCGTAGTCACATCGCCCCCGTCCCAGGCAGGGACCGTTTATTTGAAGGGCAGCGAGGAGACCGACGTAATCGTCTCGGCTAAAGCGCTTGGTAACGTGGTAGGACGGCAGTCCATTTATGTTCGTTACGACCGGACGAAGGGCTCTTACTTAAGGCTCCTTCTGGAGAACAATCATGTGGTGGTAGAACAGAAGAGGGCGGGTCAAGCGCCCGAGGAGTTGTTCACTTACTCCTTGCCGGAGGTCGAGTGGGGGGAAGAGGATCTGCAATTCGACAAGGCATCGGTATATACCAAGGAGCAGACGCAGTCCGGAGATCGGGATGATGAGAATGAGTATCCGGTCAACATACTTGGCAACCGTGGGTTGGAGATATCAGTGAAAGGCCATTCCGTGTCCGTGAGTGTCGATCAACAGTTGATTCTGGATCAGCAGTCTGTGGATGTTTCGATTGGTGCAGGGGGCGTGGCGTTTGAATCGCAATATCATGAGCAGAATGAGAAAGATGATATTTATGACGCTGTTTTTGAAGATGTCACCATTAAATCCGAGCCTGCGAGCGGTGATATGAAGCTGCTGTTTACGAACAAGCCGTCCGGACTGACCGGTGTCCTGACAGGCGTGCAGAGAAGTTTGAGCCGGGCGGTTGACTGGGCTGTGGAGACTTTTTAAACTCGGATAGCGTAGGACGTGAACAAGAATGAAGAATCGCAGGAGGAAATGGGCAGGAGCTCTGGTACTGATGGCTTTGTGTGCTGCTGTCTCTTTCTGGTGGCTGCGCACCGAAGAGCAGGAGAAAGCGCTGCAGGTTCAGTTACCGCAAACGGGAGTGAAGCTGTCTGCCTGGATTACGGATTGGCAGTGGAGGACGGGCATTACGGATCTGAAGCAGCTTGGTAGTGAGCTTGAAGAAATTCATTTTTTTGCAGCTTACTTCAATCATAAAGATGAACTCCATTTTACTTCGGATTTTCGGGAGGGGCTGCCTGAGTTTCTGGAGATTTCCCGGAAAGGGAAACAGCTTCGCCGGGTACTGACCATCGTAAACGATCGCTTTGATACCGATGGGACGGCGGACCAGAAGGATCCGGAGCTCATCTCCCGGATCGTGGCTACTCCGGAAAGCCGCAGCCTGCATATCGGGCATATTCTGGCTGTGGTATCCCAGCATGGCTTTAGCGGTGTGGAACTGGATTACGAGAAGGTACGCAAGGAAGATTGGGCGAATCTTTCCACTCTGTACAAGGAGCTGTATGAACGTTTACAAGCGGAGGGTTTCTCTCTTCGAATCGTGCTGGAGCCGGGGATATCCCAGTCATCCTTTGAGCTGTTGCCGGCAGGTCCGGATTATGTCCTGATGGCATATAACTTGTACGGAGGGCATAGCGGACCGGGGCCAAAGGCGGATCACGCCATGATAAGGAAGCTGGCAGATAAACTGCAGGGGATTCCGGGAGACCATGCCATCGCATTGTCGGTTGGCGGGTTTGACTGGGCTAATAACGGCAAGGTTGTCTCTTTAACGGAAAAGCGTGCGGTGGAACTGGCGCATTCCATCTCGGACAATCCGAAGCGGGATCCGTCAAGCGGTGCCCTGTATTTTGAATATACGGACGACCAAGGTTTCGACCATACCGTATGGTATGCGGATGGAATGACCATTGCCGGCTGGATGGATACGGCGAAAGACGCGGGTATATCGAAGATTGCGATCTGGCGGCTCGGGGATATGGAAGAGGATACGTTGCAACAGTTGAAAGCTTATCATCAGCAATCCCAACATAAGTGAATGTATACGAAAAGAAAGGACATCCCATGGCTTCAAGAACCGCTCGGGGTGTCCTTTTGCGTAAAATGACTCATGTTGTAGTCAAACAGTCTTTCTGTGTGAGTATACGGACCGAAAGGAGGCTAAGATGGCCGACCAGCCATCCAAGCATGCCCCGAACAACGCATCGTGTGCACAAGGAGCAGTGCGCACGATGTACAAATTAATGGATGAGCTTCGAGGCTTTCGCTTTGCGGACGAGACCGCCGCTGGCCCGGTTGATCGGCTTCTTGAGTGCAATCCCGATCATCAGCGCAATTGCCGCGAAGATCAGCATGAACAGGACATCTCGGACGACAATATCCCATAGAATGCCACCAACGGCTTCCCTCATCATGCTGATGGCGTAGGTGAATGGCAGATACGGATGCAATGCTTGGAAGAACGGCGGTGTCATCTGGATCGGAAACGTTCCGCCTGCGCCTGCAAGCTGCAGCACGAGCAGCACGATGGCCATCGCTTTTCCGACATTACCGAATACGGACACCAGCGTATATACAATCAGCATGAAGATGGTGCTAATCAGCAGCGCAAACAAGATGAACCAGCCCGGATTCACCACATAGGTTCCCAGCAGATAGATATCACCCAGGGTAACGAATAGCGCTTGGAACAGGGCAATGGTCAAAAAGGTTAAATAGCGTCCGAAGTAAACCTCGATGCTGCGGAAGCTTCTCTCTTCATCATGAACCTCAACGGAGAGCAGGGAAACAAGCAGCAGGGCACCTACCCACAAGGATAACGTCGTGAAGAAGGGAGACATGGCGGACCCGTAGTTCGGGATAGGGTAGAGTCGATTCTCTTCCAGCGTAACAGGCTCGGCAAAAAACTGGCTTTCGAGCTCGAAATTATTTTGAAGCAAATCGATAACCTCTTGGATATCCCCTGCAGCTTCCATCTCACGCAGCCGATTCGCCAGCTGTGTAATTCGAAGCTCGGCCTCCGGCAGACGGCTTTGGGCCAGCTGTACTTCTTCGCCGCCTACCTTGAGCCCTTTCTGGGCATCTTTGAGCAAATGCTGAATGTCGGGGACGCTGGCAAGCGCCTGGGTCAGCTCCTGCTGAACACGCTTGGCCGTGCCTGCGCCCTTGGTGAAGGATTTGCTTATCGCTGGACCGATCTCCGTATCGTATCGGCTTAACACCGTGTTGGTTAGTCCCGTAATGTCATCGTTTAGCTTCTTCAGCTTATCGATGGCATCTGCAGGTGTTTCTTCTCCCCGTTCCACGGCTTGCGCTATGGTTTGGAGCACGGTTTGGGCTGAGGTCCATCGTGCGGCAATATCCTCAAGCTTAGCCGCCCCGGAAGCTGCCGCCGGGGAGATCGAGCCCAGTCGCTTGAACAATTGACCCAGCCGGGTCGCGGCTTGCGCTGCTATCTTGGCGCGTTCCTGCGCAGCGTTCAGGCGGCTGGCAAGCTCCTTCGGGTCGATGTCGGCTTGTCCTAGAGCGTCCAGCACTTGCGAGAGTGCTCCGGTGGTTGCAGCCAGTACCTCCAAGTCCTGACGCAGAGCAGGCTCCAGCGATTTCGAGGCACCAGCGGCCTCATTCGCGAACTCCGCCAGCGCACCGGCCATAGCCTTGCCGTCCGTGGCGATTTCTTCAAGGCGAGGCAGAGCGGTGCCAGCTTGCTGAACCAATCGGTTGGCCAGCTTAATATCCTTTGCGGCTGTGCCCACCGCTTCATTGAGCTCCGGGAAGCTTTTTTCAAGCCGGAACAGAAGATTTCGTACTTTATTGATGGCCGGGAGCTGGTTCTCGATCTCAATACCGAGTGTGTTGAAAATCTCGAAGATGGTGCCGTTGGCGGTTTTGATGAAGTTTTTGCTGATTTCCTCTACAACACCGGATGCGCCCTTGGCCGTCACTTTGGGAGAAATGGCGTTGATTTTCTCGTTTGTATAATAGAGGATCTGAGCTTTGACAGGCTCATTGCTCAGCACGGTGCCGATCCGGGCAGAGAAGTTCTCCGGAATAATGATGGCGGCATAATCATCACCGTGCCGTACACCCTGAATGGCGTTCTCACTATCCTCCGTAAACCGCCACCCCAGCTTCTCATTTTGATGGAGGGACTCCACGATTTCTTTACCCAGGTTAATGGGCTGGTCGTGAAGAATGGTGCCTTTATCCAGGTTAGCAACGGCAATAGATATACCGGAGGTCTGGCCGTAGGGATCCCATGAGGCCTCAATGTTAAACCAGGCATACAGAGAAGGAAGAATAGCAAGCCCAGTAATGATGACGCCTGCAGCCCAATTACGGATGATTCTATGGATATCGGCAGAATATATGTGAAAGATATTCTTCATGCGCGCTCCTATCTTGTACGTAGTTGGTGCTAGTATGCCGCAAAATCCGTGCCAAGATACGAAACGAGCCGATCCTTTATCTCTTCCTTCAGGGAGTGCCATTCGCAGAGAAGACTGCATTCATATCCGCGACACAAATACTGAACCTGCAGCCCTTCCGCGGCTGTACGGCTCTGGCTATGAATCCGAATTCCGCGCCGTCTCATCTGCTGCTGCTTGATCCAGGCATGATCCGAATCTTCTTTTTTAATTAGCTGCAGATTTAAGATATAGAGGTCAGCCATTTTGAGTGTAAGGGTCTTGAGAATTTGAATATCCCGCTCGAGAACAGACTGAATTAAGTGATGCAGCAGATAATCTCGGATCAGGGCTTCGTCTTCTAGTGAAGGCGGAGGAGGCGTGGAAGGCTTCATCATAAGAGACACATCCTAAGACATGAAATACATAAGAACGTATGTTCTATCATACACATGGTATGCCAACAATATACGGCGTGCAACCATTAAATATTGGCAATTGTTTATTGATCCCAGTGGATTCATGGTGGCATATCGTTTACACTCCTCATAACTGCATTCATCAGGAGGCGATTCATTAATGATTCTTCATAAAGGCGAAATATTGTTCAGGCAAGGGGATAGCGGGAACCATCTATATCACATCCGGAGCGGATTGTTCAAGGTGACCCGTCTCCATCCGAACGGCAATATGGTGCTTTTCAATATTTTATATCCTGGTGAAACGGTGCCGCATCATTCGTTGATCAGCCCGAAGGAGACACATGGAACGGCGATCGCTCTGATCCAGAGCGAAGTGGAGCTCATATCGGCTGAAGCTTGGTACCGCCAGCTCGAGGAGGATCCGCAGAAACCGCTCGAGGTCGCCAGATTGCTGCAGGAAAAGGTGCGGTTCATGCAGATGAGGCTGGATCACTTGACGGTAGGAGGGCCTGCGGAGCGGCTTGAACTGCTGATCCAGTGGCTGGATGAGTATTCACAGGGAATACACTTGACCGAGTATCTTACTCAGGAAGAGATCGGACAGCTGATCGGCGTGAGAAGAGAAACGGTAAACCGGCTGCTGCGGGAACAGGGCAAGCACATCTAGCCCGAATTGCGAACGATATAAACGGGGCAGGATACATAGGAACTTCTTCGCTGAATAATCATTGACAGCAAGCTTGTTCAACCCAAAAGGGTGCCTGTCTTTATGCAAGATAGGCACCCTTTGATTAGGCTTGACTCCGTATGGTTAATTAATCTTCCAATGTACCTGCCGGGCCAAAGAATTCATAATGAATCCGGTCGGAAGGTACCTCCATGGATTTCAGTTGACTGTTAACGGCACGCATGAACGGAACCGGACCGCAGAAGTAGAAGTCGGCTTTCGCATCGACGGTTTTGCGAAGGAGATCAAGATCAATATAGCCTGCTTGGTGGCACTGATCCTCGGATTCCGGCTGTTCATAAATGACGTAAGAGGTTAGCTGCGGATGCTTGGAGGCGAGTGCATCGATATGAGACTTCATCGCATGCTGACTACCGCACTTGGCCGCATGAATAAAGGTTACTTTCCGGCCGGGTTGATTCAGCAGCACGGTTTCCAGCATAGCCACCATCGGGGTCAAACCGACACCGCCGCTGATCAAGGCAAGCGGAAGGTCACTGTTCGTATCCAGGGTAAATGTACCGGCCGGAGCCGTGACCTCGAGAACGGTCCCAACCTCAGCCTGACGGTGCAGCCAAGTGGAGACGATGCCGGCAGGTTTTCCTTCTAACTCATCCTCACGCTTGACCGTTATTCTGTAGTAAGGCTGACCCGGTGCGGACGAGAGACTGTAATGACGATTATGATAATAGGTTTCACCTTCAGGTTTTACCCGGAGCGTAATGTATTGACCGGGTTCATAAGCGGAAATCTCACCGCCATCTTGTGGGACCAGATAAAAGGAAGTGATGACAGAGCTTTCTTCCACTTTCCGGTCAATAACGAAATTACGGTATCCGCTCCAACCGCCGGTCTCGTTCGCGGCTTGTTGGTACATATCTGCTTCAATGCCGATGAAGACATCGGCAATGGCGCCGTAAGCTTCGCCCCAGGCCTCGATAATTTCGGGTGTTGCGGCATCTCCCAGCACTTCTTTCATGGCGGCGAGCAGTGTTTCGCCGACGATTGGATAATGCTCGGGCAAAATGTTTAATGCCCGGTGCTTGTGTCCGATCTGCTTAACAACCGGCACGATCGCTTCAAGACGGTCGATATGGGCTGCGGCGGCGTACACGGCATTGGCAAGGGCAAAGGGCTGTTTTCCTTCTCGTTGATTCGCATGGTTGAATATGTTAAGAAGCTCCGGATGATGATGGAATAATTTTTGGTAAAATGCAGTCGTGATTGCCGTTCCATGAGTTTCAAGAACAGGAACGGTCGATTTAACGACTTCAATCGTATGCTGGCTTAACATGTGGACTCCCCCTGATTCATAAGTCGAATTCGTGTTCGATTTAAGTATAGACAAGGGAAGAAAGGCTCCTTGTGATTTTGGTCACATCGGATTTAGCGAATATGTGAACAGAACAGCGATATTTTTATGGAGGAGAGTTCTGAAAGCGGGTTTTTTTACATATTTCATATATATATTCCAGTTCATTCTAGCCAGCTGTTTAGCTTGTATGCCAACTGTGTTATAATAATATTAGCAGTCTAATTAAAACGAGAAAGGATCAGGATACCATGTGTCCCCGAAGGACGAATCCCCAAAGGACGATTTGGAAACGTTATGATCTCTCATACACATAGCTTCCTTCGTAGAGCGAAGTCGGACGTCTGAAGACAAGGACGGTCTCTCACGAAAGGATGGGAACTATGGTTCGAAGGATGAACTCCTCCAGGTTGCCTCTATGTAGAGATTGGCCTATGTCTGACCAATCTACTACGACAAGAGGGATCCTGTATGAGGAAAAGACAAAACACCATTATCACGATGTCGGCGATGTTGTTCGGAACGTTTTTAATGGCTTTTACGTATTATCACATTAATTTTCACAATCATTTAACTGAAGGCGGCTTTGTCGGCCTTGCACTGCTTGGCAAATATGCGCTTGATATTCCGCCTGCATTAAGTATGGTCCTCATGGACATACCGGTTCTGCTGATTGCCTTGTTTATCAAAGGTCGGAAGTTCATTATCAATACCGTTGTTGCGGCGAGCATGTTCACGTTGTTCTACGCATTGATCGAGCGGTATTCCACGCTCGTGATCGATCTGAATCATAACTTGCTGGCAGCCGCGCTGCTGTCCGGTTTATTGACGGGCTTTGGCGCTGGTATCGTGCTCCGCTATGGCGGGGCGACAGGCGGTGACGACGTGATCTCCGTGCTGTTCAGCGAGTGGAGCGGGCTTAAGGTAGGGACGGTGTTTTTCCTAATGGATGCCGTAGTTCTGCTATTATCGCTATTCTACATGCCATTGGTTGAAACCTTATATACTATATTAGCCGTATCGATTGCCGGACAAGTGATCACCATCACAGTGACGTACGGTACCGAGAAAACGGAAAAGAAACCGATTCGGAAGGCGGTCCGTGCCCCAAGCACTCCGGTTACTCCGAAGACAGCGCAGCCAACTGTTAGCGGCCGTTCATAATACGGTCCAACTAAGAGAAGCTCACCCGCATGCAGGGTGAGCTTCTTTCGTATATTTATGATGTTGTTGGGTTACTCCTCGTCTTTGGGATGATTCTCATCCCATTCCTGTGCCTTGGCGGTGGCGATAGCGATGGCACGTCCTTCGTCGTAGTCTTCCTCCAGCAGGGCATTGGCAATTTCCACGGCTTTATTCCTCACCCGCGGCTCTAGATTTTTCATGGATGGCGGATAATCATGTTTGTTCCAAGGCATATTGCGATCCCTCCAGTTCAACTGTTATTCGTATGTAGTGTATATTACCCCGTGTAACCAAATTGAATAAGCGTGTTCAATGGCACAAAAAAAGTGCATTGCCCCCTGAAGGACAATGCACTTGGGATACTTCGATTTATTCAAACAGCTGCAAATACTCGCCATAACCTTCCTTTTGCATCTCTTCCTTCGGTACAAACCGCAGTGCCGCGGAATTGATGCAGTAACGAAGTCCGTTCGGTCCAGGACCGTCGTCAAATAAATGACCGAGGTGCGAGTCTCCTTTTTTGCTCCTTACCTCGGTACGGACCATCATATGGGTGAGATCCATTTTTTCCTTGATGTTGTATTCGCGAATCGGACGGGTGAAGCTCGGCCATCCGCAGCCGGCATCATATTTGTCCGTAGAGCTGAAGAGCGGCTCGCCGGATACGATGTCCACGTAAATGCCTTCTCCGTGATGGTCCCAGAACTCATTGTGGAACGGAGGTTCGGTTGCGTTATTCTGGGTTACTTCATATTGGATCGGTGTCAGGCGCTGTTTAAGCTCGGCGGGGTCTACCGAATCCGACCAATGCTGCTCAATGAAATCCTCGCGTCCCGAGCCTTTGCGATAGCGTTTGTAATGGCTCGGATTTTTCTTGTGATAATCCTGATGGTATTCTTCAGCTTCATAGAAAGTGCTGGCTGGTATGATGGGCGTTACGATCGGCCCGTCGAATCGTCCGCTGGCTGCTACCTCTTCTTTGGATTGTTCGGCAAGCTTGCGCTGCTCCTCCGTATGGTAAAAAATAGCGGTCCGGTAAGATGTCCCCCGATCATGGAATTGTCCGCCCTCATCCGTAGGATCGATTTGCTGCCAGAAGAGCTCAAGCAGCTTTTCATAAGGGAACACTTCCGGGTTATATGTGATTTGAACGGCCTCGTAATGACCCGTTGTATCAGAGCATACCTCTTCATAGGTCGGATTTTCCTTATGGCCGCCCGTATAGCCGGAAACGACCTTCAGAATGCCCGGCAGCTCATCAAAAGGAGAGACCATACACCAGAAGCAGCCTCCCGCAAAGGTAGCCAATTCACTTGGGGTTGAACGATTATTCATCTATTATCCCTCCATCGTTATAACATTTTAAATGTAAGTCTTACTCTATATTATAATCATTTTGGTCAGGGAAACCAAAACAATGCTCCATTTAATTCTGTCTCCCTTTATACCACCGGATAGCGGCCAGACATAATGCGGTAACTAGCATGAGTCCGCCCGCGATACTCGCAAAGAGGAGCGGATGATCGGCAAACCCGCTGCCTAGCCAAGCATACAGGAGAATCGCAGGGATTTTACCGATGGCTGAAGCGGTTGTGTACGTCCAGAATGGTATGGATGCGACACCGGCATAAATATTGACGGCCATTTGCGGTATGATGGGCAGTAGGCGCGCGAGCAGGATCGACTGAAAGGGGCGCCGTTCGACCACGACTGTAAACCTATTGACAGCCGCATATTTACTGAGCAGTCGCCTGCCGGGCTCCTGGTACAAGGACCGTACAGCCACATACAGGATGACGGCCGCTATCGTGGTTCCGAACCACGAAATGGCAGCAGCCCAGACGGTTCCATATGCATAGCCAAGAATAGCGATGATGACTTTGTAGGGTGCAATGGGAAATAAGGCAAGCAGGGTTGCCAGTAGGATCATCAGGTAGAGTGGGGGATTTCCTCCTAACCAGTCCATGATTTCCTGTCGGTATGCAAAAGCCAGCGTCAGTGCTGTTGTATAAATTGCGGGTATGATCCATCTCTTCATGAAGAATCCTCACTTTGCGAAATTCAACCAGAATAGCACCATGATAGCAAAAAAACAGGAATACTGCCCACATTTGAGACAGCTAAGCATCGTATCAGGGTGGAAAAAATTGAATATACAAGCGATTTTTCATATGTTATAATATGTCCAACCGAATAGTTCCCAAAGGGGAGTAGCTTCATAAGAAAACCTTCTATCGTGGCCTTTTCAAGGATGAGCGACCGCGATTCAAAGGTAGGTTTTCTTGCGATATAGAATTTTATGGGGCTCACTGATAACTTATAAATTCTATATCGTAAGTAAAGTCGTCATTACGGGATTAACCATCCCCGGCTTTATTGGCAACGATTATGTTGTTTAGCGAGACCTTTGCCTGATTTATTTATGAATGAGGTGGAGGTCTATTTTTGCGCCCAAAAAACGCTGTAGACCTTATTAACTAAGGCAACAGCGTTTTTTTTGGATGGAGGACATCGGTAGGTAAATCTAAAGAGAATGAAGAAAGGATGGGAGAAACATGGATTTGATGTCGATGGAATTTTGGACGGCGCTGCTATCAATTGTCCTCATTGACCTTGTGTTGGCAGGCGATAACGCGATTGTTATCGGGCTTGCCGCTCGTAATGTCCAGAAAGCGGACCAGAAGAAGGTCATCCTGTGGGGTACCGTCGGAGCGATTATCATTCGTATCGTGGCCACCCTCCTCGTTGTACAGCTCTTAATGATCCCTGGCTTACGCTTGATAGGTGGGTTTGCTCTGTTGTGGATTGCCTACAAGCTGATAGTGGATGAGAAGCAGCATGAAATTTCCGCTGGCAACCAGATGTGGGCGGCAATCCGTACGATTATTATTGCGGATGCGATGATGGGACTGGATAACGTGCTTGCTGTAGCTGGCGCTGCTGGGGAAAGCTTCATGCTGGTTATTATCGGACTTGCGATTTCGGTTCCAATTATGGTGTGGGGCAGTACCATTATCCTGAAGTTGACGGATCGCTTTCCAATTATCATTACGATCGGCGCTGCGGTGTTAGCCTGGACCGCATCAAAGATGATTGTGGAAGAGCCGATGATTCACAGCTGGTTTGCCAATGGCGTTCTGAAGTATGGTTTTGAAATTCTCGTTATCGCCATAATCATCAGTCTTGGAACTTGGATGAAGAAGAAGAATGACCAAAAAGCGAAGAGCAACCCGATACAGGTCAAGATGGTTGACTAGTTTAGACTTTGTCTGAGCTCAAAGTAAACGGTATAATGTCTTCATGAACGAAGAGAGCGCCGAAGCCCTTTTCGCATGAGGAGGGGTAATACATGGAATTCACGGAAAAATCCGTAGAAGAACGGATTGCGGAGTCGTACCGTCAGGACGAGGATATGATGATCCTCGTGTTTGCCCAGTGGTGTGTGAATCACGGACTGGACCCAGCGGAACTGTACCGTAAGGCATATCCGAATCAGCCGGATAATGAGCGGCTGGCGCGGGTGCTGGAATTAACGGTGCCCAAGGAAGAAGCTGGTGAAATACCGGATCAGACCCTACTTGGTGTCCTGTCGTTATTTGGTAATGAAGACTTGGCTATCGTTGTAGCCGAGGCAGCGGCCACGCTAGGCCCTGATAAGAAGTAAATGTGGAATCATGGCATATCTTACATGTGATTCAAGAGAGAAGCGGGTCGACCAAGGAAAAACCTTGGTCGACCCGCTTTTTATCCCACAGATAGGACGGCTCAATTTGACGTTCGACTGGCCATGCGGAATTGTTTAGGCGAAACGCCGAATCGGGAGCGAAAAACGCGGTGAAAATAAGTATAGTTGGCAAAGCCGGAAGTTTCGGCGACATCCTCCAGCGAGAGAGGGCTGAACACAATTCGTTCCTTGGCCATGCTCAGGCGAACGTCCATGGTGTATTGCATGATGGTAGTGCCAAACGCTTCTTTGAACAGATGAACTGCCCGGGAGACACTGATGCCGACATGGGCAGCGACATCCTCCAGCTTGAACATCGAGGAGGCATTCTCTTCAATGTAATTTTTCATGCGGTAAGCTAAATACGTCTTGGGCGTGGTCGATGGCTGCTCCGATAACAGGCGATCCACTTCGAGGCACAGAATCCGTACCGTGTAATCCGAAATCTCCGGATAAGGATCCGATACACGACGCTGCTCCAGCAGAATTTGCCGAAACAGACTCAGGTAACGCTCTTCCAGTGGAACCCGAATTTTGGTTGGGCGTTTCTTGGAATTCCACCACGCGTCAGCCCATGCCCCCTTAAAGAAAATATGGTAATCTCCGCTTTCGATGGTTAATTCACCTAAAGCGTTATATTCGTCATCTATTCGTAGTTCATAGGGTTGTCCTGGCGTGAAGATTAACAGATCCCCTGCCTCAACGAGTGACAGCTTGTCATCAATTTTGGCACGGCATTTGCCGTCGGTCTGCCATCGCATCAAGTAGGTATCGAAACCGTCAGCCAGGGACATCTTGAAAGGTTTACGATGAAATGAGAAATCCGCTGCTACGACTTGGTTGGAAAGATTTGAATCCATTGCTAAAGTCCCCTTTGAAGAATAAGAAAATAATGACCAGATTGTTCATGTTTTAATCATATTCTTCATTTTAAACGAAAGCATAAAAGAATACCATGGTACTAGTCCGAGCACATCTAAACACTCAAGGAGTGACAGCGATGAAAAAAATGAAAGCAGGTATAATTGGCTGCGGAACCATCAGCGGCGTATACTTCACGAACTTAAAGAACAGCCCTTGGGTTGAAGTCGTGGCATGTGCTGACCTTATTCCGGACAACGCAAAGAAAAAGGCCGAAGAGTTCAACATCCCGAACGTGTATACCGTCCAGGAGATGCTTGCACAGACTGACATTGAGTTTATTATTAATCTGACCATTCCGGCCAGCCACGCCAATGTGGATATCGCTTCCCTGGAAGCAGGAAAGCATGTGTACAGTGAAAAGCCGCTGGCGATTACCCTTGAGGAAGCTCGCCGTGTGCTAAATATGGCGGATCAAAAAGGACTTCGCGTAGGCTGCGCACCCGATACGTTTTTGGGCTCCGGCGTACAGACGGCTAAAGCCGCTATCGAATCCGGGCTGATCGGCAGACCTGTTGCCGCAACGGCGTTTATGATGGGTTCAGGACCGGAAGCTTGGCATCCTAATCCTGAATTTTTTTACGCGTCGGGTGGAGGTCCAATGATGGATATGGGTCCTTATTATGTATCGGCCCTGGTAGAGCTGCTTGGTCCTGCAAGCCGGATCAGCGCATCCACAGGCATCCAGATTCCAGACCGCGCCATCGGCTCTGGCCCGCGCCAAGGACAACCGATCACGGTTCAGACTCCAACGCATTTGGCAGGGACGCTGGATTTTGAGAACGGTGCCATTGCAACCATGATTACCAGTTTTGATATCTTTGGCGGATCGAATCTGCCTTGGATCGAAATCTATGGCACGCAGGGAAGCCTGAGTCTCGGGGATCCGAACTTCTTTAACAGCGAAGTGAAGCTCCGGAAGCACGGCTCCGATGAATGGGAGCTGCTTGACCCTGCATTTGAATGCGGGAAGAACGAACGGGGGCTCGGTATCAACGATATGATCCAATCGATTCATGAGCAGAAGGACCATCGCGTCAGTGCCCGTCTGGCATACCACGTGCTGGAGATTATGCAGTCGTTCCAGCAGTCTTCGCTGGAGGGCAGACATATCGTTCTGCAAAGCACATACCGCTACGGCAAACTTCCGGCGCCGCAGCAGATAAACAAGGTGGAGTAGCGAACTGGCAGCCCGGTTCATATTCTTGTACACTGGTTATGAACGACATGCAAACCAGCTTCTGACGGATCTGACAGGATGATGAGTCCTTGGCTAGGATCCGCATGAAAGCGTTGCACTAATATTTGGAGAGTTTTCAAAATGATCAAATGCCTATGGGGAGGAAATGGACATGTCGAAAACATTGAAGATTGGAATTATCGGTTGCGGGGGAATCGCCAATGGCAAGCATATGCCGAGCTTGAAGAAGCAGGCGCAGGCCGAATTGGTAGCTTTTTGCGACATCGCCCTAGAACGCGCGCAGAAGGCGGCTGCCGAATACGGGGTTGAAGGCGCAAAAGTATACACGGATTTCAGAGAACTGCTGCAAGACGGCAGCATCGATGTCATTCATGTGTGTACGCCGAACGATTCGCACTCCGAGATTACGGTTGCATCTTTGGAAGCAGGCAAGCATGTCATGTGCGAGAAACCAATGGCGAAAACCGTTTCCGAAGCCAAAGCCATGCTGGACGCCGCAAAGCGTACAGGAAAAAAACTTACCATCGGTTACAATAACCGTTTCCGGGATGATAGCATGTATCTGAAAGAGGTCTGCGAGGAAGGCGAGCTGGGCGAGATCTACTACGGTAAAGCACTAGCTGTTCGCCGCCGTGCCGTTCCTACCTGGGGCGTATTCCTTGACGAAGAGAAGCAAGGCGGAGGTCCGTTGATCGATATCGGCACCCATGCACTGGATTTAACCTTGTGGTTGATGGACAACTACAAGCCGAAGAGCGTGCTTGGATCCACGTTCCATAAACTGGGTCAACGCGAGAATGCGGCGAATGCGTTCGGTCCTTGGGATCCGAAGGAGTTCAAGGTAGAGGATTCGGCATTCGGGTTCATCACGATGGAGAACGGCGCAACGATTATTCTGGAATCCAGCTGGGCTCTTAACGTCGTTGAGACGGGCGAAGCCAAAGCCGTCCTTGCGGGTACGGAAGGCGGAGCTGACATGAAGGACGGTTTGCGTATTAATGGCGAGAAAATGAGCAGATTGTATGAAACCAAAGTGGATTTGAATGCTGGCGGCGTCGCGTTCTATTCCGGTTCCAAGGAAAATGATGCGGACCGTGAAGCCAGAATGTGGCTGGAAGCCATTATTGAGGACAAGGATCCTGTGGTTAAACCGGAGCAAGCGTTTGTTGTAACGCAAATTCTGGAAGCGATCTATGAATCGGCGAAGACAGGAAAAGCGGTTTATTTCGATAACTAAATATTACATCATTACTAATACTCATTACTAATACTAAGGTAAACCAGGAGGTATACAATGAAATTAGGCGTATTTATGGTATTGCTGAGCGGACGTAAATTGGAGGATGCTTTGGACTATGTGGCATCCAAGGGGCTTAAAGCAGTTGAGATCGGAACAGGCGGTTATCCGGGTAACGCGCATTGCAACCCGGTCGAGCTGCTGGAGAATGAAACCGCGCTGAAGAACTTCAAAAATGCGGTGGAATCCCGTGGGTTGATTATTAGCGCACTGAGCTGCCACGGCAATCCGCTTCATCCGCAAAAAGCAATCGCGAAAGAGTTTCATGACACATACGTAAAAACGGTAGAACTTGCCGAGAAGCTTGAAGTACCTGTTGTTAACACATTCTCCGGCTGCCCAGGCGACCATG
The DNA here is from genome assembly GCF_052115765.1 of Paenibacillus sp. 2KB_20. Lineage (NCBI taxonomy): Bacteria > Bacillati > Bacillota > Bacilli > Caryophanales > Paenibacillaceae > Paenibacillus > Paenibacillus sp. 2KB_20. The sequence goes on along the minus strand of NZ_JBFRHH010000003.1, from coordinate 217,658 downwards.
AGGATGCCAAATACCCGAACTGGCCCGTTGCGCCTTGGCCTAACGACTACCAAGAGATTCTGACTTGGCAATGGGATAACAAGGTCATTCCTTACTGGACCGAATGGGGTAAATTTGCCGCAGACCGCAATGTGAAGATTGGCTTGGAATTGCACGGCGGCTTCTCCGTCCATACGCCAGGCACGCTGCTCCGCTTGCGTGAAGCTGCAGGCGAAGTGATTGGGGCCAACCTGGATCCGAGTCATATGTGGTGGCAAGGGATTGATCCTGTTCAAGCGATTCAAATTTTGGGCCGCGAAGGGGCAATCCACCACTTCCACGCGAAGGATACAAGCATTGACCCGATCAACGTCAACAAGCACGGTCTGACCGATATGCAGTCTTATGCCAACATGCTGGATCGCGCATGGCAGTTCCGCAGCGTAGGCTATGGACATGATGTGAAGGAATGGGCGGATATGATGAGTGCCCTTCGTCTGGTTGGATATGATTATGTCGTAAGTATTGAACATGAAGATGGATTGATGTCCATCGAAGAAGGCTTCTCCAAAGCAGTGCAAAACCTTCAGCAAGTGCTGATCGAAGAGCCGCTTGGGGACATGTGGTGGGTCTAACAGCGTAGAGTAAGCCGAATAAGCAATTAGGGGGAACAGCAACATGCTTAACGTAACCATTTGGAATGAATTCGTGCACGAGAAAATCCATGACGAGGTTCGCAGCGTTTACCCGACAGGGATTCATACAGCATTGGCGGAGGGTCTGCAAAATCCGGATTTTGTCATCAGAACGGCAACGCTCGACCAGCCGGAGCATGGATTGACAGACGATGTACTGGATTCAACCGATGTGCTGTTGTGGTGGGGGCATATGGCTCATGACCAGGTTAGTGATGAAATCGTAAACAAGGTCGTTAAACGCGTGCAGGATGGGATGGGGCTGATCGTTCTTCATTCCGGACATTTTTCCAAGCCGTTCAAAGCGTTAATGGGTACGAGTTGTGATTTGAAATGGCGCGAAGCAGGGGAACAGGAAATTATTTGGAGCGTGAATCCAACGCATCCGATCGCGGCGGGAATTACAGGTCCGATCATCATCGAGCACGAGGAAATGTACGGGGAATTCTTTGATATTCCAGCCCCAGATGAGCTGGTATTTGTCAGCAATTTCGAAGGCGGCGAAGTATTCCGGAGCGGTTGCACGTTCAAGCGCGGTCATGGGAACATTTTCTACTTCCGTCCGGGGCATGAGACCTATCCAACCTACTACAACCCCGAAGTGCTGAAAGTGATCACCAATGCGATTAACTGGGCTTATTCCACGGCAGGCAAGCAAACCTTCGGCAACAGTCAGCCGGTTCGTGCGCTTCCCGTTTTAGTCTAAGCTATGAGCAGCATTTTTAAAAAGAAATGAGTTCACGAGTCGTTCAGGGTGTAGTCCTTGAGCGGCTCGTTTTATCGTTAACGATGAATGTTCACGGAAATGTTTTTGCCGGCTAGGGATAGAATATACCTAAGTATGGGGTATTGTATGATATACAAGAAGGGGGGCTGTACACATGAGTGAAGTACAAAGCGCACCTGTAGATCCCGCAACCATCGCCATATGCCAGGCCAAGCTGGCCCATCAACCCGTTGAGGGCTTCCTGCTCGGAAGAGGAGTCCGCTTCGCCAAAATTATGTTTATTGGAGAAGCACCCGGGGCCCATGAGGTTCTGGAAGGCGTACCTTTTGTAGGGCAGGCCGGACAAGAGATGAACGCCTACCTGGAACGCCTGAACCTGACCCGGGAGCAAGTGTATATTACCAGTGCCATGAGAAGCAGGCCTTATAAGGAAAAGGTAATCGTGAGGTCCACGGGCGAGAGTGTCATCAGCCGTTCCAATCGCACACCGACGAAGGCGGAAATATTGGCCCATGCACCTTTGCTTGATGAAGAGATTCGATGGGTTCGCCCGCACATTATTGCACCCATGGGAAATACGGCGCTGCACCGGTTAATCGGAAGCCATGAAACGGTGACATCGCTGCACGGCAAACTGATGGAGGGGCCGGTCCAGCAAGCAACCGATCCGGAGAATCCAGATAGGGGTTATATGTTCTCGGCGGAAACCTATAAGATATTCCCTCTATTCCATCCAGCGGCGGTACTGTATAATAGGAAATTATCCACTTGGATCGAGAAAGATTTGGATATTCTGGCTCGTATATTATGGGATAAGCGCTGATTTTATGGGAAAAAGGGGCTAGGTGGTTTTCAGTTTCTCGGAAATGTGCTAAAATGAAACATACTTACAATTCGTAAGTTTTCTAGATTTTTAATTAAGCTTATGAGTTTCTATAAACAAGGTGACTTCGTAAAGAGGTGAAGGGATATGGAAGTTACAAATGTTACGATGTGTCCCCGTTTTGAATCTGCATTTTCTTTTCTGGGCAAACGGTGGAACGGTTTGATTATTCAAACGTTGATGAGCGGGCCTAAGCGCTTTAAGGATATTTCGAATTTGATTCCGTCCATGAGCGATAAGATGCTCTCTGAGCGGATGAAGGATTTGGAATGCGAAGGCATTTTGATTCGTCATGTTTATCCTGAAACACCGGTACGTATTGAATATGAACTGACTGAAAAAGGCAAGGCACTTCGTCCGGTGATGGAGCAAATTTCATTCTGGGCGGAACAATGGGTCGAAAGATGAGTCATCTTAAGACTCCCCTTGATGATTAAACCCTGGCATGAGACATCCTCATTTCAGGGTTTTTTTCTAAATGGAAGTATGATTCCTGTTTCTTTACGGCAAAAATAGGTGGACATGCACCAAGCGGACGCAGCTGCTATATGATGTAAATACCGAGAGCGGCATATCAAGGAGGCGAGCCCATGACCAAGCGAACGTATATCTCCCGTTTCCATTATGGACAAGAGGACATCTCAGAACTTGAAAACGCTTCATTAAAAGTGCTTCATATTTTTGAGAAGACCAAACGGATGCTGAGCCAGTATGTGCCGGATTCCTTGTGGTTAGCTGCGTCTGGAACAAGCCCGGAATCTGCAGAATCCGTTAGCTATAGCGGTGCCGATGCTGTTGATATGTTTCAGAAATGGGTCAAAGCCCCCGGCGGATGGAAGTTCATTGGTTATGAAACCGATCGATTTCATGCGTCCACCGGGCAGAATATAGGACGTACGGGAAGATTTCTGCAGATGATCATCTGGTCACTCTATGAGAAAATCGTAATGCTGCATCCTTTCCTTGGCAGCGAGCCGTTTTTTGACGGGGAAGAGCTGGATGTGATCGCAAATTATTTTGTGCCTACGTATATCAGCGCCGTACCGTTGGTGGAACAAGGAAAAGCCTTTAAGACTATTCAGGCGGGCATCGTTCTATATCAGGAGCATATCCAGGCACCTGCCGTCATTATGCAATCGGATCGTGGCTTATTGGAGGGGAACTGGATGACCGGGGTGAACCTGGACGCGAAGGGATTTGCCGGGATTCGCCCTTATTTGAAAGTTCCTAGCGGCGAACGAGCCTATATGGAAGCCGATATTATATAGAGAGCATGCCTCTTCATAACCTTGTTCGATGTGGACAGGGTTATTTGGCATTTTTATTTTAAATTTTAATGATTTATGTGAAAAATATCACAAAAATTAATGCGATCAGACGATATAATTTATGTGAAAGCAACGGAATACCACGATCTAGATAAATGTGTTGGGGAGGAATCAATCGATGTCCAATATAAAGAGAGAAAAGTTAGTTGTCATCGGCAACGGTATTGCCGGGATTAGTACGGTCGAGCAAATCATTAAATTGGGTGGGAATTTTGACATCACCGTCATTGGACAGGAGCCTCATCCGAATTATAACCGCATTATGTTGTCGTATGTGTTGGAAGGCAGCAAAACCTTGGATGATATTGTATTGAATGATTGGAAATGGTACGAGGATAACCACATCACTCTGCACACGGATGCCACTGTAACTGCCATCGATGGGGAACGCAAGGTCGTGATCGCCGACAACGGATTGACTGTGCCTTATGACAAAGTCATGATAGCAACGGGCTCGAAGCCCTTTATTTTACCCGTGCCGGGCAGTGACAAAGAAGGCGTTATCGGTTTCCGAAACATTGCCGATTGCACGCAGATGCTTCAAGCCGCTAAGGCGTACAAGAAAGCGGCTGTCATTGGCGGGGGACTTCTGGGTCTGGAAGCTGCCAAAGGATTGGTCAGCCTGGGCATGGAGGTGACGGTGGTTCATCTCATGCAGGATTTGATGGAGAGCCAGTTGGATTCGATGGCATCCGGCATGCTGAAAAGGGAGCTTGAACAGCAGGGCATCAATTTCTTATTAGGCAAACAAACAACCGAAATATTGGGAGATACCAGAGTTACGGGACTCCGCTTCAAGGATGGGGATGAGCTTGATGCCGACCTGGTGGTCATGGCAGTGGGCATCAGAGCGAACACCGAGATCGCTAAAGCTAGCGGGATCGAAGTGAACCGGGGAATCGTCGTTAATGATTATCTTCAGACTTCCTGGCCGGATGTGTATGCGGTCGGCGAATGCTGCGAGCATCGGGGCGCATGCTACGGCCTGGTTGCACCGTTGTTCGAGCAGGGACAGGTATTGGCGAAGCATCTATGCGGTGTGGAAGGCAAGCCTTACGAGGGAAGCAGTGTATCGACTAAGTTGAAAATCAGCGGTGTGGATGTATTCTCTGCCGGAGAATTCATGGAGCAAGCCGAGCACTCGGTGATCACCGCAAAAGATGATTGGCGCAAGACCTATAAGAAAATATTAATTCGCGACAATATCATCGTTGGGGCGATATTGTTCGGAGATGTGAGCGATTCGGTAAGCCTTCAATCCATGATTCGGAAAAAGACAGCCATGACGGATGAGATTTACGATTCGATCATGGGTACTGACAGCGCAGGAACAGGAAATGGCAAGGCATTTTCACTGGAGAAGATGCCCGATGATGAAATCGTGTGCGGCTGCAACGGCGTAACCAAAAAAGCCATTGTGGATGCCATTACTCTACAGGGTTTTACGACAGTGGATGAGATTAAAGCTTGCACAGGAGCTACCCGCTCGTGTGGCGGCTGTAAACCTGTCGTGGAGCAAATACTCCAGAGCGTATTGGGCGATGGCTTTAAGGCGGCAGGCAAACAAGGCATATGCTCGTGCACAACGCTTGATCGGGACGAGATTGTCGCCGAAATCCGTGCCAAAGGACTCAAGACAACGAAAGAAGTCATGCATGTTCTAAACTTCAGCAATCCGGAAGGCTGCTCGAAATGCCGCCCGGCCATTCATTATTATCTGGCGATGCTGAACCCGGTAACCCATCAAGAAGAGAGGGAATCCCGTTTTGTCAACGAACGGATGAACGCCAACATTCAGAAAGACGGCACGTACACGGTCGTCCCAAGAATGTACGGCGGCGTTACCACACCGGAGGATTTGAAGAAAATCGCGGATGTATCGCTTAAATATAATGTGAAGGTTGTAAAGGTAACCGGCGGACAGCGTCTGGACCTCATCGGTGTTAAGAAAGAAGATTTACCGAGCGTTTGGGAAGAGCTCGATATGCCGTCGGGTTATGCTTATGCCAAATCGCTGCGGACCGTGAAGACCTGTGTAGGTTCCCAATTTTGCCGTTTCGGTACGCAGGATTCGATGGGCATGGGAGCATTCCTCGAGGAGAAATTCGAGAGACTGGATTTCCCGGCGAAATTTAAATTGGCAGTCAACGGGTGTCCGCGAAACTGTGCCGAGTCGTGCACGAAAGATATCGGGATCGTAGGCAATGACGGTGGATGGGAAATATTCGTTGGAGGCAACGGCGGAACGAAGGCACGTCTGGCTGATTCGTTTTGCAAAGTGAAAACGGATGAAGAGCTGGTCGAAATCTGCGGAGCCTTGATGCAGTATTACCGTGAAACCGGCAAGTACCTGGAGAGAACATCGGAGTGGGTAGAGCGCTTGGGATTGGAACAAATCCGAGCGGTTATCCTGGACGATACCAAGCAGCGTAAGGAACTGGTGGAGAGAATCGAGCTTGCCTTGCAGCAAGTCGAGGATCCGTGGAAGAAAGTGCTGAACGACGAGAAGCTGCGCAATACGTTATTTGAGGATGCAAAACCGGTCAGCAGCAAATAAAAGAGGGAGGAATCTACTTCCCTCTTGCCGCCTGAACATAGAGAGCTTTTCGCAGTATGGATGGGGATAGAAAAGAGAAGTGGAGGTCGAATGTTATGGAAACTGGAAAATTTATTACGGTAGGGAATGAACATGATTTTCTATCACAGATCGGAAGGGTGGTCCAACTCGGAGATCGGGAGATTGCCGTCTTCCGGACTTCGGATCATCAATGGTTTGCGCTGGACAATCAAAGCCCTCATCCCAAAGGTGGGCCACTCTCGGAAGCCATCGTATCCGGGCACTACATCTACGATCCGTTATATGACTGGAAAATTGAGCTTTCAACCGGGCTCGTACAGGCTCCGGATAAGGGTCAGGTTCGTGTATACCCGATTCGCGTCGTGGACGGAAAGGTTGAGGTGGGTGTTTAAGGCCAGCAATCGCATAATAAACAGACGAAATCAAGGGGTGGTATCCCATGTTTAAAACAGATGTGGAAGCCGTTGTCAATGCCGCCGTCGGTAAAAAAGAGCAGATGAATCATAATCTGCTGCGCTATATGGTATCGGCTATGCTGGCCGGCGCGTATGTCGGCATAGGGATTGTATTAATCTTTAAGCTGGGGGCGCCGCTCGCAGCTGCCGGTTCACCCTTCCAATCCCTCGTCATGGGAGCTGCATTCGGGATCGCGCTCACGTTGGTGGTGTTCGCCGGGTCAGAGCTGTTTACCGGAAATCACATGTTTTTTACGATAAGCACATTATCCGGACGAACGACGATGGGGGATACGCTGAAAAACTGGGTACTCGTGTTTATCGGCAATCTGGCTGGAGCGATTCTGCTCAGCTATCTGGTGTATGCTTCCGGCCTGTTCAAAGGCCTGCCGCCGGACCATCTCATCTTCACGGCTGCTGCCAAGAAAATGAATGATCCGTTTATGGAGCTGTTCTTCAGAGGCATCTTGTGTAATTGGCTTGTCTGTCTGGCCTTGTGGATGGGAATTCGGGCCAAGGGAGAAACGACAAAGCTGATCTTAATATGGTGGTGTCTGTTTGCCTTCATTGCAACAGGGTACGAGCATAGCGTAGCTAATATGACACTTCTGACACTCGCGACGATTTTACCGGGGCATCCCGAAACCATTTCCATTAGTGGATGGATCAGCAACATGGTGCCGGTCACGCTGGGGAACATCCTTGGCGGCGGATTGTTTGTAGGGATGGCTTATTGGTTTATCTCGTCGGGAAAAGGGAGCAAGCAAAAGTAGGTTTTGTAAGGCGACATCGATGAGAAGGAGCAGTTCCGTAAGCAGGTTTGCTCACTTGATAGACAGCCGAAAAGAAGCGGTCAACCAAACGGTTGACCGCTTCTTTAACGATACGAACGAGATGATTTGGAGGTTTCATACCCTCCAAGCCAATGGCAGATGAAGTTGAACCTAATGAGTAAACAAAGAAACCGTTCCATTGGTAAATGGTGAGTTGTCCTTCCATTTACCAAGAAACGGTTTCTTTTTGTGTACCTTGTCTTCCAAATCCTTTACCGATGTTCCACCAGGTCAATCGCACCAAGCACAATATGAGCCAGTCCGAAGCCGAGAATACCGGTTGCGGCAAGTTTATACTTGCTGCCAAGCAGAGCGGCACCCGAAGCAGAAACCACAGTTCCAAGAACAGCAGGAATCAATCCTTCACGCATGCTGAGCACTCCCTTTGATTTGGTTTGGAAAGACAAGGTTTATTGTAAGCAGATGACTGTATATTATGCACAGAAGGGAGCAGGCCGATTAAATCCGGCAGATTTCGTTCGGACACAGCTCGCAATGGCAGATTTCCTGCAGCATCGGAAGATCTTTAATGACAATCATTCCGCCAGCATATTCGATGGCATCTTTTTTGCGTAAGTCACTCAGCATCCGGTTCACGCTTTCGCGGGTTGCCCCAATCATGTTCGACAGATCGGTGTGGGTAATCTTCTTGTTGATGAGAATGGTATCATCCGCTTGATGCTGTCCGTAGGTGTTGCTCAGACGGATCAGTGTCGATGTTAAAGCACCGGGCTTACCGTACATCATGAGATCCCGGAATTTGGTCTGGGTGATGCGGTGGTGTATGCCCATCCACTTCATAAAATCAATGGCGAAGTCGCAGTGCTGACAGATCAGCAGCTCCAGATCCTTGTGCTCGATGACACCGACAACGCTATCCTCCAGCACCTCTGCCGAGAAACTGTGATTGTTGCTGAAGAATGGATCGGCTTGCCCGACCATGTCTCCTGGATGGTACATATATAGAATGAGCTCTTTGCCTTCATCAGTCGATTTGGTTAATTTAATTCTTCCTTGTTTAACGTAGTACAGCTTGTCGGCAAAGTCGCCTTCCCAGAACAAATGGGATCCTTCAGGGAGTACCCTTTCCTTCATGCTGACCAGCAGACGGTTGCGGTTTTGTTCCGAGAAGCACTGCGTGTTCCCTAAGTTTTCGATTTCCATTACATGGTCTACAGTAGTATTCATGTTGGTATCCCCTAACATCCTAAAATTTGATCTGTTTAATCTTTAAATACATTATAACGTGAAAACATTCACTTTTGGGGGAGAATAAGAGGGAAATCGTGGCGAATTTTCAAACTTTGTGATCTCTTTCACTTAAAAGGAGGGAAAGACAGGCATAAATTACACAGAAAAGAAAAATATTTATATTGTGAAATATTTCACATGAATTTAGAGAAGGCTGTGTTACGATCAAAGCGTAGACGAGAAAGAAACATGAACCATGGGAGGATGAGAGATATGGCTGTGAGCAAAGGAACGGTTGAAGTTAAAGGACAAACAGCATCGGAGTACATTCAAGGGCTGATTGACAAGGCGAATCGAGCCAAAGAAAAGTTTATGGAATTGAATCAGGAGCAGGTCGACGGGATTGTACAGGCGATGGCCATGGCAGGCCTTGAGAAGCATATGCAACTGGCGAAGATGGCGGTTGAGGAAACGGGACGCGGCGTGTACGAAGACAAGATTATCAAGAACCTGTTCGCCACAGAGTATATCCACAACAGCATCAAGTACGACAAAACGGTGGGTATTATTGAAGACAACGCCTATGACAGCTTTCAAAAAATAGCAGAGCCGATTGGGATTATCATGGGGATAACACCGGTAACCAATCCGACCTCAACAACCATATTCAAGGCGCTGATCTCCATTAAAACAAGAAACCCGATCATCTTCGGATTCCATCCATCCGCGCAGGCATGCAGCCGGGAAGCCGCGCTGATACTGCGGGATGCCGCCGTGAAACAAGGTGCTCCTGCCGATTGCATCCAGTGGATCGAAGCTCCTTCCATGGATAAAACCAATGCACTCATGAATCATCCTGACGTCGCCTGCATTCTGGCCACGGGCGGTTCGGCAATGGTCAAGGCGGCATACAGCTGCGGCAAGCCTGCCCTAGGCGTAGGACCAGGTAACGTGCCTTGCTTTATAGAGAAGAGCGCGGATCTGGATCAAGCAGTGAACGATTTGATTTTATCGAAGACCTTTGATAACGGCATGATCTGCGCTTCCGAGCAGGCTGTCATTATCGAAGAGCCTATCTATCATACAGTGAAGAAAAAAATGATTGCCAGCGGCTGTTATTTCGTCAACAAGGAAGAGCTGGTGAAACTGACTGCGCATGCGATGGTATCGGAGAAATGTGCGGTTAATCCGTCCATCGTCGGAAAGCCGGCAGCTAAGATTGCCGAGGCTTGCGGTTTCGAGGTACCGGAAAGCACCAAGATCCTGATTGCCGAGCTTGAAGGAGTCGGTCCGGCGTACCCGCTGTCTGCCGAGAAACTGAGTCCGGTTCTGGCCTGTTATAAGGTGAAGGATGCCGAGGAAGGCATAACACGCGCTGAAGAGATGGTTGCTTTTGGCGGCATGGGCCACTCGTCGGTGATCCACTCGCACAATGAGGACATTATTATGAAATTCTCGGATCGGATGAAAACCTGCCGCATCCTGGTGAACCAGCCTTCTTCGCAAGGCGGTATCGGGGATATCTACAACACGAACCTGCCATCGCTGACGCTGGGTTGCGGCTCGTATGGACGTAATTCCACTTCGTCGAACGTGACGGCTGTCAATCTAATCAACGTGAAAAGGGTGAACCGCAGAACCGTGAATATGCAGTGGTTTAAAGTACCGGACAAAATATACTTTGAAAAAGGCTCCACGCAGTATCTTGCGAAAATGCCGGAAATCACCCGTGTTGCGATCGTTACCGACCCCATGATGGTGAAGCTGGGTTATGTGGAGCGGGTAGAGCATTATCTGCGTCAGCGCAGAGTGCCAGTGGCCATCGAGGTCTTCTCGGAGGTCGAGCCGGATCCTTCAACAACGACAGTAGAACGCGGAACGGAGATGCTTACCCGATTCCAGCCGGACTGCATTATCGCCCTCGGTGGCGGATCGCCAATGGATGCAGCGAAAGCGATGTGGCTGTTCTATGAATACCCGGATACGGACTTTAACAATCTGAAGCAAAAATTTATGGATATCCGCAAGCGGGTCTATAAATATCCGAAGCTTGGACGGAAGGCGAAATTCGTTGCCATTCCAACAACGTCGGGAACCGGCTCGGAAGTGACTTCGTTTGCCGTCATCACGGACAAAGGGCTGGGGAATACCAAGTACCCGCTGGCTGATTATGAGCTGACACCGGATGTGGCGATTATCGATCCGGAATTTGTATACACGCTGCCTAAAACAGCGGTAGCCGATACCGGTATGGACGTTCTGACACATGCTATTGAAGCCTACGTATCGGTGATGGCCAGCGATTATACGGATGGGCTTGCCATCAAAGCCATACAGCTCGTGTTCCAATACCTTGAGCAGTCGGCGCTTACCGGTGACAAACTCGCCCGCGAGAAAATGCATAATGCTTCGACGCTTGCCGGCATGGCTTTTGCGAATGCGTTCCTTGGCATCAACCACAGTCTTGCGCATAAGTGGGGCGGCCAGTATCATACGGCACACGGACGCACCAATGCGATCCTGATGCCTCACGTCATTCGTTACAACGCCAAGAAGCCAACAAAATTCGCGGCATGGCCTAAATATACCCACTTTGTGGCTGATGAGAGATATGCTGAAATCGCACGGATTCTCGGGCTGCCGGCAAGAACAACGGAAGAGGGCGTAAACAGTCTGATTGGCGCGATCCGGGAGCTGAACAGCAAGCTCGGTATCGAGGAGTCGTTCCAGCAGCTTGGCATCGATCCTAAAGATTTCGAGAAAAATGTTGAGCATTTGGCGGACCGGGCTTTTGAAGACCAGTGCACAACGAGCAATCCGAAGCTGCCGCTGGTGACAGAGCTCGCAGAAGTTTACCGCAACGCATTCTACGGTCGGTTCTAAATAGGATAGGCTCTGAATGCCGATCATGAAGATCCGGGAATATGTTGAGGTAAGTGATGCAAGACAGACTTGGAGTGATAAAAATCACGGGAAAAGATAACTTTGTGATTAATATCACAGATGCGAGGGATCAACAGGACTACAATAAAGGTGTAGCAAGAAGCTGAATCTCAGGTCTTTGATAAAGAAGCTTGAAGGTACAAGGCGGGGTAGTGGCATCATTGATCGTGAAAATAATCACATTTAAAGATCTGAGATAGATCAAGGTGTGGCCTCGCCTGTCCTTGCAAGCCCCAGCAAATCTAGGAGGGATTCAATATGTCGGTGATTGAAAAAGAAACAGGCTGGAAAGGTTTTAAATCAGGTAAATGGACCAAGCAAATTGACGTTAATAATTTTATTGCAGAGAACATTACTCCCTATTATGGCTCTGATGAATTTTTGGCAGGACCCACGGATAACACCAAAGCATTGTGGGATATCGTATCGGATTTAACCAAGAGAGAACGGGACAACGGTGGGGTACTGGACGTGGATGTCCATACACCTTCAACCATCACCTCCCATCAACCTGGCTATTTGGATAAGGATAAAGAACAGATTGTCGGCGTTCAGACTGATGAGCCGTTCAAGCGTTCGATCCAGCCTTTTGGCGGGATCCGGATGATGATTGATGCGTGTAATGCATACGGTTTTGAAATGCCGCAGGCCGTTGTGGATATCTTTAACGGCATACGCAAAACGCATAACCAAGGCGTGTTTGATGCCTATACTCCAGAGATGAGAGCAGCGCGCAAGGCCGGGATTATTACGGGACTTCCCGATGCGTACGGTCGCGGACGTATCATTGGTGACTATCGCAGAATATCGCTATACGGTGTAGATGCTCTTATTCAGGACAAATTGAGAGAACTCGGTGAGCTTGAAGTGGATGCTATGGATGAGCCGGTTATCCGTTTGCGGGAAGAATTGTCTGAGCAAATGCGGGCCCTCAAGGAACTGAAGGAAATGGCGGGTATGCACGGTTTTGACATTTCCAAACCTGCAAATACGGCGAAGGAAGCATTCCAATGGTTGTATTTCGGTTATTTGGCCGCGATCAAGGAGCAGAACGGTGCTGCGATGTCGCTTGGCCGGGTATCTTCTTTCCTTGATATTTATATTCAACGAGATCTGGCTGAAGGCAAGCTAACGGAAGAAACAGCTCAGGAACTGGTCGACCATTTCGTTATGAAACTTCGGATCGTGAAATTCCTGCGTACGCCGGATTATAACGAGCTGTTCAGCGGGGATCCAACGTGGGTAACGGAATCCATCGGCGGCATGTCGATAAACGGTGAGACGAGAGTGACCAAGAACAGCTTCCGTTTCCTGCATACCTTGTATAATTTGGGACCTGCTCCAGAACCGAACTTGACGGTGTTATGGTCGGAGAAGCTGCCGGAAGCCTTCAAAAAATATTGTTCGAAAGTTTCCATCGAAACCAGCTCGATTCAATACGAGAATGATGATCTCATGCGTCCGATTTACGGAGACGATTACGGCATCGCCTGCTGCGTATCCGCCATGCGCATCGGGAAACAGATGCAGTTCTTCGGAGCCAGAGCAAACCTTGCCAAAGCGTTGCTCTATGCGATCAACGGTGGTAAGGATGAGAAATCAGGCGCCCAAGTTGGACCGGAATATCCGGCTATCGCTGCCGAGGTCCTGAGTTATGATGAAGTCATGAAGCGATTCAAGCCGATGATGGAATGGCTCGCGAAGCTCTATATGAATACACTTAACGTTATCCATTACATGCATGACAAATACAGCTATGAACGGATTGAGATGGCGCTTCACGACCGGGATATCCTGCGCACGATGGCATGCGGCATCGCAGGCCTGTCCGTAGCAGCGGATTCACTGAGTGCAATTAAATATGCAAAGGTGAAGCCGGTACGCAATGAGCAAGGAATTGCAGTGGATTTTGAAATCGAAGGCGAGTTCCCTTGCTATGGCAACAACGATGATCGCGTGGATAGCATCGCCGTTGAATTGGTCGAGACCTTCATGAGCATGATTCGCAAGAACAAGGCTTACCGTGACGCAATGCCGACCCAATCGGTGCTCACGATTACGTCGAACGTCGTATACGGCAAGAAAACAGGAACCACGCCGGATGGACGTAAGGCAGGCGAGCCGTTTGCGCCGGGCGCAAATCCGATGCACGGACGCGATAAGAAGGGAGCTCTCGCTTCGCTGACTTCCGTGGCCAAGCTGCCTTATGAGGATAGTCTTGACGGCATCTCGAACACGTTCTCGATCGTGCCGAAAGCCCTTGGTAAAGAAAGTGATATCCGTGTGAACAATCTGGTTGCGATGTTGGACGGTTATTTTGGCAGCAAGGCACACCATCTGAACGTCAACGTATTTGACCGGGAGCAATTGATCGATGCGATGGAGCATCCGGAGAATTATCCGCAGTTAACGATTCGGGTATCCGGTTATGCAGTTAACTTCGTCAAACTGACGCGTGAGCAGCAGCTCGATGTCATCAACCGTACGTTCCACGGATCGATGTAAGGATGGAAGACAACCCTAGCGGATACAGAAAGGATGACGCACCATGCTAAAAGGTCATGTACACTCCATAGAAACGTTCGGAACGGTGGACGGTCCGGGTATCCGCTTTGTGCTCTTCATGCAGGGCTGTCTCTTGAAGTGTCAATACTGCCATAATCCGGATACCTGGGGACTGCATGAAGGACGCGAGATGACGGTGGAGGACGTGCTGGCTGAGATTGAACCTTATCTGAGCTACTACCGTTCATCGGGCGGCGGGTTAACCGTCTCCGGTGGTGAGCCGACATTGCAGTATCCCTTTGTCACGGAGCTGTTCAAGGAAGTGAAGCGCCGCTGGAATTTGCATACGACGCTGGACAGCAACGGTTATAATGAACCGGAGAAAATCTCGGAATTGCTGGAGTTTACCGACTTGGTGCTGCTTGATCTGAAGCATATCAACGACGAGAAGCATATCAAGCTCACCGGGAAGTCGAACGAAAGGACGTTAAAGACGGCCCGCTGGCTGTCTGACCATGATCGGAACATGTGGGTTCGCCACGTCTATGTGCCGGGCATCCATGACAGCGAAGAAGACTTGATTGCGCTCGGTCAATTTATTCGGACGCTGCACGGCGTCGAGAAATTCGAAATCTTGCCTTACCATCAGATGGGCGTTTACAAATGGAAGGAGCTCGGCATGGCTTATCCATTGGAGGGCGTACCTTCACCTTCCGAGGAAGAAGTGGCACGCGCTTACCGATTGATTGGTGAGATACCCAAGAAAATAGAGACAGTCCAGAGCTAATAGATTTCTAATTAATTTCATATATGCGTTACGATTACTGACAACAACCTTTCCCCATGTGGAAAGGTTGTTGTTTTTTTGTAGAAGATTTTATCCCTTGGCAAGAAAAATATCGGCCTATCGAAAAATGGAATCGCTTTCTATAATGAAGATGTGAGGAAAACGCCTATCAAATAAACAAGCACTTCGGGAGGGTCAAAGACAATGAAGAAAAAGGGTCTGGCATTATTAATGTCGCTTCTGTTCGTCTCATCCACGCTTTTGTCTGCATGCGGCGGCGGTGACAAGGCAGCAGAAAAACCGTCAGGTGGTTCTGAAGGAACGGCCAGCAATGAGCCGTTTGAAATCACCATTCGCCATACGCAAGTAGGTGAATCCAAGAAATTCCGTCTCGCATTGCTGAACGATGTTGTCAGTAAAACCGAAGAGGCGGTGCCCGGGCTGAAAATCAAGCTGGACGCTGTGGACTCTGAAGTGAACCGGAAAGAGAAACTGAGAGGCGAGATGGCAGCCGGTAAGCCGCCGGAAGTATTCGATGTGTTCGGCAGCCCGGATGCAGGCGTATATTCCAAAGAAGGCTTAATGCTTGATTTGACCCCAATTTTGGATGAACTAGGCATTAAAGACAAATTTACGACACTGGATCCATTTACACATGACGGCAAGATCTACGGATTGCCGATTGGGGGTTCCATTGAGGGTATTTTCTATAACAAGGATTACTTCACCCAAAAAGGTTTGAACGTTCCTAAAACATTGGCTGAATTGGAGCAAATTGCTGAAACGATAAAGGCCGACGGGAAGATTCCTTTTGCCCAATCCTCCAAGGATGCTTGGATTCCGCTCATGACCACGAACAACCTGTGGAGCTATTACGCAGGGCCAGAGGTTACTTACGGCTTCAAAACCGGGGAAACCAAATGGACCGATCCGAAAGTCGTGGAAGGTGTGAAGAAGCACCAGGAATGGGTTGAGAAGGGATACTTCAAAAAAGGCGAGCTTGGCTTCGAATATGCGGACATGAGAAACCAAATGATCACCGGCGAAGCCGTCATGATGATGGACGGATCGTGGGCGAACTCCGTATTTAGAGATCCGACTCAAGCGGGTGATTTGGTAGGTAAGGTCGGATACTTCAACCTGCCTCCGGTTAATGAGGGCGACCCTGTCATCGTCATGCAGGACGCAAACAACGGATATGGATTCTCGGCAGCGGTAGCAGAAGATCCTCGTAAACTTCAAGCGGTTAAAGAATTCATTAAAAATATGTGGACAGATGAAATGCAGCTGCGCGGTCTGAAAGAAGACGGTGTACTGCCGGCAATGAAGATGGATCTGGCAACAATGAACTCCACTTCGGATGATCCGCTTATGCAGGACATTTTCAAAGGCGTCAGTGAGATCAAAAAATCCTTCCCTGCCTTTGATGCACTTGTTCAAGCCGACGTAAACACTGCACTGAGCATGGGCATTCAGCAGGTCATCGGCGGCGAGCTTGATGCCGAGAAGATGCTGGAGAATGTGCAAGCAGCGCAAGAAGCGGCCAATGCTTCAGAGGAATAACTAAAATTCTAGACGAAAGGGCACCACCCGCTGCGGTACATGGGGGTGCCCTTTCGCCTAAACAACATCAGACATAAATACGGAGGTTACCATGAACAAAGCGCTGAGAAATCCTCTGATTTACATCGTTTTTGTGCTGCCGGCATTCTTATTGTTTCTGGCTTTTTTCATATACCCGATCTTTACTGCGTTTGACAACAGCTTTACGAGCTGGAATGGCATCTCCAAAGATGTGAAGTACATTGGGCTCGATAACTATGTGACAGCCTTGAATGATGATGCTTTTTGGAAGGCTGTCAGGAACAATGTTTATTTCATTCTCTTTTCCTGTTTGATCCAGGTTCCGACGATCGTATTTTTCTCCCTGTTAATCGCAAACGTGAAGCGTTTGAAGGGGCTTTATAAAACCGCGGTTTTTGCACCATCCATCATGTCGACGGCTGTGATCGGCATTTTATGGGGATTCATTTACAACCCGGACTTTGGTCTGATGAATGAGATTTTAGGGCTGGTTGGAATTGAACCCATCTACTGGTTATCGGATAGCAAATGGGCCATGATTGCCATCCTGATCACGAATGCATGGCAATGGACTGGCTTTTACATCGTGATGGTTCTTGCCGCAATTCTATCCATACCCAAAGAGCTGGATGAGGCTGCGGCAATTGATGGCGCGACAGGGGTCCAAAGAGCAACCAAAATCACGCTTCCATTAATTATGCCAATTATCTCTGTTGTGATCATGCTTTCGATCGCGGGAGCCATGAAAGCGGCGGACATTATTTTGGTTATGACCAAGGGCGGGCCGGCCGGCTCAACCGACGTTATGGCGACATATATGATTCGATATGCGATCACGAGCTTCAAGCATGGCTTTGGCAACTCGATCGCCGTGCTGATCTTCCTCTTCACGATTATCGTAACGGTGCTTTACCAGGTGCTGGTCGCAAGACGCAACGAAAGGATTGAATACTGATGAGAGCAATAAAGAAACTGATCCCGCACATTTTTCTGATGGCTTACTTGCTCGTCATACTATATCCTTTCCTGTTCGTCCTGTTCTCTTCGGTGAAGGTGGATAACCAGTCTATTGCAACGAACCCTTTTGGTTTGCCAAGCACGCTGGTATTTGATAACTATGTGAACGCATGGGTGAACGCCAAGATTAGCACGTATTTCTGGAACAGCTTATACATCGGCGTGCTGTCAGCCTGCTTGTCGATTCTGTTTGGAGCAATGCTGGCCTTTGCCGTGACGCGGATGAGATATAACCGGATTAGCGCCATCGTCTTTCAATGTATTTTGATAGGCATGCTGATTCCGAATAACTCTCTCATGCTGCCGATATATGGCATCATGAGGCAGTTGGATATTTTGAACACGCATATGGCCCTGATTCTACCGTATGTTGCCAATGCCATCCCGTTCTCGGTTATTATACTGGCTGCCTTCATGCGGTCGCTGCCCGGTGAAATCGAGGAGGCTGCGGTTATTGATGGATTGAGGTCCGGAGGGTTGTTTGCTAGAATTATCTTACCTCTGACTGTTCCGGCTATCGTTACCGTATTTATTATCAATTTCCTGGGTAACTGGAACGAATTCTTGCTTGCTAACTACTTCCTATCGAATGATGAACTGAGAACGCTGCCTGTCGGCATGGTCGGTTTCAGGGACGCCTACAATATGAACTACGCACAAATGTCTGCGGGTATCATATTCAGCGTGCTGCCGGTCCTTATCATTTATGCCGTTCTGCAAGAGAAGATCATTGAAGGCGTCACCGCAGGAAGCGTCAAGGGGTAATACTAGGAGCAGGAGCATGCGTATGAATTTGCGGAACAAACTATTCACGGCCTTTTTGGGGCTCATTATTATTCCGTTATTTGTGCTGGGCCTATTTACATTCTTTATTACCTACAATTCGATTGAGAAAAAGTACAGCCAGCAAGCCGAATATTCGCTTAAAGCAATCAGCTACAGCATTCTGAGCGTGTTTAAGGAGATGGAGTACGTCACGGATAACGGGATTGCCACCTCCGTCTTCGCCATGGCGCTGAACGCCAAGGATCCCGATGCGCAGAACCTGATTAAGGAATCCAATGCGGACCAGCTGAAATTGAACGACAGACAGCGGAGCTTTCGGAATCTTCTATATAATCATCCTGCGATCAGCTATGCGTTTTTATATCATTTTAATAAAGAATCATCACCGATTCCTATATTCAGTAAAGAAGATTTCAGGACGCTGCCTTATGAAAAGTTTAAGAATAGTCCTTTATATGAAGAGGTGGTTCAGCTTAACGGAATTCCAAAATGGCTGGCTCCGCACGAATTTCCGGAGTTGACGGGAGCGGATCCGGTATTCACCCAGATCCGGCTGATTAAGGATGTCACGACACTCCGCAAGCTGGGCATTCTAGTCGTCCAGATCAAGAGGTGGGAGTTTGAAGAAATTTTCCGCAATTTGACACTCCCTAACAATCTGCAGAACACATCTTTTATGTTGGTCAACAATGAAGGCTTCATTCTATTTGACCCCAATAACGATATGGATGGTCAAAATATCAGTCAATATATGAAGCATGACGTTGAGTTTAAGCAAGGCTACCAAAGTTTTAAAGCCAAGTTTAATGGCAAAGAGAATATTGTTTCCATCTATCATCTGAATGATTACGGCTGGAATCTCGTTTCGGTGACCGACTGGAACTCGCTATCGCAAGAGGTTACTTCCTTTGCCAAGTGGTTCTTCGTCATTATGGGCCTCTGTCTGGTTACCGCGATTGTGTTCAATCGTCTGTTCATGAATCGGATTACCGGGACGATCGCTGTTATCGTGCGGTTTATGCGCCGTGTGGAAGATGGGGATTTGAACGCGAGAGTTGAAGAGAAGGGAGAGGATGAACTACTGCTGCTGTCGAAAGGGTTCAACAACTTGATGAACCGGATCAACAATCTGTTTGCGCAGATCAAGAAGGAGCAGAGGCAGAAGACCGACGCGGAGATGCGTGTGCTGCAAGCGCAGATCAAGCCGCACTTCCTCTTTAACACCTTGGAATCAATCAATGTTCTCGCTGTCCAGAATGAAGGACGCAAGGTCAGTGAGATGGTTTACCGGCTTGCCAGCATCTTGCGGATCAGTATTCAGGAGAAGGAAGAAATTACGCTGGATGAAGAAATCAAGCACTTGCAGAGTTATCTTGAAATCCAGAAGTTTCGGTTTGAGGACCTGTTCGAATACGAGATTGACGTGCCGAAAGAGCTTATGCACAGCCGTATCCTGAAGCTGACGCTGCAGCCCCTGGTTGAGAACAGCATACAGCATGGCTTTGAAGGCATTTCTTATACGGGATGGATACGCATCTCTGCATGGAAGGAACTCGGTAATGTCATTATTCGGGTCGAGGATAACGGACTCGGCATGACCGCTGAGCAGTTGTCCATGTTTGAATATATGGTGTCCGAGGATAACGGATCCGAACAGGTGACGTTGCAGAATCTCAAAGTGAACCAGGAACGACGGGGACTTGGGCTGCGGAGCGTGGCTGACCGACTTAGAATTCAGTACGGGGATTATTACGGTCTGTTCATATGCTCAAGCCGCCCCGGCGGCACCGTTATACAATGCGTCATACCCAATTATGACAGGGGGGAAGGGCAGCATGTTGAAGGCATTATTAGTTGATGATGAGGCTCCCATCCTGAACAATCTCAGCAAGGTTCTGCCTTGGGAAGAGATGGGCATGAAGGTTGTCGGACTTGCCCGAAGCGGGATGGAAGCACTTGAAGTAGCGGATCAGTACAACCCGGATCTGATCCTGTGTGATATCCGGATGCCCGTCATGGACGGACTGACCTTTATAACGAAGATTCGGGAGAAAGGAAGCCGGGCGGAGATCTTTTTGCTGACGGGATATCAGGAGTTTGAATATGCCCGGGAAGCAATTAAGCTGGGCGTCAAGGATTACATCAGCAAGCCAATTCATTACGGGGAACTCGAGATGAAGATTCGTGATATCGGGGAGGAAATCCGCAAGAAGAGGGCGAAAGAGAAGTATTACAGCACCGTTTCGCTTATTGATGAGGCTCCGAATCCCGAAGCCGTAAAGAAAACGCCGGAACAATTGGTAACGTCTGCTCTGGAGTATATCAATACCCATATGGGGCAGGATTTGGGGATTGAGGAACTTTCGGAGCATCTGGGCATCAGCTCCAGCTACTTCTGTTTATTGTTTAAGAACCATGTCGGACTCACCTTTGTGGAGTACTTGACGAGACAGCGGATGGAGGCAGCCAAGTTCCTGCTGGTGAACAGCGATAAGAATATCGCTCAGATCGGCTCCTTTGTCGGTTATCATGAGCGGCGGTATTTTACCAAGGTATTTCAGAAGGCTACCGGCATGACGCCATCCGAATTCCGGGAAATGTCCGGAGAGGCAACGGTATAGGTTTTGATAGGACCCATGCAGGCTGCTAAAGTCATCACTAGATCAATCCCGCCTGGCTTGCAAAGTCCTTTAAATTGATAGAAGGTAGGTATGAAATCAATGAAATGGACGGCAGCAGATTTATCGTTAGAACAAAAGGTAGGACAAATGTTTATATGCGGCTTCAACGCGCTGACGCCGAATGAGCATGCCAAAATACTGATTGAACAATATCAGGTCGGGGGCATCTGCTATTTTCGCCGGAATGTGAAAACGCTGCCTCAGCTTGCCGAACTGTCGGAGTCCTTACAGCAGCTCGCATCGGACAGCCAGAAGTTCCCGCTTCTGATCTCGATTGATCAAGAGGGCGGTATGGTTGCACGAATTGATCATGAAGGCATCAGCCGCATTCCGGGGAATATGGCGCTTGGAGCAGCGGGCAGCGCGGAGGATTCGTACAGGGTAGCACAAATCGGGGCACGCGAATTGCGTTCACTTGGTGTAAATATGAACTTCGCTCCTTGTCTCGACGTGAACAACAATCCTCGTAATCCGGTCATCGGCGTGCGTTCCCTCGGCGAAGATCCTCAAGCTGTTGCCGCTCTTGGGACTGCGGCGATAAAGGGATACCAGGAAGAAGGTGTATCCGCTACGGCCAAACACTTCCCGGGCCATGGCGACACCAGCGTCGATTCTCATCTCGGGCGGGCTTCTGTACCGCATGATTTGGAACGGCTCCGCAGCGTGGAATTGTATCCGTTTGCGCAAGCGATCCAGAACGGCGTGGACGCCATCATGACGGCTCACGTCAGTTTCCCGGCGATAGAGCCGAGCGATCTGCCGGCGACGCTCTCTCATGCCGTGTTAACGGGTTTGCTGAGGGAGGAGATGGGGTTTGAAGGTCTGATCATAACGGACTGCCTTGAGATGCACGCAATCTCCAAAGAGTACGGAATTCCGGAGGGCGCGATACGCGCGATCGAAGCGGGTGCGGACTGCGTCCTGGTCAGCCATAATCTATCGGAGCAGACGGCGGCGATTACGGCCGTCATTGAGGCTGTCCGCAGCGGGAGACTCCCGGTAGAGCTGATCGACAAGGCTGTAGATCGGATATTGGCGCTTAAGCAGCGTAATGCAAAGCTCGCTGAGGAGCTTCCGGTCTACCCGATTGGCGAGGTTGCGGAAGAGACCAAACAATTGCTGGCTCAAATTGCAGGCAGAGGAATCACGCTGGTGAAAGACGAAGGGCAGCTGCCTCTTAAGCCGGAGCAGGCCGTTGCGGTGATCTGGCCTGAGCTGCTTCAGGCAACCCAGGTGGATGAAGCATGGAGCAAGAGCTACACCTTAGGGGATGCCTTGAGAAGTTACGGGGTTCAGGCAGA
The DNA here is from genome assembly GCF_052115765.1 of Paenibacillus sp. 2KB_20. Classification (NCBI taxonomy): domain Bacteria; kingdom Bacillati; phylum Bacillota; class Bacilli; order Caryophanales; family Paenibacillaceae; genus Paenibacillus; species Paenibacillus sp. 2KB_20. Next base: position 195,385 of record NZ_JBFRHH010000003.1, on the reverse strand, counting down.
CGATCTGCGTGTCGGAACGGATATGTCCGACGAAGAGGTAGAGCAAGCCGTTAAGGCAGCTGGAGGATATAAACAGATTGTAGTAGCTACGTACACCTCCGAGAGCCGTCTTCCCGCCGGCCAGCAGAAGCTGGTGAACAAGCTGGTTGAACTTGAGGATGTGGCACTTGTTATCGTCGCTACCCGTAATCCCTATGATATCAATGATCTTCCGCCGGTTCCGACATATTTGTGCAGCTACGAGAACACACCTTATTATATGAATGCAGCCGCGGGTGTCTTAATAGGACGGGTTACGCCTGAGGGCAAGCTCCCGGTAGGAATCTGCGAGACTTATCCGCTTGGCTGGAGCGGTAATCAGGACTATGTCAATAATTAAATAAGGGTTGCTCAAACCGGAGTCTTCCTACCCAGGAATGCTCCGGTTTTCCTATTTTCCAGCCTTTTCTGAGCAACTTTTCGGGAAAGTCCGCGTCTAATAGTATGTCCAATAGAGGCAGACAGACTATACTGAGAGTTTTAAAGGAGTAGAGAATGAATTTCAAGAGAATCTCGATGATTACAGTCCTTGCCGCGGCCCAGGTATCCATGGCATTTCCCGCGGCAGCTGAATCACCGGATATTACAGCTCCGGCGCTAAATAGCCAATCAGCGCTGCAGTCCCCGGTGGAAGGACAAAGCCAGCAGAGTGGAGAACAACAGACGGACTTGCAGCAAGCGGAGGAAACATCAGCAACGCCAAAGGAAACATCTTCTGATTCAGTCGAAGGTACGATTAGCGATCCGAATGCCGAACCTTCTGCACCCAATGAACAGCAGGAGGATACGGAAAACGATCCTTCCGATAATGAGGTTTCAGAGAACGAAGAGGGCAGCCCATCCGGAGAGCCCGAAGTCAGTACTTCCAAGTTTTCTGCGAATGAACTTGTACTGATGATGAACAGCAATGTGATGTACCATAACGGCAAGAAATACAAAGCGGGTCAGCCGATGGCTGTGAAGCAAGGGGTATCCTATGTCGCCATTCGCGCCATGGTTGAACGTGCAGGACTGAAGCTGTCTTACGATAATAAAACGAAGGAAACCATCATCCTTAAGGATGGTAATGAACTTCGGTTTACGACAGGAAGCAGCAACTATAAAGTCAATGGACAGGTACGTTCGATGAAAGGCCCTGCCTACCAGAGCAACAATGTGTTTATGGTTCCGTTAACCGCGATCACGCAAGCGCTTGAAATTCCATACCAGGTGAACCAGCCCGAGAAGAAGGTTATTCTCGATCTATCCGGTATGGGCAGCGGCAACGGTAATGGTGAACAGCCAGGCGGAAATAACGGCGGGGGATCTGGCAGCGAGGTTCCGAATATACCGAATCTCGGGCCCAATGACCTCATCTTGATGATGAACAGCAACAAGATGTATCAGAACGGGAAAGCGTATACGGCAGGTCAGCCGATGGCAGTTAAGAACGGCGTATCCTATGTTGCCATTCGCTCCCTCGTTGATCGTGTCGGCCTGAAGCTGACCTATGACGGAAAGACTAAGGAAACGATTATTATCCGCGGTAACGATGAGCTTCGTTTTAAGACGAACAGCAGCGTTTACACCGTGAACGGGGTCAGAAAATCGATGAAGGGACCGGCTTACCAGTCCAACAATACGTTCATGGTGCCGCTGACCAGCATTACGCAGGCGCTGGACATCACCTATCGGGTGGACCAGCCGAATAAGCGGGTTATCCTTAGCTTGAGCGCAAAGCCCGTAGCTTCCTTCACGGTGCAGCCTGGTGAGATCCTCGCCGGACAAACAACGGTTACGTATAAGACGAATACCTATTCGCCGACGGGCCTGGCTATTGTTGACGAGCATTGGGAAGGCCGGGAAGAGATTTTTGACGAACCCGGCGTGCATACGGTTTCCTACTCGGTACAGGATTCCAGCGGGGAGTGGAGCGACCCGTATATATTGAGCATTCAAGTATCCGCTCCGAATACGCCGCCTGTTGCCATGTTCGAAACGGATAAACAGGAATATAAGATCGGTGAGAAAATAACGTACATGAATATGAGTTATGACAACGATCCTGGCGATGAGCTTACGTATAAGTGGGAAAACAACGATCAGGCCTTTTTTACGGCAGGACCGCATAAAGTGCTGTTGATTGTTACTGATAAACATGGAGCGACCAGCTCATACGAGAAGATTATCAACGTAACGAGCGAAGTATTGTATACGCGTGATCAATTCAATCAATTGTTTACGGGCATCGGCGACAAATACACCTTTGACGGATCCGCTGTGCCGACATGGAATCTGATGCCGATTACAAGAAGCTCCGAACCTTATCTGTTGATTCGCAGCAACTCTCCGGAAACCGTCTATCAAGAGGGTATCGTCTACCGCGAGGTCGGCAATGCCAGCACGCGATTCATGATCCACCACTTGAACGCAACCGGGAAGAACATGAAGATGTACGTCGTCGCCACTAACATCAACACCATGACGGCGCGTCTGACAACCGAGTATACGGGAATAGGCGGTCCGATTAATATACCGACTGCCACGGGAAAAGCAGCTGTTCAGCGCTACCTCGAGTCTATGCAATCAGCTGATTCATTCAAGACGATCTCGCTCGCGCCTGGGGAAAGCCGGGTCATTCTGCAAGACTTGAGCGCGCAAACCTTGAAGAATCAGCAGGTGCTGTCCATGTTTGCTGATCTCTATTCGGATTCACCGATCCGGTATGATGTCATCATGATTGATGAAGCCAAGGATCCGATTCAAAAGCTTCCTTACCTGAAGCTCCATCCGAGCGATGGCGTTCATAACCGGGGAACGTACCCGGACTCGACACGGATCATTGAATCCCATGATCTGGTTGGCAACACGCCTACCCGTCTAGCGCTCGGTGACAAGACAAACGATCCGAATCTGGAAGGGTATGACGGCATTAACGGTTCATATCAATCCAATGCCGGGAACTTCGGTGTGCTTTACAAAATCAAGCTGCACCGCGTAGCGCCCAATACGCTGATCACGCTGAATCCGCGTGGAGGCAAGTACATGGGTGCGCTGATGGTGAACGGAACTATCATTCAGACGCCGAATACAAGCGGAGGCGCTATATCTGCACCGAATGAAGCTGCCGTTCTCTATCGTACAGGGAATTACGAGCAGACCGTGGAAATCCTGTTTACGGCGGCGCCGGGAAGCAGCTTGCCAATCAACTTCCTGTTCCAGCCGCTTCCGCAAGTGAAGAACTAATCCATTATTTATTCATAACAAAGGGACAGCCTTACAGCCAGCACATGGTTAGGGTTGTCCTTTTTGTTGGCTGATATAAAGGGAGCTCGTCAAATGCCAAGCGTTTCGCGTCCCAGCGGCGCAGTACCTTGCAGGGGTTTAGTCTATCCACAACCGCTTCATTGACGCTGTCTTATTTTTCAGGCATTATAAGGAGAGAGTATCTTCAAGTAGAGGAGGTTACCTCCGTATGCTTACGACGGAACAGATCATCGACGCCATGTCGGAACATGGGCTGCGCATTACCGATCAGCGCAAGACGCTTGCCAAATTGTTTGGGGAACATCCTGGATATTTGACGGCCAAGGATGTGTACGAATATATGGGCCGTAAGTACAGCGGTTTGAGCTTTGATACAGTGTACCGGAATCTTCGGGTATTGTACGAGCTCGGTGTATTGGAGCAGGTAGTGTTCGAGGAAGGCATCAAGTTCCGAGGACGATGCAGCGAAGAGCATCATCATCATCACATGATTTGCCTGCAGTGCCAGAAGACGTACCCGATTACGTTTTGCCCGATGCAGCAGACCGATGCACCGGATGATTTCCAGGTGGTTCAGCATAAATTCGAAGTGTTCGGCTACTGCCGGGACTGCGGCAAGGACAATACCGATAAGGAAACTTCACCAGCCAGTGGAGGAAAGCGGGACAGCCGGGTATGAGCACGGCACGTAGGGTAGTGAAGGTGCCGATACACTTCTATCGGAAATTCATTTCTCCGTTGAAACCGGCGACTTGCCGATTCTACCCGACCTGCTCGGCCTATGCACTGGAAGCGATTGAGGTACACGGCGCGCTGAAGGGCTCCTGGCTAGCGGCCAAGCGAATAGCAAGATGCCATCCGTTTCATCCAGGCGGCATTGACATGGTTCCACCGCGCAAGGATAAGGTGTCGTCTTCATTGACAGAGAAATAGCGTTTTTGGGGTATCCTTATCGATACGAAGCGGAATGGCATGCTGTCTTTGGACATAGCAATCCCACGGAACGCGACTCACCTTGACACACCGCAGCCCGTTTGATTAAAATGTAAGAAATTATAGGTACATCCGAGGAAGAGATAAGTACGAAAAGCTTGCCTTGAACAGAGAGCCGGAACAGCTGGAAACCGGTCTTGGCGAATTTCGGAAAATGGTCTTGGAGGATCCGCTTTTGAGCGCTGCAGTCCGGGTAATAAGGCTGCCGTAAAGAAGCGGCGTGAGCCAGCGTTAATGGACGCCGTATGACGGCAGATGAGCCTGTTGCCCGTAAGGGGACAGGGAATTTGGGTGGTAACACGTGAGAACAACTCTCGTCCCATGGGGACGGGGGTTTTTTGCTGTTTACTGCTGTTTTTCAATAAGAGATTACTTGGTACAAACAATCAATTTCACGGTAAAGGAAGGTTACTATGGCAGACAAAAAGACGTTTTATATTACAACGCCAATCTATTACCCAAGCGACAAGCTGCATATCGGCCATGCTTATACTACGGTGGCCGGCGACGCCATGGCTCGTTACAAACGGCTTCGTGGATACGATGTCCGTTATTTGACGGGGACCGATGAGCACGGACAGAAGATTGAACGCAAAGCGGCGGAGGCTGGGAAAACCCCGCAGCAGTTTGTTGACGACATCGTGGCAGGCATCAAAGACCTGTGGAAGAAGCTGGACATATCCAACGAAGATTTCATTCGCACAACGGAGCAGCGCCACACCAAGGTTGTGCAGGAGGTATTTGAACGTCTGCTGAAGCAAGATGACATCTACAAGGGTGAATACGAAGGCTGGTACTGCACGCCTTGTGAGTCGTTCTTCCTGGAACGTCAGCTTGTCAACGGCAACTGTCCGGACTGTGGCCGACCAGTAGAGCTTGTGAAGGAAGAGAGTTACTTCTTCCGCATGAGTAAATATGTGGACCGCCTGCTCCAGTATTACGAGGAGAATCCGGATTTCATTCAGCCGGTATCCCGCAAGAATGAAATGATCAACAACTTCATTAAACCGGGTCTTGAGGATCTGGCTGTGTCCCGTACGACCTATGAGTGGGGCGTGAAGGTGAAGAGCGATCCAAAACACGTGATCTATGTGTGGATTGACGCACTCCTGAACTATATAACGGCACTCGGATACGGTACGGAGGACACCAGCCTGTATGACAAATACTGGCCGGCCGATGTTCACCTGATGAGTAAGGAGATCGTCCGTTTCCATACGATCTATTGGCCGATCATTCTGATGGCGCTCGATGTTCCGCTTCCGAAAAAGGTGTTTGCTCATGGCTGGCTGCTGATGAAGGACGGGAAAATGTCCAAGTCCAAGGGGAATGTGGTCGATCCGGTTACGATGATTGACCGGTATGGTCTCGATGCGCTTCGTTATTACCTGCTGCGTGAAGTTCCATTCGGAGCGGACGGCACCTTTACGCCGGAAAGCTTCGTGGAACGGGTGAACTCAGACCTGGCCAATGACTTGGGTAACCTGTTGAACCGTACCGTGGCCATGGTCGATAAATATTTTGACGGAGTCGTTCCGGCTTTCTCCGCTGGCGTAACGCCGTTTGATGCAGCGATCGAGGAAGCAGCTAAGTCGGTTTATGAGAAAGTCGAAACCGCTATGGAAAATATGGAATTCTCGGTTGCGCTGACGGCGATCAGCCAGTTTGTCAGTCGCAGCAACAAATACATTGATGAGACACAGCCATGGACGCTGGCCAAAGACGAGAGCAAACGAAATGAACTGGCATCTGTCATGAGTCATTTGGTGGAGACGCTCCGCGTGGCATCGATCCTGCTGCAGCCGTTCCTGACCCGTACGCCGAAGAAAATGTGGGATCAGCTCGGTCTGGCGGAAGGCGAATGGACGACTTGGGAAAGCGGACGCCAGTTCGGAGCCATACCGGCTGGAACGAAGCTTCAAAAGGGCGAGCCGATATTCCCACGCCTGGATACAGAGCAGGAAGTGGCCTACATCGCAGAGGCGATGACAGGCGGTACGAAGGCCGCCCAGGAGGAACCTACGACCTCGGCAGCAGCTTCGTCCGCCGAAAGCACGGAGGAGCCTGTAGAGCTTAAAGAGGAAATCGGCATTGAGGATTTTGCCAAGGTCGAGCTGCGCGTAGCGCAGGTAATCGCTGCTGAGCCGGTTAAGAAAGCAGATAAGCTGCTCAAACTGCAGCTTGATCTCGGATTTGAGCAGCGGCAAGTGGTATCCGGCATTGCGAAGTTCTACAAGCCGGAGGAATTAGTCGGACGCAAAGTGATTTGCGTAACGAACTTGAAGCCGGTGAAACTTAGAGGTGAAATGTCGCAAGGTATGATTCTGGCCGCCTCCCACGGCGACCAGCTGACGCTTGCAACGGTACCGGATGGCATGCCTAACGGTGCCGTTGTCAAATAAAAAGCTCTCTCATTGAATTAAGTCGCGATAGACGGTGTACCCTGTTAAAGGGTACGCCGTTATTTTTTCCTTTAATACGGGGGATATAACATCTCTATTGAAAATTAATAGTAATTTTTACGATTTGGTTGACAATGATGTTTGCCTGCTCTTATAATCTTGTTAGTAAAGATTACGATTAATTGAACGGAGCGGATATGGGAGATGAACATGAACAAGAGAAAGAGAGAAAGCAAACTTAACAGTTGGACCTGGAGTGTGACCTCTATATTGTTGGCGGTACTCATCCTGTCGGGGTGCGGAAGTAAATCTGGCGGCAGCATTGTCGAAGGCAAGGTAAACGTCATTACGACCTTTTATCCAATCTATGAGTTTACGAAGGAAATTGGCGGGGACGACGTCAATGTTGTAAATCTTCTGCCAACGGGCGTGGAACCGCATGATTGGACGCCGCGCAGCCAGGATATCGTGAATACTTCCAAGGCCCAGCTGTTTCTCTATAACGGTGCTGGATTGGAAGGCTGGGTACCTGGGTTTCTGAAGGGACTTGATAAAGATACGCAAGTTAAGCCGGTTGAAGTCAGTCACGGGATCAAGCTGATTGATGCCGTGGGAGACGATGGTCATGGACACGGGGCAGCAGCTCATGAAGAAGAGCACGATCACAGCCATGAGGAAGGCACGGAAGAAGACCATGCGGGCCATGAACACGAGGAAGCGGCCGCTGGGACTAGCGCCGACACACATCATACGGATCCGCATACATGGGTAAGCCCGAAATCGGCACTGGTCATGGCAGAGAATATCAAGAATAGTCTTGTCGAGGTGGATTCCGAGCATAGGGACGGCTACGAACTGCGCTTTGAAGCCCTGAAAGAGAAGCTGGTCAAACTGGATAATGATTTCACAAGCGAGTTGTCCAAAATGCCGAAAAAAGACATTGTCGTTTCCCACCAGGCATTTGGCTATCTGTGCCGGGATTATGGCTTGACGCAGCATGCGATTATGGGACTTTCGCCGGACGCGGAGCCCAGAGCGCAGGATATAGTAAACCTGACCAAAACGGTGAAAGAGAAGGAAGTCAAATATATTTTCTTCGAAGAACTCATATCGGATAAACTTGCCAAAACGCTGGCGAATGAAGCGGGCGTGGAAACCTTGGTATTGAATCCCGTGGAGGGACTGACGAAGGAGCAGGCAAGCGGCGGTGACAATTATTTCACGCTAATGGAGAAAAATTTGCAAAATCTAACGAAGGCTTTACAATAAGGAAGATGGGGGAGCATATCCCCCTCTTCTTTCGTGTTATGAACGTTTATGATGTTCATATATTTAGATAGAAAGACTACAGAGAGAAAGGCGGCCTGGTTATGGAGCCGGCAGCACAGGATTGCCACCAACCTATTGTACAAATCAAGGATGTATCCTTTCATTACCGCGAGCAACAGGTGATCAAGGATCTCAATTTCACCATAAAAGAGCGGGACTTTGTAGGTATTGTCGGGTCTAATGGGGCAGGCAAAACCACTTTACTCCGCATGATTGTTGGATTGCTGCCTGCCGCGGAAGGGTCTATCGAACTCTTCGGTCAGCCGATCCGTAAGTTTCAGGACTGGGAGCGAATCGGGTACGTTCCGCAGAAAAATTCGTTTAATCCGCTGTTCCCCGCCACTGTGCGCGAAGTCGTCATGTCCGGGCTATATAATCGGAAGAAAATGTTTCGCCGTTTGAACCGTCTGGACCACCAGAAATGTGAGGATGCTCTGGAAGTGATGCGCATTCAGGATATTGCTGATAAGCGGATCGGCGCTCTGTCCGGTGGACAGCAGCAGCGCGTTTTTCTCGCCCGGGCGCTCATTAATCGTCCGGATCTGCTCATACTTGACGAGCCTACGATCGGCATTGATGCCGATACCCAAGCCGGATTCTTTGAATTGATTACCCATATGCATGCCCATCATCGCATGACGTTTTTGATGGTTACCCATGATTTGGACATGGTTAAAGATTACTTGGGAGAATCGCCGGTATCGCAGAACGGGAAAATTCAGTTTTTTGTAAGGCATTCTCATGATATCGAAAACTGCGCAGAAGTGGATCTGCAGCATTCGCTCGTATAATGTATAGAAACAAACTTTTTGAAGCAGGAGAAGGGGACGTTATCATTGCTTGATATTTTGTTTAGCGATTTTTTTCAGCGGGCGCTGATCGGAGGAGTTCTGATCGGTATCACAGCCCCGCTAATCGGGATATTCCTCGTGCTGCGCAGGCTGTCCATGATCGGCGATACGTTGTCACACGTCACGATTGCGGGTGTGGCACTCGGATTTCTGATCGAAGTATATCCGCTTGCCGCAGGGCTTGTGTTTGCGGTGCTGGCCTCGTTTGCGATTGAGAAGCTGCGAAAGGCGTATAAAAGTTATGCCGAGCTGTCAATCGCCATTATTATGTCTGGCGGCGTTGCGCTTGCTTCGCTGTTTTTCACCTTGGGAATGGGCTATAATACGGATGTTATGAGTTATTTGTTCGGCAGCATTTATACGCTGGATTCCACGGATATTTATATGGTGGGCGGTGTAACCGTCGTTGTCATTGCGGTTGTGGTTATGTTCTTCAAGGAGTTCTTCCTGCTCAGCTTCGAGGAGGATGCAGCCAGTGTCAGCGGCCTGCCTGTCAAAATGATGAACATGATCATTACGGTACTGACCGCGCTTGTCGTAAGCACCGCCATCAAAATTGTGGGTGCGCTTCTGGTCTCCGCATTGTTGGTGATTCCGGTAGCGATCAGTTTATTGCTGGCGAGAAGCTTCCGAAGCTCCATCGTATTATCGGTTATCATCTCCGAAATTGCCGTTATCGGGGGACTGATGCTTGCGGGCATATTTAATTTGGCACCTGGCGCGACTATCGTGCTGCTGCTAATCAGCTTGCTTATCATTACGCTTGTCGGCAAAAAGGGCTTTACGACATAAGGGGGTTCTGAAATAAAATGGCTGATATTAATATCGGCATCGCGTTTGCTGCCGGTTTTGCTTCTTTTATATCTCCATGCTGTTTACCGCTGTACCCGTCCTACTTATCTATTATTACAGGCATGTCGGTCAATGACCTGAAGAGCGAACAGAACCGCAAGGAGGTCCGATTCCGGACCATGACGCATACACTCGCGTTCATCCTTGGATTTTCTGCCGTTTATTATACCCTCGGTTGGGGTGCTGGCCTATTTGGGGAGTTCTTCACGGAATATCAGGACCTGATCCGTCAGCTGTCCGCGCTGCTTATCATCGTAATGGGACTTATGCTGATTGGTATTTTCCAGCCCAAGTTTTTAATGAAGGACCGGAAATTCAATTTTAAATCCAAACCGACCGGATACATAGGAACATTTCTGTTTGGCATCGGGTTTGCTGCAGGCTGGTCGCCATGTGTCGGACCGATTTTAACGGCCATCATCGCGCTGGCAGCTTCCGATCCGGGAACCTGGTTCCCGCTGATTACCTCTTACTCTTTGGGGTTTGCAGTACCATTTTTTATCCTGGCCTTTTTCATTGGCTCCACCCGTTGGATTCTGAAGTATTCAAACATCTTGATGAAGGTCGGCGGTATATTGATGATTCTGATGGGGGTTCTGCTCTTCACGGATCAAATGTACAAAATTACGATTTGGCTGCAAGGCATTACGCCGGAGTGGCTTAAATTCTAAAGCTGGGGGGGGGGAAGGCTGGTCCAATTTATAAGTCATTATTGGCATAGGATTGGACCAGGACTTGCCAACCGGTCTCAAAAACATGTATCATTACTAGTGCAGGTAAAACAGTTTTTTGCACGGGTTATGTAATTATAGAAAAGAGGGAATAAGATGCCGACACCTAGCATGGAGGATTATTTGGAGCGCATCTACAAGTTGATCGACGAAAAAGGATATGCGCGCGTTTCGGATATTGCCGAAGGCTTGGAGGTTCACCCCTCATCCGTCACGAAAATGATTCAAAAGCTGGACAAAGACGAATATTTGATCTATGAAAAATATCGTGGTTTGGTTTTGACCAGCAAAGGCAAAAAAATGGGCAAACGGCTCATGGAACGTCATCATTTGCTTGAGGAATTCCTTGAGATGATAGGTGTACAGGATGAAAATATTTATAGGGATGTTGAGGGAATCGAGCATCATTTAAGCTGGGATTCCATTATGAGAATTGAGACGCTTGTGGAGTATTTCAAGCGCGATGAGAATCGACTTCAGGATTTGCGTGACGTTCATAATGAATTAGTCAACGAATCGTAATGTGGCATCTGTCCGCTTGTGACAGATGCTTTTTTAAACTGAATCGTCATATTTCTAATGTTATACTAATAAGTTAGATTACCTGCAAATTTCATATTTTCGGAGGATTAATAGAAATGAAGCTTCGTAGATGGTTGTTGGTGCTCATTATGTTACTATTGTGTCTCCCGTCGGTGGTCCCAACTGCGCAAGCGAAGGCAGCTCCAATCAGTATTCAGTTGGACGGCGTAACCTTAAACAGTGACGTATCTCCTTACATATTGCCGAAGGTTAACGTAACCATGGTTCCTACGCGGATTATCAGTGAAGGCCTGGGCGCTTCGGTAGCCTGGAATCAGAAGTTAAAGACAGTAACAATCGGGATGGACGGTTCGAGCCTCCAATTGACATCCGGCAGCAAAACCGCGCTTGTGAACGGCTCATCCATACCGCTGGATGCATCGGTTGAAGTTAAGACCGGCCGGGTTATGGTGCCGCTGCGGTTTATCAGCGAGAACCTGGGTGTGCAAGTTGAATGGAACCAAGCGGCACAGCGCATCTCGCTAACGACAGGCACGGACGTCGTTCTTCCACCACCGGTATCCACGGGGGATGAAGTCAGAGGGGCTTGGATATCCACGGTGTTCAATCTGGATTGGCCGAAAACAAAGACCAGCGCAGAACAGCAAAAGGCATCTTACATCGCCTTGCTGGATTCGCTCCAGGAAGTGGGCATTAATACCGTGTACGTGCAGGTACGTCCGGCTGGCGATGCATTGTATCCTTCAACTATAGTGCCATGGTCTAAGGTGCTGACAGGCATTCAAGGCCTTGATCCGGGGTATGATCCGGTAGCTTTCATGGTCGAGGAAACGCATAAACGGAATATGGAGTTCCACGCATGGTTCAATCCTTTCCGAGCAAACACCGATATTTTGACAGCATCACTTGATCCATCCCATGTTGCGCTCAGCCACCCGGATTGGATCGTGAACATAGGTAAGCAGCTGTACATTAATCCAGGGATCCCGGAAGCTCGGCAGCATATCATCGATACCATTATGGAGGTCGTGAACGGATACGATATTGACGGTATTCACCTGGATGATTATTTCTACCCATCCAATACGGTCTTCAACGATGATGCGGCATACCGCCAATATAACCAAGGTGCTTATTCCAGCCTTGCGGATTGGCGCCGGGGAAATATCAATGCATTTGTGCAAACGCTCGGAGAGAGCATACACCGTGTGAAACCTAATGTGGAATACGGAATCAGTCCTTTCGGCGTATGGCGTAACCAATCCGTGGATAAGACGGGATCGGATACAAAAGCGGGTGTGACGGCTTATGACAGCATGTATGCCGATGTGAGGGCCTGGATTCAGAACGGCTGGATCGATTACGTAGCTCCGCAGATCTACTGGAGCATGAGTAACCCTGCCGCCGATTATGATAAGCTGGTTGACTGGTGGGTTAGTGAAGTGCAAGGAACCGGCGTTGACCTTTTGATCGGTCATGCGCCCTACAAACTGGGAACCAGTGAGATTGGTTGGCAGAGCGCATCGGAAATCATCAATCAACTGAAGTATAATCAGAATTATGCCGAGGTTAAAGGCAGCATTTTCTTTAGAGCAGAGAATATTTTAAACAATCCGTTAGGCATTAAAGATCAATTGCAATCATATTATAGATAAATCGGCACGTCCTATAGGTATGAAACATCCCCCGCGCTCATACATAGTCATTAGACCATGTGAGGCGGGGGATTTTATATGCAAATCAATGCGGTATTTGAAGGTGGGGGAGTCAAGGGAATCTCGCTTGCCGGGGCTGTCAAGGCGGCGGAGAATGCCGGCATGGAATTCAGCCGCGTTGCAGGAACGTCCTCCGGATCCATCGTGGCATCCGTGCTGGCAGCAGGTTACCGAGCAGATGAGATCAAGCGCATCATTGAGGAGACGCCTTTTCATTCGTTTCTCCAGCGAGCACCTATCTTTAACACGAAGTTGATCGGTCCTGCCTTGCGGGTGTTGATTAAGAAGGGGCTGTATTCCGGAGAAGCCCTGGAGAACTGGATTCGGGAAATCCTGCTTGCCAAAGGGATATTTACTTTTTCGGACATCCCGGCAGGCAAACTATATATTGTGGCTTCCGACATTACGAATGGAAGGCTGCTGGTGCTTCCGGACGATCTTCGCCAATATGGCATAAACCCTGCATCATTTCCCGTGGCAAAGGCTGTGCGCATGAGCTGCAGCATTCCGTATTTTTTCGATCCCGTCATTCTTCGTTTATTGGGCAGGGCTGCCAAGGGCAAATCGTTTGGAGAACAGTTTGTTTATATCGTGGATGGGGGGCTGCTGAGCAACTTTCCGTTATGGCTTTTTGACCGTGAGTCGAAGGGAGGGCCTAAGCCGCTGCCAGTGCTTGGCTTTCAGATGGTCGGAAAGAATAGTAACTTACCCCATCTGATCGATGGCCCGATCGGCATGTTAACCGCCATGTTCGAGACGATGCTTTCCGCTCACGATGAACGCTATATTGAACAGGAAAATCGCAATCGAACGATCAAAATTCCGACGCTTGGCATTGGCACCACTCATTTTAATCTGACCAAGGAAGAGAGCGAAAATTTGTACAATTCGGGATTAACGGCAGGTACGATGTTTTTCACCCGCTGGAAATCCGAACATTAAAAAAATCGTCCAGCCGGCATGAGTTTGCGCGGTTGGACGGTTTTCTTGTTAGTGATATTTAGGAACATCATCGGATGGGTCGGATTTTCCTTTTTGCCCATCGATCACTTGAAACGGGTACTGTTTACGTTTTGCAGTTGGACTGCTCTTCCGTACGGTGCTGTTTTTTGCCGCCAACTTTGCTGCCGTTCGCTTAGAAGGCTTCACCTTGGGCCGCTTGTTCAAACGGCGAGGCGGAAACTTGTAGAGCACATACACGACAGCAACAATAATGAGTGGAATCAAAATATTCAGTCTTGAACCAGGGTCTAACAGGAGTACCAGTAGCCCTATGGCGGCTAACGTGATCGCCGTCCAAAAAATGATCGCATGCCTTCTCATGGATTATCACCCTTTCGCGGGATCCAGCACACTTCCTGTCACAGATTGGTGAACTGTAACATTCTCGTATTGAGCATCTAACTCACGCATTCTGTTAAAGGATGCGATGGATACTTCAACTTGATCATCATTAGGTTCCTTCGTCGTTAGAAGCTGCAGCCACAGACCGGGATAACCGAGGAAACGGAGTACCGGCATGTCTCGCATGGCATTGGTAAGTTTCAGGAACTCAAAGGAAACGCCAAGCACGACCGGAAGAAGCGCGATTCTTTGAATGACCCGTTGCGTCATGGTATCCCATGGCACCACCGAGTAGACGACAACGCCGAGAACAATGGTCAGCATCATGAAGCTGCTGCCGCAGCGATAATGCAGTCGTGTATATTTCTGAACATTCTTCACCGTCAACTCTTCGCCAGCTTCAAATGCGCTGATGACTTTGTGTTCAGCACCGTGGTACTGGAACAGTCTTTTAATGACAGGTGTCTGGGAGATCGCCCATAAATATACAAGGAGCAGTATTAATTTAATTACGCCTTCAATCAGGTTATGCACAATATAGTGATCAAATGTATTGCCAAAAAAGAAATCCTCTACAAAAACAGGAACGAGTGTAAACAGCAGCTTGCCGAATACAAAGGAAAGCACACTGACGGCGGCCACACCGATAATCATGCTTAAACTCCAGCCTGAGTCTTCTTTCTCCTTCTGTTTCTCACGTTCTTCCGGCTCCAGGGTATCGTCAGCATATGCATCCGCAGAGTAATTCAAATGTTTGGAACCCTTAATTGTAGAATCTATGAGACTGACGATGCCGCGAAGAAGCGGAATCTTCCGCAGCTTCCGAACCCATGTCTTGTCTTCGCGAGGCACCTCGAGAAACTTGATTTCGTTATTTTTACGCCGTACGGCCGTCACATTCACATGCTTTCCGCCGAACATAACGCCTTCGATTACAGCTTGGCCTCCATAGCTGATCGGGGTTGACTTATCGGACAACCAGTTCACCCTCCCTGACATGTTTTTCGTTCTATGAACTATTGTATCGAATTTTGAAAGTAATTTCTAGTTGGATTAGCCGTAAGGGAAGCGGAGCATACTACTTTCAGAGAAGAACGGGGTAAGAGCAATAGTTCGATGACTTAGAGAGGAGAATCATTAGATGCATGAACATCAATTTCGACAGCAGAACCAAGTCACCAATCCATTTGTGTTTGCCCTGGAGCTGGGCTATTACGCAGGTCTGATTTGGGGGGGCGTGGTCTGGATATTTTACTGGTTAAAATTCACGAAGGTGCTGCCGGGCTTTTTGCTGGAGCCATTCTTCAAGCATGAGTTCCTAAAGACGACTGCCGGACAAATCGCCGGTTGGCTGTCCTTTATCGCGTTTTCCGTCATCGCTTCCCTCATCTATGTCACCTTGTTCAGGAAGCTGAAGGGCCCGTGGCCCGGTATTGCTTACGGAATCATATGGTGGGCGGTGCTGTTCGTCGCGCTCAATCCATGGCTTCGGCTGACGGACCCGGTGAAGAAGCTGCCGTGGGATACAAACATCTCAGAGGTTTGTATTTTTATATTATGGGGACTATTTATCGGTTATACGATTGCGCAGGAATTCACCGATGAGAAACTGCGCGAACCGAAGAAGGTGACAGGCTAAGCAATAAAAACTTCTCAACCCTATGCCGCCTATGGTAAAATAGCTTTTGGTTATTTGACGAAAAGGTGGGAAGCCCTATGAAATCCATATGGGTGATAAACGGACCGAACTTAAACCTGCTCGGCTTCCGTGAACCGGGCATTTATGGTTCACTCAGCTTGCAGGCGATCGAAGATAATTTGCGTAAACAGGCGGATCTCGCCGGTATCGGTATTACCTTCTATCAGTCTAATCATGAGGGTGCTATCATCGACCGTATTCATGAAGCTATTGGACAGGCGGACGGCATACTACTTAACCCGGGAGCACTGACCCACTACAGCTACGCTGTACGTGATGCCATCAGTTCTGCCCGTATTCCGACAGTGGAAGTTCATCTATCGAACATTCATGCCAGGGAGGAATTTCGTCATACCTCCGTCATCGCACCTGTTGCTGTCGGACAAATCGCGGGTTTTGGCGCAGCGAGTTACACACTGGGCTTGTCGGCCCTTTTGCAAGTCCTGAACGACCCAGAAGGATAGCTTGGGAAATGGGTGAGAGGAGAGGTTAGAATGAGTAACAAACGAGTGGTTAAACTGCGCGAGAAACTTCAAGGCAAAGGCGTAACGGCTATGCTGGTTGCAAGCCCGATCAACCGCAGATATTTGACAGGCTTTACCGGGTCTGCCGGCTATGTGCTGATCACACGGGATAATGCCTATCTCTTGACGGATTTCCGCTATATGACTCAAGCTCCACAGCAAGCCGTCGGGTTTCAAGTGGTTGAGCATGGACCGAAAGTTATGGAGACGGTCAAGGATTTGCTATCTTCCGAGGGGATTACATCGCTTGGATTTGAACAGGACCATGTTACATACGGCGTATTTTCCACCTATTCGGAACAGCTCGCGCCAATTAGCCTGGTACCGGTTTCGGGTCTTGTAGAGGATCTGCGGATATTCAAGGATCAGGAAGAATTGAGCATTATGCAGCGGGCTGCCGATTTGGCTGATCAAACGTTCAGCCATGTGCTGACCATTCTGGCTGCCGGTAAAACGGAGCGGGAAATCGATCTGGAGATGGAAATGTTCATGCGCAAGCATGGCGCCACAGCGTCTTCCTTTGATACGATTGTCGCTTCCGGTGAGCGTTCAGCTCTTCCGCACGGCGTTGCCAGCGAGCGTGTCATTCAAGGGAACGAATTCGTTACGTTTGATTTCGGTGCGCTGCTTGACGGTTACTGCTCTGATCTCACAAGAACCGTTGCGCTCGGAAGTCCTGATCCTAAACTGAAGGAGATTTATGATATCGTGCTGGAAGCACAGCTTCATGCACTGGATCATATTAAACCTGGTATGACAGGACGCGAGGCAGACGCCTTAACTCGTGATATTATAACCCGTTATGGATACGGGGAATATTTTGGCCACAGCACGGGGCATGGATTGGGTATGGAGGTTCATGAATCTCCGAGACTGTCCAAGCTGAGTGATGATGTACTGAAGCCGGGTATGGTGGTAACGGTGGAGCCGGGCATTTACTTGCCTGGGCTTGGCGGTGTCCGAATTGAAGATGATATCGTCATTACGGAATCGGGTATTCATATACTAACAAGCTCGTCCAAAGACTACACTGTGCTATAAAAGGCTGTTCAAAAAGATAGCTTTTTGAATTTGTACTTTAGGAAAATGATGTACTATATTAATTAGACCGCATCCTTAGGAGGGAATCTTAGTGATTTCAGTTAACGATTTTAAAACAGGTTTGACCGTAGAAGTAGATGGCGATATATTCACCGTTTTGGATTTTCAGCACGTAAAGCCCGGTAAAGGTGCAGCTTTCGTACGTTCCAAATTGAAAAACCTTCGCAACGGCAACACCGTAGAGAAGACGTTCCGTGCAGGTGAAACGATTGGCCGCGCGATCATCGACAATCGTGGTGTACAGTATCTTTACGCCAGCGGTCAAGAGCATGTATTCATGGATAACGAAACTTACGATCAGTTCAGCTTGACTAGCGAGCAGCTGGAATGGGAACTGAACTTTCTGAGAGAGAACATGAATGTAAACATCATCAGCTACCAAGGGGAAATCCTCGGGATCAACCTGCCTAACAGCGTGGAGCTGAAAGTTGTTGAAACCGAGCCGGGAATCAAAGGCAACACGGCTACGGGCGCAACGAAGAGTGCGAAAGTGGAAACAGGCCTGAATGTACAAGTTCCGCTGTTCATTAATGAAGACGATGTGCTTCTGATCGATACACGCGAAGGTAAATACATCTCCCGTGCATAGCAGGCTTTAAACGGGACCCTTCAACGATTGACGGGGTGCCAATATCTTCTAAACAACGAGACTCCTGTACGTATGTACGGGAGTCTTTTTTGTGATGGGCGAAAGCCGATGCGGTAAGCCCGAGTTCTTTTTGCCTTGAAAAGCCTTGACGGGATGACTTACTTTCGTATTATACTGTTTTAAAGTGAGAAACCACCTGAATGCTGTTACATACTGATATTAGTGGGGAGTGAAAGAAGCATTGTCACTGTACGTCATGAAATTCGGAGGCAGCTCTGTAGGGGATACAGAACGTATGAAGCGTGTTGCCAGAAGAATTGTTGAGAAACAAGATGAAGGTCATCAATGTGTAGTCGTGGTGTCAGCTATGGGGGATACGACAGACGATTTGATTGACCAGGCAAAGCTGTTGAACGAGAATCCGCCCGCGCGGGAAATGGATATGCTGATGACCACGGGAGAGCAAATATCCATATCGCTGCTATCCATGGCCATTCACGGTCTCGGACGCAAGGCAAAGTCTTTTACCGGCTGGCAGGCGGGGTTCCGAACGGAAGCGGTCCATGGCAAAGCCCGCATTACGGATATTATGCCAGAGCGCGTGTTTAAAGCGCTTGACGAAGGGAATGTCGTCATTGTAGCGGGATTCCAGGGAATGTCTGAGGATGGAGAGATTACAACGTTTGGACGCGGGGGATCAGATACCACGGCGGTTGCTCTAGCGGCTGCCATCCAAGCGGATGTATGCGAAATATATACAGATGTGGACGGAATTTACTCCACGGATCCGCGGGTAGTTAAATGTGCGCGGAAGTTGAAGGAGATTTCCTATGACGAGATGCTGGAGTTAGCCAATCTTGGAGCAGCTGTTCTTCACCCGCGTGCGGTTGAGTATGCGAAGCATAATCAAGTCAAGCTTGTCGTCAGATCCAGCTTTAATCATAACGAGGGTACGGTTGTTAAGGAGGAAACAAGCATGGAACAAGGTGTGGTTGTCAGCGGAATTGCATTTGACAAGAATGTGGTAAGAATTAGTATTCTGGGCGTTTCCGATACGCCAGGCGTTTTGGCTCAAGTGTTCGGAGAACTTGCAAAAGAAGCGATTGATGTTGATATTATCGTACAGAGCGGTGTGCAAAACGGCGAAGCAGACTTTTCCTTTACCGTTTCCTTGGCCGATCGGGAGCGTGCGTTGTCAGTTATTGAACAAATCCGGAGCAAAACTCCGTATCGTGACGTTACCTCGGAAGACCATCTGGTGAAAGTATCGATTGTTGGCGCTGGCATGGTCAGTTACCCGGGTGTGGCCGCGCAAATGTTTGATGTAATCTCCCGGCAGGGGGTCAGCATCAAAATGGTCAGCACGTCCGAAATCAAAGTATCCTGCGTCATTGAAGGAACCAATCTGGAAGGTGTCGTACAGGCGCTTCATACCGCGTACGGATTGGATACGGATCAGCAGGCTTCCGTTGGCGGACCGCAGGTTCGTCGATAACCTGTTTTTATGTAATCATTTTCTGCAATCATATCGATATTAAATAGAGTAATCCCGGTCCATAGCGGCCGGGGTTTTTTGCGTTGTCCGAAAGATTCAAAGTTCGCTTCTATGAAATTGAAAAAATAGAGATAAAACGAGAGTACCTCGCATATTTTTAAACATCACACATGTGAACAAGGAATAAGGAGGATATATAGCATGCTGGACAAGTTTGTCGCTAGTATGGCCACGCTTCGTTTTTTCTCTGGCAGTCTCGAGATTGTGGCGGCCATCATCATGCTGCGTCTGAACCAAGTTGATAAAGCGCTGGCTGTGAATTCGGCCCTGGCTTTCATGGGCCCGCTGGTACTGATTCTGACAACAACGATTGGCCTTGTGGGAATGGCAGATAAATTGTCGTGGGGGAAGATCGGCTGGATTTTGTGCGGCGTCTCCTGTCTCTTATACGGCGTTCTAAAAAAATGATAGATTCGCTGCATATTTTTCAGGTACAAGCATACACATGGGATATGAAGTTCTCTTATTAGAAGATGATCAAAAAGGACAACCTGGGGGAAATTGATATGACATTGAATTGGTTAGACCTGTTTCCCGAAACCGTAAAACGAATGCTGCTGAGCCTGTCGAATGAGCTTCTCAATCATGTAGAGGAGGTACGTATCCGGGAGGAACGTCCGCTGGAAATTAATTCGGCGGGCAAGCATCATTTTCTGGACTGGCGGGGCGGGCTTACACTGCGGCCTGATGAAGCGTATAAGCCGACGCGTGAAGATACCCATCGGTTGCTGGATCTAATCAGTAACCATTCCCTCTACACCATGGAAGAGGAATTGCGAAAAGGGTTTATCACGATACCTGGGGGGCATCGGGTCGGGCTCACCGGCCGGACGGTGCTCAGCGGGGGTAAGGTTGAACACATTCGGGATATTAGTGGATTTAATGTCCGGATTGCCAAGGAGGTTCAGGGAGCGGCGGATGACATCATCCCGCATTTACTTGACCGGAAACGGAAAAGGGTGATGCACTCGCTGATCTTATCCCCGCCTCAGCAGGGCAAAACAACGCTGCTCAGGGATCTAGCGAGGCAGATCAGTTACGGCAAATGGGGGAATTCGGCCGTGCATTGGCCGGGAATGAAGGTAGGCATCATCGACGAACGTTCTGAAATCGCCGGTTGTTTGCGCGGAGTCCCTGGATTCGACGTAGGTCCGCGTACGGATGTGCTGGATGGTTGTCCGAAAGCTGAAGGGATGATGATGATGATCCGTTCAATGTCCCCGGATGTGCTGATTGTGGACGAGATCGGACGGCCTGAGGATGCGGAAGCTGTCATTGAAGCCTTGCATGCTGGAATTAGCGTGATTGCAACGGCACATGGCTCATCCATACAAGATATGCGGGGACGACCGGCACTCGCCGGTCTTTTGGAGAACCGAATGTTTGAAATGTATGCCGTTCTCAGTAGAACAAGCGACCAAAGATCATACAAGCTGTATGACGGAGGTCAGCGAACGCTTCAGACGGCTGCAGTCGGTCCGCCGGGCGGTGATGCCTATGCTTAAATTGGTCGGGGCTGTGCTTGTGCTGGGAGCCGGAACTTTAGCCGGATTTTTTCAGGCCCAGCAATTCGCAGCAAGACCCAGGCAGCTGCGAGAACTTATTCTCGCGCTTCAACGGTTGGAAACGGAGATCAGCTACGGTTTGACGCCGCTACCCGATGCGCTGGAGCGAATTGGCGATTCCCTTCGTGAACCGCTCAGATCCTTATTTGCCTCAGCCGCGCTTTACATGAGACCCGATTATGGGTTATCCGCACAGGACAGCATCCGCAAGGCACTGGGCGAATACTGGAAGCGAACATCAATGAAAAGTGCCGAGCGTGAGGTGTTGGAGCAGCTAAGCGGCGTTCTTGGCACCAGTGACAGGCAGGACCAGATCAAACATATCGCTCTGGCCGTGGGACAGCTCAAGCATGAAGAAGCAGCGGCAAGGGATGACCAGGTCAAATATGAAAAGATGAGCAAAAGTCTGGGACTGCTCATTGGAGCATTGATCGTCATTTTGATCTTTTAGCGAGGTGCCAAGGGAAATGAACATTGAAGTGAACGCCATCTTCCAGATTGCCGGTATCGGGATCATCATTGCCATGATTCATACCGTCCTGAAACAGATGGGGAAAGAGGATATGGCACATTGGGTAACCCTGATCGGGTTTGTGGTTGTGCTGTTTATGGTAGTCAGATTGCTCGACGATTTGCTTAAGGAAATCAAAAGTATTTTTCTATTCCAGTAGGTGGACTTATATGGAAATTATCCAGGTGGTAGGACTGGGCATCATCGCTACCGTACTGATCTTGGTTGTCAAGGAACAGAAGCCGCTCTTTGCCTTTCTTCTGGCAGTGGCAACCTCACTTCTCATCTTCCTGTTCCTGATCGGGAAGATTGGAAATGTCTTATCCATGCTGGAAGATTTGGCGGAGAACTCCGGTGTCCAGATCATTTATCTGAAGACCGTTCTGAAAATCATCGGTATTGCCTATATTGCGGAGATGGGGGCCCAGATCGTACGAGATGCCGGACAGGAATCGATCGCATCCAAAATAGAACTGGCGGGAAAAGTGCTCATATTGGTGCTCGCTGTACCGATTATCGGGATCATCATCGAGACGGTCCTGAAGCTCCTCCCGGCTTGAAAAAGGTGGGGGGACATGGTTACAGGAGTTATACTTCGAAATGGCTTGGCTGTGTTTCGTCTACTGATCCTGATGTTGTTTATGTCCGGATTGTTCTGCGGAACAATAAGTGCGACCGCCGCGGCAAATCCGGCCGATGAGTGGGTAGAGCAGCAGACGCAGCAGCTGCCGACAGACCAGGTCGAGAAATACTGGGACCGGCTCATGAAGGATTACGGCGGTTTCTTCCCGGATGGAAAGACGCCGTCCCTGATGGATATGCTGCTGCCGGGCGGCGATGGTCTTAGCTTCAAAGGGGTTATGTCCGGAATCGGAAAGTATTTGTGGCACGAGGTGCTTTATAACGGCAAGCTGCTGGCGACCATTGTGATGCTGAGCATCATGAGTCTGATCCTTGAGAATCTGCAGACGGCCTTCGAAAAAAGCACCGTGAGTCGGGTTGCCTATACCATCTGTTACATGGTTGTCCTGGTCATTGCCGTTAACAGCTTCAGCATCGCGATTGGATATGCCCGGGACGCCATTACCCAAATGATCGATTTCATGATGGCGATGCTTCCCTTGCTCTTTGCACTGATGGCTTCGATGGGCAATGTCGTGACTGTCTCGGTGGCTCATCCGCTAGTCATCTTCATGGTACATACGGTAGGTACGCTGATCAGCACGATTGTGTTCCCGCTTCTGTTCTTCTCGGCTCTGCTGCATCTGGTGAGTTCGCTATCCGAAAAGTACAAGCTGACCCAGCTGGGCAACCTGCTGCGAGGAGTTTCAATGGGCGTTCTGGGCGTGCTGCTTACCGTGTTTCTGGGGGTTATCTCCGTCCAAGGACTTACCAGCTCGGTTACGGACGGTGTGACGATCCGGGCAGCCAAATATGTAACCGGCAATTTCGTTCCGGTAGTCGGCAAGATGTTCGCAGATGCAACGGATACCGTGATCTCGGCCTCATTACTCGTCAAGAATTCCATCGGGCTGGCAGGGGTCATCATTATTTTGTTCCTTTGCGCATTCCCTGCGATCAAGATCTTGACGCTTGCCTTGATATATAACGTCGCAGCGGCCGTCATGCAGCCGCTCGGAGACACCCCGATCGGCACCTGCCTGCAGACGATCGGAAAGACGATGCTGTATGTTTTTACAGCTTTGGCCGCAGTCAGTATGATGTTCTTCCTGGCCATCACGATTCTGCTCACGGCAGGCAACATTACCGTCATGATGAGGTGAGGCAGAATATAGCGGCGGCTAATCTTTAGGAGGAATGACGAATGGACTGGCTTGGAGGTTGGTTGAAAAGCGTCATCATGGTAGTTCTCTTTGCAGCCTTCGTTGATTTGATACTTCCCGGCAAAGCGCTTGAACGATACGCCAGATTAGTCCTGAGCCTGTTGATTCTGCTTACGCTGCTTAGCCCGATTATCACATTGATAACGGATCCCCCTGAGAATCAACTGGCGATGGAGCTGGAGCGGCAGGAGAAAGGTCTGCCGGAGGAGGTTCAACTGGAGCATATTCTGGCACAGGCCGAGAAGCTGAAGGAAACGCAGCAGAGTCAAAGCCTTCAGTGGGCAGGCAACGAATTGGCCCAGGTGATGAAAGAAGAGATTTCGGCAGAAACGGGGGAAGCGGTTCAGGAGGTCAAGGTGGTACTGGCTGCAGTTGCTAGGCAGGACAAGGGATATGCAGGCGCTACGATACGATCTGTTGATGTAAGACTGGTTGGAGGTGAATCGGAGAATGCAGAGGTAGAGAACAGCGATGATAAGCAACCCATCGGCATAGAACCTGTGGATTCCGTTCAGGTGAATGTTGAATCCATGCAATCGGAACGGGATGGGAAGGCTGCGGCGAAAGCGAATGCAGAAGCAGTGAGCAAGGCCGAGGAAGCAAGAGCAGAGCCGGTTCGGAAATACATTAGCCGTCGGTGGGATTTGGAGCCGGATCTGATTACGATCTATATGCCAGGGCAGGAGCAGGATAAAAAGCTGTAGCGGAGGTGAGTATGATGGGAAATTGGTTGAAGCGGTTGGAACAATGGCTGGGCGGAGGTGCTGGCGGAGCAAGAAAAATGCAAACCTTCAGGTGGTTGATCATTCTGGGTCTGATCGGCGTTGCGATTATGCTGTTCAACTCCTTCGTCAATGTGAAGAAGCTGGATCATGAGAATATCGGTCGCGAGCCGCCGCCGGAGACGGCTGCGGTCTCAACGACCCAAGGCGGGACTTCAACCAGCGGTGGGGGTGAGTTTGAAAGTATCGAGCAGGATTTTGAAATGCGCACTAAAACCATGCTGGAACAGATTGTTGGGGTTGGGTCCGTCGATGTCATGGTGACTGTGGAATCTACAGAGGAATTGGTCGTCCAGCGTGACATGAAAGATACACAGGAACTGACGGAGGAAACCGATGCTAACGGAGGTAAGCGCCATGTCACAAGTTATCAGCGTGATGGCCAGATTGTAACTTATGAATCTTCCGGAGAAGAAACGCCGATCGTCACCAAGAAGATCAAACCTCAAGTCCGGGGGGTGCTCGTAGTAGCCAAGGGAGCCGAGAATGATGTTGTTAAGAGCTTGATCGTGGATGCGATCCAGCGAGGCCTCAATGTCCCGTCTTATCGTATATCCGTTGTCCCGCGTAAACAGGAATAACCGCAGCCTCTCGAATGATCCGATCATTCGTGCCAAGGTTTTCATTCAAAGGAGGAAACGTTCAAATGAATAACAAAAGACAAACCATATGGTTAGTATCCATGCTCAGTTTGATGGTCATCCTGTCAGCCTACTACTTATTCACCGACGATTCGGGAACGAAAGCGCCGCCGGTTGCCGAGAGCACGCAAGTGGACGGTCAGAAGCCAGGTGCCGGACAAGAAGCAAACGGAACCGCAGGCACTGGCGACGAGCTGGTTGTGAACGAAGTGCTTGAAGAAGGTACTGACGGTGATTCCGGTGCCAATGAGCAAGGAACTGCAACAGGCGATACAGGTGCGGCCGGTACAGAAGACTCTGCAGAAGCAACACAGGGTGAACAAGGGGATCAAGGAAAAGCAAGTGGCGAAGCCGGTAAAACGGAAGAGCCGGAAGTGAAGGAATCCCAAGAGGGTGCCGAGAATTCCAAAGACGCTAGCAGCACAGACAAAGAGGGCGCCAAGGACTCCAAAGACACAAGCAGCACCAGCAACGGTAAGAAATCGGATGAAGAAGTACTGGAGCAAGTGGCTGCCAATGCAACATCTGCAGCAGCCCAGTTGGAGTCCTATAAATTGGACCGCTCACAAAAAAATATGAAATTATACGATGAGTTAATGACAAAGATCGACAATCATGAAAACAAGCCGGAGCAAACAGCTCAAGCTACCGAGCAGCTGAAATCGGCCGAAGCGAGAGAAGAAGTGATTCTCAGCATCGAAGAAGCCCTTCAGCAGCAATACGGAAACGCCGTTGTGAAGGAAGAGAGCGAGAAGTATAATGTGGTCGTACTGAGTGAGAAACTCGATGCCAAAGGTGCAGCCGGCATCGTGAGTCTTGTGATGAAGGAACTGAAGGTTTCGCCGGATAAAGTAACCGTTCAATATGTTGCGCCATAAGCTTGTCCGCAGATTTCAACATAAATCACGGATATATTATAAAACCGAAAGAGTCTAAGGATTGCCTTGGGCTCTTTCTATTTCGCTCGATTGTGATATAATACTCTAAGCTATTGACTGACTGTCCTAAGCAAGGGCTTCCAAGAAAGTGAAGGAGTGAACGTCGATAATGTTTAAATTAAACGAAATCAAGGAACTTATTAAGCTGGTGGATCAAACATCCGTGCATGAGCTGGAAATTGAGAGCGAAGGTACACGCTTATCCATTAAGAAACCCAATGCAGCCGAGGTGGTTAACAACTATCAGGCAGCGCCGCAAGCGTTCCTACCGGCACAGCAAGTGATGGCACCACAAATCGTACAGCCGAATACGGGGAATCAAGCACCTGCAGCTGCACCACAGCAGGATTCCGTGGAGGATGGCAACAGCTCATTACATAAAATCGTATCACCGATGGTAGGAACTTTCTATCGTTCCCCATCGCCTGAGGCTGGGCCATTTGTCAGCCCCGGGGACAAGGTGACTGATAAATCAACGGTCTGCATCATTGAGGCCATGAAGCTGATGAATGAACTGGAAGCAGAGATCAAAGGCGAAATCGTAGAGGTTCTCGCACAGAACGGTCAACTTGTAGAATTCGGGCAGCCTCTGTTTCTGGTGAAACCGGAGTAATATGGAGGGACTCGCCAAGAACGAGAGTCGCAAGAGTCCGAAGGAGGTTACTGCATGACATTTCAAAAAGTGCTAATCGCGAACCGGGGAGAGATTGCCGTTCGTATCATCCGGGCTTGCCGGGAACTTGGCATCGCAACGGTGGCCGTATATTCGGAGCCGGACCGGGAATCCCTGCATGTTCGCTTGGCGGATGAGGCCTATTGCATCGGCCCTA
Organism: Paenibacillus sp. 2KB_20; assembly: GCF_052115765.1. Classification (NCBI taxonomy): domain Bacteria; kingdom Bacillati; phylum Bacillota; class Bacilli; order Caryophanales; family Paenibacillaceae; genus Paenibacillus; species Paenibacillus sp. 2KB_20. The sequence continues at coordinate 168,761 of NZ_JBFRHH010000003.1, read as the reverse complement.
CGTTATCGAAAGACAGCTATTTGAATTTTACCAATATCATGAGCGTTGCTACACTGACCGAGTGTGACGCCATTCATCCCGGGTATGGCTTTTTGGCCGAGAACGCGGATTTCGCGGAAATTTGTGAATCCTGCAACATTACCTTTATCGGTCCTTCCGCTGACGCGATCAACCGTATGGGAGATAAGGCTGTTGCGAAGCAGACGATGAGGGATGCAGGTGTTCCGGTTATTCCGGGATCCGACGGATTGGTCGAGGATTTAAATGAGGCCGTTATGCTTGCCCGGGATATCGGATATCCCGTCATTATCAAGGCTACTGCAGGTGGCGGAGGTAAAGGAATTCGGATCGCCGAGGATGAAGAATCGCTGGTTAAACAGATTACAAACGCACAGCAGGAAGCCCAGAAGGCCTTCGGCAATGCAGGCGTCTATCTGGAAAAATATTTGACTGGCATGAAGCATGTAGAGATTCAAATTATCGCCGACAAACATGGCAACGCCGTGCATCTCGGGGAGCGTGACTGTTCTGTGCAGCGCCGGAGACAAAAGCTTGTTGAGGAAGCTCCTTGTCCGGTGCTAAGTGAAGAGGTACGCAGCCGGATGGGCGAAGCCGCCGTTCGGGCCGCAAAGGCCGTTAACTATTCCGGTGCAGGTACGCTTGAATTTTTGCTCGGCCAGGACGGTCAGTTCTACTTCATGGAGATGAACACGCGGATTCAGGTGGAGCATCCGGTTACCGAGATGGTGACCGGGGTTGATCTGATTCAGGAAATGATCTCCGTTGCCGAGGGCAACACGCTTTCTTTCACGCAAGAGGAAGTAGTTATTAATGGCTGGTCCATCGAATGTCGGATTAATGCCGAGAATCCGGACAAGAACTTTATGCCTGCGCCTGGAACCATTCAGTTCTATTTGCCTCCAGGAGGTCCTGGCGTGCGGGTAGACAGTGCGGCATATCCCGGTTATACCATTTCGCCTTATTATGATTCGATGATTGCCAAGCTGATTGTATGGGCGCCGACCCGCGATGAAGCCATCGCGAAGATGAGGCGCGCACTGGCTGAATTCGAGATTGAAGGGATCTATTCAACCATCCCGTTCCACCAGAAATTGCTCAAGCATCCTACCTTCTTGAAGGGTGACTTCGATATCAAATTTTTGGAAGAAAATGAGATTTGAAACCTTTGGCCAAGTTTGTCATAAACTTGGCCAAATGGTATAGTATGAGTAATAAGAGCGCATGCCTTAAGCAGTTGGGGTGCATCCGCTAACTTATTCCGAAAGGTGTGTTGAGACAATGGCGGAAACTTTGCCTACAGAATTTGAACGTACAGATATTGGTGAAATTCAGATCGCTCCGGAAGTTATTGAAGTCATCGCTGGACTTGCTACGGTAGAAGTACGTGGGGTTGCAGGGATGAGCGGAGGCTTTGCAGGCGGCATTGCCGAGCTGCTCGGACGTAAGAATTTATCCAAGGGTGTTAAAGTGGAAGTTGGACAACGGGAAGCTGCTGTTGACGTATCCGTTATCGTGGAGTATGGTCATCGTCTTCCTGAAGTAGCCGGAGAAATCCAGCGCAACGTGAAACGTTCGATTGAGAATATGACAGGGCTTACGGTCATTGAAGTCAATGTACATATTCATGATGTCCATTTCATGAAATCCGTAGAGAAGACGGAAGAATTGGATCTGGCTCAACGCGTGAAATAAGAATACTTTCAGGCTAGCCCTGGGCAGCGATGTCGAGGGTTTAATCTAATTTTAAGGAGGCTGTGCTAAATCGTGGCCAAATTAATGGACAGACTTTTGCTGTTTATCTACAGCTTAAGTATCGGTGTTATATCCGTAGTTGCCATCCTCCTGTTGAGTGGCGCTGTTCCGTATGAATTAACAAGCGTTCAGGAACAACGCCTTTTCTGGGCTGGAATTATCGTAGCTGCGGTTTTGTTTTTGCTGAGCATCCGTTTCTTCTACATCTCCGTAAGGCGCGATCGCTCGAACCTGAATTCCATCGATCAGCGCACGGAGTTTGGTGACATTCAAATCTCTGTGGAGACGATCGAGAATCTCTGTCTCAAGGCGGCTTCTCGCGTCCGTGGAGTCAAGGATTTGAAATCCCGGATCAAGGTATCCCAATCGGGTCTTGATATTGCGATACGCGCCGTGGTCGATGGTGAGGAATCGATTCCTACACTGACAACGGAAGTACAGAAGCAGGTGCACGACTTTGTTGAAGATACAACAGGAATACCCGTGTCATCCGTATCCGTATATATTGCTAACGTGGTTCAGGCACCAAGCTTCAAGAGCCGCGTGGAATAGAGGTGAGCTTCCCCAATGCCTTGGAAAGAAATATGGGAGAGTCACAGAGGAAGAATTGCCGGGGTGACCGGCGGGCTTGTGTGCGGACTGATTTACTTATTATCCGGTTTTTGGGATATGCTGTTCTTTGCATTAGTGGTATTTATCGGCTATATATTTGGCAAGCGCAAGGATCTGAAGCAGGGCTCCGTATTCCACTTTCAGGAATGGGGACGATGGCTTTCCGAGCGCTGGCGGCCGTTTAAATGAACCCTGTGATATGCTTTCTCCGGAAAAAATGCTGAGGACAGGTGTAGTGCGCCTTTTTTGCGGAGAGAGATATTCACAGGTTTTTTTTTGGCCTTTTAATTGTTGTCAAGTCTTGACGGCAAATGGATCATACTAATTAGAAAAATGGATTCAGCAGGGTCCACAGGAGGAACAAAATGAAAAGACGTGTAGTAAGAGAGATTGTCGTTCAAAGCCTTTACCAGATGGAGATGAACGAAGTCGACAGTGTGGAAGCCGTGTCGATGCTGCTCTCGGAAGCGGCCGAAGAAAATGAGACCGAGCGGGTCATCGGCGACGAAGTTCAAGTGAAGGAGTATGTGCTGCAATTGGTCAATGGAACCTGGGAATCCAAGGATTCAATTGATGAACTGCTCGCTCATTATTTAAAAGGCTGGCAGGTAAGCCGTCTTTCCCGTGTGGATCGTCAAATCCTGCGTTTGGCTGTATATGAACTGACATCCCGTGAAGATGTGCCTGGCAAGGTAGCTGTTAATGAAGCGATTGAGTTGTCCAAGCATTTCGGAACCGAGGAGTCAGGGAAATTCGTCAACGGCGTACTGGGCCGGATGATTCAGGAGCTGGATCAAGTCAAGGCGAAGCTGCGTCAGTCTTAATCTGTACGCTTAAGCTAAGCTTGAAACGATATCATTCCATCATATTGGAGGAGAGATTAGGATGACAGCAGCAACGATAATTAGCGGAAAACAGATTTCTGAAGAAATTCGCAAGGGGATTGCGTTAGAAGTAGAACAATTGTCCAAGCAGAATGTACGTCCTGGTTTGGCTGTTGTACTTGTAGGGGATGATCCGGCTTCGCATGTTTACGTTCGCAACAAGGAGAAAGCATGTCAGGATCTGGGTTTTTATTCCGAGGTGCATCGTCTTTCCGCGGAATCCAGCCAGGAAGAAGTGCTGGCGCTCGTGGACAAGCTCAACGCCCAGGAATCCATTCACGGAATTTTGGTCCAGCTCCCTTTGCCTAAGCACATCCATGAGAAGGCCGTCATTGATGCGATAGCAGTGGAAAAGGACGTTGACGGTTTCCATCCGGTTAATGTGGGTAACCTCGTGATAGGCGACGACAGTCTGCTGCCGTGCACACCTGCCGGCGTGATTGAAATGATCAAGCGGACAGGCATTGAGATTGCAGGCAAGCATGCTGTTGTAATCGGGAGATCCAATATCGTTGGCAAACCGGTATCCCTTCTCCTCCAGCGCGAGAACGCCACCGTTACGATGTGTCACTCCAGAACGGGGAATATGGCTGAAATCGCTCGTCAAGCGGATATCCTGGTTGTTGCGATCGGCAGAGCGAATATGATTGATGCCAGTTACGTGAAGCCAGGCGCGGTCGTGATCGATGTCGGCATGAACCGTTTGGAGAACGGAAAGCTTGCCGGGGACGTTGACTTTGAGAGCGTGAAGGAAGTGTCAGGTCCGATTACTCCGGTTCCCGGAGGGGTGGGACCCATGACCATTACGATGCTCATGCAGAATACCTTGATAGCCGCCAAAAGGCTGAATGGGTTGAACTGATATGAAGTCGGCAGATCCAGGACGAGTATTATCCGTTAAAGATTTAAACCGTTATATCCGCATGAAAATGGAAGGCGACTCCAGGCTCTCCGACGTATGGATCCGCGGTGAAATTTCGAATTTCACCCATCATTCCAGCGGACATATGTACTTTACCTTAAAGGATGAAGGCAGCCGGATTCGTGCGATCATGTTTGCGACTCATAACCAGAGGCTCCCTTTTATACCGAAGGAAGGCTCTCGCGTTATTGCCAGGGGTAATGTGTCGGTATATGAACGGGATGGTCAGTACCAATTCTATGCGGTTCAAATGCAGCCTGACGGGATCGGCAGTTTGTACCTTGCTTATGAACAGCTGAAGTCGAAGCTTGAGGAAGAGGGTTTGTTTGCAGCCGAGCGCAAGCGGCCTTTGCCGCGTTATCCTAAGACGATTGGTGTTATTACCTCGCCGACGGGTGCCGCTGTTCGGGATATTATGATTACGATCCGGAGACGGTACCCTCAGGCAAGAGCGATATTGTATCCGGTGCTGGTTCAAGGCAAAGGGGCTGCTCCTTCAATCGTGAAGGCTATTCGAACGATGAATGACATGGCTGAGGCCGATGTGCTCATCGTTGGGCGCGGCGGCGGATCACTCGAAGAACTGTGGGCATTTAATGAGGAGAACGTTGCAAGAGCTATTTATCAATCCAATATTCCTGTTATTTCCGCCGTTGGACACGAAACCGATTTTACGATCGCTGATTTTGTAGCGGATTTACGAGCCGCTACGCCAACGGCCGCCGCGGAACTCGCGGTACCGAGCAGTGCGGAACTGAGGGGACAGCTTGTACAAAGACAGCGCCAGCTAAACCAGGGACTTCAGCAGCGTCTTAAGCGAAGTCGTGACCGTTTAGTTTCGCTCCAGCGTTCCCCGGTTCTGGTTCATCCTCGCCGGTATATGCTGCAGCATGCCGAACGGTTGGACATGCTGTCCCAGCGGCTGCAGGGCAACCTGAAATCCCAGTTGTCCCTGGTCCGCCAACGGCAAAAATCACTGCATCAGGGATTAATCAGGTATAATCCGCGAACCCAAGCGGAGTTCGCGGCGAGAAGAAAAGATCAGGTGAGCCGGCAGTTAATGAACGCGATGCAGTCGATCATGAAATCCAAGATGTCGCAGCTGCAAACCGAAATGCGGCATCTCGATGCGCTCAGTCCGCTGAAAATTATGTCCAGAGGATATAGTCTCGTGTATGACGAGCAAGAGCAAAAGCTTGTCAAATCCATCGAAGATGTTCAGTTAGGCGATTTGGTTAACGTGAGGGTCAGCGATGGACAACTGCAGTGTCAAGTGTGGGGAATGAAGGAGGATGAAGAGAATGGCGAATGAAACATTGGAGATCAGTTTTGAAGAAGCGATGGCTCAGCTCGAGACGATTGTAGAGCAATTGGAAGATGGAGACGTGCCGCTGGAAAAAGCCATCGATTTGTTTCAACAGGGCATGAAGCTGTCGCAGATGTGCAGCAAAAAGCTGGAGCAGGTGGAGCAAAAAATCGAAATGATCGTAGAAGAAGGCGGAGAACTGAAGCGTAAGCCTTTTGGTGGATCGCTTGATGAGACAGGTGAACTAGGTGAATAACAGACTTCCGATTCATCAATATATGAATGATATTTGGGACAGACTGGATAGCGAGCTTACCAATCTTTTTCCGCCGGGTTGGAAAGTTCCTGAAACCCTTCGCCAGTCCATGTCGTATTCTTTAATGGCAGGCGGAAAGCGAATGCGTCCGCTGCTTGTCATTGCTGCATGCGAGGCGGGAGGCGGCAACCGTGACGCAGCCCTTCCGGTCGCTTGCGCCGTTGAGATGGTTCATACATATTCCCTTATACATGATGATCTGCCAGCGATGGATGATGATGATTATCGCCGCGGCAAGCCAACAAATCATAAGGTTTTTGGCGAAGCAAGCGCTATTTTGGCTGGTGATGCCTTGCTGACACATGCTTTTTACAGCGTAATCCAGGCTTCCAGAAAGCATGGAATTCCGGCTGAGCGTGTGCTGTCGATTGTGGAGGATCTTGCAGAGTATGCAGGTCCGCGGGGAATGGTAGGCGGGCAGGTTGCCGATATGGAGGGTGAACAAGGGATAACGACGCTAGAGCAGCTTGAGTATATCCACCTGCACAAGACGAGTGATCTGATCATGTTCTCGCTGATGGCAGGCGGGCATCTTGCCGGGTGTTCGGAGTCCCAAATTGAATCCTTGCGAACCTTTGGGCATCATATCGGCCTAGCTTTTCAGATTCAAGATGATATCCTGGATCTGGTCGGGGATGAGTCCAAGCTTGGGAAGCCGGTGCAAAGCGATGTGAAACAGGAAAAAGTAACGTATCCGTACTTCATCGGTTTGGACGCATCCAGGGGTGAAGTTGAACGCCTGACAGCAGAAGCGAAGCGGGTCATTTCCGAAGGGAATTTCAATGATCCCTCCAGATTGCTGGAGATTGCCGATTTTTTGATGGCGCGGGACCACTAAGCACGCTTTACATGCAAACGGTTTTTTTGTGATATAATGTCTGTTAATGGCTGAATTCATATCAGCTAAAGAAACGTAAACTTAATCAAGGAAAGCGGGGAGATTCTTCGTGCTTCTTCCAAATATCAAGCATCCCGAACAACTTAAACATCTATCGGTGGACGAACTCGAGGATTTAGCAGGACAAATCCGTCATTTTCTAATCGAAAAGCTGTCCGTTACCGGTGGCCATCTTGCACCGAATCTGGGAGTGGTTGAACTCACGCTGGCCTTGCACTATTGCTTTGACAGCCCTCGTGACAAGATGATTTTTGACGTGGGCCATCAAGCCTATGTACACAAGATCTTGACCGGACGGATGGATAAATTTGATACGCTCCGAAAATACAAAGGCTTGTGCGGCTTCGTAAAGCGTTCCGAAAGCGAGCATGATGTCTGGGAAGCCGGACACAGCAGCACCTCGCTGTCTGCTGCAATGGGTATGGCGATGGCGCGTGATCTGAAAGGTGACAACAACCGGGTTATTGCCATGATCGGTGACGGTGCCCTTACCGGCGGCATGGCGTTTGAAGCGCTCAACCATATTGGCCACGAGCAGAAAAAGCTGATGGTCATCCTGAATGACAATGAAATGTCGATTGCACCGAATGTGGGTGCCATGCACAATTACCTAAGCAAGATCCGTTCCGATCGTTATTATCTTCGTGCCAAGGACGAAGTGGAAATGCTCCTGAAGAAAATTCCTGCCATCGGCGGCAAACTCGCGAAGACGGCAGAAAAGATGAAGGACAGCCTCAAATATATGATGGTTCCCGGTGTTTTATTCGAGGAGCTTGGATTTACCTATCTGGGTCCTGTGGACGGACATGATCTGAGTAAACTGATCGATACGTTAAAGCAGGCCGACAATGTGGACGGACCCGTTCTGATTCATGCCGTAACAACCAAAGGCAAAGGATACCGGCCCGCGGAATCGGATTCTCATAAATGGCATGGTGTTTCTACTCCTTACAAGATCGAATCTGGTCAAATGCTTAAAACTGTGGGCAATCCAATGTACACGGAAGTGTTCGGACAGACTCTGGTTGAGCTAGGGGAACAGGACAAACGAATCGTGGCCGTTACGCCAGCGATGCCGGGCGGTTCCGGTTTGATCCCGTTCAGCAAGAAATTCCCTGACCGTATGATCGATGTAGGGATTGCCGAGCAACACGCTGCAACATTGTGCGCAGCATTGGCAATGGAAGGCATGAAGCCTGTATTTGCGGTGTATTCCACGTTTATGCAGCGTGCGTACGACCAAATCGTGCATGATATTTGCCGTCATAACGCCAACGTGATGTTTGCGATTGACCGTGCCGGCTTTGTTGGTGCAGATGGCGAGACTCATCAAGGGGTATACGACGTAGCCTTCATGCGTCATATCCCCAATATCGTCATTATGATGCCAAAAGACGAGAACGAGCTTCGTCATATGATGAAAACAGCACTCGATTATAATGAGGGACCTATCGCATACCGTTACCCTCGGAACAATGTGCGCGGCGTTCCAATGGACACCGAACTGGTACCGATTCCTATCGGAACTTGGGAAGTCGTGCGTCCTGGCGAAGGATACGCCATTCTGGCAGCGGGTCCTATGGTTCAATTGGCTGAAGAAGCGGCGGAGCAGCTCAAACGGGAAGGAATTACGGTACAAGTCGTAAACGCCCGTTTCCTTAAACCGCTGGATGGAGGTATGCTGCGGAATCTGGCCGAGACGGGGACGTCCATGCTGGTTCTGGAGGAAGCTTCGCAAGCGGGTAGTATGGGCAGCGCGGTTTTAGAGTTTTTTGCGGAGCAGGGAATCCATGATGCGGTTGTATCTTTAATGGGGATCGAAGACCGGTTTATCGAGCATGGAAGCATACCGCAGCAGCGTGAAGAAGTAGGGCTGACATTGGATTCGGTTTGTCAGGAGATCCGGAGCTTGAAGAATGCTCGGACAGCCGTACTTGGCAAGAGAAGTTTTATGTCTTAGTAAACCATCGGGAGTATAATATGGATTCATCTCAGAAAGAACGAATTGATGTCCTGCTCGTGGAGCAGGGATATTATGAGAGTCGCGAAAAAGCCAAAGCCGCGATTATGGCGGGTCTGGTCTATGCCGGAACCGAGCGGATCGAGAAAGCCGGCATGAAAATTCCAAGGACGTCCGAACTGAAAGTCAAAGGCTCGGTTCATCCCTATGTCAGCCGTGGCGGATTAAAGCTTGAGAAGGCGATTCGTTCATTCGATATCGATATGAAGGGGCGTACGATGCTGGATATCGGCTCTTCGACTGGCGGCTTTACGGATTGCGCGCTCCAGCACGGAGCAAGTTATGTGTACGCAATCGACGTCGGTTATAACCAGTTGGATTGGTCGCTTCGTAACGATGAACGCGTTTGTGTCATGGAGCGAACCAATTTTCGCTATATGACGCTGGACGACCTGAATGGCCCTCAGCCGGATTTTGCCAGCATTGACGTTTCGTTTATATCACTTCGCATTATTTTGCCGCCTCTGAAGATGCTCCTGGGTAAACCGGGAGATGTGGCTGCTCTGATCAAACCTCAATTTGAGGCAGGTCGGGAGAAGGTTGGTAAGTCCGGCGTGGTTCGAGATCCGAAGGTTCACAGGGAAGTCCTAACGCAAGTGCTGACTTTTGCAGATGAAATTGGGTTCAAATTAAAGAATCTTACGTTCTCTCCGATTACGGGAGGGGAAGGCAATATAGAATTCCTGGCCCACTGGCGATTAGAGCCGGAGGTTTCTGAAAGCTCGGAAGAACCGACTCAGGGAGATGGACAAGAATCTGTCCATTTGAGTCAATGGATTGATACCGTCGTAACACAAGCGGCTCATACATTCACAGGAAACTCATCGAAATGATGGGTTTCTTTTGCTGAAAAAGAGGAATTGATGTTCTCATCCGCGAATACAAAATTCGAGGTGAGAGGATGAATGAGCGTTATGATTGGTTATTAATGATATTGCTTGGTGTCGTCGTTGCCTTGCTTATCGGTTATAGGCTGAATCGTTGGCTGATGTCGCCATCACCGGATCGACTGCCGGGCATCCCGATTAATGAACACATTCCAGATCACCCAGCCATTGGGATGCTCGAACAAGAAGGATATGACGTGGTTGGGGGTAAAGTAAAAATAAACTTATCGTTTGAAACGGGTCAGAGACCCATTTTGAGTCGGTTGTTTATAGATTACGTTGCATCCGATGACAGTGGCGAGCTGTACATGGTCAAGCTGGCACGGGAACGGATGCCGGTCGATTGGACGGGGGCCGGCATTCGTGATCGGTTGATGCCTTTTTTGCTGCTGTATCCCGAATGTGCCGGTCTGCTCTATATTGATGTAAACGAGAAGTCGATTCACCGTTTAAGCATGGATTGGTCGGACGAAGAATGGATTGGTCAAGATGATTACAACAGTTAATACTCAGGAGGCTCTTTATGAAGGGACAACGCCATATTAAAATCAGGGATATTATTACCCACCAGGATATTGAGACACAGGATGAGCTTGTAGACGCATTGCGTGCGGAAGGTTTTCAGGTTACTCAAGCTACAATTTCACGTGATATCAAAGAACTGCTGCTCATCAAGGTGCCTACGGATGATGGGCGATATAAATACTCTATGCCGACAGATCAGCGTTACAACCCTGTACAGAAGCTCAAAAGAGCGCTTATCGATAATTTTGTTTACATTGACCGTACCGGTAATCTTGTCGTCATGAAGTGCTTGCCTGGAACAGCTAATTCCGTAGCCGTGCTGCTCGATAATATGGAATGGACCCAGATCATGGGGACCATATGCGGCGATGACACGATATTGCTCATTTGCCGAACGGAAGATGACGGAGAACATGTGGTTGCCCAAATTAAAAATTTCATTTCGTAATCAATGTTGTGACTCATTAGCAGTTTTTAAGCAGTAGCGGAGGTGGGAAACATGTTAAACACGCTATCCATTCGGAATCTGGCGGTTGTAGAAAGCGTGGATGTGCATTTTTATCCGGGATTTCACGTTCTGACAGGGGAGACCGGAGCTGGTAAGTCCATCATAATCGATGCGCTGGGATTAATTGCCGGCGGCCGCGGCTCGGCTGAACTAATTCGCTACGGCTGCGACAAAGCAGAGATTGAGGCTTTATTCGAGCTGCCTGCAGGGCATCCCGTATGGAATACGCTGAAGAAGCTGGGTGTTGAAGCGGATCCAGAAGAGCATTTGTTGATACGGAGAGAACTGACAGCTCAAGGAAAAAGCACCTCCCGTATTAACGGCCAGCTGCTGAATTTAAGCATGCTGCGTGAGGTTGGAGAAAAGCTCATAAATATCCATGGTCAGCATGAACATCAAAGCTTGCTCCGTTCAGAGCAGCATATGAGCCTTCTGGATACGTACGGAGATAAGGTCATAGGGCCTGTCAAACGGAAATATCAAGAATTGTACGGGGAATTCAGCAAAGTGGAGCGAGAGCTCAAGGACCTGCAGGAGACCAGCCAGAAGGCGTATCAAATGCTCGATATGTATCGGTTCCAGCTGGAGGAGATTGCAGCGGCGGAGCTAAAATCCGGTGAGGACGAGGAATTGTCCGAGGAAAGAACCAAGCTGTCCCACAGCGAGAAGATGATGGATTCCGTAGCCGGAGCATACGACCTATTGTACGGATCCTCGGGATTGGAATCCGTCAGCCGTGCCCTATCCAAATTGGAGGATGTGTCAGGTTACGATGAGAAGGGTTTAAAGCCGCTTGTTGAGCAGCTGCAATCCGCTTATTATCAGCTGGAGGATGCCGTTTTCCAGCTAAGGGATTACCGCGACAGCATTGAATTTAATCCGGAACGTCTCAACGACATTGAGCTTCGTTTAGATATGATCTCCGGATTGCGCCGAAAATATGGGGATAATGTTGAGCAAATTTTGGAATACTACGTGAGAATTCAGCAGGAAACCGATATGCTGGAGAATAAGGACGAATTTATCCAAGCATTGGAACAGCGTCGTGACGAGTTGTTAAGCGTGCTGTTGGTTAGTGCTAAAGAGCTTAGTATTGCCCGCAAGCAGTGTGCGCAAGATTTAGCACGGCAAGTGGAGGGAGAACTGAAGGATCTGCAAATGGAGCGCACCTCCCTTGAGGTTCGTATGGAACTACAGCTGGATCCTAACGGTTACGAATATGAAGGACATAAAGTAAGGTTGACCAGACAGGGTATGGATACGGCAGAATTCCTCATATCCGCCAATCCGGGTGAGCCTCTGCGTCCGCTTGCCAAAATTGCTTCGGGTGGAGAAATGTCCAGAATTATGCTGGCGATGAAGAGTATATTTGCCCGTCATGATCAAATACCGGTCTTAATCTTTGATGAAGTCGACACAGGTGTCAGTGGAAGGGCTGCCCAATCGATTGCGGAGAAGCTGTTTTTGCTGGCCAAAACCTGTCAGGTGTTCTCCATTACGCATTTGCCGCAGGTTGCATGCATGGCAGATCATCAGTATTTAATCGAGAAGAAGCTGGAAGCCTCCAGAACGATGACGCAAGTAGAAAACCTGAATGAAGAGGGGCGTGTAAAAGAGCTTGCACGGATGCTTGGCGGAGTCGAGATCACCGAAAAAACACTTCATCATGCCCAAGAAATGCTCAATCTGGCGGCAGCGCAAAAGGCTTCCAGAAAGGCTCTGGGTCAATGATTGACAGTAATAAATCCATAAGGGCAGGGTAACTTAAAGGTACGCAATTGGCGACCACCTTTTCGTCAAGCGAAAGAAGAAAAAGGGAGCGTGACAGCCATTGAAGCCCAACCTCAGGAGAAAACTGCTCGGTTTCGTTCTTGCTTTCCTTCTTTGTTTCATTGGAACTGCTGATCCTGTCCAGTCTTTTGCTTCATTGCCTAATGAGCTGAGATTGATTTCCGGTCAGCAGTCCCGTCTTGATGTTGCCATGCCTGTTCAAGCCCTCGCTTCAGTTGATCGCCCGGATGTCCTGCAGCTCAACGGCTCCCGCGAGTCAAAACTTCAAGTATCGCTAAAGCATCCACTTCAGCTGAATCCCCAGCAAAGCGGAAATGCCGAAGTTACCCTGAAATTATTTGGTAAAATTCCTCTGAAGACAGTTCATGTGAAGGTGATCCCCGAGCTCAAGGTGATTCCTGGAGGTCAGACCATCGGCGTCAAAGTGAAATCCTCCGGTATACTGGTCGTTGGACATCATCTGGTACGCGTTCAAAACGGTGCTAAAGTGTCCCCTGGAGAAGCGGCCGGCCTGAAGGTTGGCGATCTGCTGACCACGATGGATGGAAAGCCGCTTAATGATGTAACAAAGGTTGCTGATATCGTCGAGAAGGCTGGTAAAGCCAATAAGCCATTGGATATCTCCTTCAAGCGGGGCGGCAAAGAAATGACAACCAAGCTGAGCCCGGCATATGATCAAGAAGATCAAAGCTGGCGCCTTGGTCTGTATATCCGTGATTCTGCAGCAGGTGTAGGCACTTTAACTTTCTACGCACCTCACCAGAAAGTCTACGGGGCTTTGGGCCATGTCATTACCGATATGAATACTCAAACACCCATTGATGTTGGAAGCGGCCAAATTGTTCAGTCCAACGTTACATCCATTAGCCGAAGTGAAGAAGGCGAGCCGGGAGAAAAACGGGCAACTTTCACAAAAGACGGCAAGATTTTGGGCAATGTTGAGCGCAATACCCATTTTGGCATCTTCGGTAAAATGAATAATCTTCCTGAGCATGGTTTGTATCAGGAGCCAATTCCGATAGCCTTATCTCATGAGGTCAAGGAAGGACCGGCAGAGATTTTAACGGTCGTTGAAGGACAAGAGGTTGAGCGATTTACAGTGGATATCGTTCATGTATCTAAACAGGATGCTCCCGCAACGAAAGGGCTTGTAATCCGTATTACCGATCCAAGACTGCTTAAGAAGACAGGCGGGATTGTACAAGGCATGAGCGGTAGTCCAATCGTTCAAGATGGCAAGCTGATTGGAGCGGTTACGCACGTTTTTGTAAATGATCCTAAATCGGGGTATGGATGCTTTATTGAATGGATGCTTCAGGACTCCGGCGTACTACAATCTACAGAATCATCTCCTCAAAATCTTAAGGCGGGTTAATGCCTTGAGATTTTTTGTCGTAAAATAACGAAATAGAGATTAATTTGAAACAAAATATTTAATTATAAATCAACTTCAAAAAAAAATAAAGAAAAATAATTTTCGACAGAAGGAATTTAAATCACTATGTCGAAAACTTTATACACAAGAAAAATATTCTAAAATAACAACTGATCTGATAAAGGAGGAGCACGAATTGCAAAAGATCGAAGTATTATTGGCAGACGACAACCGTGAGTTTACAAACCTGCTTGGTGAATACATTTCGGATCAACAAGATATGGTGGTATCCGGAATCGCTTATAATGGCGAAGAAGTACTGAGTATGATTGAGGAAACGGGAAAAGTACCGGATGTGCTGATCCTTGACATTATTATGCCTCATTTGGACGGCCTTGGCGTACTTGAACGATTACGCGATATGAATTTGTCTCCGCAGCCGAAAGTCATTATGCTTACGGCATTTGGTCAGGAAAATATTACGCAGCGAGCTGTACAATTAGGTGCTTCCTATTATATTTTGAAACCGTTTGATATGGAGGTGCTCGCGAGCCGCATTCGTCAACTTGTTGGCTCGTCCAGCAGCATTTCTTCAGGCGCGTCATTTACAAGTATGAAATCCAATGTGGTTCCTATGGGCAAAGGCAAAAATTTGGACGCGAATATCACTTCGATTATCCATGAAATAGGTGTTCCTGCTCATATCAAGGGCTACCAATATTTGCGTGAAGCCATTACCATGGTATACAACAATATCGAAATTCTTGGGGCGATCACCAAGACTTTGTATCCAGCGATCGCAGAGAAATTCAAAACAACGCCTTCTCGTGTGGAACGTGCAATCCGTCATGCTATCGAAGTAGCCTGGACTCGCGGAAACATCGATTCCATTAGCCATCTGTTCGGCTACACCATCAACATCAGCAAATCCAAGCCAACCAACAGCGAGTTTATCGCGATGGTCGCTGATAAGCTGAGAATTGAGCATAAGGTGTCTTGAAAGGGTAAGGATGAGGAAGGGATTTAGGGTAATGTAAGTGGTTGCTCTAAATGTCTACCTGCGCGGAACATTGAAATCACTCCTTTATTGGTTGCGATGTCGTAATCTGTGAAGGAGTGATTTTATTGTTTGGTCATGGACTTTCAATAACAAAAACAAACCAGCCGTTAATCCGGCTGGTTTGTTTTCATTTCGGTAACTTTACCCGGTAAACGTCCTTCGATGTTACGTACCTTCGATTGGCCTCACAGATAATACATTTTGAACTGGATATCCTGCTCGTGGTTTCCGAACTTCTTCCCGAATAAGGTGGCGCCTCCAACGTGTCTTGCATCTTCCTTCACTTCAATTCGGAAGGTCCAGCGATCACAGGTTGCATCCAAATCATCTACAGATACAGCAGAGAGCGGGTCTCCATCGATATACGTACCGTGGCTCGTAATTCGTATCGTCTTTAGCAGTCCATATTGGTTGATGTTGTGCGGCCACCATGCAGGCGTATATTTCCCCCGCGTATCTGCAAAATCCCCCGGGCTTGTCCAGGTGCCAAGTTCGACCCCGTTTAAGGAGAAGGTAATGTCGGAAGGCCAGACATCATTGGAAAAAGGAAATTCTGAGGAAATCTCTAAACTGATTTCGAACTGCTGCAGCTTTTCATCCTTTTGAAGGAAGTTAGCGATGTTGTATTGGATAAAGCCCTCGGTAAACCACAGGATTTCTGCATCCACTCGCTTGGGATCCATGAAGTATTTGGGTTCGTCTACCCGCCCGATAAATTCCTTCTCGGTCGCAAGGCCGCAGGTAGGCTTCAAGTCATAGTCCGTGTAATGTCCAATCGGCACGGAAGCCTCATATGAAGCAAAGGAATGAAAGATTTTTTTGGGGAAGTTGATTTCGATATGATCCACCTTCAGGATCGAAATTTTCTGTTGGCCTGATTTTCCCGGTACTTTTTCTGTGCGGATAATGCCTGCATCTTCGAGTTTTTTAATATGTTTTGTCACAATCGGACTGCTGATTTGAAGTTCTTGGGCCAAATCTTTGATATTCATTTTGTTTTTGGAGAGCAGCTGAATAATCTTGATTCGAACTTCGCTGGCCAAAGCCTCGTAAACCACAAGCGATGACTTGTCTATTTCCAATTGCATATGACCACTTCTTTCAACAAGTTTTTTCATTCAAAATTCATTAACTAATATGCATCATACCACATGCTTTATTAACCTGCATATAAATCTCACCATTTAATACAACAAAATTTCAATATTATGATTAACATATAAGTTAATTAAATAAAATATTATCGATTAAGATTTGCATTTATGTTATTGACACCGTTTTCAATACGAGTGTATACTGAACCAAAGTTAATCGTTTTCATCATCCAGGCAGGTGAATGATTAACCAAATGATTAGTAATAGGAGGAGAGTTTGTTGAAGAAAAAAATGGGGGTTTCACTGATACTTGTATTGTTAGCGGTAGCGGTATTAGGAGGATGTGGCAACGGGGATAAGAACACCATTACCTTTTGGACGCCTTTGACGGGTGATGACGGGGCTTACATGGATCAACTTGTGAAGGATTACAACGCCACCAATCCCGAGTACAAAGTGAAACATGTGATTACCTCGGATATGTATACAAAAATATCAACTGTTCTTAATTCAGGCAAAGGCGTTCCTGATTTGTCCATTATTCATGCGGATCGCGTTCCAAGCTTCGTGAAGCAAGGTGTGTTGGAGCCGATGACGGCAGTCATGCAAGCACAACCAGAATTGAAAGCGGATAACTATTTGCCGCAGGCCTGGGCAACCGGAAACGTAGAGGGCACCCAATATACAGTACCGCTTGATATTCACAGCAATGCGATGTATTACAATAAAAACTTGCTCAAAAAATACAATGTTGAAAGCTTCCTGGATGATGATGTCGTGACCATTGATGAAATTTTGTCGCTGCAAGGCAAGTTGGATGAAGGCGATTACGTGATCAATGACGCTCTCTTGGGCTGGGTTGTGTTAGCGCAAATCCAGAACCTTGGCGGCGACATTCAACAAAATGGCAAGCCGGCCGTGAACACAGAAGCCATGAAACAAGCGTTTACGGAGATTAAAAAAGTATCAGATGCGGGCTTGATGACCCCATTTGGTGAGGACGGCTATCTGATGTTCCAAGCTGGAAACGTTTTATTTTCCACAGACGGCACATGGAGCTCGACGGCACACGCAACAGTGGATGGATTGGACTTCGGCGTAACCAACATTTATTCGACGAGTGCAGACAAGTATACAAACCGAGCCTCTTCGCACTTATTCTCCATGCTGAAGAACGATAAGAGAACGGACGAAAAAGAGCAAGCCATTGGTCAGTTCCTGGAATTCATCCGCCAAAACTCGATTGAGTGGGCAAAAGCGGGACAGATCGTAGCGAGTAAACAAGTCATTGAGAGCCCGGAGTACAATAACTATATTCAGTCATTCTTTACCTCCAACGAAAAAGAAATTGAATCCTTGTACATTTACACCTACGAGTACTATCCATACGTAGCGGAGGCTGTAGATACATACGCAGCGGATATCGTACGGGGCAATGTTGACATCGACGAAACCCTGGCGACGATGCAGAAATTTGTAGAGGATAAAATCGCGGAAGGAAGCAGTGCCGCAAAGTAAATGACAGCAGAGCAGATTGAAAAAAAGAAAAATGTCCTTGCTTTCATGACACTTTTCTTTTCCAAAGGAGAAATGAAAGGGTATGAATAAGAAGTCGTTGACGCCTTATTTCTTTGTAGGTCCCCATCTGATACTTTTTATCGTATTTATTCTATTGCCAACCCTATACGGGATCTATGCTTCCTTTACGCAGTGGAATCTGATCAATGACCCTGTGTGGGTTGGGTTGGCCAACTATAAAACGATTCTGTTTGACTCGGAGTCCACCTTCTACACCCAATTTATGAACGGATTAAAAAACACGCTGATGTTTGTTGTTCTAAGTGTACCTATATTAATCATCATTCCGTTAATGATTGCCGTATCGCTGGAACACAAAAAAGTGAAGATGAAAAATGTCATCCAGTCCATTCTCTATATTCCCGGACTCATTTCGATCTCCGCAGCGGCACTGATCTGGTCTTTAATCTTCAATAAGCAGCTTGGGATCACGAATAATATCTTCGGCTCTGAAACAGTCTGGGCAGCCAACCAGCCCTATGCCTGGCTGATCATTATTGTCATTACGGTGTGGGGCGGAGTCGGTGGGAACATGATTATCTACCGGGCTTCCATCAGCGGGGTATCCAAAGATTTGTATGAATCGGCCGAGATGGATGGAGCGGGGCCTGTCCGCAGATTTTCAAGCATTACGCTGCCTTCCATTCGTTTTCCGCTGATCTATACCTTTGTTATGACGACAGCCGGAGCCTTTAACGTATTCGGTCAGCCATTAATGATGACGGACGGAGGACCTAGACAGAGCACAACCGTGTTGATGATGTACATCCGGCAGTTAGCCTTCGGTCACGGGGAATCGATTGCCGGCATGGCTTCCGCGATGGCAGTTTTGCTCGGACTGGTCATTCTCGTCATTTCAGCCCTTCAGTATTATGTGATGAACCGAAACGCGTCCTAGCGGCACGTTCAGCTTGCAAACGACGGAAACGATAAAAGGTAGGTGTACTGTGCAATGTCGAACCCGGTAGTACATGAAGTAAACACGGATTCCAAGCTTGGTCGCTCGGGTCCGAAGAAGATTTCATCCAACAAAAGCGTGTCCAAATATATAGCTTACGCATTTCTGATCATCCTGTGTGTGATATGGGCAATTCCGGTCATATTTGGCATCACCACATCTTTTCGGTCCCAGGCGGAGGTGGTTTCCAGCGGTTTCCGACTGCTGCCCGATAACTGGATTTTCGATAATTATGTCACGATCCTGCAAAACACGTCGACCGCGCCCATCCTGCGCTGGTTGATGAACTCCGTATTTATTGCAACGATGCATACGCTGCTCGTGATCGTTGTCATTTCCATTACCGGTTACGGATACTCGCGCATGAACTTTAAAGGAAGGGATACCTTATTCTTTACCTTGCTTGGGATTTCCTTCTTTCCCGGGGTAGTGAATCTGATTCCGTCTTATAAAATCATTGATGCACTGGGATGGGTGAATACATCTTGGGCGATGATCATTCCAGGTTTGGCCGGGATGGGGAACATTTTTTTGGTCAGACAATTCATGATGGGCGTTCCCAAGGATCTGGATGAATCGGCGCGTGTTGATGGCGCGGGAGATTTTAGAATCTATTCCTCTATTATTTTGCCACTCATGAAACCTGTATTGATTGTATGCGGATTGTTTTCATTTACGGGTTCCTGGAATGATTTCCTCTGGCCCGTTATCGTGTATACCGATGTAGAGAAGATGCCCGTCACAGCAGGACTGCTGTTGTTACAGGACATTTACGGCAATTACCGCATGATCGGACAATTAATGGGTTCTGCGATTCTGGCCATTATTCCGACGCTGCTGTTGTTCCTGTTTGCCCAGAAATATTTTGTCCAGTCGATCAACTTAAACGCAGGCATCAAAGGATAGCAAGAAGATTGGACTCATAGAAACAAGTAAAAATAGAAAGCTAGCGGAAGTCAAACTATAAGGTATAGGAGTCGTCACCATGTCTGAATTAAATATAAAAAATCCCCTGATCGAACAGCGGGCAGATCCGTGGATCTATAAACATACCGATGGTTATTATTATTTTACCGGTTCCGTGCCGGAATACGATCGAATTGAGCTTAGACGCTCGCAAACGATACAAGGACTCGCGGATGCCCAAGGAATTACGATCTGGCGCAAGCATGAGTCAGGCCTGATGAGTGCCAACATATGGGCACCCGAGATTCATTATATGGATGGAAAATGGTATGTATATTACGCCGCTGCCCATACTTCAGAAACGAGAGGCGGATTGTTCGATCATCGGATGTTCGTATTGGAGAACGTTTCGGCGAACCCGCTTGAAGGGGAATGGGTGGAGAAAGGGCAAGTGATCACGAAGTGGGAATCTTTCGCCCTGGACGCAACAACGTTTGAGCATAAAGGCAAACGGTATTATGTATGGGCACAGAAAGATCCGGGCATTCCAGGCAATTCCAATCTGTACATCTCATTGATGGAGAATCCCTGGACCTTGACAGGGGAACAGGTATGCATATCGATTCCCGAGTACGACTGGGAGAAGATCGGGTATCTTGTAAATGAAGGGGCCGCCGTTCTTAAACGCAACGGGCGCATATTCATGACTTATTCCGCGAGCGCCACAGACCACAACTATGCGATGGGGCTGCTGACAGCCGATGAGGACAGTGATTTGCTGAATCCGAGCTCCTGGGTTAAATCGCCTGTACCCGTATTTAAGACATCTGAAGCCAATGGCCAATATGGGCCGGGGCACAACAGCTTCACAATTTCCGAGGACGGCTCGCAGGACATACTGGTGTACCATGCAAGAAGTTACAAGGAGATCGTGGGAGATCCACTATATGATCCGAACCGTCACACGCGCGTACAGGTCATCGGGTGGAACGCTGATGGAACACCGAATTTTGGGGTGCCGAGAGCGGATCATGAACCGGTCTCCAAGCCATGATGCCGACTTTGTAATTGGGGTTATAGACCGGATGGATTTGCAAACATCAGACCGACTGAGCTTAATAGCTTGGTCGGTTTTTTACATTTTAGGAGGTAAGGAGCATAATATAAAGTAGGAAAAAAGAAGGAGTCTTCGATATGGATGGAGAAAAAAGGACAGATCGATTTATGAGATGGTTAAGGATGTATTAAGCGTAGTTCTATTAACATATTCTTATTTCCTGGTAAGGAGGAATTATAAATGGCAAAGATATTAGTATTTGGCGGGACCCGCTTTTTCGGTAAAAGGCTGGTTAACCGGCTGCTGGCTAAAGGCGATGCCGTTACGATTTTGACGCGTGGACATCACCAGGATTCATTCGGAGGTGCCGTTGCGCGGCTTACCGTGGATCGGAAGGACCCGGAATGCTTAAAACAGGCAGTGGGAAGCCAGGACTTTGATATCGTATATGATAATATATGTTATACTCCGGAAGAAGCGGGACAAGCTGCAGACATCTTTGCCGGACGAATTGGACAATACGTGCTGACCTCCACGTTATCGGTATATGATTTTGCGGATCATCCGGTAAGGGAAGAGGAGTTTGATCCCTACAGATACCCTGTTATGACGAACGAAAGCAGGGACTACAGCTATAAGGAAGGCAAGCGCCAGGCAGAGGCGGTATTATTCGGTCGCCATAATCTGAATGTTACGGCTGTCCGGTTGCCGATTGTGCTGGGGCCGGATGATTACACGCGAAGACTGCTTTTTCATATTGAGCATGCAGCGCAGGGAGAAGCGATTGGATTGCCTGATCCAGACGCACAAATCTCGTTTGTGCATGCCGAGGAAGCAGCGGAGTTTCTGGAATGGGCAGGTCAAGTGCAATTGGAAGGTCCGGTAAATGCTTGCTCCAGCGGAACGATTTCGGTCCGGGAAATGATGAACTTGATTCAGCAGGAAATTGGTAGTGCGGCACCCCTGCAGTCTTCAGCAGCACCTGATCACATGTCTCCGTTTGGAATTCCGGGAGATTGGACGATGGATCATGGCAAAGCGGCAGCTGCCGGGTTTAAATTCTGGGATTTGCACGACTGGATGCCGAAATTGATTGCGGAATTGTCCGCCGATTTAAAGGTTCGCTAGCGAAAGTGGCAGGATTGTTATCATTTGAAGAAAGATAAGAGGGAAGTGCCCTGAAAGGAAGATCAGCATGAACGACAAGATGGAAGCATGGAAAGAGCGTATTCGAGAGGTAGAATCCAAGGGAGACTTATCTCCGGAAGCCCTAACGTTAATCCATGCGATGTATGAAGAGCTGGAAGCTTTGACGAAGCAAAATTTCAATCTGCGGAAAACCGCACTGAAAGCGACGTCCAGAGAAACAAGAATGTCGAGTAAACTGAAGGGCGCACTGATGGAATAAACGGCGGAGTCCAGAACATATGATAAACACCAGGGAGGCTCCCCGGTGTTTTTTTGGAAGATATCATAAAGTGTAAACATACGAAGCATGGGCTTCCTGATATCGCAAGAAAAATTACAGCTAACCGCGGTCTGTCTTCTTTGAAGTACGTCGATAGACATTTTTTTTATGAATTAGTTTTTAGATGGTGTTCCTGACTTTGGGGCCTGGCGCTTCTTTTTGAATCTTGGTCCAACGTAATTTCGCTTGCGGTCCCGGAACAGAATCCAGCCGCCCAAGAATCCGATACCGATGACAAACAGCGCCAACCCGCCTAGAAAAGATAACCAACCGAAAGCGGGGTTTGCCACACTGTCATCCCCATGAACGGAAATATATAGAAAAACCGCATCTTTCATCATTAAGAAACCCATCATTGCCATAAAACCCGGGATAACCAAAATCAAGATGGCAATAAAGCGGGAAATTAACATTTTCATAAAAGATTCCTTCCTGCGACTGATGTAATGAACTACCGTTTATCATACCTTTTTCATAGGGTAATGTCTATTTCGATTATGGGTGATGATTTTGTAATCCGAAAAAAAGAGAGTACAATGAAAGGGTATAATTGGACTTATTATGGAGGTGCCGTTTGTGGCGATAACATGTGATGTAGCAATTCTTGGCGGGGGAACCGGTGGATATGTTGCGGCCATCTGTGCAGCCCAGCTCGGTAAAAATGTGGTCATCATCGAGCAGGACAAACTGGGGGGAACCTGCTTGCACCGCGGCTGTATTCCGAGCAAATCATTGCTTCGGAGTGCCGAGATGTATGCGGAAATGAAGGATAGCGAGAGCTATGGAATCGAGACGGACGGGGTCCGGCTATCGTTTGACAAAGTGCAGAAGCGCAAAGACGGTATCGTCGATAAGCTGCACCAGGGCGTTCAATATTTGATGCGCAAAAATAAAATTACCGTCGTGCAGGGCAAAGGGAGAGTTATCGGCCCGTCCATCTTCTCTCCACGCAGCGGGGCCGTAGCGGTTGAGCTTCCGGATGGCGAGATGGAAACGGTGGTTCCCACTCATCTGATCATCGCGACCGGCTCGCGTCCGCGTCACTTACCGGGGCTTGAGCCTGACGGCATACATATACTAACAAGCGATCATGCGCTTCAGTTGGATGAGCTTCCTACATCCATCATTATCGTAGGCGGTGGCGTAATCGGCGTGGAATGGGCTTCGATGCTGAATGATTTTGGCGTTCAGGTCACAATTGTAGAAGCTTCGTCCCATCTGCTGCCAGCAGAAGACGAGGAGATTGGACGTGAGCTGACAAAGATGCTCACCGCCAGAGGCGTAGAGGTGATCACCAACGTATCACTTCAAACCGACAGCTGTGAGATTCGGAATCAAAGTGTGTCCATCACGATCGAGCAAAAGGACGATACAAGAACATTGTCAGCGGACAAGCTGTTACTCTCTGTCGGAAGAATCGGCAATACTGAAAATATCGGGCTTGAGAATACCGACGTTCGGGTTGCAAATGGCGTCATTGTGGTAAATGCCAACATGCAAACAACGGAGCCCCATATTTACGCGATCGGCGATTGCATCGGGGGTCTTCAGCTTGCTCATGCGGCAAGCCACGAAGGGATTGCAGCCGTGAACCATCTGGCAGGCGAGAAGACGGAAGCCTACCGCAGCGAATGGATCCCTCGCTGTATCTATACCCGGCATGAGGTAGCCAGCGTCGGACTGACGGAGAAGCAGGCCAAAGAACGCGGACATGAGATCCGGATCGGTAAATTCCCGTTCTCGGCGATTGGCAAATCGTTGATCCACGGAACGAAGGAGGGGTTCGTGAAGGTCATTGCCGATCAGAAGACGCAGGATATTCTGGGCGTGCATATGCTTGGACCGCATGTAACCGAGCTGATCGGCGAAGCGGCACTGGCACAAGTACTGGATGCAACTCCATGGGAAGTGGGTGCGGCAGTACATGCCCATCCATCATTATCCGAAATCATCGGCGAAGCGATGCTTGCGGTGGATGGACGAGCCATCGGTTTGTAGGGATAAGAACATCCTTTTGTGGAATCCCTCATTTCTTTTTGCCGAGAAAGGGATTATAATAACATTAAGCCAAGTCTTAGTACCAGGTTTTAATACTTGATCAAACACGCCCTTTAACCTCATGTTATGAGGCCGATGATCAAGCCTGAAGTCATGGCTCACATAAAGGAGGGATCTCCATGAAAGAACATGAAACGGTTACGGCAAACAACAATAGGCATGAGCAGCTTGGACTGACCGACGGACAAGTGCTAGACATGTACAAATATATGGTGCTGGCGCGAAAATTCGATGAGCGCAACCTGCTGCTGCAGCGTGCGGGCAAAATTAATTTTCACGTATCCGGTATCGGGCAGGAAGCATGTCAGGTTGCTGCTGCTTTTGCCCTTGACCGGGAGAAGGATTACTTTTTACCCTATTACCGCGACTATGGATTCGTATTGACAGTGGGCATGACGCCTCGCGAACTGATGCTGTCGGCTTTTGCCAAGGCCGAGGATCCGAATAGCGGCGGACGGCAAATGCCGGGACACTTTGGTAGTAAACGACTGCGAATTGTGACCGGCTCCAGCCCTGTAACAACACAGCTTCCGCATGCAGTGGGTATCGCGCTGGCGGCGAAGATGCAGAAGAAGGACTTTGTATCGTTTGTTACGTTTGGCGAAGGCTCAAGCAATCAGGGGGATTTTCATGAGGGCTGCAACTTTGCGGGCGTTCACAAGCTCCCTGTCATTATCATGTGCGAGAATAACCAATATGCCATTTCGGTGCCGCTTCATAAACAGATTAGCGGGAAGGTAAGCGACCGCGCTCTGGGGTATGGATTCCCGGGCATTCGAGTAGACGGCAACGATGCGCTTGAGGTGTATGCGGCCGTGAAGGAAGCGCGTGAACGTGCGATTCGCGGAGAAGGCCCGACGCTGATCGAATCCATGATGTACCGTTTGTCTCCGCATTCCACATCGGATAACGATTTGGCGTACCGGACAAAAGAAGAGGTCGAAGAGAACTGGAAGAAAGACGGTGTCGCCCGCTTTAAGAATTATTTGGTCGACTGCGGGCTCTGGGACGAAGCACGCGATCAGGATTTGATCGCACAATTAAACCTGGAGATCAAAGAAGCGACGGAATCTGCAGACTTGGCTCCATTTCCGAAGCCAGAAGATACGCTTCTTCACGTATATGCCGATGACGAAGGGAGCGTGTAAAGGATGCCAGTAATGGAATATATCGATGCAATTCGTCTGGCCATGAAGGAAGAGATGGAGCGTGACGAGTCCGTATTTGTGTTAGGCGAGGACGTAGGCGTCAAAGGCGGCGTATTTACAACCACCAAGGGTTTGATGGATCAGTTCGGAGAAATGAGGGTGCTCGATACCCCGCTCGCGGAGTCCGCGATTGCCGGTGTGGCTATCGGCGCAGCCATGTATGGCATGAAGCCGATTGCCGAGATGCAATATTCGGACTTTATGTTCCCGGCAACCAATCAGATTATTAGCGAAGCAGCGAAAATCCGCTATCGTTCCAATAACGATTGGAGTTGTCCTGTCGTCATTCGTGCACCGATTGGCGGCGGAATATTCGGGGGGTTGTACCATTCGCAGTGCCCGGAATCGGTGTTCTTCGGAACGCCGGGACTCAAAATCGTTGCGCCGTACTCGGCCTATGATGCGAAGGGGCTGCTGAAAGCCGCGATACGCGACCCGGATCCGGTATTGTTCTTTGAGAACAAGAAATGCTACAAGCTGATTACTGGCGATGTACCGGACGATGATTACGTTGTACCGATCGGCAAGGCGAATCTGCTGCGCGAAGGATCGGATATTACGGTGATCAGCTACAGCATGCCGCTGCACTTTGTGATGCAGGCTGCTGAAGAGCTAGAGAAGGAAGAAGGCATTAGCGCGCATGTACTGGATCTGCGTACCATACAGCCGCTTGATCGGGAAGCGATTATTGAAGCGGCCCGTGCAACGGGTAAAGTGCTGATCGTTCATGAAGATAATAAGACCGGCGGCGTCGGTGGGGAAGTATCCGCGATTATTGCGGAGCACTGCCTCTATGACCTGGATGCCCCGATCATGCGCTTGTGCGGTCCAGATGTACCGGCTATGCCAATCAGTCCGCCTATGGAGAAATTCTTCATGCTTAACAAGGACAAAGTCAAAGAATCCATGCGTCAATTGGCGCTTTATTAAGAACAGGGAGTGTGAGCATGTCCGAAAATCAGAAATTGACCGATGTTACGATGCCTCAGCTAGCGGAATCCCTTGTTTCGGCGACCATTGCCAAGTGGCTGAAGAAGCCGGGGGATGCCATCGAGCAGTACGAACCGATCTGTGAAGTCATTACCGACAAAGTCAATGCCGAGATTCCATCCACCCTGGACGGCGTCATGGGAGAGATTCTTGCCCAGGAGGGCCAGACCGTCAATGTTGGCGAGATCATTTGCCGGATTTCTGTGGCTTCTGGTCAAGGTGGAACTCCTTCGCCACAGCCAGCAGCAAGTGCTCCCGTGAGTCAGCGTCAGGAAAGCGGAAGCGAAGAGGGTTCGATGCGTTTCCGATATTCCCCTGCTGTGCAGACGCTGGCAGCGGAGCATCAGATTGACCTTTCACAAGTACAGGGATCAGGCATGGGTGGCAGAATCACCCGTAAGGACGTACTGGCTTATATTGAAAAGGGAGGAGCAGCCCAAGGCCAAGGCGCTCCTGCCGGAGCAGCACCTGCCCAGAGCGCCCAAGCGCCGAAGGAAACGGTACAGCCGAGCGGAAATTCGCCGTTTCAGGGGTTGCAGCATCAAACGCCTGCGGAACCTTCGCCTCCTATTGGCACAGCCATTCCGGATGTGCGTCATTCCGGGCTGCACTTGACGGAATCGCCTAAACTTCCGACCATTGAAGTGGAAGGGATGGAAGGCGGAAGATCCGAATACTTTATTGATGTTACGCCGATGCGTAATGCGATCGCCAGAAACATGCGTCAAAGCGTTACGGAAATTCCGCATGCATGGACGATGATTGAAGTCGACGTGACCAACATTGTGCTGCTGCGTAATCAGCTGAAGGATGAATTCAAGCGCAAGGAAGGGGTTAATCTGACCTACCTGGCATTTTTGCTGAAAGCCGTTGTAAACGCAATTAAAGATTATCCGATCATGAATTCCTTCTGGGCAGTGGATAAAATCGTGGTGAAGCGCGATATCAATCTGTCCCTGGCTGTCGGAACAGAGGATTCCGTGCTGACGCCGGTCATCCACCGTGCCGATCAGAAGAATATTGCCGGCTTGGCAAGAGAGATCGAAGAGCTTGCACGCAAGACCCGTGAAGGTAAGCTGAAACTAGACGACATGCAGGGCGGTACCTTTACGGTGAACAATACGGGATCCTTCGGTTCGATTCTGTCCTATCCGATCATCAACTATCCGCAGGCTGCGATTCTGACGTTTGAATCGATTGTCAAAAAACCGGTGGTTATCAATGACATGATCGCTGTCCGTTCGATGGCGAATCTGTGTTTATCTCTGGATCATCGGATTTTGGATGGGGTAATCTGCGGAAGATTCCTGCAGCGGGTTAAAGATAACCTGGAAGGTTATACACTGGATACGAAGCTTTATTAATTTCGTCTATGATCTGCGGACCTGATTCTTCGGAAGAAGGTTCGCAGACGTCATTCATACCGACGTCAATCGCAGGACATTCATTGGTTAATGGGAACCCTATGAAAGAAGGCGTTAGCACATGAACAAACCGTTAGATGTATCGTACACGCCGATTGTAGATTATGGCATGGCTTGGGAGCTTCAGAAAAAACATGTTTCCGCCATCGATCAGGGAGAGCAGCACGAGCGATTAATGCTCCTCCAACATCCTCCGACCTATACCATGGGTTCACAGCGTCATCCGGAGCACTTGCTCTTAAGTAAAGAGGAATTGGAAAAACAGGGCATCGGCCTGTTTGAAATCGATCGTGGCGGAGACATTACATATCATGGTCCAGGGCAGCTTGTCGGGTATCCGCTGTTACTGCTGGATGGCGGCAAAAATTTGAATCTGCACGGATTTCTGCGCGATGTGGAGCAGGTCATCATCGAATACCTGGCATCATACAACATCGAAGCCGGCCACAAACCCGAATACACCGGGGTATGGGTAGGGGATTTGAAGATTTGCGCCATCGGCGTTAAATTCAATAAAGGCCGCCAGCATCGAGGATTTGTGACGAGTCATGGTTTTGCGTTTAATATTAAATCCGGAATCGCAGACGCGGGTTTCGCAGGCATCATTCCTTGTGGTATACAGGAATACGGTGTAACTTCATTGGAGGACTGCACGGGGCGGATTTTTGAAGTAGAGGAAGTAGCCCGGGAGATCGTGCCTTTCTTCACCCGGGTATTTCCATATGAGGCTCGTTGGTTGTAACTTTAGGCGTTCGTAAATGCAGAGTATCAGCGAAAGAACAATGGCTCAAGGATAACCAGCAGTGTTGATCCGACCATAGCAACCAGCATGAGATAGATAACAATTCGAAACCACTTTTTACGTTGCATTGTGTAACTCCTTTGAAATAGGTTTAATGATGAACATACATGCAGCAGCATCATTTAATAGAGATAGATATAAACATTGTATCGTATCTGCGAAAGAGAGGGAAGTCCAGTGATCTCAGAAGAGCGTATCATCCAAGAGTTTATGGAATTGGTTCAGGTCGATAGTGAAACTAAGCATGAAGAGGAGATCTCCAACGTTCTCAAACATAAATTTTCCAGTCTTGGTTTTGATGTCATCGAAGATGATGCCAAGGAAAAGACAGGACATGGAGCAGGGAACCTGATTATTACCTGGAAAGCAGACGAGACGGCCCAGCAAGCGCCTAAGCTGCTATTTACCTGTCATATGGATACCGTAACGCCTGGTAAAGGCATTAAGCCGACGCTAGGTGATGACGGCTGGATTCGAAGTGACGGAACGACCATCCTCGGTGCGGATGACAAAGCGGGCATCGCGGCATTGCTGGAAGGTATTCGGGTCATCCAGGAAAATAACATCCCTCATGGACAAGTCCAATTTGTCATTACGGTAGGTGAGGAGTCGGGACTGGTGGGAGCTCGGGCGCTTGACCCTGATGTTTTGGATGCGGATCTCGGTTTTGCCCTGGATTCCAATGGTGAATTAGGATCTATCGCAGTGGCCGCACCGACCCAAGCGAAAATCAAAATGATCATCAAAGGCAAGTCAGCTCATGCCGGAGTGAATCCGGAGGATGGCATCAGTGCCATCCAGGTCGCTTCTAAAGCGATAGCCAAAATGAAGCTGGGACGCATCGACAAAGAAACCACGGCAAATATCGGCAAGTTCCAGGGCGGGGGCGCAACCAACATCGTCTGTGACCATGTTCAGATTGATGCTGAAGCACGCAGTATCGTTCAAGAGAAAGTGGATAAGCAAGTGAACGATATGCGTGAGGCGCTCGAAACCACCGTTCGTGAATACAACGCCAATTGTGAGTTCATTAGCGAAATCGTATACCCGGCCTTCAGTTTTAACGAACATGATGAAGTTGTTCAGCTTGCGCAGCGGGCCATCGACGGCTTGGGCTTGCCAACCCGCACGTTCCGGTCCGGAGGCGGTAGTGACGCCAACATTTTTAACGGCCTTGGAATCCCAACCGTCAATTTGGCAATTGGATATCAAGACATTCATACCACGAAAGAGCGTATTCAAGCTTCTGATTTGATCAAGGCTGCCCAGATCGTGGTGGGGATCATTCAGGAAACGGCTAAGGCTTAGTTGATCATTAGATCATATGAAAATGCATAAAGCCCGCAGCGGACGTTTTACATCCGCTGCGGGCTTTTAGATTTGTTTATTAATTCAAGGATGACAAGGGCGAGTGGTTCTCCCGTCTTTTTTGGGCAGGCGACCAGGTGGTATGCCAGTTCGTGTTCTCGACCACATGCAATGCGGCATTGATGTTGTCCAGGTATTGTTCGATCTCTTTCCTCGCTGTTGCTGAGGCATATTGCTCCTCAAGGCGGGCAGAGAGGGAGATCAAGGCTGATTGTAAATAACAAGCGGCTTCGCCGAATCGTATCTCTGTACGCCCGGGGTAAGCCAGTCTAAGCTGCTCAAGCAGAGATGCAGCCTCATCATATCTCCCTTGATCATATAAATTTTCCGCGGCTATAAAGCATACTTTCAGACTGTGGCTGTCTTGCTCTTGAAACGGCAGCGCTTCCAATTGGTTTAATTTTGAAATCGCGAGTCCTCTGTAGCCTTCATCATAAAGAAAACAGATCAGAGCATAATAAGCATGGTCGCCGCTATTGGTTAGCAGATGTTCGGCTATGGAAATCATATTAAGTGATACGGCAGCGCTTGCTAATTCTAAAGTTTCCGACATGGCGATAAATCGGTCAGGGATTGAATTGTATAAGTTCCACTCGCAGAGCTGCCTGATTCTGGCTAGCTGAGCCCCTTCAACTGTTTTTGGACGAGGCAGTTCGCGCAGGTGGTGTGTCAAATCGCGAAGGTAGCTATCGATGAACTGCATGGCGTCAGATACTTGACCCGTCATGACGAGGCAAGTCACATATTGGATGCAGGTATCTGGATATAAACTCCCCTGTTTAGCAAAACAATGGGCAGCATGTGGATAAGCTCCGATGTAGAATAGTGACCTGCCAACCATGATGTTGGAGGATGGAAAGTTCCTCGTTTCGTCCAGGAGCCGTTCACCAATCGTTTGATCCGAAATCCCCTGCATGTGCAGGAGTGCGGCCCATTGATTCAGCGCCTCTTGGACGTAGGTACCGGAATGCTGTACGACGGTTCTGAAAGCTTCCTCCGATTTGCCGAAGGAGCGCATCCGCATGCTCAATAACCCGTATTCGAGCCAGCTTAGATCAACTTCCTTCCATCCCGAGCTCGCCTTATCGGTTGGAGTGGATTGTGCAGCTTCCTTGAAGCTCTTTAGCGCCTTCTCAAGATACCCGCGTCTTTTGTACCATTTTCCGCGCTCATATTCAGTTGAAGGTGGATTAGTAATTGGTTCGGTTTCAATAATAGGTATATGTCGCATGTCGAAGCCTCCCAATGATATAACACCCGTATAGGTGTAAAGGTCATGGTTCATATTCGAAAAAAATAGAAATAAGTCGAAAAACAAGTCCAAAGACCTAATTTCACGTCCTGTTTTCGTAAATATTTTTAGTAGAGTTAGAAATAATATCCATAATCTTCGTTTCCGAGCCCCATTGCTGTTGCCACTGTTTCAGCATGATTCGTATCTGCCAGGCCTGTCCTACCATATGTATTGAATGATCCCCTTTGTAGCTTTTCATGGGCAGTTCCTTCTTTCTTGGAAATTTTGATATAATACACCTTATGCAATAGCATGGTCAGTCATGCCGTTTTTAAACAAAGGAGGTCATTTTGTGAGCGATATCGGCAGTAAGAACCGAGAAGCCTCGGATAATTTGCTGGAAGAAACCACACTATCTACCCAATCGATTTTTGAAGGGAAGATTATTTCACTGCAGGTCGATACGGTGAAGCTGCCAAATGGGCAGACCGCGAAACGTGAAGTTGTCAGACATCCTGGTGCAGTAGCAGTGCTCGCCTTAAAAGGCGACAAAATGTTGGCCGTAAATCAATTTCGACAGCCGCTTGGGCGCTGTGAGGTTGAAATTCCTGCAGGCAAGCTGGAGCGGGGAGAAGATCCGCTGGAAGCCGCGAAGCGCGAACTACAGGAAGAAACGGGTTATACGTGCGGTTCCATTCGTAAGCTGCACTCCTTTTATACATCTCCGGGGTTTGCGGATGAGATCATTCACTTATATTTGGCAGAGGATCTGGTCAGCGGCGACATGAACCCGGACGAGGATGAATTTATAGAGATGATGGAAATCTCGCTGGAAGAGGCGTATTCACTCATACAAGAAGAGAGAATCAGCGATGCCAAGACCATTCTCGCCGTTTATGCTTGGAATATGTATAGCCTGACAGGAAAGATCTGATATGCTGCAGCCTGAAAAGAACATGTCAACCGGGCAGAAGCTTCAGTCCTATTACTGCGACATGCATATTCACATAGGGCGGACAAGCAGCGGACAAGCTGTGAAAATTAGCGCAAGTAACAATTTGACCTTTGAAAATATAGCCGTGGAGGCCTCGGAACGGAAAGGCATCCAAATGATTGGCATCATCGATTGCCATTCTCCTTCGGTACAGCACGATATTCTCCAGTGTTTGGACAGCGGCGTCATGCAGGAGATAGATGGAGGCGGAATTGCTTATCAGGATACGGTGATCCTGCTTGGAAGCGAGATTGAAATTCGCGAAAGCGGCCGTGGTGCAGCCCATGTACTGGCCTATTTCCCTGACCTGAACACCATTCAGGAGTTCACGGCCTGGATGGCAAAATATATGAAGAACGTGCAGCTTAGTTCGCAGCGTATCTATGTCAGCCCCCGTGAGTTGCAGCAGGAGATACTAGACCGCGGCGGGCTGTTGATACCCGCCCATGTCTTTACGCCTCATAAAGGACTGTACGGCAACATGGCGGATCGAATGAGCGAAGTGCTGGACCTGAACGGTATTGCGGGTATAGAGCTTGGGCTCAGTGCCGACTCCTCGATGGCAGGGCGGATAAGCGAACTGGACGCCTACTCCTTTCTGACCAATTCGGATGCGCATTCGCTTGGGAAAATCGGCAGGGAATACAACCGAATCGATATGGCAAAGCCTTCATTTGCAGAATTTCGCCAGGCGCTTGGAACAAGAAACGGCAGAAGAATCAGCGCGAACTACGGGCTGAATCCCAGACTCGGAAAATACCATCGTTCTTACTGCAGCGGCTGCGACAGCATACTGGAGGAGGGCAGCGATATACATGAATTGGTGCGATGTCCATTCTGCGGCAGTACCAAGCTGGTACAGGGCGTGTTTGATCGGATTCTGAACATCGCGGACCGCAAAGAGCCCGTTGTACCGGAAAGCCGACCGGCATATCACTATCAGGTTCCGCTAGAGTTCATTCCGGGCCTGGGCAAATCGGCGATGGCGAAGCTGCTGGGGGCTTTCGGTACCGAAATGAAAATCCTTCACCAGGCTACGGAAGCGGAGCTGGCCGCTGTTGCTGGAGAGGGGCTTGCTGCAAGCATTGTGATGGCCCGAAACGGTACATTGTCCTTATCGGATGGCGGCGGAGGCTCTTACGGAAAGGTTCTCCGGTAAATCAATCAACTCTTTCAATCGCAGGTCATACAAGGAGGGTGATGGTCATAGAGTAGAGTAGAGACACAGAAAGGAGACTCTATTCTATGCAATCATTCCGCCAAGCCTTTAAGGATCAGACCATGCTCTATGTATTCGTTGGCGTCTTGTTTTTAGTTGGGGTGCTGTTTGGAGCGTTAATGGTCAATGCACTTTCATTAGAGCAGCAGCAAGAGATGGCCCGATATTTAAACCACTTTTTTGTAAACGTGCAGGATGGTGGAGAAACCATGAGTCAGTCTTCTTACTGGAGCATCGCAGCCCTTCATCTGAAATGGATTGGTTTGATATGGATTCTGGGATTGTCCGTCATCGGGCTTCCGGGAATATTGATATTGGACTTCTTAAAAGGAGTGCTTATTGGGTTTACGGTCGGTTACTTGGTCGGACAGTATTCTTGGAAAGGCCTGCTGTTCGCCCTGGTGTCGATTGCACCGCAAAATTTGCTCATCATCCCCGTGCTCATGATGTGCAGTGTAGCGGCGATAACCTTCTCTCTATACATCATCAGGGACCGATTTATTATGAATCGGGGCGGGAGCATGGTAAAGCCCTTTGCTTCGTATGCGATGCTGACCTTTTTCATGGTCCTGTTAACGCTCGGAGTCGCTTCATTTGAAACCTGGGTAACCCCGGCCATGATGCGCTGGGTCACGCCAATGTTGCTATAATCCGCGAATTTTTCCATAAAGCAAAACCGTTTGACTTTGTTTGTCAAATCCCCCTATAATGAAGGAAGTGAACAATAACGTGCAGTGATTTCCAAGGGGGAGGGAAACGATGGAAGCGCGGATCGACAAAATTAAGCAGCAGCTACAATCCCAAGGATACAAATTAACGCCCCAACGGGAAGCCACGGTAAGCGTATTGTTGGAAAATGAAGACGACCACCTTAGCGCAGAGGATGTATTTATGCTCGTGAAAGAGAAGGCTCCGGAGATCGGTCTGGCAACCGTGTACCGTACCCTAGAGCTGCTCAGTGAGCTTCATGTTGTCGAGAAGATAAATTTTGGCGATGGTGTCGCCCGTTATGACTTGCGGACGGATACTTCGAAGCATCACCATCATCATTTGATATGTACTCAATGTGGAAGCATGGATGAAATACGCGAGGATTGGCTCGGTCCATTGGAAGAGCGGTTAGAGCGAGAGTTCAACTTTACCGTTCATGACCATCGGCTTGATTTCCATGGCATATGCTACCGTTGCAAAGAGAAGGGCAAGAATGACCAGGACAAATCATAAATTTATATCATGCAACAAACCGCAGTGATGACCATCACGGCAAGCCCTCTACGGCGGTAAGCCGGGAGGGTTTTTTAGATGGCAACCTAATATAGATGGAACATGCACGAATCCGTATCGTTCACGCAAGAACAATCTAGCTTTTAACAACATCAACGTACGTCGAGAAGACGTTTTTTTTATTCTATCCTAATACCACTCAAGTCCAATGACTTTAGAACGATCAGCGAAAAGCCGTCATAATCCTGCAGCTTGTATCATAGGCTTTACGTGAAGTGATGCTGTAATACCCACTTTCACTTGGTGATCATTGCAAAGATGAAAGAGAGGCGCTGCCAGTGATTATATCGATCCGAAAAATAGGCTCATTGATCCGATTTATTACGATGTTTGCCGTTCTGACGATGTTTTTTTACTTCGTGCTGGGATGGGTGGGAGATTGGCTGACCCCAATGGATCCTTACCGTGCACCTTCCGGTCAAGCGGTTAAGGCTTTTCAGCCTGAAAGCACCATGGACTCCCGATATTCGCCGGCGGAACGTCTGCGATTGTACTACTGGTATGGGGAGTGATTGTGCTTGTAAAGGGCACACGGGAATAGGAGCAAAAAGATTATGAAACAATATCTGGACGAATATGTAACCTATCTGGAAGACGTGAAGGGACTATCCCGAAGTACGATTGAATCATACCGGGCCGACTTACAAGCCTTCATGGCTTTTGCCGCGGAAAGAGACGTTATCCATCCGCAGGAAGTTACACGAACAATGCTTGGATTATACATGGGCAGACTGAGGCAGCAGGGCAAGGCGGCGTCGAGCCTGCTTCGCTGCTCGGCTTCCTTGCGTTCCTTTTTTCAATATTTGGTGCGTCAAGCCGTTATAGGATTAGATCCGACCCAGTTGCTAGAAAATCCGAAGCCGGAACGGAAGCCGCCTAAGTCGCTAACCGTTGAGCAGGTGGACAAGCTGCTGTCGGCCCCGGATTCCGGAACCCCTCAGGGGGCCCGGGACAAAGCGATGCTGGAGCTGCTGTATGCTTCAGGCATCAAGGTGTCGGAACTGGTGAACTTGAGCACGCATGACATCAACATGGATATGCGCTTCCTGCGCTGTGCCGTTTCCGGAGGGAAGGAGCGAATTCTTCCGATTACCCAGATCGCAGCCGAGAGCGTGGCTTTTTATATGCAAGATATGCGGGACAAGCTGATTCGAGATGCTGATGAGGATGCATTATTCCTGAATTCACTCGGTACGCGCTTGACACGGCAGGGATTTTGGAAAATTATTAAAAAGTATGGCAAGCTGGCCGAAATCGATGAGGAGATCACGCCGCATACTCTTCGTCATTCGTTTGCCATTCATTTGCTGCAGAATGGTGCCGACTTACGTTCGGTTCAAGAGATGCTGGGTCACTCGGCATTATCCACCACCGGCATATATCAATCCACCAAGAAAAACATGAAGGAAGTATACGATCATTATCACCCGAGATCTTAGTCGGGACCTACTCTACTAGGATCTACAACTTATTCTCAGTTAGGAGAGGTATGAACATGAGTTCAATTCATCAACAAAGCATTAAGGAAGCAGCGGCATACATACGCGGGCAGAAGGGTGTCGAGCCCGAGGTCGGCCTGATTTTGGGTTCAGGACTCGGCGTGCTGGCCGAACTGATTGAGAATCCGGTTTCGATCCCGTACACGGACATTCCTCATTTTCCCGTATCGACTGTAGAAGGCCATGAAGGAGAATTGCTGCTGGGCACCATTCACAATCGACCTGTCGTTCTGATGAAGGGCCGGTTCCATATGTATGAAGGCTATGGTCCGGAAGTGACTGCTTTCCCGGTGCGCGTCATGAAAGAGCTGGGTGTGAAGAGTCTGCTCGTTACCAATGCGGCCGGCGGCATCAACACGTCCTTCGAGCCGGGTGACCTTATGCTGATCTCCGATCATCTGAACATGACAGGAACCAACCCGTTAATCGGGCCGAATGATCCGGATCTGGGCGTGCGATTCCCGGATATGTCCCAGGCTTACAGCCGTCAGCTTCGCCAATTGGCAAAAGAAGTTGCCGTGGGTCAAGGCGTTGCGCTGAGAGAAGGCGTCTATGCAGGTCTGCTTGGACCAACCTATGAGACACCTGCCGAGATCGTCATGCTGCGTACGCTAGGTGCGGATGCGGTTGGTATGTCCACCGTGTCTGAGGTCATTGTGGCCAGACATGCCGGCCTTGAAGTGCTGGGCATCTCTTGCATCAGCAACATGGCAGCCGGCATATTGGATCAACCGCTATCCCATGACGAGGTTATGGAGACAGCGGAGAAGGTCCGGGAGAAATTCCTTGCGCTTGTCATGGCCATTATCCCAAAAATGTAACATCATTCTAGTACGGGGACTGGACTCCTGCAGATGTAAATCTGCCGGAGTCCAGTCTTTTTGCTTAAGATTCTAGAATGTATAGGTTTTCAGCGAAGCTATTCGCATTTATATGTATTGGGGCCCCCGCAAAGTAATTGGAATAAGTATCGAAGCATAGGCTCCACTTTGTGGGGTATGGTATTGGGGTCCCCGCAAAGTAATTGGAATAAGCATCGAAGCGTAAGCTCCACTTTGTGGGGTATTGTATTGGGGTCCCCGCAAAGTATTTGGAATAAGCATCGAAGAATAGGCTCCACTTTGTGGGGCTATTCTGCGTTCCCTTAAGTTTAGGGCGATAATATTTCCTTGAAAACTGGAATAATTTGTTTTCATCCTGACGACAATGAATATCAGACCCGTTTCTTTTCGGGATGCTATTACGAATGTCAGGAGGGGATGGAAGTGAAAAAAGCGTTAATAGCTGGATTTCTGGTTCTATTTGTAGGGTTGTCCAGTGTAGCTGTACCAAGTTATGCAGAAAATAGCAAACCCGGCGAAGGATCATCTCAAGAGGAACTGGCACCAGGTGCTCGTTCTGCTATATTGCTGGATGCGGATACCGGAACCATTATTTACGAGAAAAACAGCCATGATAAGCTGCCTCCGGCGAGCATCACCAAGATCATGACGATGTTGCTTACGATGGAGGCCATCGACGAAGGGCAATTGCAGTGGACGGATAAGGTGCGTACCAGCGAATATGCGGCCTCCATGGGCGGATCCCAGATCTTTCTTGAGCCTGGTGAAGAAATGACGGTGGATGAGATGCTCAAAGGCATTGCCATGGCATCAGGCAATGATGCTTCCGTCGCAGTGGCGGAGAAAATTGCCGGCTCGGAGGAAGCCTTTGTGAAGCTGATGAATGAGAAAGCAGCCGAGCTGGGAATGAAGGATACACATTTTGTGAACTGCAACGGCCTTCCTGCTGAGAATCATTATACTTCAGCCCACGACATTGCGGTCATGAGCCGGGAGCTGCTGAAATACGACCAGATCACCAAATATACGGGCGCCTATCAAGATTATTTGCGTAAAGATTCGGACAAACCGTTCTGGCTGGTCAACACGAATAAGCTGGTTCGATTCTACACAGGCGCTGACGGATTGAAAACCGGATATACATCAGAGGCCAAGTTCTGTCTGTCGGCAACGGCCAAACGGGATGGACTGCGCGCTGTTGCTGTAGTTATGGGAGCTTCGGATACGAAGACGCGGAACAATGAAGTTTCTCGCATGTTTGACTATGCCTTTTCCCAGTATTCGATGCATTCCATCTATAAACCGGGTGAAGTGTTGGGTATCGTGAAGGTCCAGAAGGGAACCGTGCCCGAGATTTCGATTCAAGCGGATAAAGATTACAGCGTGCTGGTTAAGAAGGGCGTAAAAAGTCCGGATATCCGTCATGAAATCCAGCTGGAGCCGAATTTGAAGGCGCCGGTAGCTGCCGGACAAGTTGTCGGCAAGCTAACCGTCTATCAAGGTGAACGCGTGGTGAAGGAGTTCGAGCTGACATCTCCTGTCGAGGTGAAGAAGGCCGGGTTCTGGAAGCTGTTCAAGCGGACAACCGGCAAGTTGTTTCATGTAGATTCATAGGAGTTTTCTTCTAGTTTTGTCGGGATGCAGGAATGTCTTTTTCAAATGTAGAAATCTTTGTTCATGTCAGGGAGGAGAGTGAGCAAACATGAATCTGCATGTTGATATGGAGCATCACAGGCATGTACTGATCGTCCGACTGTCCGGGGAACTGGATCATCATACGGCCGATCATGTCCGGATGCAGCTGGATGAAGCTATTCAGAGACGTCAAACAGAGCACTTGGTACTGAGCTTAAAGGACTTGGACTTTATGGACAGCTCAGGACTTGGGGTCATCCTGGGACGCTATAAATTCATCAAGCAAAAGGGCGGAAAGATGGCGGTATGCGATGTCAAGCCGCAGGTTTACCGCTTGCTTGAAATGTCGGGGCTGTTCAAGATCATGCCGATATATGAGAACGAGGGCACGGCACTCTCGGGTTTGGAGGTAGTGTCATGAGTGAAGGAAGAGCACAGCATAATTTTATGACTCTGCAGTTTGCCGCAAAGTCGGAAAACGAATCCTTTGCCCGTGTCGCCGTGGCTGCGTTCATCTCCCAGATGGATCCCAACATGGATGAGCTGAGTGATCTGAAAACGGTAGTCTCTGAAGCGGTCACAAACAGCATTATCCACGGGTACGATAGTGATTCGGAAGGGATTGTCAAGATT
Source organism: Paenibacillus sp. 2KB_20 (assembly GCF_052115765.1). Classification (NCBI taxonomy): domain Bacteria; kingdom Bacillati; phylum Bacillota; class Bacilli; order Caryophanales; family Paenibacillaceae; genus Paenibacillus; species Paenibacillus sp. 2KB_20. The sequence goes on along the minus strand of NZ_JBFRHH010000003.1, from coordinate 129,632 downwards.
GAAGCCTCCATAGACGGGGATATGATTACGCTGTGCATTGAAGATTCCGGCCATGGGATCGAAGACTTGGAAATGGCCAAGCAGCCGCTCTATACATCAAAGCCAGAGCTGGAGCGATCCGGCATGGGATTCACCATCATGGAAAATTTCATGGACGAATTTGAAGTGGTCAGCGAACCAGGCAACGGTACGTCGATCAAAATGAAAAAGAGGATCGAATCTAAGAAAGCTTTATATAATTAGGGGTTGGACAAATGGATGCCGATGTGAAGAAAACTTCGCAGACTTATTTGGACGACGCGGAGGTCAAACGACTCATTGCACTTAGCCAAAGCGGGGATAATGTCGCCCGGGACACGCTCGTCAACTGTAATATTCGTCTTGTCTGGTCTGTCGTTCAGCGGTTTATGAACCGGGGGTATGAGCCTGATGATCTGTTTCAGATCGGCTGTATCGGTCTCCTCAAATCCGTGGACAAGTTCGATCTCAGTTATGACGTAAAGTTCTCGACCTATGCCGTACCGATGATCATCGGAGAAATTCAGCGTTTCTTAAGAGATGACGGGACCCTGAAGGTCAGCCGATCGCTTAAGGAAATGGCCAACAAAGTCAGGAAGAAGCGGGACGAGCTGTCCAAGCAGCTCGATCGTCTTCCAACGGTGAAAGAGGTTGCCGAAGAGCTTGGGGTAACCCCCGAGGAAGTGGTGTTTGCCCAGGAGGCGAATAAACCGCCAACCTCAATTCATGAGACCGTATTTGAAAATGACGGGGATCCCATAACGCTAATGGATCAGATAGCTGATGAATCGCAAGAACGCTGGTTCGACAAGCTGGCCTTGAATGAAGCAATAGGAGGCTTGACCGAACGGGAGCGGCTCATAGTTTATCTGCGGTATTACCGGGATCAGACGCAGTCGGAAGTTGCCAGCCGGCTGGGCATATCCCAGGTGCAGGTATCGCGACTTGAGAAAAAAATATTGCAGAGCATACGGAACGAGATCGCGCAGTAGCGGGCCTCAGCCGTTATTCGAAAGTCTGCTCAAACTTAACGCCGCCCTTAGGGGACGGCGTTTTTTCATTTTTTAGTAAACCTTTTGGTCGTTTGGCGGATAAGAAAGTATGGTAAATCCGAGTAGAAAGGAGAGAGATTTCCCATACTAACGGTAATTTAGCAGTAAAGGAGTGTTTCGGATGAAGGTTAATCCCACTCCGACGGTGTTTCTGCAGCTAAGGAGCCGCATACGGTTACCAAGAGACCAGACCGTCAAACTAGGTGATGTCGCCTTCATTGTCTGCGATCCCGACTGGGAGAGACGGCTTAGAGCCCTGCCGCTTACGCAGCCGAAGGATCTCGATGGCAACCGCCTTGTCATGGATCTGATTCAAATCATCCCGAGGATTCAAGCGTTGATTCCTGGCGCCCATATCGAACCGATGGGAAACCATCATACCTTGGTGGAGCTTGTCGGTCCGGAGAGCAAGCGGTCAAAGTTGTGGTTCCCGCTCATTTGGCTGCTCTTGTTTTTCGGTTCCGCACTGACCATTATGAACTTCCATGCCGATGTTAACATGCTTGAGGTTCATATCCGAATCGTTGAAATGGTGACGGGGAAAAGAGACGAGCATCCCTATTTGTTCCAGATTGCATACTCGCTGGGGCTCGGATTTGGGATGACGGTGTTCTTCAATCATTTGTTCAAGAAAAAATGGAATGAAGAGCCGACACCGCTTGAGGTGGAAATGTACCTCTATCAGGAAAATCTGGATCAGTTCGTGGTCGCCGAAGAATATCGGAAAATGAACGCCGGCGCCGATACGACAGGTAAGGAACCATGATATTGTCCATTCTGCAAGGGATATTCACCTGTTTTCTTGGCGTAGCAGGGGGCATCGCCGTCGGCGGCGGAGTCATAGCGCTCATCATCGTGCTGGACATCATCCCGAGATTGTCCCAACTGACGGCAACATACAGCCGGGTTCATTGGTATGAAGGGGCTTTAATAGCGGGATCTTTCATCGGCACGGTGGCCGATTTCTGGAGATGGTCCATTCCATTGGGACCGGTTGTGAGTACCGTGATCGGATTAATGTGCGGGATATTCATCGGCATGCTGGCAGCTGCATTGACGGAAGTATTGAACGTATTGCCGATTCTGGCCAAGCGGCTCCGATTGACGGGGTATTTGTTTGGTCTTCTTATGGCCATGGTGGCAGGTAAGGTGGCGGGCTCTCTGTTCGATTGGTTTGTTTACAGCAAGTGATAGTAATGGCTAGGAGGTAGGTTATGGACGATAAAACAACACATAGCGGCGAACTGGATAGCGATATTCCGGTCATTCCCATCAAAGCGTTGGGGGAACAAGAGCTGAAGGAGAAAAGAGAGGCGGAAACCTCCAACAGCACTGAGGAATCCGTCATCTACTGGCAGCAAACCGACCATGTCCCCGCGAAGCTGAGTGAACTGAAAAAAGTGCTTAAGGAAGTTATCGGTCTTGGGGTTTCTTTTGATGTGGTATTCCGTGAAATGAACTTTGCCGGCAGAAATGCAGGGCTTCTCTTCTTAAACGGCTTCACGAATGATGTCGTGGTGACAGATATATTGACAAGGCTGACGTACCTGACACCGGAGGATGTGAGCAACCAGGCACTTACCGAGATGATGACCCGCTATATTCCACATGTCCAAGTGGAGCAGGATAAAAGACTAAGCAAAGTGATTAACGAAGTGCTTTCCGGTATATGTGCGCTGTTCATTGAAGACGCGCATTCCGCCATTTTGTTGGATACCCGGAAATATCCTGTGCGTGGGCTCGAGGAGCCTGCGGTGGAACGCGTGGTTCGCGGCGCAAGGGACGGGTTTACGGAGACACTCGTTACCAACGTGAACCTGGTGCGAAGACGAGTTCGTGATCCGGGACTGCACGTAGAGGTCATGAAGGTCGGAAGGCGGACGAGAACGGATGTATGCCTGGTTTTCATTGATGACATCGCGGACCGCACCCAGGTTGAGGCAATTCGCAGCAAAATCCAGGAAGTGGATTTAGAGGGGCTTCCTCTCGGTGATAAGCAGCTCGAGGAAGCTATTGTGAACAAAGGCTGGCACCCTTTTCCGCTGGTCAGATATTCCGAACGGCCGGATGTTGTATCCTCCCATCTGCTCGAAGGCCGAATTGTGATCATGGTAGATACTTCGCCGAGTGTGATGATTATGCCCACTACGTTTTTGGATCTTTGTCAGCATGCCGAGGAGAATCGCCAGACTCCGTTTATGGGGACTTATCTCCGTTGGATACGTTTTATAGGCATTTTTGCATCCATGTTCCTGCTCCCGCTGTGGATGCTGCTGGTTGTCCATCCTGAACTGAAGCCGCCGGGACTCGATATCATCGGTCCGCATGAGAACGCTAAAATTCCGATTATCCTGCAGTTTCTGATCGTTGAATTCGGCGTGGATCTGCTCCGTTTGGCTGCCGTTCATACACCGACACCGCTTGCATCGGCGATGGGGTTGATCGCTGCGATTTTGATCGGCGATATCGCTGTTAAGACCGGATTGTTTGTCAATGAGGTCGTCCTGTATATGGCGGTTGCGTCCATTGGAATGTACGCGACCCCGAGTTATGAGCTGGGACTTGCCAACCGGATTGTCAGACTAATTCTGCTGCTCGCCACAGCTTTGTTCGCGGTGAAAGGCTTTGTCATCGGGACGACGCTTCTGATTCTGCTCCTGGCAACCCACCGTTCCTATAACTCATCTTATTTGTGGCCGTTTATACCATTTAGTGCAAAAGCGATGGGCGAAATTTTGTTTCGCAAACCGCTGCTTATGTCAAGAAGACGGCCGGCTCTCAACAAAACACGTGATAACACGAAGATGGGCCCTGAAATGAATCCGAGAGGCGAGCATTAACAATAACACAAATGTTGTGTTGAAAAATCCATTTTGATTACCTTCCGTTGTCTGCTATACTGTGAACAATTATTCGATTACCCTATTTTGAATCAATGGATCGGAGGAATTGTAAGCATGTTTTTACACGGTACTAGCAAGATTAACGATCAGGGGCATTTGGAAATCGGCGGGTGTGACACATCCGATTTAAAAGCTCAATATGGAACACCACTATATATTGTAGACGAGCAGTCGGTCCGTAATCGCTGCCGGGAATACATCGATGCCTTCAAGGCGTCCGGTTTGAAGTTCCAAGTCGCGTATGCCAGTAAGGCGTTTTGCGTGATGGCTATGTGTCAATTGGCTGACCAGGAAGGGATGTCGCTTGACGTTGTTTCCGACGGAGAGCTGTACACTGCACTTGAGGCCGGATTCCCAGCGGAACGGATTCATTTCCACGGAAATAATAAAACGCCGGAAGAGATTGAGATGGCGCTGGATGCGGAAATCGGCTGTTTCGTTGTCGATAACGTAGTTGAACTGCATATGCTGCAAGCGATTGCTGCCGAGAAGAACCGGAAGGTCAACATTTTGCTTCGCGTGACACCGGGAGTTGAGGCTCATACGCATGAGTATATCTCAACAGGCCAAACGGATTCGAAATTTGGCTTCGATATCGGCAACGGCTCCGCTTATGAAGCGGTAAAGCTTGCCGAGGCTCAAGCGAATATTCATTTGATGGGCATTCATTCCCATATCGGCTCCCAGATTTTTGAGGTAGAAGGGTTTCAGATGGCTGTTTCACGCGTTGCAGAATTTGCAGCCAAAGTCAAGGCGGGACTCGGCATTACGTTCGAGGTTGTAAATCTTGGCGGCGGATTTGGAATCCGATATGTGGACGGGGACACTCCGCTTCATGTATCCGACTACGTAAAAGCGATTACGGATGCGGTGAAGACCCACTTCGCCGGCATTGACAACACGCTCCCTGAAATTTGGGTAGAGCCGGGGCGCAGTATTGTCGGTGAAGCAGGCACCACCCTTTATACGGTGGGCACAAGCAAAGATATTCCCGGGGTCCGTAAATACGTTGCTGTAGACGGCGGAATGACGGACAACCCGCGTCCGGCGCTGTACGAATCAAAATATGAAGCGCTGCTCGCGAACCGGGCGAATGAGAAGCCGGAAGAAACGGTATCCATTGCCGGCAAGTGCTGTGAGAGCGGAGACATGCTGATCTGGGATCTGGAGCTTCCGAAGGTAGCAACAGGCGATTTGCTGGCCGTATCCTGCACAGGCGCATACAACTATTCCATGGCTAGCAACTATAACCGGATCCGTAAACCTGCGGTTGTATTCGTGAAGGACGGACAGAGCAAGCTGGTGGTACGCCGCGAGTCGCTCGCGGACATCATCAGCCACGATGTAGTGCCGGCAAGTGTAACCAAAGAAACCGTAACGAACTAAACGGATGTTTGTTTTACGGCTCTAATATCCTAGAGGGCCCGCCAATGCCACCGGCTGCGGTCAGGGCTCTTTGGCATGCCTTGGACTTGATATGGAATGTGCAAACCGGGACAAGATCATTTTGCTTCGAGGCTCAATTCATAGTAAACTATAGAATGCATTGTAAAAAAATCGATTGAAGCGTTCTAATAACGGAAGGAGATAACACATATGGCTAAAAAAGCAAAGATCACATTGGAGAACGGCAAAGAGGTAGTGCTGGATCTGTTTGAGAATGATGCACCGAACACGGTAGCTAATTTTGAGAAATTGGCAAACTCCGGGTTTTATAACGGTCTTGTATTCCACCGCGTAATCCCTGGGTTCGTAGCTCAAGGCGGTTGCCCACAGGGAACGGGAACAGGCGGTCCTGGCTATACCATCAACTGCGAGATCAACCCTAACAAGCATGAGCGTGGAAGCTTGGCCATGGCGCATGCTGGCCGCAACACGGGCGGAAGCCAGTTCTATGTATGCTACGAGCCGCAGCCGCATTTGGACGGACAGCATACGGTGTTCGGTAAAGTTGTTGAGGGCATGGAGTACGTGGATGCATTCAAAGGCCGTGATAAAATGGAAAAAGTAGAAGTATACGAAGCATAAAAATAGCTTCTGTTCAGGACAGGCTCACTCTTAAGGGTGAGCCTGTTTTTATTGTTATTCCGGTAGGAGTTACGCAGGGTCGGGAAATAATTGACGAAGCTCTTCCGGAACAGGCCGGCTTTTACGAGTATGTACATCCATCGCCACACTGGTAACGGCGGCATCCGCGCAAAGCTCTTCCTGTTTGTTGTAAATCTTCTGAAGCAGCACATAACTCGTACGACCCATAGAATGCGGTTCGGTCACGATGGTCAGCCGTTCGCCTTGGCCGCACTCCTTGCGGTAATTGATGTTGATATTGACGGTAACGGTCTGGACGCCAAGCCGTTTCAGCATATCATATTGAAGACCTCCTGCTTCATACCATTCCTCACGGCCCCACTCCAGATATTCCAGGTATTTGGCGTTGTTTACATGTCCGTTCACGTCGATTTCCGTAGGACGGACGATAATGTCCAGCGAAGTTTTCATCCCAGCTCGCTCCTTTTTAACTGTATCTAGTTCCCGTGTTTATCCTACTAAACTGTTCTCTCTATGGGGAGTATTCTCCTTCTGGAGTCCATACACATATTGGTGAATAAAGTTATAAACTTTAAAAAAGTTAGTTGTTTTTTCTTGCAATTATCAAAAGGTGGTGATAAGATTCTTCATAAGATCAAACAATTTCATATGTTTTATCCTTCGGGGCAGGGTGAAATTCCCTACCGGCGGTGATGAACGCAGTGATTGAGCTTTTGAAAGCAGATGGCTGTGTCTTAGTCCGTGACCCGGATACGCGTGTGTTGGTTACACACCGTATGCGGTGGACCTGGTGAAAATCCGGGACCGACAGTATAGTCTGGATGGGAGAAGGAGTGAGAGACACATAAGCAACATGTGCTATTTGTGTCTATGCACACAACGTGATATGCGTTATGTGCAGGTTTTCACATGCAATTCAAATCTGTGCTCGCGATGATTGGATGTCGCCGGTAACGGATTTGGGTCGTTTGTTATAGGCAAAACCTGCATTTATGACGGTTATTTAGTGTGTCAATGATTAACTCCTATCAAGCCCTGTTAAGGATTCCCTGAATCTTTGGCAGGGCTTTTTTATGTGAACATTGGGAAAGGGGCATGTTTACCATGGATATCGTCAACGATGAATTCTATATGTCACTTGCGCTGGACCTGGCTGAACGTGCTCAGGGTCAAACCGAGATAAATCCGGTGGTTGGCTGTGTCGTTGTTAAGGATGGCGCGCTTGCAGGGGTGGGAACACATTTGGAGCGCGGAACACCGCACGCTGAGGTTCATGCCCTGAATATGGCTGGCAGCAAAGCGGCGGGAAGTACGGTGTACGTGACACTGGAGCCCTGCAGTCACTATGGTACGACGCCGCCCTGCAGCGAGAGGCTGATTGCCGAGGGTGTTCAGCGAGTGGTTGTTGCTTGCGAGGACCCTAATCCTCTGGTTGCGGGCAAAGGGATTCAAATGCTGCGCGCAGCGGGAATTCGGGTTGAGACCGGTGTCCTTAAGGAACGTGCGCTTCGCTTGAACGAAACCTTCATTAAGTTCATTACGACGGGTCAGCCCTTCGTAACGTTAAAGACAGCCAGCACGCTGGACGGAAAAATCGCATCAAAAACCGGCGATAGCAAGTGGATATCCAATGAAGAATCAAGAGAGCTTGTGCATACGCTGCGTCATCGCCATCAAGGCATCATGGTTGGCGTGTCAACAGTTATCGCGGATAATCCGAACCTGACAACGAGACTTGGCGTGAAAGGTTTGCATCCGATTAGGATCATCGTGGATTCCAGCCTGCGAATCCCGCCCGACAGCCATGTCGTGACAGACGGATTGGCGCCAACGTGGATCTTGACGACGGAGAAGGCCGATGAGACGAAGCGGATCGGGCTGGAAGAGCTGGGCGTTCAGGTCATCCCCTGCGGGCCAGGTCCACGTGTGGATCTGAAGGTTGCGCTGGCGAAGCTGGGACAGAAGGGGATTGCCTCCATTTTGCTGGAAGGTGGCGGTACTCTAAATGGCTCGATGCTGGAACAAAAGCTGGTGGATCGGCTCATCCAGTTTATCGCCCCTAAGATTATCGGCGGGTATGATGCACCTGGAAGTTACATGTTCAGCGGGTATGAACAGATGGACCAAGCGATTATGCTGACAGGACTTGAGACGGAAAGACTGGGCGACAATATTTATGTCACCGGGATTCCGGTCTGGAAATAAGGAGAAAGGAGGGAAGCCTGTGTTTACTGGATTGGTTGAGGAGATCGGCGAAATGAGGCGTATCGGACGGAAAGGCGAAGCCATGCTGCTGAGCATTTCCGCTAGCCGGATCATGGATGATTTAAAGCTGGGGGACAGCGTATCCGTTAATGGCGTCTGCTTGACAGCCACAACGATTGACAAAGGAATATTTACGGTCGATGTGATGCCGGAAACCTACAGAAATACGAACCTTAAGGAACTGCAGCCAGGCGGAAAGGTGAATCTGGAACGGGCAATGGCGGCCGGAGGTCGATTTGGAGGCCATATCGTTCAGGGGCATGTGGATGGCGTCGGCGTCATTCGGAATGTGCAGGCAGATCAGAATGCCGTGGTATACGAGATTGAGCCCGCGAGTGGGGATGTATTCAAATATATCATTCCGAAGGGCTCCGTCACACTGGATGGAATCAGCTTGACCGTTGTCAAAACAACAGATTCCTCCTTTACGGTATCCATCATCCCCCACACGCTGGCGGAGACGGTGCTGGCATATAAAAAAGCAGGCGATACGATTAATATCGAATGCGACATTTTGGGAAAATATGTAGATCACCTGCTGCATTACGGCTCAGAAGGGGCCGGGAGCAGAGGCGGGACAAAACCGGGAATCAGCAGGGATTATCTTGCAGAGCATGGATTTGCCTAAGCCGAGTGCTTCACATAGAGTCTCCATGAGAAGAAGGAGGAGTAGCGATGGATGAGCGCTTTTCATTTCATACAATCGAAGAGGCGTTAACCGATTTGAAGGAAGGCAAGGTCGTCATTGTCGTAGACGATGAAGACCGTGAGAATGAGGGCGATTTTATCGCATTAGCTGATATGGCAACTCCGGAGGTCATTAATTTTATGATCACCGAAGGCAGAGGGTTGGTATGTTTGCCCATGACGCAGGCCAGAGCTCAGGAGCTCGACCTCAAACCGATGGTTACCCAAAATACGGATTATCATGGAACGGCCTTTACGGTCTCCATTGATCATAAGGATACCACGACAGGCATCTCGGCCTATGAGCGGTCCATCACCGTCAAAGGTATCTTGGATTCGAATGCATCTGCATCCGATTTCCGAAGACCGGGTCATATGTTCCCACTGATCGCAAAAGATGGAGGCGTCCTGCGCCGGGCAGGGCATACGGAGGCCGCTGTCGATCTTGCCAGATTGAGCGGGTCCTATCCGGCCGGTGTCATCTGCGAGGTGATCAAGGAAGACGGCACAATGGCACGGCTGCCGGACCTTGTGGAGATTGCGAAGAAGCATGATCTGAAGCTGATCAGCATCAAGGATCTGATTCATTACCGCAATGAAAAAGAAAAGCTGGTCCAGCGAGAGGTAGCTGTGCGGTTGCCGACCGATTTCGGCGTGTTTCAAGCGGTTGCCTACACCAACGACGTGGACAATAAAGAGCATGTAGCTTTGGTAAAAGGGGAGATCGATGGGAATGAGCCTGTCCTCGTACGCGTGCATTCCGAGTGCCTGACGGGAGATGTGTTCCACTCCCATCGCTGCGATTGCGGTCCCCAATTCGAGGCGGCCCTCCGCCAAATCGATGAAGCGGGCAGAGGCGTTCTTCTCTACATGCGCCAGGAGGGGCGGGGCATCGGCTTAATCAACAAACTGAAAGCCTACAAGCTCCAGGAAGAGGGACTCGACACTGTAGACGCCAACCTGAAGCTCGGCTTTGCGGCAGATCTGCGTGATTACGGCATCGGAGCCCAGATCCTGAAGGATTTGGGGATCAGAAAGATCCGGTTGCTGACAAACAATCCACGCAAAATCAAAGGCCTCGAAGGATACGGCTTGGAGGTGGTCGAGCGCGTTCCGATCCAAATGCCGGAGAACGAGGATAACACGGGCTACCTGCATACCAAGCAAGCCAAGCTCGGACATATGCTGAAATTCAACGATATTGAGCAGAACGAGAGCACCAATTAATCACCACATAACAAAAGGTCAATCATGTGGGGAGGTTTGCCTCATGGAACGACCCAGCGAAGAGGACGGAATGCTGCTGGAGAAGCGGTAGCGGTCGCCTTTAAATCCTGATTTCTTCCCTCCAGAAAATAGATCATGAAATCAGGAGTTAACAGCGATCGGAAGCAGCAGCCGTCAGCGCAGCGGGCAACCACATCGATGTTATCCCAAATCCCATGTTTGACCTTATATAAACTCCAAACCGAAAGGAAGTTTTCCATCATGGCAACTATATTTGAAGGTAAATTAGTATCCGAGGGATTAAAGTACGGTATCGTCGTAGGTCGTTTCAACGAGTTCATCACCAGCAAGCTGCTGAGCGGCGCACTGGACGCATTGAAGCGACACGGCGCACAGGAGAACGAAGTGGATGTCGCGTGGGTGCCGGGAGCGTTTGAAATCCCGCTCATCGCCCAAAAAATGGCAGAAAGCGGCAAATACGATGCAATCATCACCTTGGGAACCGTCATTCGCGGCTCTACCACGCACTATGATTATGTGTGCAACGAAGTGGCCAAGGGGGTATCCGCAATTAACCTGAAGACCGGTGTACCAACGATTTTCGGTGTCGTCACGACGGAGAATATCGAACAAGCCGTGGAGCGTGCGGGAACGAAGGCTGGCAATAAAGGTTGGGATTCCGCGATGGCAGCCATCGAGATGGCGAACTTGACGAAAAGCCTAAAATAGTGCTTATTTAATGTAGTGCTCTTTTTTAGAGCACTGCATTTTATTTTTTGGCGGGAGGATTCACCGTGACCGTATTATACAAGCTGGAAACGTTTGAAGGACCGCTCGATCTGCTGCTGCATTTGATTGATAAAGCGGAAATCGACATCCAGGATATTCCCGTCAGCGAGATTACCGAACAATACATGGCCTATTTGCACAACATGCAGGAGCTGGAGCTGGAGATTACGAGTGAGTTTCTGGTGATGGCTGCAACGCTGCTGTCTATAAAAAGCAAGTTATTGCTTCCGAAGCCTCCGGTTATCGAGATGGACGAGTTTGATTTTTATGAAGAAGATGACATGGATCCGAGATCAGAGCTTATTGCCAAGCTGATCGAATACCGCAAGTACAAAGGCATCGCCCGCCATTTGCATGAGAAGGAATGGGAACGCAGTTTAATTTATTCCAAGGAAGCCGAAGACCTCACGCCTTACATGCCGGAAGTGGAAGAGAATCCGGTGCAAGGATTACATATTTCGGATTTGATCGCTGCTTTTCAAAAAGCATTAAGCAAAGCAGTCAAGCGCACATCGTATGCCCGCATTCAGCGGGATGAAATATCGGTTAAGGACCGGATTCGTCAGGTCATTGATGCCCTGGAGGAGGTTGGGCCGGGAGGCAGGATCCTGTTCTCCAAGCTGCTTCACGAAGAGATGGTACGGCATGAAATCGTGGTAACCTTCCTGGCCATTTTGGAACTGATGAAAATGAAGCAAATTTTGTGCTACCAAGAGAAGTTGTTTGAAGATATCGTCATGGAGTGGAGAGGGGAAGGACGCATTGATGGATTATCCGAAGCTGAAATCGATTATTGAGGGGCTTCTGTTCCTGTCGGGAGAAGAGGGCTTGTCGGTTAGGCAAATTGCTGAGATCACCGAGCAGTCGGATGGCCTGGTTGGCGAAGCGCTTGAGGACATGAAGGAAGAATGGGAGCGTTACGAGCGGGGGATTCAGATCGTACAGATTGCGGGGAGCTACAAAATCGCTACGCTGGCCGAACATGCTCCGTATTTTGAGCGCCTGGCGTATTCGCCTTCCCGTTCTTCCTTGTCACAAGCCGCACTCGAAACACTCTCCATCGTTGCCTATCGTCAACCGATTACGCGTGTAGAGATTGAAGACATCCGCGGCGTCAAGGCCGAACGGGCGATCCATACGCTGGTAAGCAAAGGACTGATCGAGGAAGTCGGACGGGCCGAGGCGATTGGCAGACCGATTTTGTATGGAACAACCAAGTCTTTCCTGGAATATTTCGGACTTGCCAATATCAAGGAATTGCCGGAGCCGTCGCAATTTGAGGATAATGATAACTTGGAAGAGGAAACGCAGCTGTTGTTCGATAAGCTTGATGGTCGTCAACTTACGTTTGATGATGTAGAGGAAAGTTAGCCATTATACAACACAATAGGCTGTAATAGAATCCTGGGCGTGGAGAAATCCACCGTCCGGGATTTTTTAATGTCACTTGCGAAAGTTTGAAATCAGGGACATGGAATCGTTTCGCATCATTTGGGGGCACTTTTGCCATACTAAGCCAAGCGGATTACATTTTACTAAGTACGTTTTGGGGGTTACTTCGTGAGGGTATGGATCTTTCTGGCGGTCGGTTTGGTCGTTCTCCTCATCGTATTGCTGGTCGTTGTGCTGAGCTCCAAGGTAACGATTAAGCTGGATGTGGTTCTAAGAAAAGATGAATATAAATTGTTGGCGGAAATTAAAATGATCTTCGGATTGATTACGCGGAAATATGAAGTCCCCTTTCACCTGGCAAACGGTGGGATCGAGTTTAAGAAGGAAACCGTTCCCGTAGAGCAGGGGATTCCCCTCCGTTCGAAAGAGCAGGAGGATCCTTCAAGCAGAACTATTCGATACAGGGACTATGCGCGGGTATTGTGGTCTACAAAAGGTTTCAAAAAATGGACGAGAAAGACGATGGCGGCCGTTCATCTCATGGATGTGCGCTGGTCAACCCGGATTGCGCTTGAGCATGCGGCCGATACAGCGGTAGCGACCGGGCTGCTGCATGGCATCAAGCATACGCTTCTGGGATGGATGTCGTATCGCCTGATCATGGAAGAGATGCCCCAAATCGATGTGGTGCCAATCTTTAACGGTCCGCCGCAAATTTCCACAGAGCTAAACTGCATAGCGAAAATCTCCTGCGGAAAAGCTATGTATGCTGGACTGGTACTTATAGTTCGCGTGTTAAAGGTGAAAGGAGGAATTAGATCATGGCAGAACACCCTATTCAAGGCTTGATGCAAACGGCTATGGAAAACATCAAGGGAATGGTGGACGTTAATACGATTGTAGGCGACCCGGTGAATACGCCTGACGGCAGCGTTATCCTGCCAATCAGTAAAGTGGCTTTTGGTTTCGCTGCCGGCGGTAGCGACTACAACGTTGAGGCGGGAGGCACACACTCAACTACCACGAACGGGACGCATCACGATCACAGCGCCCTTCCTTTTGGCGGCGGTAGCGGCGGTGGCGTGTCCATTCGGCCGATTGCTTTCCTGGTCGTGGGTAAAGAAGGAGTGCACATCGTGCCGCTCGACAATCAAACCCATCTGTTTGAACGGATTATTGATGCGACACCGTTTTTACTCGATCAAATCCAGTCGATGTTTCAATCAGGCAGCAATGCCGCGAACGACACCACGCCTCCGCCTGCGTACTGATGGAGCAAGCAAATCCCTTTCGTTCACAACGAAAGGGATTTTTGCTGTGAAGATTAGTGGATTTATAAGCTTTCAGCCGAGGCTAAACTCAAACCGTTGATTGCTGGAAAAACTTCACTTTAATGGGGGGCGGTCTTGGTGAAAGTACGTCGACAGACGTTTCTATTGCGAAATGGACATACCTTTAGCGTGAACGACATATACTTGTACAAGATTTCTGAACACCGGAGGATAAGATGATGAAAATGAAATGGACGAACTGCAAGTCTTTGTTATCCATGTTAATTGCCATAAGCTGCTTGCTGGTTACGGCTGTCCCCGTGCATGCAGATCATGAGAATGGCCCCGCCAATCATGCGCAGGCAGCTGCACTGATTGATGTCACTTCCGGCAGAGTGCTGTACAGTAAGAACGGGGACGAGCGTTTAAGAATCGCTAGTCTGACCAAGATCATGACAGCCATCGTGGCAATTGAACACGGCAAGCTGGACGATCGTGTCAAGATCTCCAAAAATGCTTTTGCCAAAGAGGGCTCCTCGATCTTCCTGAAGCTTGGTGAGGAAATGAGGCTTGAGAATCTGCTGTACGGCTTAATGCTGCGATCAGGCAACGATGCCGCGACGGCCATTGCCGAACATGTCGGGGGGACGGAAGAAGGCTTTGTGTTGCTGATGAACGAGAAGGCGGCCGGGCTCGGCTTGACGAACTCGCATTTTATGAATCCCCATGGACTGGATCATGATGAACATTACTCTTCTGCTAATGACGTAGCCAAACTGACGGCCTATGCCCTCAAGAACCCTGTCTTTAGCGAGATTGTCAAAACCCCGACCAAGAAAGCGCCCAATCCGAATGAAGCGTGGGACTACAAATGGGATAACAAAAACAAGATGCTTCGTTTCTACGAGGGGGCGGACGGCGTCAAAACCGGTTACACCAAAAAAGCATTCCGCTGCCTGGTGAGCTCTGCCACCCGAAACGGTCAGCAGATTGCGGCGGTCACGCTGAACGACGGCAACGATTGGAATGATCATTCCAAGATGCTGGATTACGGATTTGCCCATTTTCCACTGAAAAAGGTTACGGAGAAAGGGCAGAAGATCCAGGGCTATCCACTCGTCACGGGCAGTTCCTTTACGTATGCGTTCGCGCATGATGAGGAAGCACGCTTGGTGAAGAAACTGGTCCTGCATAAAGCGAGCACACCCGACTTGTCTTTCGGACTACGGGGTCATATTGAACTGCTGCTCGATAATGTCAGCATCGGCAAAATTCCAGTCTATGCGGAAGGAAGCAAGCTTCCTGAAGTCCCTGAGGTCTTGCAGAAGTCAAGAAGCACATCCGGACCACTCGGTTCGTTGTCGCTGTGGCAGTCTGCAGGAGAGGTGCTTAGGCATCTGTTCAGGGCCAAATCATAACTAGCCTTCGCTAAAGAGATCGTGGATTCTCACGGAGCGGGGGCAGCAAACGGGGGCGAAGAGATGATCAATTTGATTTGGATGGGGATGATACTGATCGGCGTTTGCTTTGCGGCAGTGAACGGGAATATCGAAAGTGTTACAAAAGCCGCATTTGACGGAGCCCAGACGGGAGTGACTGTCTCCTTCGGTCTCATCAGCATACTGGTGTTCTGGCTTGGCATGATGCGCCTGGCAGAGGACGCGGGCCTGCTGAAGAAGGTTGCCAAGCTGCTGGGCCCGGTTGTCCGCTTCCTGTTCCCGGATGTACCGAAGAATCATCCCGCTATGGGATATATACTGTCTAACATGAGCGCCAATTTGTTCGGTCTGGGCAATGCGGCAACTCCGATGGGAATCAAAGCGATGCAGGAGCTTCAGAAGTTAAACCCGGATAAGGAAACAGCTTCTCCGGCGATGTGTACGCTGCTTGCATTAAACACGGCCAGCATTACGCTGATACCGACAACGCTAATCGCAATCAGGTTAAATTATGAGTCCGCTAATCCTTCGGAAATCGTCGGTACCACGCTTTTGGCCACTGCGATTGCAACGGCGGCCGCCATAATGGCTGACCGATGGTATCGAAGACGGACGATACGCCGCCAGAAGCCGCCGGGAATCGGTACAAGCCTGAACCCGGATGTGAAGGGGTGATGAGGGTTGCTATCATGGATTAATCTCGTATCCGCTTGGTCTATTCCCATTATTATCGCATTCATTCCGCTTTATGCTTATACGCGCAAAGTGCCCGTATATGAATCGTTTGTGGATGGAGCCAAGGACGGCTTCTCCACAGCGATTGGGATTATCCCGCACTTGGTCGGCATGATGGTTGCCATTAGCGTATTTCGGTCTTCCGGTGCGCTTGAGTTTTTTGTGGGTTGGACGGGCCCCTTTCTGCAATCGCTAGGCGTACCGAGCGAGATTTTGCCTTTGGGAATTCTCAGGCCGTTGACGGGCACAGGCTCTCTCGCTTACACGACTGAGCTGATCCGCGCATACGGTCCGGATTCCATGATTGGCCGAATTGCTTCGACCATACAAGGAAGCACGGACACGACTTTGTACGTTCTGACCGTCTATTTTGGCGCCGTGGGTATCCGGAATGGCAGGTATGCGCTGAAGGTGGGGCTGTTCTCCGATTTGATCGGTTTTATTGCGGCGATTGCCGTATGTCTGCTGGTGTTTGGATAATTAAGACATGCGGGCTGTCTGAGTAAGACGGAGCGTTTTTTCTATGTAACATGACGTATGCCTATACCCTCGATTCCATCGCGTCATATACTGCTGCAGTTACAAATTGTAGTAGGGGTGATGCAATGGAATTCGAGGGTTTTGTTATTCATCATACCGTGTGCGAGCGGGAACCGCTGAACTGGGATTTTAAAATCCATCAGGACGGCTCGGTCTCTTCTTCATCCATGCTGGTTCAGCCGGGACAGATTCACATCTGTCTTGAGGGCGACTTCAATATTGGCTACCAGTCCATGTCGCTGGACCAGAAAACACAGCTGTTCACCGCCAGCAAAATCATTTTGGAGCTATCCAGACTCCATGATATTTCCCCGTTATACTTGTTTCCTCACTCCGACACCTGTCCCGGGGCACATTTTCCATGGAACGCGCTTGTGATTTATCCTGTCGATGGTTATCATTAGGAATGAGGTGACCTAACGAACATGGAGAGATTACAGAAAATTATGGCACAGGCCGGAGTCGCTTCCCGCCGCAAGTGCGAGGAATTGATTCTTGAAGGCAAGGTGCAGGTAAACGGAGAGACCGTTACCGAACTCGGCACGAAGGCCGATCCAGCCCAGGATATCATTACGGTTTCAGGCAAACCGATAAAGAATGAGAAAAAGGTATACATTATGCTGAATAAGCCGAAGGGAGTCATTACAAGCGCTTCTGATCCCGAAGGCCGAAAAATTGTATCGGATTATCTCAAGGGCATTAAAGAGCGGGTATATCCGATTGGACGTTTGGACTATGATACAGAAGGACTCCTGCTGCTGACCAATGACGGCGAATTTGCCAATCTGCTCAGCCACCCTAAATATCATGTACCCAAGACTTATTTGGCTACCGTGAAAGGGGTGCCCCATGGCACCGAACTGGACAAGCTTCGCCAAGGGATTATGCTGGAAGACGGCATGACGTCTCCTGCCGAGGTGGAGTATAAGGATGTGGATCCGGATAATAAACAATCCGTCATATCGATTACCATTCATGAGGGCCGCAACCGTCAAGTGAGAAGGATGTTCGAAGCGATTTCCCATCCGGTAACGCGATTGAAGCGTATATCTTACGGTGATCTGCTGCTGCAAAATTTAAAACGGGGCTTGTACCGCCATTTGACTGCGGATGAAATCAACCAGCTTTTGCAGATGGCGAAAGCCGCTAAGCCGGGCGGGAAACCGAAGAGAAAACGTTAAACCCGACACATAATATTCAAAATGGCGAGCGGCGTTTATGACAAATTTCGTTATAATTGTTCATAGGATGTTCACACCCGTAGTATACGATATGATGAATGTCATAGAAAGGAAGCTGCTGCTTTATGGGCAAATCAAAGAAAAGCGTACAGATTGTGATTCTGCTTGCCATTATCCTGATCGGAGTGTACGCCGTTGCAACCGTTGTATTCGGCTCTGATGAGGTTCCCAAAGTGGGTCAAAAGGCAGCGGATTTTGAACTTCTAGGCATGGATGGCGGCGTACATACCATGAGTGAATACCAGGGTAAGGCCAGGGTGATTAATTTCTGGGGCACCTACTGTCCGCCATGCGTGCGGGAAATGCCGGCTCTACAAGCTCAGTGGGAGAAATGGAGCAGTCAAGGCGTTGAGATCATCGGAATTAATGTGGGAGAGAACAAAATGACCGTTGAGAATTTCGTTGCTCAAACCGGCGTGAAGTTCCCCATACTGATGGATCCGAAACGGAATGCTGTTGCCAGCTATGGGGTTGGGCCCATGCCAACCACCTTTTTTGTTACGGCCTCTGGCAAGATTGACCATATTCGTATAGGCGAACTGGATTTGAACACCCTTGATAAACAAATTGAACAGTTGGTGAATGCGAAATGAGTCAAGGTCCCAAGCCTTTGATCCAGAACACGAAGTGTGATTGTGGACACCAGAATCCAACGGGGACGGTCCTCTGCGAGGCTTGCGGGAAGCCGCTGACCGAGGAAGCGGAGGCCCAGCCGATTCTGGAAATGCGGTATGACGGCGTTGCTCGTCGATCACAGAAAGTAAACCCCGGTATGATCGATAGGGTATGGAATTTCTTTTCTTCGGTAAAAGTAGCAATATATCTGATATTGCTTACCTTGATCGGCTCCTCGCTGGGGACCATCTTTCCGCAGGAAAGTACATTCCTTAATATTGACCCCTCAGTTTATTACAAAGAGGAGTACGGACAGCTGGGGCATATTTATTACTTGCTCGGGCTGTCTCATACATACACGTCATGGTGGTTCGTGCTGCTGCTTGTCATGATCGGCGCATCGCTTGTCATTTGCAGTCTTGACCGGGTCCTGCCCCTGTACAAAGCGCTCAGCAGACAGCGGATTCCGAAGCACATGTCCTTCCTTACCCGCCAGAAGGTGGTATACCAAGGGCATGTTGATGAAGACGGTGCCGACTGGGTTGAACGGGTGAAGCCAATCATTAAAAAGAAGGGTTACCGAGTGCGAACGGATGGCGGAACCCTACTGGCAGAGAAGCAGCGGTTCAGCCGCTGGGGCCCCTATGTTCTTCATATCGGTCTGATTGTTTTCCTGCTTGCAGTTCTTGGACGGAATCTTCCCGGACTGCATATGGACGAGCACATGGCTTTCCCTCAAGATGAACCGGTGCACATCAAGAACACCAGTTACTATTTATTGAACGATGGCTTTAAGGTGGAGTTCTACACCGAGGACGATATGCCTGAGGAATTCAAAGGCAAGAATAAAGTACTGCCGAAGGAGTTCCAAACCCAGGCGATCCTGTATATGTGCGAGGCCAATTGCGACGATTTTGATAAAAAACCTCAGCTCGTGGAATTGACACGCCATAATATCGAGGTGAATCATCCTCTTAATTACAAAGGGTTAAAAGCTTATCAATTCGATTATGATCTGACCCCGATTCTCCGTTCGGTTTCGCCGGTGCTGATTAACAGTAAGAACGGGAAGGAATACGGCAAAATCACCTTGTCGATCGACGATCCTCAAAGAGAGTATCAGGCGGGAGAATATACGTTAACGCTTACACAATCCTTTACCGATTTTGGACTCGGCGATAACGGCAAACCGGTAAACCTGTCACCTAACCCGAATGCGCCTGCATTCTTATTTCTGATTAAGGGACCTGAACTGCCGAAGGAAGGCATTCAATACTTCTACTTCCCTAAACAGATTGACAAGGAACGCTTTAATCAGGAAGCGATCAATGCACAGCTGGCGGGTGGGGAAGCGCTCGTACAACTGGATGTACGGAGCATGGACGATGTGGACTTTTCGGAATCTACGACTTATCTGAATATTCGTGTGGATAAAGCCATGCCGTTCATTTGGATTGGTTGTTTTATCGGTATGCTCGGCCTGATCATGGGCTTTTATTTCACCCATCGCCGGATCTGGCTGCGTATTGATAACGGAACGCTGACCCTTGGCGCACATACGAACAAGAACTGGTTTGGGCTTCGCAAGGAGATCTCCGCGATCCTCAAGCAAATGAATATCGAAGTCGATGAAAAGTCATTGGAGAATAACAGGGGGACTAAGCATGAAACTAATTGATTTTAGCGGCAACGCATTTATCGTTGCTTTTACCTTGTATTGTGCGGCATTTATCATGTATGCACTTGCCGTTATGGGACGACGGTTCCGCAAGCGGGACCCGGAAGCCCATTTGGCTAAATGGGGGAAGATTGCATTTGTGACGGCATCGATCGGTTTGATCGGACATCTGCTGTACTTCTTTACGAGATGGGCGGGCTCTGGACATGTGCCTGTCAGCAACATGTATGAGTTTATGACCTTCTTGTCCATGGCAATCATGATTGCCTTCCTCGTACTTTATTTTATCTACAAAAAATCGCTGCTCGGATTGTTTGCACTGCCGTTGGCTATTCTGATCATGGCGTATGCTGCTGTGTTTCCGCAGGAGGTGCAGCCGCTGATTCCTTCGCTTCAGTCCTATTGGCTGGGGATTCACGTAACCTTGGCTGCACTGGGCGATGCATTTTTTGCGGTCGGTTTTATCGCCGGCCTGATGCACTTGCTCCGTACCGTTAACTTTAGCGGAACAGACAAAGGCGCGCGCAAGGAACAGCGCTGGCTTGAACTCTGCATGTTTGCCATCGTGATCCTGATCGGATTTATTTTGTCGGTATACAGCTTCCGTGCGAGCGGATATCAGGCTGAATTTAACCAGACTTTGGTTGACCCGAAGACAGAAAATAGTACAATAGTAAAAGTGGAATATAACATGCCACCGCTTGTCGCACCTTATAAAAGCGAAACGGAGAGCATGCAGCCCTTCTTGGGCATGAAATCTCCACTCATGGAAGCTCCGTCCTGGATGCACGGCGTGAACGCTGGACGTAAGCTGAATACGGTGATATGGTCGCTGATCACGGGGTTGATCCTGTACGGATTGCTCCGCCTTATCCTGCGCAAGCCGCTGGCCAAGTTCATTCAGCCTGCCCTTAATAGATTGGATCCGGACGATCTGGATGAAATCAGTTATCGAGCCATTGCGATTGGGTTCCCGGTATTTACACTGGGAGGTCTCATATTCGCCATGATCTGGGCAGAAATTGCCTGGGGCCGGTTCTGGGGCTGGGATCCGAAGGAAGTATGGGCGCTTATTACATGGTTGTTCTACAGCGTGTACCTTCATCTCCGGCTATCGCGCGGCTGGCAGGGTAAATATTCGTCCTGGCTGTCCGTTATCGGCTTTATCGTGGTCATGTTTACGCTGGTCGGCGTCAACTTGATAATCGCGGGTCTGCATTCCTATGCGGGAACCGATTAATGTAAATCGAATAGCAGTGAATGATCAATCAGAAGGGCCCTTTCTTAATCAAGAGGGCCACTTCTGATTTTCCCTATAAAAATGAAGGAGTTGGCTGCCAATGTCAGAGCACGGAAATCGCATACTAGTTGTTGATGATGAAGAACGAATTCGCCGATTGTTAAAAATGTATTTGGAGAAGGAAGGGTATGAAATCGAAGAGGCGGAGGATGGAGAAACTGCTCTTCGCAAAGCAAGTTCCGAAGACTACGGGCTCGTTATTCTGGATGTGATGCTGCCCGGGATGGATGGTGTCGAAGTGTGCACACGTCTCCGTCAGGTAAAGTCTACGCCTATTCTCATGCTGACTGCCAAGGGTGAGGAGATCAATCGCGTACAGGGATTTGAAGTGGGGGCCGACGATTATGTTGTGAAGCCGTTCAGTCCGCGCGAGGTGATCTATCGTGTTAAAGCGATTTTACGCCGCTCGTCCGCTACGGCCTATTTGAGCAAGGAACCGAACCCAAGCAACAGCATTGTTTTCCCGCATTTGATCATTGAACATGATGCTCACCGCGTGACGGCCGGAGGGCATGAAATCAGCTTGACGCCGAAGGAGTATGAGCTTCTGCACTACCTAGCCTCGTCCCCGGACAAAGTATTCTCGCGCGAAGAACTGCTTAAGGACGTATGGAATTATGAATTTTTCGGCGATCTTCGCACCGTCGATACCCACGTAAAGCGGCTGCGCGAGAAGTTAAATAAGGTATCCGCAGAATCCGCAGCGATGATTACGACCGTATGGGGAGTAGGCTACAAGCTGGAGGTACCGAAGTAACGTGAGTTTCTGGAGATCACTCGTCGGCAAGTTGTGGATTACGATAACCTGTTTAGTCGCGTGCGTACTGCTGACGCTCGGATTATTTTTGCTCCCCTATATCGATACCACGTTTGCGAATTCGGATGCCATCAAACGTTTATTTACTTATGTGGCCATTATTGGTTTTTC
The DNA here is from genome assembly GCF_052115765.1 of Paenibacillus sp. 2KB_20. Classification (NCBI taxonomy): domain Bacteria; kingdom Bacillati; phylum Bacillota; class Bacilli; order Caryophanales; family Paenibacillaceae; genus Paenibacillus; species Paenibacillus sp. 2KB_20. The sequence continues at coordinate 107,503 of NZ_JBFRHH010000003.1, read as the reverse complement.
GATGACCACCTTTTTCGGGTTGTTTCTGTTAACGAAGATTACCCAGCCCATGCAGCAGCTCATTGAGGCAGCCAATGACATCCGTAAAGGGAAGTATGGCACTCGATTAAATTTGGTAACCAGTGATGAGATTGGCGAGCTGGCCAATACGTTCAACCATATGGCAGCAGAGCTGGAAACGAATATCCGCAATTTGAACCATGAGAAGGAGCATCTATCCAGTGTGCTGAGAAGCATGAGCGACGCGGTGATTACTTTTGATAATCATGGTCAGGTCATTTTGGTGAACCCGCCAGGGCAGGAAATCATGAAAACCTGGAAAGGGCTGCAATGGGATGATGAGCTGCAGGGCGGAGGCTGGGCGGCCGATGTCATGCCAAAACCGCTCAGTGAGCTTTATTATGCCACCGTGAACGAAGGAAAAGACCAAAGCGCTGACCTGCATGTGAAGCAGGGAATATGGTCAGCCCATATGGCTCCCTTATATTCGGATGAGGTGATCCGCGGCGCCGTTGTCGTGTTAAGAGATATTACCGAGCAAGTTACGCTGGAGAAAATGCGTACGGATTTCATCGCCAACGTGTCGCATGAAATCCGTACACCGCTGTCCATGATGCAGGGCTACAGTGAAGCGCTGCTTGACGGAATGGCAGCTTCACCGGAAGAGAGCAGAGAATTGATACAGGTAATTCATGAGGAATCGCTTCGTATGGGCCGACTGGTGAAGGATCTGCTTGATTTAACCCGTATGGAAGCGGGGCATGCAGAGCTGTCCCTGCGGAAGATGGATGCAGGTGAATTGTGTGAAAGGGTATATCGGAAGTTTACTGTTCGAGCCAAGGAGCGTGGTATTGATCTTCAGCTTAATAAACTTCACTCGAATCTTCTGCTCGAAGCGGCGGATGAAGATAAGCTAGAACAGGTGCTGACCAATCTGCTGGACAACGCTTTTCGTCATACGCCTTCAGGCAAGCAGATTCGAATCATTGCGGATCGGATTACCGTATCGAACACAGAGGCTCTCCAGGTGAAGATTAGCGACCAAGGCGTCGGTATTCCGCCTGAGGATCTGCCTTTTGTTTTTGAGCGATTCTACAAGGCCGATAAAGCGCGTGTACGGGGGGAGACGGTGGGAACCGGTATAGGCCTCGCCATCGTGAAAAATATCGTGATTGCGCATCATGGTACGATTAACGCAACAAGTGAAGTAGGCGAAGGAACGGTGTTTACGATGATCATTCCAACAAAATCGGCAGAAACTTAGGGAATGTCTCCACAAAAGACAAAACACGCTCACAGGGAGCGTGTTTTTTGTTGAAATTAAGAGGTTAATCTTGTTCTACGTGGAACAATGATTAACCTCTTATATCTTAAATTGGCCTGAATTTAGCCCAGCGCGATTTGCTGCGCGGTGTTCAGTTCCGGCAGCCCGGTAAGCTTGATCAGAACGTCCTTAGGAACGTCTTTATCCACCGTCAGAAGCATGATGGCTTCCCCGCCGATGACTTTACGTCCAACCTGCATGGAGGCGATGTTGACATCGTTCTCGCCGAGCAGCGTTCCGACACGACCGATAAGGCCCGGTTTGTCGTTATGGGAGATCAGAATCAGATGACCTTCCGGAGAGATATCGACCGGGAATTTATCCAGACGGACGATCCGTTCGCCGTAACCCAGCAGGAGGGTACCTGCAACAATTCGTTCCAAACCGTTTTGCGTTTTAAGCGTAACGGTAACGAGGTTGGTAAAGTCTTTGGTTTTTGGTGTCTGGGACACAACGACGTGCAGATCACGGATCTTCGCCAAATGCATGGAGTTTACAATATTCACTTCGCTTCCGAGGTGGCGTTCGAGCACACCCTTCACGATGTATCGGGTCAGGGCTTGCGTATCGACTTCAGCCAGCTCGCCTGCATAGTCAACGTGAATCTCCTTCACCGCGTGTGCGGTGATCTGAGCAGCTACACTGCCCAGTTTCTCGCCGAGCGAGAAGTATGGCTGCAGCTTGTTCATCACGCTAGCCGCTACAAGCGGGAAGTTGACCGCATTCTTAAACGGCTCGTTGCGCAGGATATGAAGCACTTGTTCCGATACATCAATCGCAACGTTCTCCTGAGCCTCAACGGTAGATGCACCCAAATGCGGGGTTACAATAACCTTTGGATGGTTCAGGAACGGATGATCGCTTTCAGGCGGCTCATGTTCGAACACGTCAAATGCGGCTCCGGCAACAATGCCTTCATCGATGGCTTCCACGAGGGCACGTTCGTCAATAATGCCGCCACGGGCGCAGTTCACGATGCGCATGCCGCGCTTCATGACTTCGAATTGCGGTCTTGCGATCATATGGCGGGTTTCCGGCGTAAGCGGAGTATGGACCGTAATGAAGTCTGCGCTGCGGATAATGTTATCTACCGAGGAGAGTGTCACGCCCAGTTTGTCCGCACGCTCTTCCGTCAAGAACGGATCGAAGGCAAGGATGTTCATGCCGAAAGCCTTGGCGCGTTTAGCTACCTCACTGCCGATCCTTCCCATTCCCATAACGCCCAGCGTTTTGTTGCGCAGCTCAACGCCGAGGAAGGATTTGCGGTCCCAGGATCCGCCTACCGTCTTGGCATAGGCCTGCGGGATGTGGCGGGCGAGGGCAATCATCATGGCAAATGTATGCTCTGCAGTGGTAATCGTGTTACCGTCAGGCGCATTAATAACAACGATCCCGCGTTTCGTAGCGGCTTCAAGATCGATATTGTCAACGCCAACACCAGCACGGCCGACAACCTTGAGATTGGTTCCCGCATTCATAATGCGTTCTGTCACACGTGTCTGACTCCGTACGAGGAGCCCGTCATATTCACCGATAATGGCAGTGAGCTCATCTTCATTAAGCCCCGTTTTTTTGTCTACCTGCACATCGGCGGCATCCATTAATTGCTGGATCCCCAAATCACTGATCGGATCCGATACCAATACTTTAAACATGGTTTCTCTTCCTCCTTAAAATCCTCTATAAATTGCGGTATTGCAATATTGAATAAGGATTACGCTGAGCGTATTCCGTTATACACCAAAGATTCCAATAGAGCTGCAAGAGGTCTATACAGGTTTGACGCGGTGTCGTGGCAAAGAGACAGGAACATAAAAAAACTCCCAATCCGCATACTACCTCCGTAGTAAGGGACGAGAGTTATTCGTGGTGCCACCCTTATTCGCTGCCAAGATGCGGCAGCCTCAAGCGGTCTGTTCAGACCATGATTGGTAACGGATATCATCCGATTTGCGCCTACTTCAAGTTTCAGCGAAATATCTCAGGAACGCTTAAGAATACTTTTACGCCACCGATTTACACCAACCATCGGCTCTCTGAGGACGTTACAGCTTCTCTTTTCCATCATCGGTTTTCACAGATTAATTTTTTCATAATGTATCATGGCTCTAACATTGTGTCAATAGGTGTTTATTCCGTCCATAGGCCTTATAGTAGGGGAAGAATCAAGGGTTAGCCTTGAATGTCATGCCGTTAATTTGCTATGATGCATATGCCCGCCTATGATTGAATTATTCTGATATTACTATGGTTGTCCACGAAAATAATCTTTAAAAATCAAGATGAAAGACAGGCCCATCTTCTATGAAAAAATTTAAAATACGCGTAAAAAGAATCGAGGCCCATCAATTAAATGATCGGCTGCTGCTTATTAATCTGTACCTTACCCAAGCATTGACGCTAATTGCAGGTTTGATCTGGATCCTGTTTCAGCAGAGGAATCCGTTTGGGCTCTTTATCATTCCGAAGGATATCGAGTTTGTATATTGGGGACTCGGACTTGCTGCAGCAATGCTGGTCGTGGATTTTGTATTATCCCGGTTTGTGTCAGAGGATAGTATGGACGATGGCGGAATTAATGAAATGTTGTTCCGGAAAAGGCCGGTTTGGCATATTTTTGTTATAGCTCTGATCGTATCCATCTGCGAGGAGTTATTGTTTCGAGGAGCCATCCAGCATGCGTTTGGACCATATTGGACTAGTATCTTGTTCGCACTAATTCATGTCAGATATTTAAAACATTGGCTTCCAACCGGATGGGTTTTCTTGAGCAGTTACGGTCTGGGTTACGTTTATATTCAAACGGGTACCATTTGGGCGCCCATCCTGTGCCATTTTCTGATTGATTTCATATCAGGAATGTTGATTCGGTTTCGGAGGAAAGAGTAACATGAACGAACTTAGCAGAATGCAGCGACATCAGAGCCGAAAAAAAAGCCGCAAGAACAAGTCAACGGCTCAATCAGAAAAAAGAGCGGCAGCGAAATCGCGACAAGCAGATGAAACATCGAGTCGATCTAAATCGCCACTCTCCACAAGTTCCGTGGAACAAAAGCACCAGAGGAGCAGCATAGGGGATGGATTGAGTCGTTCCAGATCGACCCGGTCTCGCCAGCGTCAAGCAGAGGAAGAAGCGTCTGCTCCTAAACGAACGAATACATATTCCTCGTATCGCGTAAGAATGAGCAAATGGTTTGTGAACTCATTGATCGTCATTTTCATATTGTTAATGGTGGGTCTTCTGTGGTGGGGACTTATCGGAGCGCCTCCATTAAAGGAATTGTTAAAGGAGTTATTATGAGTGTGTTGATGTGGATAGCAGGTGCTGCGGCGCTTGGTGCAGGCGCTATCGGCTGGATGAGGGCTGAAGCCAGGGGCTATCGGGTGCGTGAAGAAGAAGTGGTATCCGAACGTGTCCCTCACTCGTTTGACGGGTTTCGGATATTGTTCATTACCGATATACATCGCAGACAATTATCAGAAGAAAAGCTATTATCCAATCTATCATCGGTGGATTGCGTATTGCTTGGTGGAGATATTACGGAAAGAGGCGTGCCCCTTCAGCGTATGAGGCATAATATGTCGGTGCTGGTCCGTATCGCACCCGTGTATGCCGTCTTGGGGAATCATGATTTGAATGCAGGCAAGGACGCCGTCCGTAAAGTATTACGGGAGAGCGGCGTTACTCTGCTGAATGACAAGACCGTTACGTTAAAGCGCAGTAACGAGCTTATGGTTCTCAGCGGGGTAAGGCAGCCGGCAAGCCGGAAGCACCCGTATACAAGATTTCGGGGGAATGCAGCCGAAGACCAGTATCACATTATTCTGGTGCATGATCCAATATGGGTCAAAGACAAGGATGCGGTGCATGGGGATCTCGTGCTGGCGGGACATACCCATGGGGGGCAGATTGTACTGCCAGTTGCAGGAGCCGTTCGATTGACACGTTTCTACAAGAAGTTTAAATCCGGATGGTATACGCTGCCGAGAAAGGCCGGTGAAACCAAGCATTCTTCCAGGATGCTGATCAGCCGGGGATTCGGCACTTCGCATATCCCGCTGCGCTTGCAATGTCCCGCAGAATATCATGTGATTACACTACGCAAAAAACCTTAATTCGATCGTCAGATGGTGACGGTAGAATTAAGGTTTTTGTGTTTTCTCGGATTATCTTATTTTAGGTTCGATGAATTGCGGGTCCACGAAGCCATACCCTTTGGCTTCAAGCTTGGTCAGTAAGGTATCGAGGGCCTCTACGGTCCACGGAAGCTCATGCATCAGAATGTTGCTGCCAGGGTGAAGCTGTTCCAGCACATTATTGACTACGGCATCGGGTTTGTTTTTATTTTTGCTTTCCCAATCGAGCGAACCGTTGGACCAGGTCATGAACAGCAGGTCATGATTCAGGGCAACTTCCTTTACAGTATCTCCGCCGGAGCCGAACGGAGGACGGAAAAACTTCGGTTCCGATCCGGTCGCTTCCTTAACGATTTGCTGCACATCCCCAATCTGTTTCTTCACTGTCTGTTTGGTTTCTTTTTTTAGGTCGATATGATCCCAGGAATGATTCCCAATGATTTGACCGCGGTCATGGATCAGTTTCAACAGCTCTGGATGCGCCTTCGCACGGTATCCATTGACGAAGAAAATCGCTTTGGCATCATGTTTGTCCAGCGTGTCGATCATTTGGTTGATCATGGTTTCGTCCTTTGGGCCGTCATCAAACGTGAGCAGCACTACTTTTTCGGGGACGGACTCATCATTGGGGACGATGCGATACACCTTATTCATGTGATACTTCGGTTCAACCGGTGCCTCGGCACCGGGACTCTTGTCGGTTCCATCTGATGGGTCCGCGGATTTATCCACGTCAGGTTCGGCTTCAGGCTTGTCTGTTTCGGTTGCCTTCTCGGTACCTTCTTTCGGAGTGGACACTGCTCCAGAGGTTTCATTTTGCTGCGCTGCTCTGTCATTACCGACTTCCGTGGCCGCGCTTTGCTTCTGATCCATTCCGTTGTTGCCGCATGCGCTGAGCATAAGGCAGCAAGCCAGCAGAAGTGCTGTTCGTTTTCTAACCATGATTCCATCTCACTTTCCTGTATTTATGTAGCATGAGTTTCTGGCGGTGCGAGAACAATAATCTCGAGTTTATCATAGAAGGAGGTATCATGTGTGAAGACTTCGTCATTTCTATATGGTGTCATTATCGGTGCCGTTGCATGCCGAATCATTTCCCGGAATAACAGCAGACTTTTCTCCTCGATGATGAAAGATGGGAATCTTGGCCGATTTGCGGATACCGCGATGAGTAAAATTCAGGGCACTAAGAGCCAGAAGTACTCTGGCTCGAGCCAAGAAAGCGTGTCTCCCAGTTCAGGCCGACATGATTCCACTCATTCCAATGGAACTGCAGGGGTACAGACATCGACTCATTCGAAGGCTGCCAACCTGAAACAAGTCAAGGATTTCATCCGAAACAACCCTGATGTCAAGAACGAAGTCGAACAGATTTTGAAAGAGACCCACACCGTCATACCGGGTTTGTAAACGGCATGAACCATTTTGAATCATTCACGGGGAGCGGCCACATGAATCCCTGTGAATGATTCTTTTTTCTTCAGCTACATATTTGCGTGCATTTGTGGTTATTAAATGATAAAATCAATTATATAAAACCATTTTTATCACGTCATAATCCAGACATCATAATTTGTTATAAACTTTTGTTTACGTAAGGAGGATCCTGTCATGAAAATAGAGCGTTTGAGTCAAGATAAGATACGGATTTTCCTCACGTTTGACGATCTGAGTGAGCGAGGGATCCAGAAGGAAGAGATGTGGCAGGAAATACCGAAAGTTTATGACCTGTTTACGGAGATGATGGATCAGGCATACAGTGAACTCGGATTTGATGCCACCGGACCTCTTGCCGTTGAGGTGTTTGCACTGCCTGCCCAGGGCATGGTGGTTATTGTGACGAGAGGGAAATACGATCATCATTTCGGCGGCTTGTCCGAAGAAGATATGCCGGACGAGATTTATGAAATGGAAGTAACGCTGGATCAAAGTGATACTATCGTCTATGTTTTTCAAGATTTTGAAGTGCTCATTGAAGCATCGCATATGTTGAAGGATCTTGTAGGCGGAGCGGGTAAGCTCTATCACTATATGGATAGATGGTTTTTGTACTTCGATCCTGAGGAATTGGATAGCGAGAAGCTGCCGGCAGTGATTGCGATGCTGGCTGAATTCGGTGAATCCTCCTCAGTAACGGAGGCTATGCTGGAGGAATACGGAAAGAAAGTCATGCCTCAGCAAGCGATTGAGGTTATCTGTACACACTTCCAGCGTCAGCATTAATCAAGGTGGGCGTGCGTGCCGGACTTCAGGCCCGCAACTAACGGAAGGGGAATTTTAGTGCTGGTGTTCTCGGTAATTGCGTCAGCTTTGGCGCCGGGACTCGCATTGCTCACGTATTTTTACCTGAAAGATAGGTATGATCAAGAGCCCCTGCACATGGTGATCAAGGTGTTCATGCTAGGGGTTCTGATCGTTTTCCCGGTTATGATTTTGCAGCGGGGAATGATACTATGGCTTGGCGACAATCCGGTAGTCAACTCATTGTTCGTTTCGGCGGGCGTTGAGGAATTTCTGAAATGGTTCGTGATGTACCATATTATTTTTAACCATACGGAATTTGACGAGCCTTATGACGGCATCCTTTATGCAGTGGCGATATCGCTGGGATTTGCTACGGTAGAGAACTTGCTTTACGCCTGGTACAGCCAGGCAGCCTTTGGTCCGATGTTCTTGCGAGCCCTGCTGCCCGTTTCGGGGCATGCGATGTTTGGCGTCATCATGGGATACTACATGGGACATGCGAGGTTCACGGAAGGGAAACGAAGAAGGTTCTTTCTCGTTCTATCCTTGTTCCTGCCTTGGATGTGGCATGGTCTGTACGACCTGATTCTGAATCTGCTGACCCACACATGGGTATGGTTTATCGTACCGCTTATGGTGCTGCTATGGTATGGCGGCATGGGCAAAATTTCTAGAGCTAACAACCGTTCTCCTTTTCGTTTCATCAAGCGGGAGGAAGAGGTTAACACTTAACAAATCAGGGCACACTTCTTTCTATAGACCTCGGTTGACAGCCAGGGAATCATAGAAAGGGAGGTGTCTTTTTTTGCGTGTAAAAGTGAAAATTCTTTGTAAGGATTGCGGTGAACGTTTTGTGCTGCGGGGAAAAAAGGAGCAGGGCCGGATCGAAACCGGATTTAAGCAGTGTCTGTGCAACAATCGCGATCACTTCGATATTGAGGAAGATTTCTAAAGGGTGAAGGAATTATACAGATATGCATAAGACTTCTTTCTTCTAGTCAAACTAACGGCAGTGAGTAGAAGAAAGGAGACTATAAGCATCATGTACAAACGATTAAGCGCTATTCTGTTTCCTGTGGCCACAATTTTATTGATCGGGGCTCTGGTATGGGGTTATCAAGAGAATAAAGAGAAAAACGCCATATTGATTAATGCGGAGAACCAATACCAACGGGCATTCCATGACTTGTCGTACAATATGGACAGGATTCATGCCGAGCTCGGCAATACGCTTGCGGTAAGTTCTACCTCCCAAGGGATGCACCGGAAGGGCTTGATGAATGTATGGCGCCTAACCAGCCAGGCTCAGAATGAGATCAGCCAGCTGCCGCTTACGCTCCTTCCTTTCAACAAGACGGAAGAGTTCCTTTCCCGAATTTCAAATTTTGCTTACAAAACAGGTGTACGCGATTTAACGAAGGAGCCGCTCAGTGAGGGTGAAGTCAAAACGTTGAAATCCTTGTACGCCAACTCCGGTGAAATTACGAAGGATTTGCAGCATGTGCAGAATAAGGTTATCGCAAACAGTTTGCGCTGGATGGATGTAGAGACGGCTCTGGCTACGAATAAAGTCCAGGACAACTCCATTATTGACGGCTTCAAAACGGTGGATAAAAAGGTGGAGTCCTACCCTGAGCTTGACTGGGGACCATCGGTAAGCAGCATTTATGACCGCCGTTCTGTGAAGCAATTGGCGGGTATGCCGATATCGGAAGCGGATGTGAAGCGTAAAGCGCTGAAGTTCTCCGATGTGGGTAATAATGCCAAAGTACAAGTGACGAAGAACGGCAGTGGCACCGAGTGGGTATCTTATACGGCGAAGGTGCAACATCCGAAGGGTCATATGCTCAGCATGGACTTTACCGAAAAAGGCGGACAGCTGATCTCTTATACAGATGAGCGGAATGTTGGTGCGAAGAAAGTGTCCGTTCAAAATGCTATCGACAAAGCCCAGCAATTCCTGACAAAAAAAGGCTATTCCGACATGACGGTTGTTTCGGCGGACCAATATGACAACCTGGCCAACTTCTCCTTTGTCCGCGAAGAGGACGGCGTGCTGATTTACCCTGAAAAAATTACCGTTCGTTCGGCTCTGGATAATGGGGATGTCATTGGATTCCAGGCCAGCGACTTTGTGTACGAGCATCAAATCAAGCGAGAAATCCCGCAGCCGAAACTTAGTCTTGCCGAAGCGGAGAAGGTCTTGAATCCTGAGTTCAAAGTGCTCTATCACCGTAAGGCCTTAATCAAAAACGATCGCTCCGAGGATGTTCTGTGTTATGAGTTCGGCGGGCGAATCAACGGGTCCCAATACCGAATTTACATTAATTCGGATACCGGCCTTGAGGAAACGGTTGAGGTCGTCAAGGATGCACAGGCAGGAATTAGATAATCAAAGCATTGCGCGTTTGAAGCCGGTTCAGGAGATAACCTGAATCGGCTTTTTGCTTGGATGAAGGAGCTGAAAGAGCGGGGAGAGTCCCATGTTTCCCAAGGTTAGACAGGATTCGACCTTAATTTGAAGATTTTGTCCTATGGACCGCGGCATCCCATGATATAATGGAAAATAATGATTATGATGAATTAGTGGGTGAGCGCATTGTATCCAAAGATTAACGACATCCTTTATATCCAGTTGGATACGGGGGATGAGAAGGAAGCCAATATTGTATATAAATCCCGCATCTCCGACATGGATGACGAATCGATGTATATGGAGGTTCCGCTGCAAGAAGGAACAGGCAAGCTGAAAAAGCTATACATCGGGGACGAGCTGTCCGCTTATTTTTTAACGGAAGGGGGAGTTAAGAATTTCTTCAATTCCTACGTCCTGAGTCACCATGAGGATATTATTCGTCTGGTTCGGATCAAGAAGCCGGAGCAGGATCAAATTACGAAGGTACAGAGAAGAAGCTTCCTAAGGGTGCAAGCCGAGCTCGAGGTAGCAGTCATGACCAAAGAAGGCACCCAGTTTTTAGCCAAAACCGATGATGTCGGCGGCGGTGGCGTATCCTTTTATCTGCAGCCGGATCATACGATTACGGAAGGGAGTGTACTGACATGCTGGATACTCATCCCGTTTAAGAACGGATCCGTGGAGCATGTTCCGTTTGAAGGCGAGGTTGTGAGGGTGAAGGAGCTGCCTACCAATCGACGCATCGTGATGCTGAAGTTTAGTCAGATCGCGGATATGGAGCGCCAGAAGCTGATTCGTTATTGTTTTGAGAGACAGTTTGATTTTCGCAATCGTTAATGCATAAATAGGACATGCCGGTGGCACACTATCCGAAAAAATTGTCCCGGAGGGGCTGTCTGCCATGTCAGAAGTAGTAAACGATCAAGACCGTCTGCTTGAAAAAACAAGACTGGAAGTTAAGCATGAAGAGAAGGGACAAGCTCTGCATGACCGATATGGAATCATGCTGCTTAAGCTGCTGATCTGGCTTGTACTTGCCCTGGTGATCACCCAGCTGCTATTACATTATGAGCCTAGCCGGCCCTATATTTCGCCCATTCAGCAGATGGAGGGTGTTCCCGTTAACGAGCCAAATGTAAACGATTGGATGGGGGAAAACACCCCTTCTCTTTTGCATCACTCTAGCTAGTGTGGTATAATTTTCACGTCGCAGGCGGGCGCCTGCTTTTTTCTTGAAATATAAGATTGCGCCTTTGTTTCATCCGCGCTTTCTTATAAGTTTTCACTAGAGAAACGGTGATCCCGTCCGTAACGGATGGTAAGCCCTTTCGATTTCGAGGTATATGTTTGAGGAGGAATGCCCCGTTGGTTACGCAGGGGACAGGTTATCGCGACAGAATTAATATTGCCATCGACGGTCCGGCAGGCGCGGGTAAAAGCACCGTAGCGCGTATGGTAGCCAGCAGGCTCCATTACATCTACGTGGATACCGGAGCCATGTACAGGGCAGTCACCTGGTTCATGCTGAACCAAGGGATTTCTCCAGAAAATCCCGAAAAAGTGCTTCAACACGCACAAAACATGGTGATTGAATTAAAACCGCATGAACATGGTCAAATGGTCTGGCTGAACGGGGAAGACGTCACACCATATATTCGTTCACATCAGGTTAGTGCAGTGGTATCCCAATATGCACGAATCGAGGGTTTGCGGATAAAGCTTGTCCGTTTACAGCAGCAAATGGCACGAGACAAGGGCGTTGTCATGGATGGACGTGACATCGGCACTACGGTTTTGCCGGATGCCGAGGTGAAGATTTTCATGACGGCCAGTGTCGAGGAACGTGCTCTCCGCCGCTTCAATGAGTTGAGTGATGAAGGTATATCGCTGGAACAACTGGAAAGAGATATCGCAGAACGTGACAGGCTTGACCAGGAACGTGAAGTGTCGCCGCTCCGATGTGCAGAGGATGCCATCATACTGGATACGACACATATGGATATCAACCAGGTTGTGGAAGCAATTCTTTCATATTGCGAAACTTAAGTGGGATGGGGAGAAATGGGCATGATTTATATTTTTTGCAGAGCGGTGGTCCGCGGTTTGTTCGCTATTCTCTACAGATTCGAATCTGTCGGCGTACATAACATACCTTCAGAAGGCGGCGTGCTAATCTGCAGCAATCATATTAGCATTCGAGATCCGATATCTGTCGGCATTCACGTCAAGCGCCAGGTTAAGTTCATGGCCAAAGCGGAACTGTTCAACATCCCGGTGTTCGGATGGCTGGTTCGTCAGCTTGGAGCATTTCCGGTCAAGCGTGGCGGAGTAAGTAAAGATTCGATCAAAACCGCGCTCACGATATTGCGCACGGGTGAGATCATGGGCATTTTCCCTGAGGGGACGCGTAATTCCGATTCAACGGCGGCCAAACGGGGTGCGGCAAGCTTCGCTCTCCGCAGTGGGGCGACGGTCATACCGGCTGCTATCATTGGAGATTACAAGCTTTTTCGCAAAGTGAAGATCATCTATGGTGCACCTGTGGATCTATCTCGGTTTGAAGGTGACAAGTCACCGGAAGCTCTGGATGCGGCAACCGAGTTGATCATGGCCAAGATTCACGAAATGCGCGCAAGCGGCAAACCAACCATGAACTGATTTATTCGCTTCATGCATAAAAAGCATGGGAAGATTGGAAAGATACTACAGCAATTATGTTTTGAACTTCGCCAATGCGAGTTTAAATAAATGGGGTTTGAATTGAGGAGGTTATTTGACATGTCGGAAGAAACAAGAAATCAAGAGGCTGCTGAAAACCAAGAGCAGCTGGACCAAATCGTATCCTTGAAAAAAGGGGACACCGTGAAAGGGACGATCGTCAAACTGGAGGACAACCAAGCTTATGTAAGCATTGGATATAAATATGACGGCGTAATTCCTGTTCGCGAACTGTCTTCTGTACAACTTGATAACGCATCTGATGCGGTTCAGGTTGGCCAAGAGGTAGAGTGCAAAGTCGTTAGCATTAACGACGATAAGGAAAGCCTGGTTCTTTCCAAGCGCGCGATCGACACCGAGAATTCATGGGAAGAGCTTGAGAAGCATTTTGCGGATCAGGACGTATTCGAAGTAACGGTGGCTGACGTGGTTAAAGGCGGACTCGTAGCTGATGTTGGTGCACGCGGATTTATTCCTGCATCCATGGTAGAGCGTCATTTCGTTGAAGACTTCAGCGACTACAAAGGCCGCACGCTTCGCGTGAAAGTGAAGGAACTGGACCGCGAGAACAACAAAGTGATTCTTTCCCAGAAGGATGTTCTGGAAGAAGAGTTCGAAGCTAACAAACAAAAAGTGATGTCCGAGCTTCAAGATGGCCAAGTGCTGGAAGGTACAGTACAACGCCTTACGCAATTCGGCGCATTTGTTGATGTTGGCGGCGTAGACGGATTGGTTCACGTATCCGAGATCGCTTGGAGCCACGTCGACAAGCCTGCTGATGTATTGTCCGAAGGCGATCAAGTGCGTGTGAAGGTACTGAAAGTGGATCCTGAAAAAGGAAAAATCAGCCTCAGTATCAAAGCAGCGGCTCCAGGTCCTTGGGAAACAGCTGGCGAGCAATTCAACACTGGCGACATCGTAACTGGCGTTGTTAAACGTTTGGTTAATTTCGGAGCTTTCGTTGAACTGGCACCAGGTGTTGAAGGTTTGGTTCATATCTCCCAAATCTCTCACAAGCATATCGGTACACCGCAAGAAGTATTGAAAGAAGGCCAAGAAGTTCAGGTTAAAGTGCTTGATATCAACACTTCTGAGCAACGTATCAGCCTGAGCATCAAAGAAACGGAAGAAGCACCAGCTCAAGCTCCTCGAGCTGAAAAACCGTCCAAAGGTCCTAAAATCGACCTGAAAGACAATCCGAACGTTTCTTTGAACAATCAAGGCATGAGCGTTACGCTTGGAGAGCGTTTCGGCGATAAGCTGAGCAAATTCAAGTAAGCCCGGGAACAGTTTTGTTCGGTCTATTGACCTATCATAACGAAGTCGGCGAACCCAGAAATCTGGGTTCGCCATTTGTTTTTTTAGGGGACGAACGTTTGCGGATGTTGTAACATGGGGAAGAGCATAATAGAAATAAAGATGAAAGGTTAGCCAATTGTAACGTTTTTTGCTATGATGATAATCGTAAGAATTGACAGGAGGAGTGACTATGGCAAGACCCGTAGTGGCTATCGTTGGACGGCCTAACGTCGGTAAATCGACTATATTTAACCGATTGATTGGCGACAGATTAGCCATCGTTGAAGATAAACCGGGTATTACCCGTGACCGGATTTACGGTAGTGCCGAATGGAATGGTAAAGCGTTCAGTGTCATTGATACCGGCGGTATTGAAATTGATGGCGATGACATGATATTGAAATCCATACGCATGCAGGCCGAGCTTGCAATTGAAGAAGCAGACGTCATCGTATTTATGTGCGATGCAAAGGCAGGGGTTACCCAATCGGACGAGGAAGTTGCACAGATTCTGTTCCGTTCAGGTAAACCTGTCATTCTAAGTGTAAACAAAGTGGATAATTTGAAGCGCGTTGATGATATCTATGAGTTCTATTCCCTCGGATTTGGCGATCCTGTCGGAATATCGGGCAGTCACGGCACAGGGATTGGCGACCTGCTGGACGTTGTAGTTGAGAATCTGCCTGAGCTGGAAGACGATGGATATGACGAGGATGTTATTCGAGTTGCCCTGATTGGCAGACCGAATGTGGGCAAGTCCTCCCTAGTTAATGCCATTTTGGGAGAAGAGCGTGTCATTGTCAGTGACGTTGCCGGCACTACACGCGATGCGATCGACACGCCGTTCGAGAAGGATGGGCAGCGGTATGTGCTCATCGATACGGCAGGCATGCGCAAACGCGGGAAAGTCTATGAGACCACAGAGAAATACAGCGTCATGCGTGCCATGCGCGCCATCGAGCGTGCGGATGTTGTTCTCGTCCTCATAAACGGGGAAGAAGGCATCATCGAACAGGACAAGCATATTGCCGGTTACGCCTATGAGGCCGGTAAAGCATCGTTGTTCGTTGTGAACAAATGGGATCTGGTCGAGAAAGAGGACAAAACGATGCAGCAGTTCGAGAAAAAGATTCGGGATCATTTCTTGTTCATGACCTACGCGCCGGTTGTGTTCTTGTCGGCCAAAACGAAGCAGCGCTTGCAAAAGCTGCTCCCTGTCGTTAAGCATGTGGCTGATCAGCATTCACTTCGCATACAGACACACCTCCTTAACGATGTCATATCCGATGCGATTGCCATCAATCCGCCTCCAACGGATAAGGGAAGAAGATTGCGTATTAACTACTCAACACAGGTTGCGGTTAAGCCGCCGACCATGGTCGTATTCGTCAACGATCCTGAATTGATGCACTTCTCATATGAGCGTTACCTTGAGAACAAGATTCGGGCCGCGTTTGACTTTGAAGGTACACCCATCAGGATATTTACTCGAAGAAAGTCTGATGAGAGTTAGGGGAGAATAGCTTGATTTTGGAGATCGTAGCGATAGTAGTGTGTTATTTACTCGGTTCGGTAAGCTTTAGCGTACTGCTTGCCAAAATCCTGAAAGGGATTGACATTCGTCAGCATGGCAGCGGCAACGCTGGGGCAACCAATACCCTTCGCGTCCTGGGAAAGGGACCTGCGATACTTGTATTGGTCTTGGATGTAATTAAGGGCATCGCTGCGGTTTGGATCGGACGATGGCTTGGGGGGGACAATGCATGGCTGCCGGGATTGTGCGGTATTGCGGCCATTATCGGTCATAATTGGCCTCTATACTTCCGCTTTCGAGGCGGCAAAGGGATTGCAACCGCCATTGGGGTGCTTGCTACGCTTTGCTTTATACCTGCGGTTATAGCAGGCATTATCGCAATTCTATCCATTGTTTTTACCCGTTATGTATCTTTGGGTTCCCTTATTTTTGTAGTGCTTACCCCTGTTTTTCTATTGATCGCGGATTATTCGTGGCCAATCTTTTGGACGAGCTTCATCATATGTGTATTCGCCTTCTGGCGGCATCGCTCGAACATCGTGAAGCTTGTGCAGGGGCGTGAAAACAAGCTGGGTTCTGGAAAAGGAAAGGGCAAAGGAGGGAAGCGCGTTGTCTGACAAAGTCGCTGTTCTGGTGGCAGGCAGTTGGGGAACCGCTTTGGCAAGTGTTCTCGCTTCTAATAATCTGGATGTTGTCGTCTGGACAAGAACAGAGGAACAGACTCGTGAAATCAACGAGTCCCATACCAACAACCGTTATTTACCCGGGGTGGAGTTATCACCGAATATCCGCGCTACAACCGATATGAAAGAGGCTGTCTCGTCGGCTGCTGCTGTGGTTATCGTTGCACCTTCGTCCGCGATGCGGGAAGTGTCGGGGCAGCTGAAGCAGTTTTGGACAGAGGACATGCTGGTGATTCATGCGACCAAAGGATTTGAAATTGAATCCTTGAAGCGGATGTCCACCGTCATATCCGAGGAGCTTGGCTGTGAGGAAGGCCGCGTAGTAGTATTATCAGGACCCAGCCATGCGGAGGAAGTGGTCAGACGCTGCCCGACAACGGTCGTTGTGGCGTCTTTGGATGCCGAGGCGGCTGTAGCCGCTCAGGATTTGTTTATGAACACATATTTCAGAGTGTACACGAATCGGGATATGATTGGTGTTGAGCTGGCCGGGGCCTTGAAGAATATCATTGCTTTGGGCGCCGGGATGTCCGACGGACTGGGCTTCGGTGATAATGCCAAGGCAGCGCTTATTACGAGAGGTTTGGCGGAAATTTTGCGAATCGGCATGGAAATGGGCGCGAATCCGCTGACATTTGCCGGGCTGGCCGGGATCGGTGATCTCGTGGTTACCGCCACCAGCCAGCATAGCCGAAATTGGCGAGCTGGCTCGATGCTGGGTCAGGGTAAGAAGTTAGACGAGGTTCTGGGTTCCATGGGAATGGTTGTGGAAGGCATTCGAACGACCCAAGCCGCACATGCCATCTCCGAGAAATACGGCGTACAGATGCCGATTGCCGATCAGCTGTACCATGTGTTGTTTAAAGACCGCAATCCCCGCATTGCCGTTGAAGCCTTGATGGGCCGGGACCCCAAGACCGAGATGGAATTGATGCCGCTTGAAACTTGGGAGCAATGGCACACTTAGCTTATTCACCATTTCGATGATTGACTCATATATTGATGTGAGGATGTCGGAGGAGGGGTGGATATGAGCAAAAGCTTTCACAAGGATGTACTGAGCGCGATTAACAAGAAGAGCGGCAAGAAAATTTCTTCAGGGGCTGTCAATAAGCTGGCTAGCACGGTTAAACCGTCTACAATGCAAAATGAAGCCCAGCTCCGCCAGCTGATCAAGCAGGTATCTTCGATGGCGAACATACCTGTTAGTGAGGACACGATCCAGGAGATTGTCGGTGCGGTGAAGAAGAGTGGCATGAATCCGAGCAATATGGAAGCCTTGATGAAAATGATGATGAACAAATAAGATACGATGATAATGTTGAACAAAAGACGCTCCTGATGGGATAGCGGCTTTTGTTCTTTTTTTCGACATACCTGAGGTGAGGCTCTATCATTTTCGTGATATAATAGGTTGAAATTGATGAAAGATTGGAGAGTTTCGTGACATGGATCCAATGCAAAAGATGTGGCTGTCCCTAGTCGCATTATTGATTATGGCACTATCGGTCATCGTGGTTACGCTTGCGCGAAGCAAGACCAAGGGTTTTCTGCGCGGGGCACTGTCGTTCGTAGCCTTTATGATGATGATTTTCGGTTTTATTATTGGACTGGCCTCCATCATATAACGAAGGAAGCCGATCTGGACGATACGGTAAAGGGGTGCAGCATGACGCTGAATGATCTGCCGGAATTGGAGAATGTGTTAGCTACCGCCATTCATAAGATGAATCAGGCGCCTATTGCTTGGCTGCTAGGTGGAAGCTGCAGCTTGCTTCTTCAGGATGTAACATTGGACAAGCCGCCGAGAGATATCGATATCTATACCGATGCAGGGGGTGTACAGCCTTTGCATGAGTCGCTGGCTTCTATGGCCGTGGATGCTCCCCACTTAGACCAAGAAGGGATATATTCCTCGATACTGAGCCACTATGAAATAGAGAAAGTCCCGATTGAACTGGTAGGCGGATTTGAAGTGAATTCAAACGGGTCCTCCTACTGCGTTGAGATCGATCAATTGCTGTATCCTGCAGCACTAGAGAGTCATATACAGGACGTCACGGTGCGCCTGATGCCGTTATCCCATGAACTGGTGTTTAATGTACTTCGAGCCAGGCCGGATCGATACGTCGCCATTGGGGAAGCGATCCGGCGGGACATGGACCGTCATATGCCGCTTCTGCAGCAGTTGTTAAGCCGGAACCATCTGCATGGGGAGCATCGAATGGTTTTGAACCGATTAACTGGATTGTAACCGAAGTGCTGTGAAAAATGGCCAGGGAGCTTAGCAGAATGTGTACATAAGAAAAGGAGCGCGTTACCGTTGGACTACGAGGTATTATTTCAGCCGGATCAGAAAAAGGTCAAGGTTCGTCCGCACACGAATGTTCTGGATGCCTCGCGTCGGGCGGGTGTGCGTATTCCTACCCGTTGCGGAGGCAAAGCCGGTTGTTTGATGTGCAAGATCATCGTTCCGAGCGAGGAACGCGATCATTGCTCTGCGCCTGAGCCCAAGGAAATCAGGAAGTTGGGGACATCGATGATTGAACAAGGCTACCGGCTATCCTGCCAGACGAGAATTACGAATCACATTAAGGTAATGATTCCCGAGGATCCGCTCAAAGCTGCGATACGCAAACAGCTGGAAGCTGCGAGAAACCGGGAGTCCGATGACTTTATTTAAAGCGAGGATGATGTTAGTTGAGTATGATCACTTGGATGACCCAAGCGGCAGGCCGTTCGAAGCGGACGTCTGCAGTCTTAATCCTGGTGCTGTTTCCGATGTTGCTGACAGGATGTCTTTATCCTGACGAGAAATTGCAGGAGAACAAGGTTTCGTATAGGGAAAGTGTCAAACGGATACAATCGGCTGTAGATGACTTTTATAAAGAACAAGGAATCTTGCCGATAATTACAGCGGGTCCGGAAATTCCGCGGTATGAGAAATACCGGGTCGATATGGATCAGCTGAAGAACCGGGGATACATCGACCAAATTCCGGATACGGCATTTGAGAAGGGCGGCAGCGGATATTTTCTCATTATTAATGAGGAAACCGAGCCAACCGTGAAGGTGATGGACTTAACCACGGCCCAGAAGGTGAATGACGTTCAGAGAGCCGTGAATTTGTACAAAATGGCGCATGACAATGCTCTCCCTGCAGGAGAAGCCCTCTACCCGGGGTATACGGCAGTGGACCTGTCCAAGACCGATGCCAAATCCATTACATTGATGAGTGTATACTCGGGTCAGGAGATGGCCTTTATGATGGATGAAGAGGGAACGGTGTATGCCGATTATGCCTTTGATATTATGCAGGCGATCCAGAAGAACGATTCCGACCCTCAAGAAGGAGAGGATTTACGGGTGTTCCTGGAGCAAGAATCCTATTATGTTCCTGTAAAATCCGTACCTTATACATGGAAGGATGGGCAGCCCGTTGCTCAGCCGCTATCCTAAACCTATACCCGCCGTTATCGGCGGGTATTTTTGTTGACTCTGCATGGTGACCCATATCAGTAGAGGAATGAGTATGCGGAAGCCATAATGCAGCCTACATTTTATCCTTGAGACCCTTCTTCGATAGACTTTTTTTGGAAATGGTTGAATCTCTTTGGAATATCTATTAAAGTGCGCGCATATTCATAATCTGAAAGAGTAGTGCGGGCAAGAGCCGGTTGCCCACATCATGAGGCATACGAAAACGTCTGAAGGCGCACAGCATGAAGATAAACCGCGCCCCAGCGGTAGTTTTCTTTACGGTATTCGATGACGGTGTCTAGTTGGTTTAGGCCTGTTCGATATCTTAAAAAAAACTGGACGGACTTTAAGGGGCAACCGTCATATTTTTGAACCCGGTACATATGATGTTACTAGTCCAAATGCATGTACGAGTTACGCCGCTTTGCCGTTTCCATCAAAACTCATGGAATACCGGCGGCGGGATGCTGGCGACATTGTAAAGGCTGCTCATCTGTTGCAATGGCTTTGGCTATGAGTGGAACACGAAGCGGATGCTCTTAAAGCATTTTTCCTTCGGAGTAATTTGAGGAGGGGATCTCTTTTGGAAAAAGTGGACATTTTTAAGGACATTGCCGAACGGACCGGAGGGGACATTTACTTAGGTGTTGTCGGTGCCGTCCGTACGGGAAAATCAACCTTCATCAAGCGGTTTATGGAGACGGTTGTTCTCCCGAACATTACGAACGAGGCGGATCGAGTAAGAGCTGTCGATGAGCTGCCTCAAAGTGCTGCAGGGAAAACAATCATGACAACCGAGCCGAAATTTGTGCCAAACAACGCGGTACAGATCAAAGTTACGGAAGGTCTTGAGGTCAACGTAAGATTGGTGGATTGTGTAGGCTATGCCGTTGAAGGCGCTAAGGGCTACGAGGACGAGAATGGCCCGAGAATGATCTCGACGCCATGGTTCGAAGAGCCGATTCCGTTCCAGGAAGCGGCAGAAATCGGAACCCGCAAAGTCATCCAGGAGCACTCCACACTTGGCGTGGTCGTCACAACAGACGGAAGCATTGCGGAAATTCCGCGAAGCTCTTATGTTGACGCTGAGGAACGCGTCATCGAGGAACTGAAGGAAGTCGGCAAGCCATTCGTGGTGGTCATCAACTCGACACGACCACGCAGTGAAGAAGCGCTTCAGCTGCGCAATGAGCTGGCTGAGAAATACGACATTCCGGTAATGACACTAAGTGCAGCTACGATGACCGAAGATGATGTAACCGGTGTTCTTCGTGAAGTATTGTATGAATTCCCAGTGCATGAAGTGAACGTCAATCTGCCTAGCTGGGTTATGGTGCTTAACGAGAACCACTGGCTGCGCAGCAACTATGAGAACTCGGTCAGAGATACCGTGAAGGATATCCGTCGTCTGCGTGACGTGGATCGGGTGGTCAGCCAGTTCATGGAGTATGACTTCATCAACCATGCTGGACTTAGCGGCATGAATATGGGTCAGGGCGTTGCCGAGATCGATCTCTTCGCACCTGACGAACTGTATGACCGGATCTTGATGGAGGTTGTGGGTGTCGAGATTCGCGGTAAAGATCATTTACTGCAGCTGATGCAGGAGTTCTCACATGCCAAACGGGAATACGACCGCTTCGCTGAAGCACTTGAAATGGTTAAAACGACAGGTTACGGTATCGCTGCTCCTTCCCTGGCTGAGATGGCGCTGGATGAGCCTGAGCTTATCCGTCAAGGCACTCGCTTCGGGGTTAGATTGAAAGCGACCGCGCCTTCCATCCATATGATTCGAGTCGATGTGGAATCCGAGTTCTCGCCGATTATCGGCACAGAGAAGCAGAGCGAAGAGCTTGTGCGCTATCTGATGCAGGATTTCGAGAACGATCCGATCAAGATTTGGGAATCCGATATATTCGGACGCTCGCTGCACTCGATCGTCCGTGAAGGCATTCAAGGCAAAATCGCGATGATGCCTGATAATGCGAGATATAAATTGCAAGAAACTTTAGGTCGGATCATCAACGAAGGTTCCGGCGGTTTGATCGCGATCATTCTTTAAGTGAGTATCGATAAGGTGTTGAATACGCAGTCGCTAACGGGTCTAAAGTCCCGATTAGCGGCTGTTTTTCGTGTTTTCTTTGGTTGGGCAGAGCAAAACGCTTGAAATTATGAGGTGGCTGTATTACTATAAATTTGTTCCGCGTCATGCATTCTAAACGCGAGATAGGGGTAAAATACCCGATTGCACGTATAATTTGCGGTAAAACGGAAACAGTGAATAGCAAGTGGAGCACATTCCTTGTTAGGGAGGTGAAAGAATGAATAAATCGGATCTGATTACACAAGTAGCTGAATCTACTGAGCTTTCCAAGAAGGATGCAACTAAAGCGGTTGATGCCGTTTTCGATGCAATCTCCGAAGCTTTGCAAAGTGGAGACAAGGTACAGCTGGTCGGCTTTGGCAACTTCGAGGTTCGCGAGCGTTCCGCACGGAAAGGCCGCAACCCGCAAACAGGTGAAGAAATCGAAATCCCTGCGAGCAAAATTCCTGCATTTAAACCTGGTAAAGCGCTCAAAGACGGAATCAAATAAAGATTTCTACATATTACCTAAGAGCACAGGTCGTGAATTCGTTCACGGCCTTTTCTTTTAGCTTACGGTGAGGAGGTCTGAACAATGGAGAACGTTCAAAACGGGGATTATTTTATCGTTAAAGCGCTGGACCATGGCGTGCAGGTGATTGGCCTTACCCGCGGTCAGGACACCCGGTTTCATCATACCGAAAAGCTGGACAAAGGCGAGGTCATCATCGCCCAGTTCACGGATCATACATCTGCGGTCAAAATCCGTGGCAAAGCTGAGGTCATGACCAAACACGGGAAGATTGAATCCGGCATCTGATTAGACTTATCATCTTGGCTAAGCCCCACCAAATTGGTGGGGCTTTTTTATGTTTGATGTTTCCGTGGAAAGATTGTGTGTTAATCAATTGTTAAATGACCCTTGTTGGATTCGCGAACGTTGTATATACTAGCGGAATGAATAAAAATACGAAAGGATGTTTAAAGAAATCATGGCAAAGCAATTTAGAGAGGGACAATATGTGGTGGTCCCTGAAAATCCGGTATCCCTGTTTCTGTTCAGCAGTACTCGCTCCGGCTGGATTTGGCTGCTCGTGAGGCTGTATCTCGGTTATTCTTGGTTAACGTCGGGGCTGAAAAAGCTGACAGCGGAAGCCTGGACGGGAAGCGAAGCCGGCGCGGCCATTCAGGGGTTTGTCGGGGGAGCGCTGGCTAAGGCGGAAGAGGGGAAGGACGTCACCGGATGGTATGCTTCTTTTCTCGAAGGGTTTGTGCTTCCCAACGCCAAGCTGTTTTCGTATATGGTGTCCTTCGGTGAGGTGTTGGTCGGACTCGGGCTGATTTTGGGTCTGCTGACGGGCATTGCCGCGTTTTTCGGCGGATTAATGAATGCCAGCTTTTTATTCGCGGGCACGGTAAGCTCCAATCCGTTATTCTTTATATTGGCCACATGGCTGGTAATGGCCTGGAAAGTGGCGGGCTGGTATGGTCTGGACCGTTGGGCGCTGCCGCTGCTGGGTACGCCTTGGAGCCGCAGGCGCAAGGATCAGGACATTTCGGAATAAATTTGATTTTACTCTAAAAGTAACATTCGTCACTTTTGCAACGCGTTTGTCAAGTACAATTCCAACAGACCGCGGCCATGAAATCCTTTAATCTGAAATCAGATCAATTGGATAAAGGATGATGGTCATGGGAATCCGAGCTTTTTTTAAACTGGTGGAAATTCAGACAAAGGTAGCCAGCATGATTCCGTTTCTGTTCGGAACTTTGTATGCACTGTTTCGTTTTCAGCAGTTCGATGGGTATCATTTTGCCCTGATGCTTGCATCATTGCTGTCGTTTGATATGGCAACGACGGCAATCAATAACTATTACGATTATAAAAAAGCGATTAAAAAGAACGGCTTCGGTTACGAGGAGCACAATGCCATTGTACGATATAATCTTAAGGAGCCTGCGGTGGTGTCCGTCATCATCTTGCTGCTCTTGACAGCCATTGGTGCGGGGATCGCACTATTCCTGTCTACGGGCTGGTTGATCCTGCTGCTCGGGGGATTGTCTTTTGCCGTAGGGATATTATATTCGTTCGGACCGATTCCGATCTCGCGGATGCCCCTAGGCGAGCTGTTCTCCGGATTGTTTATGGGATTTGTCATTATATTTATTTCGGCTTGGATCCATGTGGAGGGCAACCATCTGGCGGTTTTGGACCTGCACGGCAGCGTTCTGTCCCTTCAGGTGAATCTTCCTGAGGTACTGCTGCTGCTGGTGGTATCACTGCCGGCCATACTTGGGATTGCCAACATCATGTTGGCCAACAACATCTGCGACATGGATGAGGATATGGAGAACAAGCGGTATACGCTGCCGGTATATATAGGATTCAGACCTTCTCTAAAGCTGTTCCGAATGCTGTATTGCCTTGCTTATCTGGACCTGGCGGCTCTTCTCCTGATGAAGGTGCATCCCGTGTTAGTGTTTCTGGTGTTTGTCACCCTTGTCCCGATTTATAAAAAAAGCGCCGTTTTCACCGCCCATCCATCCAAAGAGAAGACATTTGTGATTGCGGTGCAAAATTTCGTGCTCATGAATCTGGCGCGGATCGCCGCGCTGGGGGTAGCAGTGGTATGGACTTCTCGACCCTTTTTCTAAACCGAATACGGTTCGTTTTACCTGAAGCAGGCATAGCCTGCTTTTTTTCTTTATACAATGAGGTATGGACTAATGAGGACCGGAAGAAACTAGGAATAGAGGAGGTTTAGGATATGAAGCACTGGCAATCTGTACGAGCCGTACTCCTGCCCGCGGCGATTGCATTCATCATACTCGCACTGTTAATGGGGCTTCAATCACAAGCCCGTTATAAGGTCGGCGCTGTGACAGCGGCGATACCCTATCACAGCCGCGAATTAAGCGATGCCGGATTAGTGGACTCCCTAAAGAATCTTCCTCTTCATCTAAAAATAAGTCGGGCAGATTATGATGAAGGCGCGTTGACGCTGGATATCAAATTGAGCGACCCCGCGGAGACGGCCGCCGAGGTTTATGAGGATATCGCCAGCATTATGTCCTTTACGTTCGAAGGAACGGATAATGTGCAGCAGTTGTATCTAAGAGTAGTAGCCATCGATCGTTGGGGAGGGAAGCGGTATATGCTGCTGGCTTCGAATATGAGCAAGGATACCTGGAACTCGCGCTATGCAGAAGCTCTAACCCAACTTGAGAACGGCGATGTTCCGCCATCTATTGCTGCCGCTCTTAACCTAACGTTTACGAATCTTTGGCTAAAGCAGTTCAGCAGCCCATGATAGGGGTAAAATAGTAAGTGACAGGGCATGTACGTGTCTTGAACATGTGTTATAATAGATTGGATTGTGGGCTCAATTGGACAAAAGAACATCAAGTGCACGGAGGCTGAGAATGAAATCGTATCGCGTACCAGAACTGGCAGAGAAATATTTAAATTATGATATGATTCAAAACCACACGGAACTTCCGAATTTTCCGGATGCCCGTGTTCATTTGCTATACATATTTTTAAAGGATTCGGGACGAAATCTTGCCGGTCATGAAGAATTGTACGCACTGGTTACCTCACTGGTTCAAGTGGGACTCGATACGCATGAGAGCATCGACGTTACGGAGGGCAATCAAGGAGAGGCGATGATGCGATCCCGGCAGTTAAAAGTGCTTGCAGGGGATTACTTCAGCAGTCGTTTTTATCAACTCCTTGCCTTAAAGGGCGAAATTGCTGTCATCTCGCTTCTTAGCAAGGCTGTTAGCGATGTGAACGTGTTGAAGATGAGATTGTACGGCAAAATGAAAAAAACGCTGCTGCCTTCTGAAGAATATCTACGGCTAACGGTACAGCTGAATATGCAGCTGTTTCTTTCTTTTACTCCGCTGCTTGAGAAGTCCGTACAAGAAACATGGGAGAAGCTGCTCAAAGAATTTACGGAATGTGAAACACTTGTGCGGGAGATGGAACGCTGTGCGACGCCTGAAATTGGCAGATGCGGTTACGTGTACTGGCATCTGATCGAATCGGGGAGCGACGAGGAACGGAGAATGCTGGTTGGCAAGAAGACGGATATGAAGGACTGGAGGAAGCTGATCCTGAAGCACAAGGTTTCGGAGAAGCTGCTGGACAAGCTGCGCGAATCCGTTAATGCCGTACAGCTGCTGCTGGCAAGCCGTGTAGGAGAGAGCCCGTACGCCGGTATGCTGGACCCGTTCCTGAAACGGCTCAGCACGTATAGGTCCGTCGTAAGTGAAGGGTAGGGGGATGCTGTGGATAATCAAGCAACGAAGTTAGACATGAATAAGCATGATGGCAAAAATCCGAAAGAGCAATACGTCCACTCCGTCTTTGAAAGCATTTCGGGAAAGTATGATATTATGAATGATATTCTGAGCTTTCGAAGACATAAAGCCTGGCGCAAGTTTACGATGAAAAAGATGAACATGCGCCAAGGCGATACAGCTATCGATTTATGCTGTGGTACTTGTGACTGGACGATCAGTATGGCCCAGGCAAGTGAATCAGGACACATAGTCGGACTCGATTTCAGTGAGGGGATGCTGAATGTCGGCCGGGGGAAGGTTGCCAAGCAGGGGCTGGACCAACAGATAGACCTGGTTCAGGGAAACGCAATGAACCTGCCGTTCGAAGACAATCAGTTCGATTACGCGACGATCGGTTTCGGTCTTCGCAATGTGCCGGATTACATGCAGGTTCTGCATGAGATGAAACGCGTGGTTAAGCCTGGCGGGATGGTTGTATGTTTGGAATTGTCCAAGCCGACTTGGCAGCCGTTCAAAGGCATTTATTATTTCTACTTTCAACAAGTGCTGCCTCGGATGGGGAAACTGGTAGCCAAGCGTTACGAGCAGTATAAGTGGCTGCCGGAATCGCTGGCTTTGTTCCCAGGACGAGAGGAGCTTGCCGAAGCTTTCCGTCAGACCGGACTTCAACAGGTTCAGGCCTATCCCTTGACTGGTGGCATAGCAGCCTTACATATTGGGATCAAGGAGAATCTGGATGTTTAAGAAAATAGGAACTTATCTTGAAATGATTAAAGTGGAGCATACACTGTTTGCTCTGCCTTTCGCTTTTATGGGGGCGATTCTAGGATCGGCCGTTGTGTTTGACCAATTACCATCCTGGGGAGATATCGGCTGGATCTTTCTTGCCATGTTCGGTGCACGAAGCGCTGCATTCGGATTGAATCGGCTCACGGACCAGCATATCGATGCCAAGAATCCCCGCACCGTAAATCGCGCCATTCCGGCAGGGCTGCTGAAGCCGCTGGAAGTTATCTTATTCATTATTCTGTCTTTCGCGGTGTTTTTCTGGGCCACTTACATGCTGGATCCATTTGCTTTCCGTTTGCTGCCTATTGCTATTTTTATGCTTATTATTTATTCATACACCAAACGGTTTACTTGGCTTTGTCATCTGGTGCTCGGGCTTACAACAGCATTGGCTCCACTTGGGGGATGGGTTGCGGTAACCGGTCAAATCGATTGGAAGGCCATTGTGTTCTATATCGCGCTTGCGTTCTGGACAGCGGGATTTGATATTGTCTACGCTTGCCAGGATGAGAAGTTTGATGCAACAGAAAAGCTGTATTCGATTCCATCCCGGTTCGGCTTGCATAAAGCATTGTGGTTCGCACGCGGATTTCACGTTGTAACAGCCATCGGCTTTGTCATTCTTTTCTTTGTCACACCGGTTGGCTGGTGGTATCTGATCGGCATGATCATCGCCTGCGGAATTTTGTTCTATCAGCATTACATCTTATCGCCTAACGATATGAGCCGTCTGCAAACTGCCTTTTTTACGATGAACAGTACACTGAGCATTATCCTGTTTGTATTCACTTTAATTGATTTGGTGGTGCGGTATATCTGATGAAATCCATGCGCAGAAAAAGCTGGGTTGTCGGTATTACGGGAGCCAGCGGCAGCATCTACGGTGTTCGCCTTACCGAGAGCCTGCTCTCGCTGGGATATGATGTGCATTTGATCATTTCCAATGCGGGTTGGCGTGTCCTGAAGGAGGAAATGGGCTTTCAGGCAGGCAACCGCGAAGAAGTGCTGGCCGAGAAATTCGGCGGATACGAGGGGAGTGTGATGTACCATCCTATCTCCGACATCGGGGCCACGATCGCCAGTGGATCTTTCCTGGTGGAAGGCATGATCATCATACCATGCTCCATGGGGACATTATCCTCAGTGGCACACGGATCTTCCGACAATCTGATGGGACGCGCCGCGGATGTGATGATGAAAGAAGGCCGTCCTCTGGCACTTGTCCCGAGAGAGACGCCTTTGCATGCCATTCACCTGGAGAACATGCTGACGCTGGCCAAGCTTGGCGTCAAAATCATTCCCGCGATGCCCGCGTTCTATTACGGACCGAAGACCATTGATGATATCGTGAATTTTCTGGTCGGCAAGGTATTGGACAGCTTGCGCATCGAACATCAACTATATACGAGATGGGGAGATTAGCAGGCCGGGGTGCATCGAAGGCGTTGGCGGCTGTTGAAATGACGACTCTACGAACCTGTGCTGGGATTTTGACGAACGACAACAGGAAGGTTAAGCTTATATTTCAAGTCGTAGATCAACTTGGCCTGCTAAGATCGCAAGGTAGTGCCGGAGTAATGGAATGAGAATCTAAGCATATGGGTGAAAAGATGAAACGATTTGACATATTCGGAACATTAAAAAAAGATATGGACGTTATCGAGAAGGAACTCTATCTCAGCGTCGAGGGCGACAGCCCCGAGCTGATAGAGACTTCCTTGCATCTGCTTAGAGCAGGAGGCAAGCGGCTCCGTCCTGTTTTTGTACTGATGGGCGGTAAGTTCGGCGACTATGACATTGACAAGCTGAAGCATGTGGCCGTGCCGCTTGAGCTGATTCACAGCGCATCGCTCGTTCACGATGACGTGATCGATGATGCGGACACGCGGCGTGGCAAGCCAACGGTAAAAGCGAAATGGGACAACCGGATTGCCATGTATACCGGCGACTATATTTACGGCAAGGCGCTGGAGCTGACGACCCACCTGAAGCAGCCAGAGATTCATCAGATTCTCGCCAAGGCCATGGTTGAAATGTCCATCGGCGAAATGGAGCAGATTCGCGATTTCTTTAATACCGATCAGGACGTCAGAAGATACCTTCTTCGCATTCGCCGCAAGACGTCGCTCTTGATCGCGGTCAGCTGCCAGCTCGGAGCACTGGCTGCGGATGCGGACCGCAAAATCGCAAACAGCCTGTATCGATTCGGATATAACGTCGGCATGGCCTTTCAGATTCAAGACGATCTTCTGGATCTATGCGGGACGGAGAAGCAGATTGGCAAGCCGCCGGGGAGTGATATGAGGCAGGGAAATATTACGCTGCCTGTTATATTTGCGCTCGGAGATAGCAAACGGAGGGAGCCGCTGCTGCAAGAGCTGGATCGGATTCATACACTGAATGGTCAGTGTGATGTGACTGACGCTGTGAAGCTTGTAACCTCTAGCGATGGTATATCGAGATCTGAGGCACTAGCTGATCGGTATATCCGTAAAGCATTGGACGCATTGGATACTTTGCCTGACATCAAGACCAAAAAACAGCTTAGAGATATCGCAAATTTTATTACGAAGCGGTCATATTAGCTCTTAACCATGAGGTTGCTTTCTGTTAAAATACGGGTACAAACATGTAACATCACCTGAGCATGGAATGATTGTTCAATATCCTAGAATGAGGGGAAGCGTGATGAGGCCAATGGAACGTACTTTTTTAATGATTAAACCGGATGGTGTACAGCGTGGGCTGATCGGCCGAATCGTCGGCCGTTTGGAGGATAAAGGATTCAAGCTGGTTGCAGGCAAGTTCCTGCAGATTTCAGACGAGCAGGCCAAGCGCCATTATGCGGAACATGAAGGCAAAGATTTTTTTGAAAATCTGGTTGGATTTATAACGTCTGGACCGGTGTTTGCGATGGTGTGGGAAGGGGATGACATCATTGCATTGTCCCGCCAAGTGATCGGCAAAACGAATGTGAAGGATGCGCTGCCCGGGACGATTCGTGGGGATTTTTCAGCCCATACACCGCACAATCTGATTCATGGATCGGATTCACCGGAGAGTGCGCAACGCGAAATTGCCAATTTCTTTGAAGAGAAGGAATTGGTTGAATATAACAAGACGCTGTCCCCTTGGCTGTAAGCGAAGGAAGCGGCATAATCTAATTAAACAGGATGATACGATGACGGAACATGAACTTGTGCTGGATGATCCGGATTATATAGGCTTTGTTCGCAGTATCGAACGAAGCACGGGGATCAATCTGGCAGATTATAAAGAAGCGCAGATGAAGCGAAGGCTGACAACGCTGCGTTTGAAGAAAGGGTTTGAAACCTTTTCGGCCTTCTACGACGCGATGATGAAGGACAAGCCATTATTTCATGAGTTTTTGGACCGAATGACAATTAATGTCTCGGAGTTTTGGCGCAATCCCAACCGGTGGGAAGTTCTCCGCGATAAGATATTGCCAGAGATATCCCGGCAGAATCCCGGGGTATTGAAAATATGGAGCGCTGCCTGCTCCACGGGTGAGGAGCCATATACGCTTGCCATGATACTGTCCGAACAGAACATGCTGAGCCGTGCGCGTATCGTGGCGACAGACATTGATGATGGGGCATTACATAAAGCGAAGGAAGGCCTATATGTCGAGAGGTCATTGAAAGATGTGCCTTCGGATGTAGCCGCCCGCTATTTTAAAGAAGAAGGTTCGGTGTATCGCTTCAGTGAGCATTTGAAGAAGGAAGTAACCTTTCATAAGCAGAATTTGCTGACGGACCGGTTTGAGACTGGATATGATCTGATTGTTTGCCGAAACGTGATGATTTATTTCACGGAAGGGGCCAAGCATAAGCTGTACCAGAAGTTTGCGTCAAGCCTGAAGCCAGGCGGATTTTTGTTTGTGGGCAGCACGGAGCAGATCTTTAATCCT
Source organism: Paenibacillus sp. 2KB_20 (assembly GCF_052115765.1). NCBI lineage: Bacteria > Bacillati > Bacillota > Bacilli > Caryophanales > Paenibacillaceae > Paenibacillus > Paenibacillus sp. 2KB_20. The sequence continues at coordinate 76,557 of NZ_JBFRHH010000003.1, read as the reverse complement.
GGACAATATAATCTGGAGAGCAACGAGACTTTCTTCTACCGTAAAATTTAATAGAAATGGCTATCATAACGCATAAGCGCTTTTCAATCCGGAGGATGAGAGGCGCTTTTGCTTGTCCTGCGGCATTCTTGTCAAAGCGTTAGACCTATACTATAATGAGCAGAAGATATTTACGGAGTTTAGCGGTTTAACGCTTAAAAGTTTAAAGGGGGAAAAGCATCATGAGCTTACGCTTTTTAACTGCTGGGGAAACGCACGGTCCTCAGTTGACTACCATAATCGAAGGACTTCCAAGCAATTTGGAGCTTGATTTTGAAGCATTGAACTTTCAGCTTCATCGGAGACAGAAGGGGTATGGCCGAGGACGCCGCATGCAGATTGAGAAGGATACCGCGCAAATCCTTGGTGGTGTGCGTCACGGATATACAACGGGTGCACCAATTGCGTTGGTCGTGCAGAATAACGACTGGAAGCATTGGCAGAACATTATGAATGTGGAGCCGATTGAAGGTAGCGACGAGGTGAAAAGACGGGTGCACCGCCCAAGACCGGGGCATGCCGACTTGAACGGCGGTTTGAAGTATAACCTGAAGGATCTGCGTAATGTGCTGGAACGCTCCAGTGCCCGTGAAACCACAGTCCGCGTAGCGGTTGGCGCTATCGCCAGACAATTCCTGGCACAATTCGGCGTTAAAGTGGCTGGCCAGGTCATTCGGATTGGCGAGATCGAAGCTCCCCCGCACAATCTTTCGATTGATGAGCTGATCGAGCGTACGGAAGCCTCCTCGGTTCGCGTCGTGGATGAAGAGACGGAGAAGAAGATGGAAGCCTACATAGATCAGATCAAAAAAGAAGGCGACTCCATTGGCGGCATCGTGGAATGTATCATCGAAGGTTTGCCGGTCGGACTGGGCAGCCATGTCCAATATGACCGTAAGCTGGATGGCCGCATCGCACAAGGCGTGATGTCCATCAATGCCTTTAAGGGTGTTGAGGTCGGCATCGGATTTGAAGCAGGCGAACTGCCCGGTTCCCAGGTGCATGACGAGATTATGTATAGTGAAGAGCGCGGATACTACCGCGCAACCAATCGCCTAGGCGGATTTGAAGGCGGGATGACCAACGGCATGCCGATCATTGTTCGCGGCGTCATGAAGCCGATTCCAACGCTGTACAAGCCGCTTCAAAGCGTGGATATCGATACGAAGGAAGCTTTCACGGCTCAGGTTGAACGCTCGGATGCCTGTGCGGTTCCGGCAGCCAGCGTTGTTATGGAGCATGTGGTGACCTGGGAGGTAGCGAAGGCGTTTCTTGAGAAGTTTGGCGGTGATTCGATGGAAGAAATTCATGCGAATTACCAGAACTACCTGAAGCAGCTGGAGAACTACTGATATGAGAACACTTCAGGTGGAGCTGGGAGAGCGTTCATATCCGATTTATATCGGAGCTGGGATTTTGGATACGATTGGTGAGTTAAGCACGAAGCATGGAATCACACGCAAGAGCCCGCATTTGATCGTAACGGATGATAAAGTGGCGCCTCATTATTTGTCTCAAGTGGAGGAGCAGTTAAAGTCGAAAGGATATACGGTTATTTCTCACATAGTCCCTTCCGGTGAATCCTCCAAATCGCTTCAGGTCTATGAAGAGGTAATGACGACAGCGATCAACGGTAAACTGGACCGCAGCTCGGCAGTATTTGCGCTGGGCGGAGGCGTTGTAGGTGATTTGGCTGGATTCGTCGCGGCAACGTACATGCGCGGCGTGACATTTGTGCAGATCCCGACTACTATCCTGGCCCATGACAGCAGCGTCGGCGGCAAAGTGGCAGTCAACCATCCGTTAGCTAAAAATATGATCGGCGCGTTTCATCAACCCGTCATGGTAGTTTACGATGTAAATACGCTGATGTCTTTGCCTCCGCGAGAGGTATCTTCTGGTCTTGCGGAAATGGTGAAGCATGGCTTGATCCTGGACCGTGATTTTGCCTATTGGTGCCAGGAGAACGGCTCGAAGCTGCTGAGCCTGGATCCCGATACGTTGATATACGGCCTGGAGCGCGGATGTGCGATCAAGGCGGACGTGGTATCCCAGGACGAGCGGGAAGGCGGTTTGCGTGCCATCCTTAATCTGGGGCATACCATCGGCCATGCCATTGAAGCCGTTGGCGGCTACGGACGCTTTTTGCACGGTGAGGCGATTGCAATCGGAATGGCCGGTTCGGCCCGCCTTGCAGAAAAGCTTGGCAGATCTGCGAATCTGCACAACGAGACAGTGAGCATGCTGAAGGCGGTGAATCTGCCGGTAATCTTGCCGGGTGACGTCTCGGTTGAGCGGATTATGGATGCGATGCAGCACGATAAAAAGTTTGCCGAGGGGAATATGGTATTTATCGTACCGGAATCCATCGGCTCCGTCAGCATCGTTAAGGATGTACCGGTAGAAGCTGTTCGATCTGTGGTTGAGCAGTTGAAGGGAGAGGGATAGTTCATGATGAATCGGGGAATCCGGGGGGCGACAACCGTCACCCGTAACGATGAGCAGGAGATTGTACAGGAAACGCTGCGGCTGCTTGAAGAGATGGTGAGACGCAACGAGCTCCAGCCGGAGTATATCAGCAACATATGGATTACGATGACACAGGATCTGGATGCGACGTTTCCAGCCAAAGCGATACGCCAACTGGAGGGCTGGGATCTCGTTCCTTTAATGTGTTCGGTTGAAATACCGGTTCAAGGCAGTCTGCCGCGCTGCATCCGCTTCATGGTGCAGGTCAATACGGATAAAAGCCAGAGCGAGATCAAGCATGTGTATTTGAACGAAGCCAAGCGGCTGCGTCCGGATTTATCAGGCTCCAACGCTTGATGTTGAAATTTAGGGTTGCAGTAACACGGCATCATCCTGTATAGTGATATCAGAATAGCTGAGTAGAGTTAGGTTTTACAGATGAGTTGAGTTGAGAAGAGCTGAGGCATTTTAGGCAATAACATAATCGGGATTAAGGATGAACTTGATTTCATGATGAATAGTACAGCACGTTCACACGGCTGGTTACAAGCCTATTTCTTGTATCCGTCTAAGAACAACAGCCGCTGTAGTTTGTCGTTGAATAGTTGGAATTCCTTGACCGCGCTCTTTTTTCATAGACTTATTCTGAACGTTAACCTCTACTTCGGTAGAGGTTTTTTTGTTGTATACCATCAATTAAGGAGGGATTGACATGGCGAATCCATCAATGGAGCAAGTGGTGGCTATGGCAGGTGAATATAACCTGATTCCGGTAGCGATCAGACTGTTAGCCGACATGGAAACCCCGATTCGCATTTTTCAGCGGTATGCGGAACGGAAGCGGGCATTTTTACTTGAAAGCGTTGAGGGTGGAGTACAGTGGGCACGGTATTCGTTTATCGGAACAGACCCCTTCTTAATGATCACGGGTAAAAAAGGCAAGATCGAAATTGAAAGGAACGGAGAGCGTTCCCTGCTGAAAGGAAAGCCTGTCGAGGAGTTAAAGGCGCTGCTGCGAACGTACCGCAGCCCGCAGCTGAAGGAGATGCCACCTTTTACCGGAGGGGCAATCGGATTTTTCGGATATGACCTGCTCCAATATTATGAGAAGCTTCCGGCACATGCGATGGACGATCTCGGAATGGATGATATAAGGTTCATGTTTTGCGATCAAGTCATTGTCTTCGACCATGTGAAACAGCAGATCATGCTGGTTGGCAACGTACACGTGAAACCGGGTGATTCGGACGAAAACATTCGGCAAAGCTATCGGGATGTATGCCGTACCTTGGAAGCAGCAGCCGAGCAGCTGCAAGAGCAGGGGCCGCGGGAGAACGTGAACTCCAAAGGCATTCCAGCGGATGTTGATATGGGCGACATTAAATCCAATATGACAAAAGAGAAGTACCTCTCCAATGTGGAGCATGCGAAGGAATACATTCGCGCAGGGGACATTTTTCAGGTGGTATTGTCCCAGCGCTTCCATATTGAGACCGAAGTATCGCCGCTTCACGTATACCGGGTGCTGAGAACGCTGAATCCTTCGCCGTATATGTATTACCTCAAAATGGACGACGACATTATCGTGGGCACATCCCCGGAAGCCCTGGTGAAGGTGGATGGACGAAGATTGGAAACTAGACCGATTGCAGGCACCAGGCCTAGAGGCAGCGATGAGGCCGAAGACCAGGCGCTGGCCGATGATCTGCTGCAGGACGAGAAGGAACGCGCCGAGCATTTGATGCTGGTGGATCTGGGGCGTAATGACCTGGGCCGTGTGTCAGAGTTCGGCACGGTGAAGTGCGACACGTTCATGGAGATTGAAAAATACTCCCATGTGATGCATATGGTATCCAGCGTTTCGGGTCAGCTGAGTGAGGATAAGGATTTCTTCGATGCTTTTCTGTCCTGCTTGCCAGCAGGAACGGTATCCGGTGCTCCGAAACTAAGGGCCATGGAAATTATTGCAGAGCTAGAGCGGGAGGCTAGAGGCGCGTATGCCGGGGCCATCGGTTATCTCGGCTTTGGCGGCAATATGGATTCCTGCATTACGATCCGGACGATCATTTTCCGTCAGGGCAAAGCTTATGTTCAGGCGGGGGCAGGCATCGTATGGGACTCGGTACCGGAGAAGGAATATGAAGAAACCGTCAACAAAGCCAAAGGGATGCTGAAGGCGATCCGCGTCGCTGAAGCGATGTTCCCGTCCAGCATGGATGCTAACGATTTAATTAATCAGGATTATCTGTACCAATACACACCTTAAACTGAAGGAGGAGAACGTAATGAACGTCATGGAAACGATGCAATCCAGCCTTACGAAGCTGATTCAAGGTCAAGATTTGAGCCGGGACGAAGCACGCGGGGTCATGCAGTCCATTATGGAAGGCCAGGCAACCCATTCTCAAATCGGGGCGCTGCTTACTGCCCTGCGAATGAAGGGGGAGACAGTTGAAGAGATCACCGGCTTCGCCGAGGCGATGCGTGGTGCGGGCGGGCGCGTTGTTACCGAGCGGAACCAGCTGCTGGATACATGCGGCACAGGAGGATCCGGGATTCACAAGTTTAACATTTCTACCGTATCCGCCATTATCTCCTCCTCGGTTTCGGTCAGAGTGGCCAAACACGGCAACCGCTCGGCATCTGGACGGGCGGGCAGCGCCGATGTGCTGGAAGCGCTGGGCGTGAATATCCACTTGACGGCAGAGCAAGCGACAGCCTGTCTGAATGATATCGGAATCTGTTTCCTGTTTGCCCAGATCTATCATCCATCGATGAAATATGCGGCAGCTCCTCGCAAAGAGCTCGGGGTTCGAACCGTATTTAACATGCTGGGGCCTTTGACAAATCCGGCGGGCGCAGATCGGCAGATGCTCGGGATATACGACATGAACAAAACGGAAACCATCGCACAGGTGCTCAAGGAGCTTGGCTTAAAGCGTGCCATGGTGGTGACCAGCCATGATGGTTTGGATGAAATCAGCATTTCCGCGCCTACGCGAGTCTCCGAGCTCCGTGGCGGAGAAGTCCGTACTTATGATATTCATCCTCATGATCTGGGACTGTCAGTTCATCCGATGAGCGATATTCTGGGCGGTGATGCCAAAGAGAACGCAGCCATTATCGGATCGGTGCTGCGCGGTGAGCGCAATGCTTATCGGGATATCGTGCTTGCCAATGCCGGTGCCTGCATCTATGTGTCTGGGCTTGCGGATAGTTTGGCTGAAGGTGTGCAGCGCGCAGCGGGAGCCATCGATTCAGGGCTGGCTCAGTCTAAGCTGGAGCAGTTGATCTCAAGAACGGGGGAAATGAGTTATGTATCTTGATCGAATAGTCGAAACGAAGCGCAGGGAGGTTGCCCAACTGCGGGAAACATTCAGCATCTCGGAGGCCGAGAGGCAAATCGCGGATTTACCGCCGACTCTCGGTTTAGAGAAGGCGTTGTCCACGGGGCGTAAACGCAGCATGGGATTAATCGCCGAGGTGAAGAAGGCTTCGCCGTCCAAAGGGTTAATTCGTCCGGACTTTGACCCGATTATGATCGCCAAAGCTTATGAGGCAGCCGATGCCGATTGCCTATCCGTGCTGACCGACAAGGACTATTTCCAGGGCAGTGGAGAGTATTTGAAAGCGGTAAGGGCGGCTGTCAACATTCCTTTGCTGCGCAAGGATTTCATTATCGACGAGACTCAGATTTACGAAGCGCGCCTGTTAGGTGCGGACGCGGTTCTCTTGATCGCGAGCATACTGGAGCCGCAACGGATCGCGGAGTTTATAGACATCGCCGGCTCTATTGGCTTGGATTGCCTGATTGAGGTCCATGATGGGCAGGAACTGGAATCGGTTCTTAAGCTGGGAACAGCTCATCTTATCGGAATTAACAATCGCAATCTGCGGACCTTTGAAACATCGCTGCAGACAACGGCGGATATCGCGGCACAAGTTCCGCAGGGAGTTACGTTGATTAGCGAGAGCGGAATATCAGGCCCCGCCGATATTTCCTACTTGCATTATGTTGGGGCACATGGTGTTCTGGTAGGGGAGCATTTCATGCGCCAGCAGGATGTGTTCCGTGCAGTAAACGATCTGATGGGACCCTTGCCGATCGCTGCAGACATAGAATAAAGGGGATATTAAGTGATGAGTACGGCGCTAAAAATATGTGGACTTCAAAGCGTTGAAGTGCTAAAATCTATGATAAACTTACCTGTGGATTATATCGGATTCGTATTTGCCAAGAGCCGGCGGAAGGTATCGCCGCAGCAGGCTGCGCAGCTTATTCAAGTATTGCGGGGATGGGATCATGACATGATTCCCGCCGCCGTCGGCGTCTTGGTTAACCCTGATTTGAATGAGCTGGAAGAGCTTCTACGAGAAGCAGCGCTCGACGTCGTGCAGCTGCATGGTCAGGAATCGCCGCAATTTTGCCGGGAAGTGAAGGAGCGCTTCCCGGTTTCCGTTTTTAAGGCGGTATCGATCGAGAGTGACCGCTCGGAAGCGGAACGTCTGTCAGCACTTGATCCGTATGCAGGCAGCATCGATGGATTGCTGATCGACACGTACGATCCGGTATATGGCGGAGGGTCTGGTAAGACATTTGCCTGGGATCTCATCCCACCTTACCAGCAGTGGGCGAAACGGCAAGGGATCCCCTTGTTTGTAGCCGGCGGATTGGATTCGGATAATGTATCGCATTTAATAGGTCAATACGCTCCGTACGGCGTGGATGTATCCAGCGGCGTTGAGAGTGAACCTGGCGTGAAGGACATAAACAAAGTGATTGCATTCGTAGAAAGGGTGAAGGGGAAATGACACAGCTTCCTGATCGTAATGGACGTTTCGGAGTGTTTGGTGGCCGGTTCGTACCGGAAACACTCATGAACGCTTTAATAGAGCTTGAACAAGAGTATAACCGCTTTTCGGAGGATCCTGCGTTCAAAGAGGAGATTGCTTATTTGCTTAAACAGTATTCCGGACGGGAAACGCCGTTATATTATGCCGAGCGGCTCAGCAAACACCTCGGCAAGGCTAAAATTTATCTGAAGCGTGAGGATTTGAACCATACCGGTGCACACAAAATCAACAACGCCATTGCTCAGGGCGTGTTAGCCAAGCGTATGGGCAAAGGCAAGGTCATTGCCGAAACGGGAGCCGGACAGCATGGTGTTGCCACTGCAACCGTGGCCGCTCTGCTCGGTCTCGAATGCAAGGTGTTCATGGGCGAAGAGGATACCAAGCGGCAGCAGTTGAACGTATTCCGTATGAAAATGCTTGGAGCCGAAGTGACTCCGGTGACGTCGGGAAGCCGAACGCTGAAAGATGCCGGCAATGAGGCGCTTCGCTACTGGGTCAGCAACGTAGAGGATACCTTCTATGTACTTGGCTCCGCAGTAGGTCCGCATCCGTATCCGATGATGGTGCGGAACTTCCAGCGGATTATCGGTGACGAGACCCGCAAGCAGATTCTGGAGACGGAAGGAAGACTGCCCGACGTGATTCTTGCACCAATCGGTGGAGGGAGCAATGCGATCGGCATGTTCTACCCGTTCCTGGAAGATAAGGAAGTCGGTTTGATCGGTGTCGAAGCGGCTGGCAAAGGGGTAGATACCGATTTTCACGCGGCTACCATGTCCAAGGGGACCCATGGCGTCTTCCAGGGATCGATGAGTTATTTGCTACAGGATGAGTATGGACAGGTTCAGGAGGCGCATTCCATTTCTGCCGGACTTGATTATCCCGGCGTTGGACCTGAGCACTCCTACTTAAAAGATATTGAGCGTGTGCAGTATGTGCCTATAACCGACCAAGAGGCATTGGATGCCTTGCAGCTGCTATGCCGCACGGAAGGCATTATTCCTGCGCTGGAATCCGCGCATGCCGTAGCGCATGCAGTAAAAATGGCGCCCGCGTGGACCGAAGACGATATCGTCGTCATTAATTTGTCCGGTCGCGGTGACAAGGACGTGGAGTCCATCATGGCTTACACGGGAGGGAAAACCGAATGAACCGAATTGACCAGACCTTTGCGTCGTTGAAACAACAAAACAAGACGGCCTTGATTCCTTATTTGACCGTTGGGGATCCGGACGTGAAATCGACGATCGATATCATTCATGAGCTTGAAATTGCAGGAGTCGATATTATCGAACTCGGTGTTCCTTATTCTGATCCCCTCGCCGATGGCCCGGTCATCCAGCGTGCTTCCGAGCGCGCCCTGAAGAGCAAGGTGACCATTCGCACTTGCATGGAGACTGCCCGCCTGGCGAGAGAACGGGGCAGTAAGCTGCCGTTCATCCTGTTTACCTATTTCAATCCGGTTCTGCAGACCGGACTGGATGTTTTCTTTGAAGAAGTGGTAAGGAATGATATCAGCGGGCTGATCATTCCGGATCTGCCGGTGGAAGAATCCGCAGAGATTCGGAAACGGGCTCATGCTGCGGACGTTCACCTGATTCCGCTGGTGGCACCTACCTCACATGAGCGGATTGCGAGCATCGCTTCGGAAGCGACCGGATTTGTGTATTGCGTATCCTCGCTTGGCGTGACAGGCGAACGCACCGATTTTTATTCGGGAGTGGAAGCCTTTCTTGAAACGGTGAAGCAGTACAGCAACGTGCCCATCGCGATTGGCTTTGGCATTTCGTCCGGGGAACAGGTTGCCAGATTCTCGAAAATTTGCGACGGCGTCGTTGTTGGCAGTGCCATCGTGCGTCAGATCGAATCGACGATTCCTCTTCTTGAGAAGGAAGAGACAAGACAGCAGGGACTTTTGCAAATCAGGGAGTTTGTGGCACAATTAAAAGGTTAGTGTTGTCCATAGCAGTTACGAAAGGTGAGGCGAATATCGTATGAAACCAAAAGCGCAAATTGTTAATCTTCCTGTATATCAACCTGGGAAGCCCATCGAAGAAGTCAAAAAAGAACTAGGCCTGGATGTTGTCATTAAACTGGCCTCCAACGAGAATCCATACGGCTGCTCGCCGCGAGCAACCGAAGCGATTACCGCTGAACTCGGTACGCTCAGCTTGTATCCGGATGGAAGTGCGGCTGATTTAACGGCGGAGCTTGCTGAGCAGCTTGGTATTGAACGCAATCAGATTATTTTCGGATGCGGATCCGATGAAATCATCGCCCTCATTATTCGGGCGTTCCTGGAGCCGGGAGACGAAACCATTATGGCCGATCAGACCTTCTCGGTGTATAAAACGAATGCGGATATCGAAGGCGCAACAAGCATTGAGGTACCTCTGGTTAACGGGAAGCATGATCTGCCGGGCATGACCAAAGCCGTCACGGACAAGACCAAAATCATCTGGGTGTGCAACCCGAATAATCCGACCGGAACTATCGTTTCCGAAAGCGAGCTGGTATCTTTCTTGGATGAAGTCCCGGCTCACGTGATGGTTGTTCTCGATGAAGCTTATTTTGAATATGTAACGGACGCTTCGTATCCGGCCAGCATCAAGTTAATGGAACGTTATCCGAACTTGGTAATCCTGCGTACCTTCTCCAAAATATACGGCCTGGCTGCCCTTCGCATCGGCTACGGCATCGGGCAATCTGAGGTTATTTCCTTGATTAATCGGGTACGTGAGCCGTTTAATACAGGACGCCTGGCCCAAGTGGCGGCGAAGGCAGCCTTGAAAGATCAGGAATTCGTAGCTAAATGCCGACAATTGAATGCCGAGGGAATGACTTATGTCCAGCGGGAGTTTGATCGTCTTGGATTATCCTATTTCCCTGCGAACGGTAACTTTATCATGGTGGATGTGAAGAAGCCGGGCACCGAAGTGTTCAAGTCCCTTCTAAGTAAAGGCATTATCGTACGTCCGGGATTTGAAGTTTACCCGAACTACATTCGCGTAACCGTTGGCTCTGAAGAACAGAACAAGGCTTTCATCGGCGCATTGGAACAAGTGCTCCAGGAAGTGAATGCTCCAGCCTAATCTAATGACATAACAATAATCGCAGCTTGAAACGAGTGAGAGAGAGAACATGAACATGCAAATTTCTATATTCGGCGTCGGCTTGATCGGCGGTTCGTTAGCATTAAATTTCAAAGGAAAACCAGGCATAACCGTGACCGGTTATGCCCACACGCAAGAGTATGCCGACCAGGTTATCGCCAAGGGCGTTGTCGATAAAGTTACGCTTTCGGTAGAAGAAGCTGCCCAGGGCGCGGACATTATATTTTTGTGTGTTCCGGTAGGAAGTCTCGAGATGTACATAAAACGTCTGAGTGAATTGCGGCTTAAAACCGGATGCATTATTACGGATGTAGGCAGTACCAAAGCGAGTATTGCCGAATGCGCATCCCAACTTGCGCTGAAGGATGCCTACTTTATCGGAGGACATCCGATGGCTGGTTCGGAAAGATCCGGTGTAGGCGCTGCTTCCACCGTATTATTCGAGAATGCATATTATGTGCTTACTCCGCCGGATGAAGTCCCTCAGGAGAAGGTGGACGTACTCGTAGAGCTTCTATCGTATACGCGTGCACACATTGTAAAGGTGGAGCCGAGACTGCACGATGAGATTGTTGGAGCCATCAGTCATCTGCCTCATGTGATCGCAGTGGCTTTGGTGAACCAGATCAGCTCTTACAATGATGATAATCCGTTATACCGTACGCTGGCTGCAGGCGGCTTTCGGGATATTACCCGTATCGCTTCCAGTGACCCGGTCGTTTGGCGGGACATTCTATTAAATAACCGCAATGTCATGCTGCCGCTTTTACGAGACTGGAACGAAGGAATTCAGCGTTTCATGGATATGCTGGAGTCGAAGGACGGGCCAGCTATTGAAGAGGCCTTCCGCAGAGCGGGGGAATTCCGCAGCGTGCTCCCAGAGCGACGGAAGGGGATGATTGTATCCCAATACGATCTGTATCTGGACGTGCCTGACCATCCGGGTATCATCGGCCGCATAGCGACGGATTTGGGGACAAATAGCATCAACCTCAGCAACATGCAGATTATCGAGAGTCGGGAAGATGTGCCGGGCGTGATGCGGCTTTCCTTCCGCAATGAAATTGAGCAGGAGCGGGCTAAGGAGCTATTGTTGTCGCAAGGGCACTCGGTGTACCAGTAATTTTCCGGTTGTTTTTAAACAACCGGAAATAAATGCGTTTTCAGTGTTGACAAAATGAAAACGTATACATATAATAAAAGTACAGTATGGTTTCTCTCCACTCCTATCCAAAATATTGCACTGTGTGCAACCGCCTTCAATGTTGAAGGCGGATTTTTTTTGTCCTTTTTCCTATCAGTGGGAAACCTACTGCCACAAACCTGAACTTTTCTCCAATATGTGCTATAATGCTAGAGTGCTAGTGTAGAAGATTTGGGGAAATTGCCAAATACATAGAATAGTCAGACATCTTGAGGCGTAACTATATATGGTTTGACGGTACTTTTGCACAAATCCTTGATCATTGCATCCGTGGAGATGTATTGGACAGGGAAGAGGCACCGGATGGTGAAGGAGGAACGAAAAATCATATGACGGATTCCCAACTAATCCAAGAAATTAAGCAAGGCAACACCGAACTTTATTCCGAATTGATGCGGCGTTATCAGAGAAAAATATTAGCATTTGTCTATCATATGTTAAAAAGTTCGCACATGGAGCTTATGGCTGAAGACTTATGTTCGGAAACATTTTATAAGGCTTTCCGGAGCTTGCACTCATTCCGGGAAGTGGATGCATCCTTCTCGACCTGGCTCTATACGATTGCCCGCAACACCGTGCTCAGCGAATTGCGCAAGCATCGAAGCGGCACATTGCCGCTGGAGGAGAGCGGGGTCGTGCCAGTGGCTCCGATGGAAGTTGCTCCGGAGCAGGCCATACTACGCAGTGAACGAGTACATATGGTAAGGGAAGCGATAAATAATTTACCGGAGAAACAGAGGTCGGCGCTGATTCTTCGGGAGTATGATCAACTGGATTATCAGGAAATCGCAGATATTTTAGGTCAAAGTGTCAGTTCGGTTAAGTCGTTGTTGTTCAGAGCTCGCGGCAGTGTCAAAATTCAGCTCGAACCCTATTTTTATGAGCCGGTTTTTGAGGATCTGAGAGGGATGAAGAATAGATGACTTGCGATGAAGCCCAAGAGCTGATGGAAACTGTCTGGGATTTGCCGGACAATGATCTGCGGCGACAACGGCTGATCGCACATGTTCAAACCTGCAGCTCATGTGCAGCGGAGTACGAAATGTGGGTGGAAAGCCAGAACATGGTTCATGTTCTGGAGCATGAGATCCCCGACATGGACGCTGAACAGATCAACCGAAACGTGATGGACCGCATTTATCGTGATTTCCCATGGCTGGTGGAGGAAACGTCTAAGAGTCGGGCGGTAAGCCGAGTGTTCCGCAAACGGCTGACACTTATGATTGCCGGTTTTTTGGCTCTGTTTGTATGCAGCTTCGTTTATTTTGCAGCGACTGGCAACCAGCCGAAGCCGGTTCCGGAAGCGGTAACGACAGGGATAATCCCTACAGGGGTGGCTGACACGGCCCAAACCCTGAACACTAAGGACGATTATAACATTCCGAAAACCAACAGCGGCATTATTGATCCTTTCGTGGTTGATATGAGCCCGACTCAGCCAGAATATTGGATGATACTATCCTTATTGGGCATCGGATTCGCCATGTTTTTCCTGAAGAAGTTAAATCGGGTCCGAAGATAAAAAGTGGTTAGGATGGAGGAGATGCGGCATGCAAATCGGCTTGGTTCGTCATGGATTAACGGATTGGAATGCGTTAGGCAAAATCCAAGGTCAAACGGACATTCCACTGAATGAGGAAGGCCGTCGTCAAGCGCGTTTGCTTGGGGAAAGACTTCTGCAAGAGCCTTACCGATGGGACTTTGCGGTTAGCAGCGGACTTTCCCGTGCTGAGGAAACAGCAAAGATCATCTCGTCCATGCTGAACATTCCATTGATACCACCGGATAATCGTTTGCGCGAGCGCAAGTACGGTCAGGTGGAAGGGTTGACAGCGGAAGAGCGTGAATTGCGGTTTGGTGCCGATTGGCACCTGCTCGATTTGGGACAGGAGACGGATCTGGAGCTTCAATCCAGGGGGCTTGTCTTTCTGGATGATATGTGGCATAAACACCCGGATGCCAATATTCTGGTTGTCAGCCACGGTGGTTTTTTAGCGCAGCTATATAAGCTGGTGTGCCGCGGCGTCCTGAGCGAGCGGATCGGCAATCTGTCGCTCACCGTCCTGGAGAGAAAAGATGATGACTGGTCTCCCTTGCTGTTTAACTGTACCAAACATCTGTTGACAAAACAGTCGTAGCATGGAGCTTCATGAATAGTAAAAAGAGCCTTCCCGCGGGAAGGCTCTTTTTGTATCTATACTGGCGGTAGCTGACGGCCTTTTACTATATAGTCACACACGAATCGGTCAGTTCAAAATACCACTCAAGGAAGGAGTTAAAGCTTTCCCATTGCGATTTCAATTTACCAGCAAAAAAATCCTCCATCGGCTGGCCCAATCCTAAGCCTAACACTTCGTCTGCGTTCTTATTATAAAAAAAGCCGAACTCACCTTCAAAGCTATCCAACGGAATATATTCTTCAGGCAGGTTTAAAACGACATGAGTTCTATCCACGCCTAACATATAATCCGAAGAATTGATCATAAACCAACAAATCTGATAAATTTCACGTCGTCTACTATAGAAAGTCGGACCATCCTCTGCATGCAAATAAAACGCAGCAAAATCTGAACTCAAATCGATGCCTAACTTTACTAATGCGTGTTCATACTCCTCTGCACTGTCTTCAAACCACCAGTTTTTGCTTTTGCAATAATGGATCACTTTTTCCGATAGCATCTCGACTGCTCCTCCGATATAAAATAAACGATCAGAATGATTTCCTAAGCATATCACATCGCCTCTTCTATCGTTGTTCGTATCTTGCTAAAAATTACGCTTTATAAGTCATTCGGGTACAGTCGATAAAATGGATAACTATATAGGACAAAGTTTTACGCTTCTGCTATTATAATAAACCGATGCTGCTGCACTTCGAAGTAGCCCTTCGTTCGGATAACCTGATGAACCTGATATAAAGGTTCGAGGTGGCGTTCCACCGTAAAATCAGGAATCTGCCAAGGGATCGCCTGTAGGTAATAGATCAGTGCACCGATGTCGTAAAACCGCTGCGGTGAAAAGTCCTCCCGGCTGAAGGTGACGTTTAAACCGTGATCCTGCAGCTCTTGAACAGCGGTTCCCAGATTCCAATGAGCGAACTCTTCATTCAAGGGAACGCCAAACCACTCGTTGATGCCATAACAGTCGGTTCCTCCGGATTGCTGGGTTACGAACACGCCATGATCGTTTAGAATTCTTTTGATTTCCGCCACGGAATAGGATTCATGCTGATTGATGATCAGATCAAAAAAATGATCCTTTAACGGAAGTGAGGAATCTTCTTCAAAATAGACAACCTTTACGCCAAGCGGTTCAAGTTTTTGCTGTGCAATCGGTACGTTTGGTTTATAGCCTTCGGTTGCATAGACCGTTTCCGGCAGTGGCTGGAGAGAGGATAAGAACTCTCCTCCGCCCGTACCCATGTCCAGCATCGTAGCGGCATTTCGCATCAACGGAATTACCATGCTGCCCAAAGACCAGGGGAGAGCATGGGACTGCATGCGGCCTGAAGCCGTAATTCGTGAGAAGTCCCATCCTGAAAATTGTTGATCCATATCTTGAATAAAGGCCATAAATTCTGCTTCTTTTATCATTTCACATAACCTCCAAGCTTTTATAATGAATGGTACTTTCATTTTTATAAAAAGCTCTTAAGGGAGGCCCTCGAATTCGATTTGCACCTAGTTATATCTCATGTTCTGGAGTTCTCATGATTTTATTCCTCCTGTAGTGATTGAATAATTCCTTCATATAAAGCGGGTTTTTATTTGATTTAGATGTAATACATTATATGTAAATTCTCTGCAACACTTAGTAAGTATTCTATCATTTAATAGGAGAGCATAGTCATTTCTATATACAAAAAAACAAAAAAATATTTCGTTAAACCGAAGCGTATCAGGTATCAAATGTCTCAAACCTTCCCATAATGGTTGTAAAACGGCGAGGCGATGGAAGATGAATCTAGCGGATATGCTCACATATGCCGATATTGGACAGCTTAGCAATATAGCGAATCACTATGATTGTGACGCTAAGCGGAATTCAAAGCACGAACTGATCCAGAGTATTCTGTCCAAGCTCGGACGCAGAGAGTTTTTCGAGGAGCAGGTCAGCAGCTTGTCACCAAGCGATTTGCGTTTTCTGAACAACCTGGCATTTGACACTCGAACAGGCTACAGTCTGGAAGAATTGACGGCTGCGATCCGTCATGCGGCGGAATTGGAGGAGAAGGATGATCAAGCCTCTTCAAACAAGAAAGCTGCCGCCGCCAAAACGGAAAGTCCGCGTGAGGCGGTCGCACGTTATCTCCGAAGCGGCTGGTTGTTTAACGGTTTTACCCATTCCACCAAGTATTTGTTTCAAGTGCCATCGGATTTGAAGGAGCGGTTTCGTGACGTGCTTCGGGAGCGGCTTCATCAAAATCTGCAGCGATTAAGTGATGACCCGGAAGTGTACCGGGATGAGCAGGGACTAGCCGCAGAAGATCTCATGCTGATTCTTAAATATGTCGGCAGACATGATATTGAGTTGAATCAGGAAGGATTTATGTATAGGCGAAATCAGCAGCAGCTCATGAGTACGCTGCATATAACGGAACCGCCCATTACCAAGGGAGCATGGCGCTTCGGGTATGGCCGCTCTTGCATTGAATATCCCGATCGGTTTGCGCTGCTGTACGATTATGCTTACGCTAAAAAATGGATCAGGGAAAACAATGCCCGATTGATCCTCACCGAAAGTGGAACTGCGTTTATGGAGGAAGGAAATCAAGTTAGCGTGATACAGATATTCCGCTTTTGGTTAAGACTTTATAAAGGCGCAATTCCCAATATCTCTTCTCTTGTATACTGGATCAGTCAATGCGCAAGAGATTGGGTCACCGCAGCCTCTCTTTACGAATCGCTGGGCTGGCTAATCCGTCCTTTCTACTATGACAGTCCGCAAAATATTTTGGAGCAGCGGATTATCCGTATGCTAATGCATTTGGGGATGCTCAGAATAGGGGAGAGTCAGAGCATGGGAACTTCGTACAAAATGACCGCGCTTGGCCTCAAGGCCGCGGAAGCCGGCATACATATCAGCGATTCGAATGATTTGATCCTCTAGCATGGTTGTTTGGTTACATTTATTCGCAGCAGCCGTAAAAATTTTTGAAAGTAAAGTATTTAAAGGGAAAGAATATAAGGTATACGCAAATTTAGTTTGGAGGTGCATCCTAATGGATAAGATGAAGGTTACTTACGAGGTTATGTTAGGTCTGGCGGCCGAAATGGTGTGGGACGAAGCATTGCGCAAGCATCGGAGTGAAGAGCTGTATAAAGAAATTGATGAAGCGCTGGCTTCCGGCGACGAAGTGGCTTTCCGAAACCTGACGGATGAACTGAGGACTTTGAATTGAAGAAATGCTTCATCGCATTTCTTCTTTTTTTTGCTTTACCCGTCCTTCCACTCGTATAATGATAACAAAATGATGATGAGTGAGCAGAAAGGATGTACCTTGCATGAAATTTAGTGAAGTAGACGAGCAGACTTGGCCGGAACTAAAACCTTTTTTGGATACGTGCCTCATTCCGTTTACCGGATTATCGGGTTCGGAAACGCCATGGGAGGCTACAGCTGCGCTTGAACGGCTGCGGGATTTTATGGATTTGGCAGAAATTCCGTTTAAGGGAAGATTGGTTACATATCCTGCTATACAATATGGAAATACTGAAGATATAAAGCTTCTAAATGAAGTTTGTCACAATGTCAAATCCATCGGGTTTAAATTTGTTGTTATCATGACAGCGGATGTTGAGCTCTCTAAAGAGGATGTGCCTGAAAGTACGCTTGTACTGTCCCGGCGCAGGTTGGAAGGCAATGAAGGTATCCCCCTCTCAGCCACCGTTTCCGGACAAATCAGTGAAATGTGGCAGCAGGAAAGCTGAGTTCAAATGTGACAAAAAACCAACAATTTGCGAAAGGGCTATTGGAAGCGAACCCAAATTTGGGGTTCGAATTCTTGACGGTCTTGGGTGCCTAAGATATTATTAGTATGTCCTAGTAAGTCGTGTGATTTTAATCATTGATGACACTTAAGAACGGTTGACAAAGGGGGTTGAACACAGAATGAGCAGCAACCACAATGACGAGCATGAAGAATCGCACAATCCACCCCGACAGAAAGAGATGTCCCGCAGACAATTTCTTACATACACGTTGGGCGGTGCCACAGCTTATATGGCTGCTGGAGTAGTTTTGCCAATGCTTCGCTTTGCCGTTGATCCGATTCTTCAAAATAAAGAAGAAGGGTCTTTTGTAAAGGTCGCGGAAGAGAGCAAAATTACTAACGATCCACAGGAATTCCATTTTGAGCTCAAACAGCAGGACGGCTGGTACAACAGTACAGCTACTTTGACGGCGTGGATTCGTAAGAACGATCAGGGTGAAATTGTAGCGCTTTCACCAATTTGTAAGCATTTGGGATGCCTTGTTGGATGGAATAACAACAAAAATTTCCCTGATGAATACCACTGCCCTTGCCACGGTGCGCGTTATACACCGGACGGTAAGAACCTGGCAGTCGCGCCGAAGCCGCTTGACCAGTACGAGACGAAAATCGAGAACGGCTGGATTTACCTCGGCGCCATCGTGCCAAATACCGTAGTTAAATAGGAGGCGTAGATTCAGATGTTGAAGAATGTCTACAACTGGATTGATGAACGTCTCGATATCACGCCGATTTGGAGAGACGTTGCAGATCACGAGGTACCGGAACACGTAAACCCGGCGCATCATTTCTCCGCGTTTGTGTACTGTTTCGGCGGCTTGACGTTTTTTATCACAGTCATCCAGATTCTGTCGGGGATGTTCCTGACGATGTATTATGTACCGGATATCATAAACGCTTACAACAGTGTTGAGTACCTGCAAACACAGGTAGCCTTCGGACAAATTGTCCGCGGCATGCATCACTGGGGCGCCAGCTTGGTAATCGTGATGATGTTCTTGCATACGATGCGCGTGTTCTTCACAGGCTCTTACAAAGCGCCGCGTGAAATGAACTGGGTCGTTGGTATGCTCATTTTCTTTGTTATGCTCGGTCTTGGTTTGACAGGTTACCTGCTGCCATGGGATAACAAAGCTTACTTCGCTACAAAAGTTACATTGGAGATTGCGAACTCCGTACCTTGGCTTGGACCTATCATTAAAGAATTGCTGCAAGGCGGTACGATCGTAGGTGCCGAAACGTTGACGCGTTTCTTCGCGATTCACGTATTCTTCCTTCCGGCTGTCCTTCTTGCTCTATTGGTAGGACACTTTATCATGATCCGCAGACAAGGTATTTCCGGTCCACTATAAGAAGAAGGGAGGCGCATATTTATGGCACATGGTCATAAATCTGATGAGAAAGTAGTTTATGTCGGCGATTCGCGTGTGAAAAAAGGCAGCGGTTGGGTTACGCCGCCGGATTACACCGCTTATCCCGGCAAATCAGAAGCGTTCATTCCTAACTTCTTGTTGAAGGAATGGATGGTTGGTGTAGTTGTATTGGTCGGTTTCCTTGTGCTGACCATCTCGGAGCCGGCTCCGCTCGGTTATCCGGCGGATCCGGGAGCTTCTGTAATCCCGATGCCGGACTGGTACTTCCTGTTCCTGTATGAATACCTGAAGCTTCCATACGCTTCCGGTGATTATGTAGTACTGGGCACCCTTGGCGTTTCGGGCGTTGCTTTTGGCGCATTGCTCTTGGTTCCTTTCCTTGATACGGGGAAAGAGCGACGCTTCTACAAGCGCCCTATTACTTCGGCCCTTATGATTCTGTCGTTATTTGCAGTCATCTATCTGACAAATGCAGCATGGACCCACTATGCGCATGAGCTGGAAGCGACTGGACAGAAGCCTGAACATATCCAGCGTGAAGAAGAGGCGGAAGAGAAACATGCAGCTGGTCTACCAACGACTAGTGGCAAGCAGGCTGAAGACAGTGTTGTAGCGATCGTTGATAAGGATAATCCTGCGATGGAAACCTTTAAGAAAGCTACCTGTATCTCTTGTCATGCTGCGGATTTGAAAGGGGCATCCGGACCGTCGCTTCGAGGTGTTGGGGATACCCACACTAAAGAAGAGATTGTGGCTATTATAGAAAATGGCCAAGGCGGCATGCCACCTATGAAAGACATAGCCCTGGGTGCTGATGTCACCGAAGAACAACTTGATCAGTTGGCTGATTGGCTTGCAAGCCAAAAGGCAGAAGCAGCTGCAGAGTAAGATGCATAGAAGAACCTGACCGAATGCGGTCAGGTTCTTTTTTAAATGTTGTATATAGATGAAAAATATGCACAGTTTAGGTATAATCGGCATTAGTCGTAAAAGTAAGAATACAAGGAACAGGACAGGAGGACGGAGCTTGTCGATTTCGTATTTTTGGAGCCGAGAATTTCTAAGCAAGCGATCGATTCTCTGGCTGCTGCTCATCTGCAACATCCTTGGAACGATCTATGGATACATATGGTACGGGGGGCAAATGGTCGATACGGTGGATCATGGCTTGCTATGGCAGGTCATATTCGTCCCGGATAGCCCGACGGCCAGTTTATTCTTCAGTTTGGCGCTTCTGCTGCTCCTCTACCCGCCTCGGGGGCTTGGGGGCTCTTTGTTTCAGCAATTCATTGAGGCGTTGGCGGTCGTGACATCAGTGAAGTATGGGATTTGGGCTGTTGCCATCATATTTGCCGGACAAGCCCAAGGGGATGTGCTGGGATGGCAGGATTGGATGCTCGTCGCTTCGCATACGGCAATGGCAGTGGAAGCGTTATTGTTCGTACGATTGTTTCATTATCGCTGGACAGCGCTCACCGGGGCCATTGCCTGGACACTGCTGAATGATACCGTAGATTATACGTACGGCGTATTTCCTTGGCTGCCGGGGCAGTTATATGACGACCTATCAGCGGTCGAGCTGTTTACTTATCTTTTGACTCTTTTCAGCGGTTTTGCCGGCTGGATCTTCATGAAATATGGGAATTCCAAACAACGTTAGCCGTTTAGGTTATACAGTTCTATGAGCATCCCTTCTGCCATACATATACGGTAGGAGGGATGTCCCATGTTTCGAACCTTTCCGAAACTCCTGCTGTGTCTGTTTGCACTCCTTATGCTGGTTACTGTCAGCATGGGTGATCCTGTTGTGTGGGCTACCCCGGCAAACGGACAGTCGGAGACTTCGCCCGCTGCATCCATACAGGCTAAGGCGCTGAACAAGGAAGTGGAGCAGCTATACCGCCATGTGGAGGAAGGCAATGTACAAGCCGTGCTGGAGGATGTTCGCCGGGTATCCGGGATGTTTGAGGCTTCGTCATTTCAGGGATTGACCGGTGTAGAAGGAATTCATGCGTTGGCTGAGAGCATTTTGGAGATGAAAGAAGCCACGGCAAGGGCCACGCAGGAGCCGCAGCACTGGATGGTGTCCGCAGGAAAACTCCGAATGGCAACCGATAGCCTGATTCATACCAGAGATGCGTTATGGCTGCAATATTACAAGGTCATGCGTGAAGACCTGAGGGTCATGGGGGAGTATGCCATCCAGCAGGATCAGGCTGGCATGAGACGAGCGTATGACAGCCTGAGTGAACATTATGAGCTCATCCGTCCTTCTGTTGTCATACAGCGAAAGCCTGAGGAGGTTAACATGATGGAGTCCTGGATTTCTTATGCCGGGGGTCTGGTGTCATCTGGGGACACAGCTCAGGTACAAAAAGTGGTTCCGCAGGGCGAGGAAATGATCAATACGCTGTTTGGCAAGAAAAAGGATGAGCCCGCCCTAGCTCCGCTGGGAGAGGTCAAGGAGCCATGGACGTGGCAGCTGGTCATCGGGGCTTTCATTTTGGCGGCATTAACGTTTGCGGGATACCGCAAATACCGAGGTCAGTTGTATAGCGCAAAACCCATGTTCCCTCGCAAAATGTAGGCGGGAATCCATAGTTGTTCCGATTGAGGCCCGGTGCAAACCGGGCTATTCTTCTTTAAATCCTTCGCCATGCACATCATTGACATCATTAATGATAATAAATGCCCGAGGGTCCAACGATTTGGCGATTCCCGTTAGGCGGCGAATTTCCTGCCTCGATACGACGCAGTATACCATATGCTTGGCTTGCTTGGAGTAGGCGCCGATGGCCGGGATTAGTGTTACTCCGCGCTCCATCTCGGTTGATATACGATGGGCAATATCGGGTGCGTGATCACTGATGATGGTGAAGGCTTTGGCGGCATAAGCCCCCTCCTGTATGAAATCGATGACCTTGGAAGCGATGAATACGGCAACGAGGGTATACAATATCCGCTCGAGCGGGATAAAGAATAAAGAAAGCCCGATGATCAAGATATCAAGAGATAGAATGATCTGGCCCATACTGAAGCCGAATTTTCGGTTGATGATTCTGGCAATGATGTCTGAACCGCCTGTCGTCCCGCCGAACCGGAACACAATGCCGAGTCCGGCGCCCAATGTGACACCTGCGTAGAGCGCAGCAAGAATATAATCCTGCTCGGTCTGAAACGGTACAACATAGCCGCGATCGATCAAAGCTTCAAACAGCCACAGAAACAGGGTTAATGAGGCGATACCGAGACCTGTGTAAATCGACTGGCGTTTACCGAGGATTTTCATGCCGACCAAGAATAACGGGATATTGAGCACCATAGTTGAGATGGACGGCGATATGTTAAAGGCATAGTTCAGCAGTACGGTAATGCCGGTGACGCCCCCCTCCATGAGTTCATTCGGAATGATGAAATACAGAAGGCCGAATGCGTAAATGGCGGAACCGGCGATGATCGGAATGATGGTATGAAGCTGATTTAACAACTTGGACGTTTTCATAAGACCCCTCACATTTCCAATTGTGGATATTACCCGTATGTCAGGTTGCTTGTACCTGCTTAGTATGTGCCGATCATGTTCCAGCCATAAAAAATTATTTGTTTTCAAATCCGCTTTACGATAACATAGGTTTAAAACCAATCGCTCGTCATAAGAGAATGCTGCTTACAGCTTGGATATTGCAAGTTGGGGCAGACTGCGCAGTGAAGGGAGTTATAGAGTCTTGGAAAAATCAATGGCTGAAATGCAGCAGGAAGTCGATCAATACATATCACAATTCAAGGAAGGTTATTTCAGTCCTTTATCCATGATGGCCCGGATGTCCGAAGAGGTGGGCGAACTCGCCAGAGAGGTTAATCATCAGTTCGGTGAGAAGCCGAAAAAGGCCGATGAAGCAGACAATTCCATCGAAATGGAACTTGGAGATATATTGTTTATTACGATTTGTTTTGCCAATTCCCTTGGCATCGATCTCGCGGAAGCGCACGCTAAAGTCATGCATAAATTTGCGACGCGTGATGCTGATCGTTGGACGAAAATAAACACCGATTAGGCTGCTGCTACATATGCTGTACCAAACCCGCTGTGGGGAGGGACAGCCCGTGAAACCTGAAAGTTATATACAAAAAGCATATCGATGCATCCTTCAAAATGATTTCGAAGAGGCGTTACGTTGGTTTGAGCAAGCGATCATCGCGAATCCGGGAGATGCCGAAGTGCATTATCGGTGCTCCATTACCTACGGCAGAAGCAATAAGCTGGAGATGGCGATTACGCATGCGGAGGAAGCCGTCAGGCTGCAGCCGGACAAACCGGAATATGCGCTTCACTTACAGCATATCAAAGCGGCAGAGCTGGTGCAGCGTGCCAGAAAAATGGTGGAGAATCGCAAGGATGTGACCAAGTCTGAGCTCTATCAGGCCGTGTCTCATCTGAAATCAGCTGTAGCCATGGACCCTTTGTATGCTCAGGCTTATGTATGGCTTGCTCTTGTTTATAGTGAACTCGATGAGCATGCGCTCGCCATTTCCACGCTTAAAGAGGTAATTTCGTTGTACCCGCAGGAGAGCGGGCTGCAGCATATAATGGAGGAACTCAAACAGCGCTTGAAATCATATATGCAGGATACAGCATCGGATTGAAAGTGAGGACATGTACAATGGCAAACAAATGGACAGTTGCGGTCGTCGGTGCCGGCGGCCGTATGGGTAAAGAAGTAGTGAAGCTTGTTTTGGGCGATGAGGAACTGGAACTGGTTGCCGCTGTGGGCCGATCGGATGAAGGTGCTGATGCAGGGACGCTTGTGGGTCTTCCTGCCTGCGGCATTACGGTGACATCCGATCTGGAGATGGCGTTGGTCGAATCGAAACCAGATGTTATGGTTGACTTTACAGCACCGCAATTTGCCTATAGCAACACGGCTCTGGCCATTAAGCACGGCGTCCGTCCGATCATGGGCACTACCGGCTTCACGCCAGAGCAAATCGAAGAGTTGGACAAGCAGTGTATGGAGCAGAATATTGGCGGTTTGATCGCACCGAATTTCTCGATCGGAGCGATCCTGATGATGAAGTTTGCAGCTGCAGCAGCAAAATATTTGCCCCATGTTGAAATCATTGAAACCCATGGCGACCAGAAGCTTGATGCGCCATCCGGAACATCGATCAAGACAGCGGAAATGATTGCCGCAAACCGCGAGGAAATCCGGCAAGGCAATCCAAAGGAAGAAGAGGTCATTGAAGGCGCCAGAGGCGGATACTATAACGGCTTCCGTATTCACAGTGTTCGTCTGCCGGGTGTATTTGCTCAGCAGGAAGTTATATTTGGCGGTTACGGACAAAGCTTGAAAATCCGACATGATTCCTATGAGCGTGCAGCTTATATGCCGGGCGTGAAGATGGCTATAGAGAAAGTAATGGGGTACACCGGCTTGGTCTATGGATTTGATCATTTTATCGACTAACATAGGGGAGAAATTACTATGAATATTTCATTTATCGCTCATGATCGTAAAAAAGAGGAAATGGTCAACTTCGTTATTGCTTATGAAAATGTATTCGAAGATCATAATCTTTACTCGACGGGAACGACGGGGACCCGTATTATGGAGCAAACCAAACTCAGCATTCACCGTTTCGCTTCGGGACCGCTTGGTGGCGACCAGCAGATTGGCGCGCTTGTTGCGGACAATGAGATGGATCTCATCATTTTTTTACGGGATCCTTTGATGGCACAACCTCATGAACCAGATATTAATGCACTCCTTCGTCTGTGCGACGTGCAGGGAATTCCACTTGCTACCAATGTGGCAACGGCCGAGATTCTTGTTAAAGCGCTGGACCGTGGCGACTTTGCATGGCGGGAACTCGTTCATAAATACAAACCGGGTGTGGATAGCTAATGAACAGCCAACTGGACATCTTAATCTTCGGAGCACACGCTGACGATGCCGAGATCGGAATGGCAGGAACGATTGCGAAGCATACAGCAGCTGGACTGTCGGTCGGGATCTGCGATCTGACGGAGGCTGAGATGTCGTCGAACGGCACCGTCGACATTCGCAAGCAGGAGGCGGAGCAAGCAGCCCGGATTTTGGATCTTACGGTCCGGACGAATTTGGGACTGCCGGATCGCGGTTTATTTGTGACGCCGGAGAATATTGAACGGGTCACGGCCGAGATTCGCAAGTTTTCTCCCTCGATTGTGTTTGCTCCCTACTGGGAGGATCGCCATCCGGACCATGTGGCTTGCAGCCGTTTAGTTGAGGAAGCGGTATTTAATGCCAAGCTTCGTCGTTATATGCCTGAGCAGCCACCGGTTAAGGTGGACGAGCTTTATTTTTATTTCATTAATGATATCGGAAGATCGGATCTGGTCGTTGACGTTACGGATCAGTATGCCGTTAAGGAGCAGGCCCTGTCTTGTTACCGTTCCCAGTTCCAGAAGGCTGAAGAAAATGCAGTCTCTACCCCGTTGACTGAGGGGTACATCGAGCGTGTGCGGGCCAGGGATTCACTGCTTGGAGCGCGCAGGCTTATTCCTTATGCAGAAGGTTTTGCTTGTAAAAGTCCGTATGTTGTTCATCTATTCGGCTCCAAGCAGGCATAATATATAGAGGCGTACGTAAAGGAGGCCTGACATGAATCAACAACCATTAAAAATCGGCATTACCTGTTACCCTTCATTGGGCGGGTCGGGCGTGGTGGCGACAGAGCTAGGGAAACTCCTGGCCGAGCAAGGACACCAGGTTCATTTTATTGCTCACAGCATTCCGTTCCGGTTAGGGACTTTCCATAAAAATATTTTTTATCATGAAGTTGAAGTGAACGACTACTATGTGTTTCGATACCCGCCATATGATTTGTCGCTAGCGACAAAGATGGCTCAGGTAGCCAAAATGCAGCAGCTTGATGTGCTGCATGTGCACTATGCGGTTCCGCATGCCGTGTGTGCCTTCTTAGCGAAGCAGATGGTCGGAGATCAGCTGAAGGTGGTCACGACGCTGCATGGAACCGATATTACGGTTCTGGCGCAGGATGAATCGCTGAAGGACTTAATTCGACTCGCTATTAATGAAAGTGATGCGGTTACGGCTGTTTCTCAGGATCTCATCCGAGAAACGCGGGAGCTGCTGGATATAAGCCGGGATATTGACCTTACCTACAATTTTGTGGATCCGCGGGTGTATTATCCACGGGATTCGGAATCGCTGCGTAAAGATTATGCAGATCCGAATGAGAAGATCTTGATGCATATTTCCAACTTCCGTCCGGTAAAACGGGTAGCGGACGTGTTGGAAATATTCGCCCAGGTTCAGGAGCAGGTCCCGGCGAAACTGCTGCTTGTCGGGGAAGGGCCCGAGCTTCCGAAAATTCAGTGCCGCATCAATGAACTGGGACTCGCCAGCAAAGTGCATTTTCTAGGCAAGCAAGATGAAATTGCGCACGTCATATCGATGGCGGATGTGCTGCTGCTTCCTTCCGAGAAAGAAAGCTTTGGCCTGGTTGCTCTAGAAGCGATGGCCTGCGGAGTGCCTACTGTCGGCTCTACGGCAGGCGGGATTCCCGAGTTGATAACACATGGCGAAACCGGATATTTGGCTCCTATCGGAGACACCTATTCGATGGCTCAGCATGTGCTTGAAATTTTAAAGGATGAAGCACTTAGTGAGCGGCTGCGCAAGGCTTGTCTGCATCGTTCCAAGACGATGTTCTGCAATGAATTAATACGGGGCAAGTACGAAGAAATATATTACCGAGTATTGGGACGGGAGGTTAGCGAGCTGAAGCCGGTCTGCGGCTAAGCTCTACCCTCTCGTTGTTTTTCGGATAAAGGAACGGGAAACTATGGCAGATATGTTTAATTCAATACGATGGCGCAACGCGGATCCCGATATGGCCGAGCGGAGTGCGGACGTGATCCGGACTCTGCTTCGGCATGGACATGAAGCGTATTGGGTCGGAGGCTGTGTCCGTGATGAATACATGGGACGCAGGGTCAGTGATATGGATATTACGACCTCCGCCTTGCCGGAAGTCACCTGTTCCGTCTTTCCCAAGGTCATTCCTACAGGAATCAAGCATGGGACCGTAACGGTGCTGATGGAAGGCCAGTCTTTCGAAGTGACGACTTATCGGGTGGAGAGCGGTTATGAGGATCACCGTCATCCAACGGAGGTCGCTTTCGTCAGAGAAGTAAAGGAAGATTTGAGACGGCGCGATTTTACGATGAACGCAATGGCTAGGGGGATTGATGGATCCTGGGTGGATCCGTTTGGCGGACGAGCGGATATTGACAGGGAGGTAATCCGCTGCGTAGGCGATGCGCGTCTGCGTTTCCGTGAAGACGCCCTGCGCATGGTTCGCTGCATCCGTTTCGCCTCCGTGTTCGGTTTCTCCATCGCGCAGCATACATGGAGAGGGATTCTCTCGGAGAGAGACACCTTAAGCTGGATTGCGATGGAGCGCATCCGCAGTGAATTTGAAAAGATATTGACAGGGCCGGCCCCCTTACGCGGATTGGAGATGTTTGTCCGCAGTGGCTTGTACACCCGAATGAAAGCGCCGTTTCCGTATACCGGGCATGACACGCAGGCGATAGAAGCAATGAATCGGATCGAGCCGGAGCAATCTACGATCCGCTGGACGCTGCTGCTGCTTGCTTGTGGCATTTCAGCCCAAGCAGCAGAGGGACTGCTGCGATCATGGACGTTCTCCAATAAGCAGCGGGAAGCCATCGTTAAGCAGCTGGCGCTTCATGAATCCTATCTGCAAGAGAAGGAAGAGGAAGATACCAAGAGCGCTAGGCTCCAGTGGATTAAGCTGGTTCTTTTCCACGGAGCCGAGGCAGCTCAAGGCTGGCTGCATTTGCAGACGGCGTTGAACCAAACGGGAGCGGCGTCTGCCTCACTTAGCGTAATCGAGCAGCTTGACGGTTGGCTCCGGGAACTCCGAATTCGGAGTTTGAAGGATTTGGCCATCACCGGAAACGAACTGCTTGAAGCGCTGGACAAGCGCGGGGGCCCATGGCTAGGCGAACTTCTCGGGCAATTGCTAGAGAAAGCGGCAGCAGGTTTAATTAACAACGATAAGGAATCGTTGATTGAAGAAGCAAAGCGGGTGGTAATTCATAATGAAGGATTATGATCAAGACAATGCACTTCTGAAAATGTTCCAGGAGCATTCAGGCCAGTTTTTGTCCGGAGAAGAGATCAGCCGTAAATTGTCCATCAGCCGGACGGCCGTATGGAAGCAGATCAATAAGCTTCGTCATTTGGGTTATGATTTCGAGGCCGTTCCACGGCTTGGCTACCGCATGATGGATGAACCGGACAAACTGAGCGTGGAACAACTGACAGCGGGGATGACCAGTCAAACCTTCGGGAAACCGCTGAAGCTGCTTGACAAAACGGCGTCAACGCAGGAAGATGCCCGGCAATTGGCGGAAGAAGGGGCAACCGAAGGCACGCTTGTGATCTCGGAAGAGCAGACGGGCGGCCGCGGGAGAATGGGCAGGAAATTCCACTCCCCGAGAGGCAAAGGCATATGGATGAGCCTGGTGCTCAGACCGAAGCAACCTCTGCATTTAACCCAGCAGCTCACCTTGTTGACAGGCGTAGCGGTATGCCGTGCGATCACGAAGTGCGCCGGTGTGCAAACCGATATCAAATGGCCAAACGACATTCTGTATCAAGGCAAAAAGGTGTGCGGCATTCTGCTGGAGTCTGCAACAGAAGACGAAAGGGTGCGCTACTGCATTGCCGGTATCGGCATCAGCGCCAATCTGAAAGAATCGGATTTTCCGGAGGAGCTGCGCAGCGTTGCGACTTCGATTCGCATGGCTGGCGGAGCAACCGTCAATCGGACAGAGCTGATCCAGTCCATCATGGCGGAGATGGAGGTTTTATATGAATTGTACAACGAGCAGGGCTTCGAGCCTATAGCCTCTCTCTGGGAAGCTTTATCCGGCACGGTGGGCAGGGAAGTTCAAGTGCAGACGGCCCTTGACCGTTTTAGCGGGATTGCCACAGGACTCAACCGAGATGGTGCGCTGCTGGTCCGCAATCAAGATGACGAGCTGATCCCCGTATATTCCGGTGAAATTCTTTTTTAATACCAGGTAAATGAAACATGGTGAAATCGTAGTTGGATTTTGTTATACTATGACCAAGAGGCGGTATCGCCATGAGCGAATTGCACTCTACAGCAAGTGGTATTGAACAGCATTATTTTTTTAGAACACCTTCATAACTGTTATGCCGGTTACGTTGGATTCTGCTCTGAGCCGAAAGGACCGAGACAGAAGGGACGATCGCGAGTGACTCTTTTTTGCCTTTCGGACTTTTTAGCAAGTATGTGCTAAAAGGTTTTTTTTATTGTGTCTAACTTATTTACACAAAGGAGGCTGTGTCACAATGGCAGGCAAACAACCACTGAACATCGTGAAGATGAAGAACATGAAGAAGAAGGGTGTACCGATCACCATGCTGACCGCGTACGATTATCCTTCCGCCAAGCTGGCGGAGGAAGCGGATATTGATATGATATTGGTAGGCGATTCCCTCGGCAATGTCGTGCTCGGCTATAACTCCACAATTCCGGTAACGCTGGACGACATGGTATACCATACCCGTGCCGTCGCTCGTGGAGCGGAAGAAACTTTTATCGTAGCGGATATGCCGTTTATGACCTATCACGGAGATATTGATGAAAGTCTGCGCGGGGTGCGGAGATTGATGCAGGAAGGTCATGCGCATGCCGTGAAAATGGAGGGCGGCGAAGAAATCGCCGGCACCGTGAAACGGATCGTACAGTCCGGCGTACCGGTACTGGGTCATATCGGGCTGACGCCTCAGTCGGTGAATCAAATTGGAGGCTACCGGATCCAAGGCAAGGATGCCCAAGACGCTCAGCGGCTCATGAATGATGCAAAGGCACTTGAAGCGGCTGGAGCATTCGCAATTGTATTGGAGCTGGTTACAGAAGAGGCTGCGGCGGAAATATCTAAAGCGCTGAGCATACCGACGATTGGCATCGGAGCGGGTCGTTACTGCGACGGTCAGGTTCTGGTATTCCATGATTTAATCAAATATGCGTCTCCCTATCGGGACAAACGCTTCGTGAAAACATACGCTGATGTAGGCTCCGTCATCCGTGAAGGCATTACGCAGTATGTGAAGGAAGTGAAGGACCGCTCATTCCCGGCGGAGGAGCATGTCTTCAAGGCCGAGAATCATGAGGCTTCCGAAACGACAACAACATTATATGGAAGCAAAAAGGAAAAGGTGGGCACGACATCATGAAAGTGATTCGCACCATTGCGGAATTAAGATCAGAACTTAAGGACCGCTGGGAATCCGGCAGTGGTTCGGTAGGACTTGTGCCTACGATGGGTTATTTGCATGAAGGACACGCCAGCCTGATGCGTAAGGCGCGAGAAATGGCAGGTACGGTGGTTGTCAGTATCTTTGTCAATCCGATTCAATTCGGACCGGGTGAGGATTATGAGACCTATCCCCGGGATGAGGTACGCGATCTGGCGTTGGCGGAATCCGAAGGGGTGAATGTGGTTTTTATTCCCACGGTTCAGGAAATGTATCCCCAGCCGACCAAAACCAAAATCGCTGTATCGGAAATTACGTCTTTGTTGTGCGGGGCCTCCCGTCCCGGGCATTTTGACGGTGTTACCACGGTTGTTAACAAATTGTTTAATATCGTAAAACCTGACTATGCTTTCTTCGGAATGAAGGATGCCCAGCAGGTAGCCGTCATTGAGCAAATGGTTCAAGATTTGAACATGGACGTAACCATCGTGCCTTGTCCGATCATCCGCGAATCTGACGGCCTTGCTCTAAGCTCACGCAACGTGTATTTGAAGCCGGAAGAGCGGGAACAGGCACTTGTGCTGTCGGGCTCTTTGCGGACCGCTCAGGAGATGATCCAGCAGGGACAAGCGACAACGGCAGGAGAGATCCGTGTTCATCTTCGGGATTCTATATCCCAGTCCCCGCTCGCTGATATTGATTATGCAGAATTGCTCACTTTCCCGGAACTTGTTCCCGTGGAAGATTCATATCGCATTGCGGATGAAGGCAGAACCGTCATTATGGCGCTGGCCGTACGATTTGGCCGCACCCGTCTCATTGACAATGCGTTACTTCAACCAAAAGTAGGGGGATCCCATGTTTAGAACAATGATGAAATCCAAAATCCACCGCGCAACGGTGACGGAAGCCAATCTGAACTATGTGGGCAGCATTACCATTGATGAGGATCTAATGGAGGCTGCAGACCTTTTGGAGAATGAAAAAGTTCAAATCGTGAACAATAACAATGGCGCCCGTTTGGAAACGTACGTGATCAAAGGCGAACGCGGCAGTGGTGTGATTTGTCTGAACGGGGCAGCTGCAAGGCTTGTACAGCCTGGCGACAACGTCATTATCATTTCTTATGCCATGATGTCTAAAGAGGAATACGACAATCATACCCCAACGGTTGTGATCGTTGACGAAATGAATAAGCCGGTTAACACGGAATATCGTGAGGTTCACGCCGCGGTTCTCTAAATGGTCTCCTAAGAGCCAAAATGTGTCGGGACCTTAAAGGGATGAAAAGACCGACTTCTACAGAAAATGAGTTCAGGTCGACGCACTGATCTCATTTTTCCGCTAAGGGTGGGATGCAGCTATGTTTCAACATGTATTCGCTGAAATGAACAACATGTTAGATGAAATTGTGAAGCATTACCCTTCTGCTCAAGGTCCCCAAAAACAGGCGCTGGTACAGAACTGGAACATGCTCAAAAGCATGAGCGAGGGCATTATCGAGGAATGGCTCCATTTTGAAGAGAAGATGGCTATCTTCCGCGAGAGTGCCGCCTCACCTCCTGTTTTTCCACCGACCGAAGCGCCTGAACTGCAGCTTGATGCATTCATTCGCGGCCAAGGTTATTACAAGTTGTTGATGTTCCAGCCGGCTATACAGCAATTTGAGGTGGCCGCCACGGTATTTCCGGATAGCCTTCTGATCAAGCTGTATATTGCGATGTCCCATCTTTATTTGGGGCAAACCATACCAGCGTCCGATGTATTGGTGTCCATCCTGCCCCTGGCAGACAACAAGAAGATGCGAGCGATGATTTACAACGCGCTTGGATGCATCGAGGTGTTGAATGGACAACAAGGGAAAGCCGAGGAGCATTTTGCACTGGCGATTCACAGCGACCCGACACTTCCTGACCCCATTATCAATTTGGAGGTCTGCAAGCAGAATCGCGGTGAGCTCCAGTACGGCAGCCAATTGATCTCTTTGCTGTAGAAATCAAGCCATTACAAGAAGCGATGCCAGAGCTCATTACTGAGACTTTGGTATCGCTTCTTGCCGTATGGAGCGATGGAGGAGAAACGGGGGATTTTTTACCCGGAATGTTCAAAACCCGCAACTTCTGGTATGCTGTTAATTAGTCTGGAGGAAAGGGATTTTATCGAAATGAAATTTGCCGTATTGGATTTTGAAACCACGGGCAACCAGTCAGCAGATGAGATCATTCAGGTTGGACTGGCCATCATCGAAGAGGATCGAAGCATCTCCCGCGTATACGGCACCTATGTCAATCCCGGGATTCCGATCCCTCCTTTTATTACCGGTTTGACCGGCATTTCCGACAGTGATGTAGCGGATGCTCCGTCATTGGAAGAAATGATGATGGAACTCGTGCCCATGCTCGACGATGTCGTATTGGTTGGGCATAATGTCGCTTTTGATTTTAACTTTTTGCAAAATGCACTCGATCGCTGCGGCTATTTACCGTTCAGCGGCCGAATTCTAGATACGATGCACTTCTTAAAAATATGTTTTCCCTCGCTGCCTTCTTATCAGCTCGGGATGGTCTCTTCTCATTTCGGTCTGGAGCATGACCGTCCGCATCAGGCGGACAGCGATGCGCTTGCCACAGCCTATGCACTGCTGAAATGCCTGGAGGAGATCGATGAGCTTCCTCTCCTTACCGTGCAGCGGTTAAGCGACCTGTTTGCCGACGAGGACAGCGACTTGGCCTGGTTCTTTGACGGCATCCGTGCTGACAGGGAGTTCCAGGCTGTACAAGCCGGAGACACCCATACGTACTATCGTCAATTTGCCCTGGCCGTTGACGATTGGAACGATATTGCGCCTGCCAGGGATGAGTCGGAGCCTAATCCGTTGGCGGATGTAAGCTTTGAGCAATACATGAATGATGTCCGTGAACGTCTAAAAGAAACGCTGCCTCATTATGAGAGCAGGGATGCCCAGGACATGATGTTTCAGGAAGTGATGCAGGCCCTCGATGATAATAAACATTTATTGATCGAAGCCGGCACGGGAACAGGCAAATCCCTCGGGTATTTGCTGCCGTCGATTTATCAAAGCGTGAAGCAGGAACAGAAGGTTATGGTAAGCACGCATACAATCAACCTTCAAGAACAGCTGCGTGACCGGGATATTCCCCTGCTCACCCAGGTTGTTCCTTTTCCTTTTAAAGCGGCTATTTTCAAGGGAAGAGGCCATTATTTGTGTTTGAGAAAATTTGAACATAAAATAAATAGAAGAGATTT
This sequence comes from Paenibacillus sp. 2KB_20, assembly GCF_052115765.1. Classification (NCBI taxonomy): domain Bacteria; kingdom Bacillati; phylum Bacillota; class Bacilli; order Caryophanales; family Paenibacillaceae; genus Paenibacillus; species Paenibacillus sp. 2KB_20. The sequence goes on along the minus strand of NZ_JBFRHH010000003.1, from coordinate 42,922 downwards.
TCATTCCCCGAAGGAAGATGTGATCACCGCGGCGCAGATGCTGGTCTGGCTGACCCAGACGGAGAACGGGGATGATGAAGAACTGAACTTTGGCGGTCGCGGAGGGGATTTCTGGGAGACGATCTCCAGTGATTCGGATTCCTGCCTTGGCCGTGCATGCCCATGGTTCCGCAAATGCTACTATCACAGGGCCAAACATGAAGCGGGCATCGCGGATGTTGTCATTACGAACCATTCGAAGCTGTTCACTGACGTAAAAGCGAATCATCAGCTGCTTCCGAGTTATGAACGTCTCGTCATTGATGAAGCGCATCATCTGGAGGATGTCGCTGGCAAGCACCTTGGCTTGCAGATGAAATATTTTTCGGTGGTCCATACGTTGACTCGTATGTACAAAGACAGCCGCAGCGGTCAGCTTCCGGCTCTTCGCCAGCTGCTGCAAGCATCATCGCATGAGAAGGCTGTCGAGTGGTCCTCCATCATAGACCGGATTTATCCGGATCTGATCACCGCAAAAGAGAATTGGGACCGGCTCAGCGATCAATTGTTCGGACTGCTTCCGGAACGCGGAGACGCGACTCCGGGGGATGCCGGTCAATTCTCGCTTCGCTTATCGCCTCTGAAGAAGCCGAAGGATTGGGATTCGCTGGCCGAGCTCGAGCATCAAATTCATGTGACGCTGGGCGATGTCGTTCGCAAGGGTGACAAGCTGATCGCCGAGATGAAGGAAGATCTGGACGACTACAGCGCGGACAGTTTGTTAACAGACCTATCGGGTCTGTTTAAGGACCTGGCCGCACACCGCGAGGACCTGAGGTCTTTCATGGCTCTGAATGATGAAGGCACGGTATACTGGATGGAGGCTAACGGGAATTTCCGCGGCAAATCGCTGCAGCTTTATGCAGTGCCTGTAGATGTTAGCACCCACTTGAAGGAATTGTTTTTTGACAAGAAACAAAGCGTGATCCTGACATCGGCGACCTTGTCGGTGGATAAATCGTTTCAGTTCATGATCGAGAACTTGGGTCTTCAGGAAGCGGCAGATAGCGGCAACCTGAACACGGTTCTGCTGCCGTCCCCGTTTAATTACAGGGAGCAGGCCCTCCTTGTCGTGCCGCGCGATTTTCCGAGCGTGAAGGGCTCGGTCGGGGATGCACTCTTTGTGAATACACTTGTGCAATCATTGGCCGATACGGCAATCGCTACGCATGGCCGCATGCTTGTGCTGTTCACTTCGTACCGCATGCTGCGTCAGGTTCACGAGCCGTTGAAGGAGGCGCTGGCATCCAGCGATATTACGGTACTGGGACAAGGGATGGACGGAACCAGCCGTACCAAGTTAATCCGGAGATTCCAGGATAGCAGTGCTTCGGTCCTGCTGGGTACGAGCTCCTTCTGGGAAGGGGTAGACATACCCGGGGAGGCGCTCACTTGCCTTGCGATCGTCCGGCTGCCGTTCCAGCCGCCGAATCATCCCTTGGTCGAAGCCAAGAGCGAATTGCTGCAGCAGCAGAAGAAGAACCCGTTCATGAAACTTTCGGTTCCGCAAGCGGTCATTCGCTTCAAACAGGGATTTGGCCGACTGGTGCGGACCGCGCAAGATAAGGGGATTGTCATTGTCTACGATACCCGGGTCATTGAATCCTATTACGGGAAATATTTCTTATATTCTTTGCCGGGGCCGAAGATGGAGCACATGCCGACAGAGGGGATCGTTCCCCGAATTACGGAATGGCTGCAGGAAGAGGCAGGCATAGAGAACCAAGCTGAATAAAAGTGAAACAATGAACGAAATGATCTGTCACAAAAAAATGTAGTTATTAACCTATTATTAGGGGGAGCATGAATGAAATCGGAAAAAATTTCGGAAGCCGTGGTCCGCAGATTACCTGTATACTTGCGCTATTTGAATGAGCTTCAGAAAAGGGAGGTCTCCACGGTTTCCTCCCAGGAACTGGGACAAAAACTGGACCTCAATCCTGCTCAAATTCGTAAGGACCTAGCGTATTTCGGTGATTTTGGACGGAAAGGGATCGGATATGACGTATCTTATCTGATCGAGAAAATTCGCCAGATTCTAAAGCTGGACCAGAAGATCAATGTCGCATTGATTGGGGCCGGTAATCTTGGACATGCATTATCGAATTACAATGCATTTCTGAAGGACAATATGAAGATTGTGGCGGTTTTCGATTCGTATTCTCCCAAAGTTGGTATGAAAATTAACAATTTGGTTGTACAGCCGATGGAGGAACTGGAGAAGACGGTTCATGAGTACGGCATTCGTATCGGGATAATCACCGTTCCGGATTTTGAAGCGCAGAATGTAGCCAATCAGCTTATCGCCGCAGGCATCGAGGCTATCCTGAATTTTGCGCCAACCATCCTGAAAGCCCCATCCCATATCAGGATTCATACGGCTGATTTTACTACAGATTTGCAGAGTTTGGCCTATTATTTGGATAACGGCAAGGAGGATGCAGGACATGACGATAACGAAGTGGATGGTTAAGAACGGAACGTTTGCGGTATTAGAGGAAGGAAGAACCGTGCTACGCGGATATATGGTTGTGGAGAATGACCGGATAACCTATCTGGGTGAAGAAGAGCCAACCGTCCAAGAGGGAACAGAAGTTATCGACGGAACTCATCTGTTTTTCCTACCGGGGTTAGTGAACACGCACGGACATGCGGCGATGTCCCTGCTCCGCGGTTATGGCGACGATCTGGCACTGCAGGTATGGCTTCAGGAAAAAATGTGGCCTATGGAAGCCAAATTCACGGCCGACGATGTATACTGGGGAACCGCACTCTCCGTGCTGGAGATGATCAAAGGCGGAACCACGACATTTGTGGATATGTATGATCATATGGATCAGGTTGCCAAGGTTGTGCAGGACTCAGGAATGCGCGGCGTCCTAATGCGCGGCGTCATCGGATTATGTCCGCCTGAGGTACAGCAGCAGAAGCTGGATGAGGCGGTGGCATTCGCAAAAGACTGGCATGGCAAGGCTGACGGGAGAATTACGACGATGATATCGCCGCATGCACCTTATACGTGCCCGCCGGATTTCATCGAAAAATTCGTTCAGGCATCGCATGATTTGAATCTGCCTTTGCATACGCATATGTCCGAAACGGAAACGGAAGTAGCTCAGAATGTAAAAGACTACGGACTTCGCCCTGTTGCCCATTTGGAGAAGCTTGGCATGTTCTCCCGGCCAACGCTGCTTGCGCATGCCGTCCATCTGACCGATGAAGAAATCGAAATCCTGGCCAAGCATCAAGTTATGGTGTCGCATAATCCAGGAAGCAATTTGAAGCTTGCCAGCGGCATTGCACGCGTGCCTGCACTGCTGAAAGCTGGGGTCACTGTGTCATTGGGTACCGATGGACCTGCGAGCAATAATAATCTGGATATGTTTGAAGAGATGCGACTGGCTGCACTGATCCATAAAGGTGTAAGTGGGGACCCAACAGCCATTCCAGCATCCGAAGCGCTTCGGATGGGAACAGAGTATGGAGCCCGATCGGCGTTCCTTGAGGATATCGGCACACTTGCGGTAGGAATGAAAGCAGATATGATCGCACTGAACACGGATCAAGCGCACTTCCTTCCACGGACCGATTATATTTCACACGCTATCTACTCAGCCAGTGCGAAGGATGTAGAGCATGTATGGGTTGACGGCAAGCAGGTCGTGAAGAATGGCGCGAGTCTTACTCTTGATGAGGAACGTATCCGCCGGGAAGCGCAGCGTGCCTTTGAGCGTCTTACAACCCTCTAGGGAATAATCAAGGGGAGCGAGGAAGACGGATTTGAAGAAAAAAACGAAGTGGATTTTGCTGAGTGTGTCCATCGTGCTGCTGTTGCTGCTTGGTTTACAGCTCTATTATTCATATGTTATGAAAGATACTTGGAATGAAGAAAGAATGGCAATTGTTGCCGCGAAGCAGCATGGCCAATTGGTTACGTCCGGGAAGACCTATAAATCGGTGTGGGGCGAGGATAATAACTATTGGGTGGTAAGCGGGAAGGATCAAGACAATCAAGATCGTATGGTATGGGTGAAATTTACGGATGACAACGTACCTGTTGAAGGTGCTGACGCTGTCCAGTCCGTTTTATTGAAAACGGGAATGTCAGAAGCCCAGATGCGGGATCAGATCTATAACGAATTGCCTGGCGTTGAAATTAAGCGGTTGCTGCCTGGAATGTATGAGGGCGAGTATGCATGGCAGCTGCAGTATGAACACAACGGTCAGCGCGGCTATCGGTTTTATCGTTTTCAAGATGGTAACACCATCGGGAATGACATTATTCTTCCAAATCAATAAAAATGCAGTAAGCGAGGCGCCCTTTAAAATTCATAGGGTGCCTCTCTTTTTCTCCAACATGTAAGCGCATTCAGAAAGAATATGGAAAAACTGTTCTAAATATTTTCACAGACATGCATGAAAAAGTATATAAGATGTGATATACTCGTACTTGTACAAAACGAGCATATAAATTACATGCATCGAAATATATCGTTGTTATATGTACTATTGTGTCACAAAATGATAGACAAAATTTCATATAGGAAATGAAGGAGGAACTTCATGAAACTACGCATTGTACCTATCATGCTGACTGTCGTGATCTCAGCATCGGTTCTCTTTGGCGGATGGTTTCTGTATCGGCAGATGGCTTTGCAAAATCCGCTGGCAAATGTTGTGTCGCAATATGACGGCGTGAAGGATTCTCATATAGATATTAAACAGAATACCGTTACTTTGAATCTCGATTTGGCTCCAGATACAAATTTACAAGGTTTGGTTCAGCATATTAAGAAGGAAGGCAAGTCTGTGATTGGCAAGCGGGAATTGAAAATCCAGGTGGAGGACCATTCCTCGGAAGCACTGGATCAATGGTGGGAGAAGGCCATGCTCTCAGTCGCCGAAGCAATGGATAATAAGCAGTATACTGATATTCAATCATCGCTCGAGCAGCTTGCTGCCCAGTCTCCGAATTTGAAAGCAAAAGCAACCATCGATGACACCAATGTCTATGTCAGCTTGTCAGACGGCAAGTCTGGTAAATTTATAATCTTGCCGCGTCAGCCTGGCAGCATGGAGGTGTGGAATCATGCCTAAATTAGCTAAAGAAATCATGTTAGGCTTTATTCCCGTATTACTGGTATTCCTTGTATTTGTCGGTGTGAACATCGTGCCCTTGCTCATCGCTGCAGGACTTGTAGGCGGCTTGTTGTTTATCGCTAAAATGAAAGGCGGTATTGCTGTAGGCGCAGGGAATGAGCGCAAGCGGAAAAAGAGCGGACCTGCCAAGCTGACGTTCGAAGAAATCGGCGGGCAGGATAATGCTAAACAAGAACTGCGAGAAGCATTGGATTTTCTGATTCGTCATGAAGACATTAAGAAATTCGGCATTCGTCCATTGAAGGGCATTCTCCTAACCGGGCCTCCGGGAACAGGGAAGACGTTGATGGCGAAAGCCGCTGCCCATTATACGGATTCGATCTTTGTTGCTGCATCCGGCAGTGAATTTGTTGAGATGTACGTCGGTGTTGGTGCGGGGCGCATCCGGGATTTGTTTAAGGATGCCCGGAATCGTGCGACAAAAGAAAACAAACAAAACGCCATCATTTTCATCGATGAGATCGATGTCATTGGCGGTAAACGCGAAGGCGGCCAGCAGCGCGAGTACGACCAGACACTGAATCAGCTACTAACCGAGATGGATGGCATCTATTCACAGGATACTCCTCGCATTCTGGTTATCGCAGCAACAAACCGTAAAGAAATGCTGGATAGCGCACTGCTGCGTCCAGGCCGATTCGACCGTCATATTCAAGTAGATCTTCCGGATAAGAAGGGACGCACTCATATCTTGAATCTGCATGCGGGTAATAAGCCGCTGCATGAAGATGTTGACTTGGAGAAAATCGCCGAGGAAGCTTACGGCTTCTCGGGTGCACAGCTTGAGAGCGTCATGAATGAAGCGGCCATTTATACGATGCGTGAGAATGAGCAGTTTATCCATCAGCGTCATTTAGCCATGGCGATTGACAAGGTCATGATGGGTGAGCGTTCTGATCGCGAATCGAATTTGGAAGAGAAGAAGCGCGTTGCCATCCATGAATTGGGACATGCTATCATGGCAGAGCTTGTGCGTCCCGGCAGTGTGAAACAAGTTGCCCTCAGCCCGCGTGGTAAGGCACTTGGTTATGTTCGTCATAACCCGCAGGAGGAACAATATCTGTACACAAAATCCTTCCTGGAAGAGCAAATTATGATCGCGCTTGGCGGTGCGGCCGCCGAAGAGATCTTTTACGGGGGTCGAAGCACAGGTTCAAGCAATGACTTTGAGCAATCGCTGAACATCGTGGAGACGATGATGAAGTCGGGTTTGACGTCGCTGGGCATTGTTAACATGAATATGGTAACAACTGAAGAGTTAATGAAAGAGAATAATGTGATTTTGGAAGAGTTAATGAACCGCACTAAGAATCTCTTAGGACAAAAACGGCCAATATTCGACAATTCTCTTGATATCCTTTTAAAGGAAGAAATCCTCTCTGGGGAACAATTTCGTTGTCAATTTCGTGAAAACGCGCTTTTACCAGCATAAATTGTTATGCTGGTCATTTTTTTTTACTTTTTTGTCGTGCTAAGATATGATTATACTTTGTGCTCTAAACTGTATTTTTCGACAAATAGGGGTACAATAAAGTATAGAGATAATGGAAAGGGTGGAGTAGAAACCATGTACTTCAAAAAAATCGGCGTTGTAGGCGGCGGGACCATGGGGCAGGGCATTGCGGAGATGCTGGCTGCAAAAGGTCTTGACGTACTGCTCGTAGAGAAAACTCCAGAGAAACTGGACTATTCATACCGAATGATTGAGACCAGTCTAGATAAACAACTGGAGAAGTGGGGAATTACGCAAGCAGAGAAGAAACTTATACTGAACCGGATTCAAAAAGTAACTCATTTTGCCGAGCTTAGCACCTGCGATATGGTGATTGAGACCATTATAGAGGACTTGGAAGCGAAGAAAGAAGTATTTACACAGCTCGATCAAGTATGTCCGAGCCATGTGATATTAGCAAGTAATACATCCACGCTTAGTTTGACGGAGCTCGCCAGCTCTACCAAATATCCTGAGCGTGTTATTGGCATGCACTTCATTCATCCTGTTTCCAAGGTAGACCTTGTTGAAATCATCCGCGGCCTGAAAACTTCGGAACATACGTTTACAGAAACAAAACGCTTTGTTGAAGAAGTTTCGGATAAAAAAGGCATCATGGTGTATGAGTCTCCAGGTTTCGTTACAACCCGCATGATTACCCTCATGATCAACGAAGCGATGCATCTGCTGCAGGAAGGCGTGGCTTCGGCGGAAGATATCGATGACGCGATGAGAATCGGATATAACTTCCAGCATGGACCGCTTGAGATGGCCGACCGTTTCGGCTTGGATTCCATCCTCGCTGCGCTGGAACGCATGTTCCGCGAGTACGGCGAACTGAAATACCGTCCATCGATTGTCTTGAAGAAACTGGTCCGCGCAGGGCAACTGGGCGTCAAAACCGGAGAAGGCTTTTTCAAGTACGATAAGGATGGTGACCGGGTATGAATATTCTCGTAATTAATGCAGGTAGTTCTTCACTGAAGTATCAACTGTACAACATGACGGATGAATCCGTATTGGCAAAAGGCTTGGTTGAGCGGATCGGTATGGATTCCTCGATTCTGACGCATAAGCCGACGGGAAAACAGGATGTTACGGAAGTCAGCGAAATTCTGGAGCATACCACGGCGATCCGCAAAGTGCTGGGCATGCTTACAAACGAGGAGCACGGTGTGATCGATTCTATCGAAAGCATTCAGGCCGTTGGACACCGCGTAGTGCACGGCGGGGAATCTTTTAAAGAATCCGCGCTCGTTGACAGTGATGCCAAAGCGGAAATCCGTCGCTTGTTCGATTTGGCTCCGCTGCACAATCCCGCATCGATGATGGGGATTAAGGCAGCAGAAACCAATATGCCGGGCGTTCCGCAGGTCGTTGTATTTGATACGGCGTTCCATCAGACGATGCCGGAGAAATCATACCTGTACGCTATTCCGAGAGTACTTTATAATAAATATAAAGTACGTCGTTACGGTGCGCACGGTACATCTCACGCCTATGTCAGCCAGGCAGCGGCAGAATTCCTGAACCGGCCACTGGAGGATCTGAAGATCATTACCTGCCATATCGGTAACGGTGCTTCCCTGACAGCAGTAAAAGGCGGGAAATCCATCGACACTTCCATGGGGATGACCCCGCTGGAAGGGCTCATGATGGGTACGCGCAGCGGTGATTTGGACCCGGCAATCGTACCGTTTGTAATGAACAAGGAAGAGCTGACCGTCAATGAAGTGAACTCCATGCTGAACAAGCATAGCGGACTATTGGCGATCTCCGGAATCAGCAGTGATATGCGTGAGATTACGGAAGGCATGGAAAAAGGCGATCCGAGCTCCACGTTGGCCTTTGAAATGTATGAGTATCGTGTTCGTAAATACATCGGGTCTTACGCTGCTGCCATGAATGGCGTGGATGTCATTGTATTTACTGCGGGCGTCGGCGAGAATTCGATCGTCCTTCGTCAAAGAGTGCTTGAGCAGCTTACCTATCTCGGAGTAGAATTGGATGAGGAGCTGAACAGCATTCGTTCCGGCGAGCCACGCCGTATTTCTGCGGCGAATTCGAAGGTCGAGGTACTTGTGGTCCCTACCAACGAAGAACTGGTTATTGCTCGGGATACGCATCGTATCGTACAAGCTTCCAACCGTTAAATAGTAGTGATATAAGGGAGAGATTTAAGCATGGCCACCAAAAGTGTGATTCGTAACGTCAACCAGCATGTCGGTGAGACCGTCACAATCGGCGCCTGGATCAACAACAAGCGTTCCAGCGGGAAGATTCAATTCCTGCAGCTTCGCGATGGGTCCGGATATATCCAGGGTGTTGTTGTGAAGAGCGAAGTATCCGAACAAGTATGGGATGACGCGAAAAGCCTGACACAAGAAAGCTCTTTGTATGTGACGGGTGTTATACGTGAAGAGCCGCGGAGCCAATCGGGTTATGAGATGACGGTTACCGGCATTGAAATTATACATCTTACGGAAAACTATCCGATTACGCCTAAAGAGCATGGTGTCGATTATTTGATGGACCATCGTCATCTGTGGCTTCGTACACAGAAACAACGTGCGATCATGGTGATCCGTGCTGAAATTATCCGTGCGGTTCAAGATTACTTTGATACCAACGGATTTACGCTTGTGGATCCGCCGATTTTGACCCCAACGTCCGCGGAAGGTACAACCAACCTGTTCCACACGAAGTATTTTGATGAGGATGCCTATTTGACCCAGAGCGGACAGTTGTACATGGAAGCTGCCGCCATGGCGCTCGGTAAGGTATACTCCTTCGGGCCGACGTTCCGTGCCGAGAAGTCCAAAACCCGCCGTCACCTGATCGAGTTCTGGATGATTGAGCCTGAGATGGCCTTCACAGACCATGAGGAGAGCCTTCGCGTGCAGGAGCAGTTCATTAGTCATGTGGTGCAATCCGTGGTTAAAAACTGCCGCCAGGAGCTTGAAACGATCGGTCGCGACATTTCGAAGCTGGAGGCGATCCAGGCACCATTCCCGCGGATTACGTACGATGAGGCTATTGAATTCCTGCATACGCAAGATTTTGATATCCCTTGGGGTGAAGACTTTGGCGCGCCACACGAAACAGCTATTGCTGAGAAGTATGACAAACCGGTCTTTATTACGCATTACCCGGCGGGAATCAAGGCTTTCTATATGAAGCCGGATCCGAATCGTCCGGAAGTCGTACTTTGTGCGGATATGATCGCTCCGGAAGGTTATGGCGAGATTATTGGCGGATCGCAGCGGATAGACGATCCACAGCTGCTTGAAGAGCGTTTCAAGGAGCATGATCTGTCGATGGAAACCTATCAATGGTATATGGATTTGCGTAAATACGGCACCGTGCCTCATTCCGGCTTCGGTTTAGGTCTTGAGCGTACCGTTGCCTGGATTTGCGGCTTGGACCATGTGCGTGAAACGATTCCGTTCCCACGGACCCTGTACCGGTTGTATCCGTAAGCCGTGAGAGGTAAGTCTATGGACCACGACGGTAACGTGGACACGGATGTGAATGGCTGGACGGCCGGCGCCGCTGCCGGCATGAGCGAAGGAATGGCGATCATTCCTTACGCCTTGCTCCGGCATTACCGGTCACTTGGGTTAAGCGACCGTGAAGCCATGCTGGTGATCCATTTGATTGGTTATCAGCAGGTGGAGTTCAAGACGTTTCCTTCGCTGGAGGAGCTTGCGGAAGTGACGGGGGCTCCCACCGGATTCATCGCTACCAGCTTGCAGCGCTTGATGAAGGTAGGGCTGATCGGAATTGATGAGTATGTGGACGAAACACAGGGGATTCATTACGAGCGCTACAATCTCCACGGATTGTATGAAAAGCTTGCTTCGTGCCTGGCTGAAGAGCACAAGGAAAAGACCCCTGATGGAACCAAGTTTGCGTCTCCGCTGTTGAATGCCCGTCCTGCTACCGACAAATCAACTGCATCGGGGAATCCCGTTCCTGAGAAGGAAGAGCGGAATTTGTTCACCATTTTCGAAAAAGAGTTTGGCCGTCCGTTATCGCCCATGGAGCTGGAAACGATCTCCGGCTGGGTTGATGCGGATCGCTATCCGGACGAGTTGATCCTCTTGGCTCTGAAAGAAGCGGTGTTTGCGGGCAAACTGCATTTCCGCTACATTGACCGGATCCTGCTTGAATGGAGCCGCAATCGGGTGCGTACCGCACAGGATGCCAAGGCCTATACGCAGAAATTCAGAAATATCGGAAGATAGATGAGAAGCACGTCCTTATGGGCGTGCTTTTTTAGATTAGAGAATGTATAAGTTTTCAGCGGAGCAAAAGCAATTCTTTAATCGCATTTATATGTTTTTGGGGTCCCCGCAAAGTATTTGGAATAAGCATCAAAGCATAGGCTCCACTTTGTGGGGCTATTTTATGTGCAATATTCTGCATTCCCTTTCCAAGCCATCTGGTTCATGATGGAAGGTGCATTAGAAGCAGCTATTCAAAAATAACTACAATCCGTATTTAAAAAAGATGTCCCTTTATTCCGCTGCCATGTGTTAAAGCTTATGAAGGCACCTGAACAATGGATTGCTGATGAAAGGGGGAATAACGGAGTGAGCTTTCAACCAATGAATTCAGGGGCTAAAGACTTGCGCCTAGAAGAATCCATAGAACAAGTTTTAAACGGGGATCGGCAAGCCTTTGTACATATCGTCGAGGCGTATCAACAGCAGATTTTCATGTATTGCTGGAGACTATTGAACCAGCGGCAGGATGCGGAGGATGCCGTGCAGGAGATTATGGTCAAGGCTTATCAGAAGCTGGAGACATATGAGCCAAAGACCTCCTTTTCTTCATGGTTATACAAGATTGCTTATCACCATTGTCTAAATATGCTGCGAAGGAAACGATTCTTCTATAGCATTGCACCTTTGTTGAGAGAGGATAAGGAGCAAGCGGCAAGCGCAGAGCAGGAGGCCCAAAAATATATCATTGGCGAGTCCATGGAGCGTGCTCTTCGTAGGCTGTCCCCGGAGGAGCGGAACCTGCTTATTCTGCGGGTTTTTGAGGAAAAAAGCTTTGCGGAAATCGGATTAATTCTCGATAAAACCAAGGATTCGGTCAAAAAACGCTACAGCCGCCTGATACAAAAAATAAAAAAGTGGATGGTTGACAGAGAGGGGGATCTACAGTGGAGGTTAAACGAAATGACGTGGAAGAAAAGCTGATAGAGCAGGACCCAAAGAGCCATTATATCATTGATGTCAGGGATGCAGTCATGGAACGGATTGCTTGCCTACCCGCAAAGAAACCTCAGCCCAACATGTTAAGAAGACCACTCGTGATGGCAGCGTCGCTGCTGCTAGTGACTTCGCTGTCGGTGACAGTTTACGCCGCAACCGAACTGATACAGATTCGCAGCGAAGACGGAAAAGTGGTGCTGGAGACCAAACCTAAGCCTGAAGTGTCCAAGGAATTACAAGAAAAGCAGGATCGATTGCATTCCCTCGATACCGCTTCCAGAAGTTTAGCCTGGCGCTCGGCTTTGCCGGGCCAAGCCATCGCCTATTATATACATAACCAAGAGATGAATGACTTGAAGAAAGAGTTATACGGAAAGGATACATTGCTCGAATTTGAAGCGGGTTCCATTTCTCTTGGAGCGCTCGGTGTGTTTCAAGAGGAAGCCAAGAAACGCGGGATGCCTAATATGAAGGTTCCTTCCCGGCTATTAAATGAGTATTCATTTAATGAAGGTTACCTATCCTTTAACCTTGATCTTTCCGATTTGTTTCATGAGGGAGAGCCAACGAAAGCTTATTATGATATTCAAAATGAGCTGATTAGACAGGCAGAAGCTTCAACTACGAGTAAAAAGGTATTTATTAAGGAGATTAAACCACCAAGCGTGAGTAGCGTTTCGCTAATTTACGTAAAAGGCAGTGATATGGAGACCTCGATTGGCGTAATCGCAGCCAAACGTAGCAGAATGAACCCCAAACAGGAAATCCATTTTACCGAAGCGGATCATGTTGAAAAAGTGCTCGTGAAGGGCCACGAGATGATTTACGTTAAATATGCGGACGCTTATTTTAATCAGGGCCTGGCTTGGGTGGATGAGCAGCATGACCTTTATTATCATATATCGTTAAATAATAAAGTTGCTCTTAAGAAAGAGGAAGTTCTTGAAATTGCAGAGAGTTTTATTAATTAATATCGATCCCACAGAGTCTGTTTTTTGGCTCTGGGGATGGTTGGTTGGCAGGTATGTGCAGCCACGAGCTGTCAATGGCAGGAGAATATCCCCACGTTAGCGAATTCAATTATTTACAGCCGATGGACGTGAGGGGAGAGAAAAATGAGATATAAAGCGATTATTTTTGATCTGGACAACACACTGCTGGATTACAACCAAAGTGAGCAGAAATGCATGCAGCAGGCCCTGGAGCACTACCGGCTGCATGAGGAACTGACGTGGGAGGAATTTTGGAGCACGTTTGGACCGATTAATTTTAATTATTGGATGAACCGAATTCAGAACAATCACGATATCAGGCAGGTGCTGGAGCATTCCTTCACGGACACATTCCTGAGGTTGAAGAGGGAATTTCGTCAGTTCCGGGAGATCTCAGAAACCTACTGGGGGTTGTTTTGCAGTTCCAACCATATGGAGCCGAATGCCGATCTTATTTTAGAACACCTGCATGGCGATGTTACGCTAGGGGTGATATCTAACGGCATTGGCGAAGCACAGCGTAAACGCCTGACAACAGGAGGATTGTTTCATTATTTTGACTCCTTTATCATTTCGGATGAGGTGAAGTGCTGGAAGCCGGACCCGCGGATCTTTGAACTCGCTTTGCAGGAATTGGAAGTGGGTCCAGACGAAGTGCTGTACATAGGGGATTCGCTTACGGATGATTATGAAGGAGCAACGAGAGCCGGAATTGATTTTTGTTATTATAATCGCCAGGGGGCCGTTTTAAGTGATCATCATCGACCTGCTTATACGATCAGGGATCTCCTGGAAATCAAGGATCTGGCTTAGGAATCATGTTTGAAGGAGAATGATCGAATGAGATACAATCATATTCTATTTGATTTGGATGGCACTTTGACGGATCCGCGTGAAGGCATTACGAAAGCCGTGAAGTACGCACTCGGTAAACATGGGATTAATGTAAGTGATCTTTCCGAGCTGGAATGTTTTATCGGTCCCCCGCTCCAGGCGTCCTTCATAGAGAAATATCATTTTAGTGAAGCCAAGGCATGGGAAGCCGTTCTTAGCTACCGTGGATATTACAAGGACACCGGCCTTTATGAGAATGAGGTGTATGGCGGCATACGCGAATTATTGGATTTGCTGTTATCCCAAGGGCGCCGCTTGTATGTCGCTACCTCCAAACCTACGGATTTTGCCGAAACGGTTCTAGAGCATTTTCAGCTATCCGCTTATTTTTCCATGGTGTGTGGAAGCGAGCTGGACGGCACCCGGTCCGCCAAGACCGAAATCATTCAACATGTTCTGGATACGTGCCGTATTCAGACGCCTGGAGCCGTTATGATTGGAGACCGGAAGCATGATCTGATTGGAGCCCGGAACTGCGGGATACACAGCATCGCTGCAGGCTATGGTTATGGTTCCGAGGAAGAGCTGGCGGCATGCCAGCCAACCTATTGCTTCGACACCGTGGAGGAGATGTTTCGGTCGTTTGCCAGCTTGGCGGTTTGAAATCGGCTTGTAGATGAGACAGATCACTTCGATTTTTCGCGTAACATCGGTTATAATGGTCATAACCAGTCGGAATGTCATTATTTTGAAGGGAGGGCCTGAATATGATGGGAAGATTGACAATGAGCTCTATGCAAAGTCTATTTGATGAACAACGGCGGTTGTTTGCATGGAGCGATGAGAAAGTTACCGCCTGATTACCTCGTGTAGAGAGGCCGTTTATCTAAATGGACTTTGCATCCTTAAAACCTTTATTTTAATTTTAAGGAGCAGAGCTACCATGAAATATATAAACGCGGATATTATACTTCCAGAGGAACTGTTGAAGGAAGTACAGAAATATGTACAGGGCGGGATGGTGTACATCCCTAAACCTGAAGGATTGCGCAAGAAATGGGGAGAAAACTCGGGCAGCCGGGTGTATTTGAAGAAAAGAAACCTGGAAATCCGGCAGTTGTTTGCGTCGGGCGCTACGATTGATCAGCTTTCTTCTCAATTTTGTTTATCCTGCGATTCCATCAAGAAAATCGTATATACCAAAAACAAGTAATACAAAGTCACATTGGAACGATTCTGATGTGGCTTTTTCTTATGTATAAAAGTCATTTTAAATCAATCCTTATATAGGAAGGGCAGATGCTGGGGAATTATAATCATTGGAAGAACGTTCAAACGATAGAGCAGAGGTGAGTTCATGAATGATTTTTTTCAACTTGCAACAGAAGAACAACGGTGTGCGCTGCTCGCTAGGGCCAAGAGGGTTGCGGTATCGGCACTTCAGCAGTATAACCTGAGATGGGTTGAGATTGAGTTTATCGGTATTTCGGACACGATTACATATCAAGTTAGGACCAACTTAAATGAAACATACTTATTGAGAATTCATTCGGATCGACGGTCCAGTAATGAAATAGACCTGGAGCTTCAATTCCTGGATGCCCTTATTACCGCAGGTATCAAAGTGCCGTCAGGTATAACCACTCCAAATGGATTAAGAATGTTGAAAATCGGTACGGAGCATGGATTCAGATCTCCTTATGTCACCGTGATGAAGTGGGTGGATGGTCTGCATGCCCATGAAAGACTTACAGAAGATCAAGCATATCAGGTAGGTGTCTTGATAGCCAGACTACATGAAGTGGCACTTGGCTTCGAAAGTTCATCTGATTTCCGGAGACCCATATGGGGGATGAACAGCTATAGAGAAGCACTCGCCAAGTTGGAGCGATATGCAGGAACTTTTTTGTCAGAAGTCTCATGGTCACTGTATCAACTCGCAGCTGAAAAGGTTTTATCCCAGCTTGATCAGATGAAGACTGATGATTGCAATTATGGACTCATTCATGCCGATTTACATCTGGGGAATGTGGTGTTTGAAGGTGGCCTTCCTCACCCGATTGATTTCGGTAGGTGTGGCTACGGTTTTTTTCTTTACGATCTGGCAGCGGTCATGTTGTCACTTGTTCCGAACCAACGATTTAAAGTGCTGCAAGGATATGAAAGCGTGCGGAAATTGGGCTCGGATTATATTCAGTCTCTGGAGTGCTTTTTCATCATGATTATGATGGAGAACTACAGCCACCATGCCTCCAATCCAAGAGAAACAGAAAGTCTGAAGAGTGAGCAAATCTATGCGCTAGCCTATATCCGTGAATATTTGAGCGGGCGTTCGTTTCTGCTAAATGTGGTGGAGCCATTAGAAATAGATGAGGTGCAAATCTCTAGTTGATCCGGTCATTATAG
This sequence comes from Paenibacillus sp. 2KB_20, assembly GCF_052115765.1. Classification (NCBI taxonomy): domain Bacteria; kingdom Bacillati; phylum Bacillota; class Bacilli; order Caryophanales; family Paenibacillaceae; genus Paenibacillus; species Paenibacillus sp. 2KB_20. The sequence continues at coordinate 26,774 of NZ_JBFRHH010000003.1, read as the reverse complement.
AAGGGTATCATAATATGAGTTACAGAATGGGCGAGAAAAGCTTGCAAGTAACGAATCGCCCAGGTGGATTTATCACCTGCTTGATCATCATGATCGCCACCATCGTATGGGTTCAATGGACTTCATTCCATCTATCTATGGCGTGACTATTCGTTCGAAAGGTCTAGTTCCCGTGATGGTTATGCATTTTGTGATGAATGTTCTATTTGTTCTTAGCGGCATGATCCTGTCACTTTCCAAAGGGCGTCGATAGACGTTCTTTTTTTGTTTTCGCCGGTATGGGCAGACTATGGGACAGGCTGTATTGGTCTTTTTTTTTATATTATCCAAAATTTTTTTTCGAAAAAAGTGCAGGGGCAGCTTTCAAAGCTGACGTCTATGTATTTGGGAAGGAGGGGAGAGTTATTGATGCTGAAACGTTAATCACGCGCATCCTGCAAGGGGATCAAGAAGCCTTTCGGGAACTGGTGAACCATTACAGCCAGCACGTGTTCCATACGGCATACTCGGTCCTGCGGGATGCCAAGGAAGCGGAAGATGCGTCGCAGGAAGTGTTTATTCAAGTATACAAAGCTCTCCCCCAGTACCGATCTGAAGGGTTTAAAACCTGGATTACACGCATCACGCTAAATAAAGCGATTGATATGAAGAGGAAGCTTTCCCGTAAACCGCCGGAGCAGCTGCACGGCGAACATGATGAAGTGCTGGATAAACTCCCTTCCCGGGACGAAGACGTGGTTTCTCTGCTCGTACAGAAGGAGAGAAGAGAGGAACTTCGAGAGAAAATTAAACAATTGCCGGACAATCACCGCGCCATTATAACGGCTTTTTATTTGGAAGAGAAAAACTACGAACAAATCGCAGCCGAGATGGATGTCACGGTCAAGACGGTGGAATCGAAATTATACCGGGCCAGACAATGGATTCGGAAATCGTGGAAGGAGGAGGAATGGAAATGAACGTAAAGGGTAACGAGCTTAAGATGCTGACGGAACGATATGTTAGAGGAGAAGGCTCGGCAGAAGAACGGTCTTCTTATGAAGAGCTCATGTTATTGGATGACAGCGTGCTGGAGATCTATATGCAGGTACTGGCGGAGCTTGATTCCGAACTCCCTAGCCTCTCAGACGCGGAAGCATTTACCCAGCAGGTGCTGGAACACGAACAAATTAAGCCTTACACCCATAAAGCACCGCTGCGGATTCAGGAACGTCCAAAGCGATGGTACGAACGCGCGATCGTTCACTACACCATTGCCGCTTCCATTACCATGCTGTTCCTCTTCACCGGGGCATTTGACCGACTTCTTCCCGGCGATATGAACAGTGAGGTTCCATTATCCGAAACACCTTCTTACAGTAAACAATGGGTGGAAAAAACAACAGGCTGGCTTGACCAGCTATTATCCCGATAAGAAAAATGAAAGGAAGATGCCTTGTGCAACCGCAAAAAAGTAAAGGGTTTGCCTTTATATTAAATGTCCTTCCGGGCCTCGGCCATTATTATTGGGGGAGAAAGGGACGTGCCCTGCTATATCCGTTCTTGTTCTTCGGTAGCTTGTTTGGCGGATTTGTGCTCGGGATCATGACGGCTTCCGATGCGGCTTTTGTGCTCGGAATTCTCGGAGCATTAATGATCTGGGGGATTAGCATGCTCGACCTGCTAATTGCCTTAATCCGATATACGCCTGTAACGATTATACACGATGAATATGGACGGCCGATGGAGATTCGCCAGGAAAAGAGTGATGAGTCTGAACGCTTTTATACCATACTGCTGTCCTTCATTCCCGGTTTGGGGCATTTTCAACTGGGATTGATGCAGCGCGGGTTGTCGTTCCTGATCGCATTCTTCGGACTTGGGACGATTCTGCTGTTCTTGACGGGCTTGACTCACGAATCGGTATTCCTGCTGTTCCTGGGCATGCTGCCCATCATTTGGCTCTATTGTATGTTTGATGTGGTTCAGCTGGTTCACCGCAAGCAAGCTGGAGAATTACTTTTCGATCGCACGCTGTTTGATGAGCTCGAGAGCGGCAGGGAGAGCGGACGGCGGAGTAAAGTGTTTGCCACCTTGTTATCGGCCTTCCCCGGAGCGGGTCAAATGTATTTGGGATTGCAAAAACGCGGACTGCAGCTCATGGTCCTATTTCTTGGCAGCATCTATGTGCTGGATGTACTCAAGCTGTCGCTGTTTCTGTTCTTGATTCCGCTGATCTGGTTTTATGCATTCTTTGACGGTCTGCAGCAAGTAAGCCGTTACGGCAGGGAGCCGCTGCGTGATCGACCGATCATCTCAGGCCTTGGGAATCAGCAGCGCTGGCTCGGGCTTGGACTGCTCGTACTTGGTATCTATTTCGTATTTACCAGCGTGGTGTTGCCTTATATCGATACACATTTCCCTCATTTGCAGCTGGATTACCGTATTCGTTCCTATTTGAAGACCGCGATTATCGCCGTACTTCTCATCGGAGGTGGAATCAAGCTGATGACTGGCTCGAAAAAGGATGCATTGAGAGGAGGGCGTTCATATTATGATACCGACAACGAATGATATGTCCATTTATGATCTGGGAAGCCCTCCATCGAAGCCTGCACGACAATGGAGAGTGGGTACACTCTCGATGGGACTCTCCTTGCTCGTGCTTGGCTTGCTTGTCTTGTCCTCCGCCTGGAAAGGGGTAGAGGTGTACAGCTCCGCCGCAAGATGGTGGCCGATCGTATTTGTTCTGTTAGGTGCCGAGATCGTCAGCTACTCGCTGATTTTTCGGAGACGCGGTTGGGTCAAGTATGATATATTCAGCATTCTTTTCATCGGTTTTCTGGCTTTCTGCTGTATCAGCATGGGAGCGCTGAGTGCGACGGGTTTACTGGATCAGATTCGCCGTGAGACGATGTCCGTGCAGCAAACGATTCCGTTACCGGATCAGAAGATAACAATCCCGGACGGGGTTAAAAAAGTCATTGTTCAGGGCAGTTACAACCACAATATCCAACAAGATGCTTCGAGTTCGAAGGAGATGCTGATTTTTGGCAGCCTGCGGACGGAAGATATCAAAATGTGGAGTACGACCGAGTTGCCGTCGATGATTCAGATTAAACAGTCGGGAAACATTCTATATGTCCAGCTGAATGATCCCCCGCGCTATACTTTTCGGGGATCCTTCTCACAACTTGATGTGACGCTATCCGTGCCTTCTGCAGTCAAAGTGATCATTAGAGATCGCAGCAGTTAGGCGAAGCTGCCTGCTGTACATATGCGGTGTTAATTACATCCATAGGATCAAGAGGATCAAGTGGATCCGATCTAATCAAAATGGATATGAACGAGATATGGAGGGAGATATCGTGGCCAAGAATCTGTATTACCTGTTGTACATTACTCTATTTGTTGTGACATGTTTGTTTATCTTCAATGTTTATTCATCACCGGATCAGGTACCTGCGCCTTCGATCTCTTTAAAGGAGCATCAGCAGAATCGGCTATAATCCATATAAAGAAAAAACCTGTAAACGATTTGGAATCGTTTTACAGGTTTTTTAGTTTTCGTTCAACGAGTATGTATATTAGGATAAAGACGATCACGGTCGCAATACCGGTGGTCATGAAATGGCCGGTAAGCCTGGCAATCAGCAGCAGGATGACCCCAAAGATCATCAGCAGCAAACTGACATAGGCATTGGCAACTTTAAAGTTTCGTTCATTTTTGAGAGATGACGTAGTTTTATAAGCATAAACGCTCTTGGAACTTTTAGGCGGAAGCAAAAAGAGGACCAAACCATACAAAATAAATACGATGCCAATGGCTAAACTTTCGAGCATCCCTATACACTCCTAACGGAAAGATAACGCCGGATGCACACTGAAGACGTTGGATCACGGTGCATCCGGCTGATCAAGCTCTGTATCTGCAAATATGGATTTAATTCACCTTGGAACCGGCTGCATTCAAGAGCAGACGACGGTAGGAGTATTCGAATATAAACTCAAAAGCCTCCAGATGTTTCTTTGCTTCGAACGCGTTTTTGCCCCAGGCATAGATGCCGTGGTTGCGCAGCAAAATGCCGGGTACCGCCGGATCAAGCGCATCCGGAACGAGTTCCGCAATCCGCGGAATGTCTGCATAGTTCGGCAGGATCGGAATGCGAATCGCCGCGTCCTCATCCCAAATGTTAAAGGCCTTGATCAGCTCGATTCCTTGGGTAGGGACATAACCTTGTTCACCATACCAGTCGCTGATCAGATTGTTATCGATGGTATGCACATGGAAAATGGCGCCGCAGCCGGTTTTGCGATAAATTTCGCAGTGAATCAAAGTTTCCGCACTAGGCTTTAAACCGGTTGCTTCACAAGGTACGCCGTTCTGATCCACAAAAAGATAATCTTCGGGCGTATGTACCGACTTGTCTTTACCACTGGCTGTCACCGCAAAATAAAACTGCTCTGGGTTGAACTCGCCAACACGGACAGATAGATTACCGCTGGTACCCGGGAACCAGTTTCTAGAAGCAAACAGTTCCTTGATTCCTCTGAGATCCCGCAGGGCAGCCTGTTTCTGTTCAAGCTGGATATCTGAAAATGCCACTTACAGCACCTCCTGTTTAAACTTGTCTCTCATGTCGTTCTGAATATCGGTAAATGTCTCGAAGGGTACATGATGAACGCCAAGCTTCTTGCACTGCTCAGTGAGCGAGGAACGGGAATAAACCAGATCCGCCTGTTTGGCGCCTTCGAAGTCGGTAAGGCTGTCCCCGATCAGAATCCGGTAATACCGATCGGCCGGAAAACGGCCCATCACCGTAACCTTGCACATGCCGCAGTCGTTCTGGCAGAATTCCTTGCAAGGATGAGGCCAAGTTATCTCGATGTGATCACCTTCGAAATTGGAGCCGTTGCAGAAGATATGGTCTGCAGGAATGCCAAAGGGCTTCAACAGAGGATCGACAAAAAAATCGATGCCGCCGCTTGTAACGTAAAATTCAATCTGTTCGGATTTTAAATAATCCAGGAATGCACTGAAGCCTTCCCGAATCCCTGCATGGCTTAGAACATAATCGGTAATTTCTTCTCTCATGGAGGAAGGGAAGAGGGCGAACATGCGGCCTACGCCTTCCCGAATAGAAATAGTGCGGTCAAGTGTATCCTGCATGATCGACTCAAAGCCTTCTGGCTTGAAGTGCTTCATGATGGCGACAATATTATCGTTGTTCGTGATGGTTCCGTCGAAATCGCAAAAAATGATCGGCTGTTTCTCTCCAGATGTCATACTTCTCCTCCCCAGATGTCCAGTGCGGCTTTCAACTCTTCGTGTTCTTCGGCAAAGTGAGCGAGCGGCACGGATTTCATCGTTGCCTCAATCGCTTGTACAAAGGCTTTGCCGCCAGCTTCGGTTCCCATCGGATGCCCGTGGATTCCACCGCCTGCGTTAACGACCACATCGGTGCCGAAGTCCCGGATGATGCGTGGAACGAGTCCCGGATGAATTCCTGCGGATGGTACCGGCATGCTTCGTTTCACGCCAAGTTTAGCGCTATGCAGCTCGTCGCGTATGGCCAGATTCTCTTCTCTTGGCATCGTTACAGATCCGTAAGGAGAAGGGAAGAGCACCAGATCCGCGCCGGCAATCCGCATCAGCTGGCCGAGCAGCACCGGGGCCGTTATTCCATAGTATGGAGAAGGATAAATGGCGCCGGCAAGTGCAGGATGAGCCGCGATAGGCACGATGATATCCGGATCGCTGCTTAGCTCATGCAAAACGTCATACCCATAGGACAGCACGTTAAAGAGCAGGGCGTTAGCGCCAGCATCAATAGCGCGCAGCGCTTGCTCACGCAGCTGTGACGTCCGGCCGGTTAGATTGGCTGCATAGAGCAGCTTTTTGCCTGTTTGTTGTTCAACGTCAGCAGACGCCTGGATGCACATGCTTACCCGTTTTTCAATCGGGGTGAGGTCGTTCTCGAACAGGATTTCATCATCTTTGATGAGATCCACGCCACCAAGCGCCTGACGGATAAATTGGGCTCTAAGCTCGTCCGCATTCAGTCCGATCACCGATTTGAAAATGCTCATGAGCAGCGGACGGTCATGGACGCCAAGAAGATCGCGAATACCGTCGATGCCATACTTCGGTCCGGGAAACGCACTCAGGAAGTCGGGAGACAAGTCCAGAGATGTTAGTTTAATGCGTCCGTCCATGGAAATTTTGCCGAATACCGTCACCAGTAGGGCAGGAATATCCCGGCTGAAATTAATATCCGGATAAGCAATGCTGACATCCGCATAACGACTGCCTGGCTCCCAGCCCTCGTGTACCTGAATGTCAACAACTTCGCCAAGATGCTTCTGCATCGCTTCACGCTTGGCTTGCGGCAGCTCGGTCCAGCTGCCAACCGTCATGCCAACGGCGATGGAAGTTGCTTTCTTACGAAAATCCGCCTGGTCGTCATAGATTCGGTACGTTGCGATACAGCGGCTCATGAGATCTGCTCCTTCAGCATGGCGCCCATTTCTTTGGAGCGCTCAGCGCAGCGGTTTACGGCGGCAATGACGGTTTCGAAGAAATCGCCTTTGTCGAGCGTTTCGAGGGCCGCTTGTGTTGAACCGTTCGGCGATGTGATTTTCGCGCGAAGCGATGAAGGCTGTTCTCCGGTCTGCTGCACCATCCGGGCCGCGCCCAGAATGGTTTGGAGCGTCAACTCGCGACTTTGCTCCTGCGTCAGGCCGCCGCGAATCCCCGCGGCAGTCATGGCTTCCATCATGTAATAGAAGTAAGCCGGTCCACTGCCGGATATACCGGTCAGGATATCCATCTTCTCTTCTTCAATGACCGTTACATTACCAACAGCTTCGAACAAAGTCATGACCAGTTGGCGCTGTTCTTCGCTGATTTCCTTCGAGAACGCGATTCCTGTGGAACCAAGTCCGATAGAGGCAGAGGTATTCGGCATTGTGCGTGCAATGGGTTGATGGTTTCCAAGCAGCGTCTGTGTCGTATAAATCGATAATCCGGCGATTACGGAGATGATTAATTGATCGCTTGAGAGCTTCGGTCCCAGTTCTTTCAGCACTTTAGCAGCATCCTTCGGTTTCATGGCAAGCACGATCACCGGCGAAGTTTTTAGTATTTCGATTTTAGCGGCATCGTCATTGTTGATCTGAACGCCGTACCGCTCACTCAGTTCCTGAAGGCGCTGAACATTGCTTCGGTTGAGCATCGTAATATTCTCCGGAAGCACGACAGAACGGCTCACTAATCCTCGTACGATCGCTTCGGCCATCGAGCCGGCGCCGTAGAAGGTAATTGCTTTATCTATTAAAGGTCGGTTCTGCGGGGATTGGCACATCGTTATTTCCTCCTTCATGGCTTTAGATGAATGATTTATTCGCGTATTTGACCACTACCGATAATAACATATTTGGAGGAAGTAAGCGCGGGTAACCCCATAGGTCCCCGGGCATGCAGCTTCTGGGTACTGATCCCGATTTCGGCGCCGAAGCCAAATTCAAAGCCATCGGTGAAGCGGGTCGATGCGTTATGATAGACAGCGGCTGCGTCTACTTCCTGCAAGAAGCGCTGCGCATGATCCTTATTCTCCGTAACGATACATTCCGAATGCTTGGTGCCATAAATCGAAATATGCTCAATGGCCTCATCCAGGTGATCCACAATTTTAAGGTTCAAAATATAGTCGTTATACTCGGTAGCGTAATCATCAGACGTGGCTTTTGCAGCCCACGGAACGTAATCCAGGGTACGCTGGCATCCGCGCAGCTCGACATTACGCTCACGGAATGCTTCGGCCAGCGCAGTCAAATGCGATTTGGCATAATCCGCATGGACGAGCAGGGTTTCCATGGAATTGCAGACCGAAGGGCGCTGCACCTTGGCATTGATACTGATGGCGGCCGCCATGTCCGGGGCTGCCGAAACATCCAGATAGGTATGGCATATCCCGGCTCCGGTTTCGATGACTGGTACCGTGGCGTTCATCACAACATTCTGGATCAGCGAGCTGCCACCGCGCGGGATGATGACATCCAGCAGTCCGTTGAGCTTCAGCATTTCATCCACGGAGGAACGGTTCGGATCCTCGATAAGCTGCAGCGCATCTTTAGGCAGTGTGGTGCGTTCCATAGCTTCGTGAAGCACCTCGATGATTTTGCGGTTGGAGGAGAGGGCGGATGAACCACCGCGCAGCACGACCGCATTGCCCGTCTTCAAGCATAGCCCGGCTGCATCAACGGTCACGTTGGGACGTGCTTCATAAATGATGCCAATCACGCCAAGGGGAACGCGCTTCTTGACGATGTTCAGACCGTTCGGGCGGTCGATCGTTTCCAGGGTGTCGCCGATCGGGTCCGGCAGCTTAACGATTTGGCGCAATCCTTCGGCAATGTCCTCGATTCGAGCTTCATTCAGTGCCAGCCGGTCCAGCAGGGAGGCAGAGGTGCCGAGCTCTTTCCCACGGCGAAGATCCTCCGCGTTCGCTTCCATGATATCTGCTGTCCGCTGGATCAGGGCGTCTGCCATGATCAGCAAAGCCTGGTTTTTCTCCTCCGTGCTCAGTCTGCCAAGACGAAATGCTGCCTGTTTGGCGAGTTGGGCTTTGTTGCGTACCTCACTCATAATAAATCCTCCTTATTTGAGTTATCAGTAAATATCTAATTGGTTTATGGCAATCCGGTTATTTTAACGTGATCCATTCGTCGCGGTGAATGACCTCAAGTCGATGGATTTCCCCGATGATGCCGATCACTTTACTGCTTGGCATTCCGAGCACGGCCTCCAGCTGGTCCTCATCGTAATTGACGATCCCTCTGCCGAGCGTTTCGTTGTTCATATTAACGACTTCTACCACGTCCCCTGCATGGAAGCTGCCTTCGATCCGTTTAATGCCAACGGGAAGGAGGCTGTGACCTCCATGAATCAGCGCTTTCTCGGCGCCCGGATCAACAACGATCCGGCCTAACGGCGAGGACATAAAGCCGAGCCATTGCTTTTTCATCGGCAGGGAGGATAGGTGGGTGGCAAAATAAGTTCCTTTGCCTGCATGCTTAAACGCCTTAAGCAAATCCCCGGTCTCGTTGGCTTTTCCGATGAAGACGGGGACACCGCCGCGGGTGGCGATTTTGGCAGCATCGATTTTTGATCGCATGCCGCCTGTACCTACGCTGGAGCCAGCGCCTCCTGCCATGCTGTAAATCTCACCCGTGATTTCATCAATTTCCTCATATTTTGTTGCATTCGGCGACTTGCGTGGATCAGCCGTGTACAAACCGTCCATATCGGTCAGGATGATTAATTGCTGGGCGCGGACCAAGTTCGCTACCAGCGCGGATAACGTATCGTTATCGCCAAATTTCAGTTCGTCAATCGAAACGGTATCATTCTCATTAATAATCGGAATAACGCCTTGCTTCAGAAGCTCCGTAATCGTCATGTTGGCATTGTTCATGCGTTTGCGGTTCGCGAAGTCCGTTCTCGTTAACAGAATTTGCGCGGCCTTCAATTGATGGGAGGCCAGCGCATTCTGGTATGCACGCATCAGCAGCGCTTGGCCCAATGCGGCGGATGCTTGCTTCTCATGTAGTAGCTTGGGTCTACTCTCGTAGCCGATCTCCCGAAAGCCTGCTGCGACGGCGCCGGATGTTACGAGCAGAACCTCATGACCAGCCTTGCGGAGCGCGGCAAGTTCTCCGGCAAAGAAGGCGACAGAATCAAGATTAAGTCCGCCTTCATCTGTCGTCAGGGAGCTGCTTCCAATTTTTACGACGATGCGGGATAGCATCGTGATCACTTCCTTGTATATATGATTAGTTGGTATAGCTGTAACGAATCCATTTCCTGAAAATAAAAAAACTTTCGTCCTGTATGAAAAAGGACGAAAGTTTAACTTCCGCGGTACCACCTTTGTTGATGAGCGCAGCTCATCCGGCTTTAACCCTGTAACAGAAGGCACTGTCCTGGCAAGCCAGGCCGCTCGGGGGTAGGATTCGGAAAGGGGGTCACGGCAAATTCTTTCAGCCCATGGAATTCGCTCTCTGGTCATCGTGTCCTATGCTTTCGTACTGGTCCCGTCTTTGCGTTTTTGAAAACTGCATTCAATTGTTACTGCAAGAATAGCACATCGTTTTTGTTTTTTCAAAAGGAATTAGGTTAACCGAACAGGTTCAGCTTGCCGATTCGGGAGGCGGCTTCCCGCATTCGTTCTTCGCTGCTTAACAGGCCGACGCGGACATATCCTTCGCCGTGATCGCCAAAGCCGACACCAGGCGCAACCGCCACCTTGGCCTCCTCAAGCAGCAGGTCGGCAAAAGATACCGAGGTAAAGCCCTTCGGTACGGGCAGCCAGCTAAAGAAGGAGCCTGCTGGTTTTTGGGCTTCCCAGCCGATTTTAGACAGGGCGCCATAGAATGTGTCTCTTCTCGATTGGTAGCGTGCCACCAGCTCTTCAACGCAGTTTTGCGAAGATGTGAGAGCAGTGGCCGCTGCAGCCTGAATGCCGCCGAACAGGCTGACGTAGATGTGGTCCTGCAGCATATTGATCAGCGAGATGATTTTTTTGTTCCCTAGGGCAAAGCCAACACGCCATCCGGCCATATTATAGGTTTTGGAGAGGGTGTAGAATTCTACGCCAACTTCTTTGGCGCCTTCTGCCTGCAAAAAGCTGACTGGACGATCACCATCAAACCCAATCGCTCCATAAGCAAAATCACTGGCTACCACGATCCCGTGTTCGGCGGCGAATGCCACCGTATCCTCGTAGAAGGACAGGGGAGCGACGGCGGATGTCGGATTATTCGGGTAATTCAGGAACATCAGCTTCGCTTTTTCTCGGTCTGCAGATGTGATCGCACCATAGTCGGGAAGAAACCGGTTAGCTGCGGTTAACGGCATGAATTTCATTTGGGCACGGGCCAGTGCAACGCCTGACCAGTAATCCGGATAACCGGGGTCTGGGACAAGACATACATCGCCCGGGTTCAGAAGCACTTGCGGCAGCTGTACGAGACCTGTTTTTCCTCCAAACAGAATCGCTACCTCTGTCTCCGGATCGAGATCAACATTGTAGTCTTCCTTATATCGATGCGCAATGGCTTCTTTAAGGAAGGAAAAGCCGGTAAAAGGCGAATATTTGTGAAACTGCGGATTGTCAGCCGCTTCTTTCAAGCTGGATATGATATGAGACGGTGTGGGCTGATCGGGATTTCCCTGCCCCAGATTGATTACATCGTGTCCCTGCGCCACTTGGCGGTTTACCTTGGAGACCAAGGTCGCGAAAAATTGCGTGGGCAGCTGGGACATGATCTCGGCCGGCTCTATTTGGAATTCGTTTAATTTTTTGTTCATTGCAGTTTCATCACTCCGTTATCTAATTACACTCGAATGCAGCTGATATCGAAAACAATTAGGATTAATTTAACACGATTTATCAGGGGTGTATAGAGGGAAATGGAGCTTGGGTGTTGCGGCAGCAGGCTTGAGGAGGCTATGATGATGACATAAGGAGAATGGATGAACCCTGTAAAATAGCCCGTTCGTTGATATATTGATCACAGCGGCGCTGATGCTGGATTCAACCGGAATAACAGGAGGCTGCAAGATGACTGGAGAAGCAAAGGCTCAATTGAATATCGCACTTATCCAAGCTGATATTGAAATAGGAAACGTGAATGCTAATATGAATAAAATGCTCCGCATGATGGAGCAGGCCGCAGCGGCTGATATGAAGCCGGACGTCATAGTACTACCGGAAATGTGGAATACGGGGTATGCGCTGGACCGGATTCAAGAGCTTGCCGATCCCATGGGGCAGGAAACCTCGCGGATGCTGAGTGAATTTGCGCGAAAACACCGCATCCAAGTCGTTGGCGGATCTGTAGCCGAACGAATCGAAGATCGGATTTATAACACCATGTATGTGTTTAACCGGAGCGGGGAGCAGATCGCCAAATACTCTAAAATTCACTTGTTCCGTCTGATGGATGAAGAGAAGCATTTGCAAGCCGGACAGCATACCGTAACCTTTGAGCTGGAACAATTGAAAGCGGGCGCGTCCATCTGTTACGATATACGGTTCCCGGAGCTGTCCCGCACCCTTGCACTCAGCGGCGCTCAAGTGCTGTTTGTGCCTGCGGAGTGGCCGCACCCGCGGCTGCATCATTGGAGAACGCTGCTCATGGCCAGAGCGATCGAGAACCAAATGTATGTCGTTGCGTGCAATCGAGTAGGAACCAGCGGAGAAACGGACTTTTTCGGTCACTCCATGATCATCGATCCGTGGGGTGAGGTCATTGCCGAAGGGGATGAGCAGGAAATGATCCTGACCGGTACGCTGGATTGCCGTCTTACGGATGAAGTCAGAGGACGCATTCCGGTTTTTGAAGACCGTCGTCCGAATTTGTATTTTCAATAAAGTGTTTATGGTTAAACTCCTCTAAAAAATGAAGTTTCATCTAGGCAGAGGCGGGTATACTATGGGTAATCCGTCTGAGAGGAGGCTTTGAATGATGGCAGAGAACAACCAATTCGACAGCCAAAACCATGAGCAGGAAGAAGAACAGAAACAACAGTTCCGCAGCTTTGTTGAGAATGTTGCCAGAGGCGGCAACGGGAAGAATGAATCGATTCAGGATCAGTCCCGTACTGCCGATGAACAGAACCGATTGATTGATCAGCATAATTTGCGCAAATAAACCTCCGTCTATGATGAAATGGGCAACCGTTTTACTTTCAGGAGAAAAAGAGGCATAGCCACTGTCATTCGACGATGGTTATGCCTCTTTATTTGTATAGGGGCTGCATTCATTTGCGTTTATTAATCTTGAACGCTTTCCACAACCAGCTTGTCCATAACCTGCTTGAACGTATCAATGAACGCATCCGCGGCTTTGGACAGATACCGGCCGTTACGGTAAGCCACGACCAGCGTACGGCTCGGAACCGGATCAGCGAGCGGCAAGTAGACCGGAATAAACTCGCTGCGTTTCGCTCGGGCGATAAAACGAGGCACCAGCGTTATGCCCATTCCGGTTGCGACCAGAGATTGGAGCGTCTCGATGTTGTTGCTCTCGAAGACAACGTTCGGTTCAAAGCCGGCCTCCCGACATATATCAAAGGTAAGCTTCCGGAAGCCCTGTCCTTTTTTGAGGACAACAAATGCTTCGTTCCGGATTTCGTCGATCGTAATGGGCCGAACGGGATCAGAGGCTGCCCGCAGCGCAAGCGGGTGCTGCGGAGGAACGGCCAAATCGATCATTTCCTCACCGATCGGAATCCAGGACAGTGAAGGCTCGGACAGCGGCAGCGCAAGGAGGCTAAGATCGGCCTTGCCGCTGGCCGTCAGCTTCTCCAGGTTCATGGAGGAGTCTTCCAACAAGGTGATCTCAATATCCGGATATCCCTTTTTAAAGGCTGGCAAAACCCGCGGCAGCAGGTGAGAACCTGTAATCGGCATGCTGCCGACTACGACTTTGCCCTTACGAAGCTGGGAGATGTCCGACATCTCCTGTTTCAGCTGCTCGACGGCGTCCATAATCTTCTGTGCATGCTCGACAAAGCTGGCTCCGGCATGGGTAAGCTCAACGTTGCTCGTATTGCGCTGGAACAGCAGCACGCCGAGCTCTTTCTCCAGCTTGGAGAGCTGCTGGCTCAAGGAAGGCTGGGCGATATGAAGCTTCTCCGCGGCACGGGAGAAATTTTTATCCGCCGCGATTTGCAGCGTATATTGCAGTTGTCTCAGTTCCATTTAAGCATCACTCCGTTATAGCTGAATCCTATTACATCTATAGATATTATATCTTGGAACAATGAAGAAGGAAATGATATATTACTATCAACGTAAAGATGATGCGTTGTAGATCTTCCTTAAAAGAAGATAACAAGCAATTATCTTCTCATGGACGTAAAGAACAATGGGGTGATGATGATGAGTAAGAAGACAATGTTCGAGAAAATTTGGGATAACCACGTTATTCATCAAGAAGAAGGCAAACCGGGTATTTTGTACATCGACTTGCATTTGGTTCACGAGGTAACTTCCCCGCAAGCATTTGAAGGTTTGCGTCTTAGCGGCCGTAAAGTACGCCGTCCTGAACTGACCTTCGCGACAATGGATCACAACGTGCCAACGAAAGACCGTTTTAACATTACGGATCCGATTTCGAAGCAGCAAATTGATACCCTGACCAAGAACTGTCAGGATTTTGGCGTTACCCTGTATGATCTCGATACGATTGATCAAGGCGTTGTGCACGTAATGGGGCCGGAACTTGGTTTAACGCATCCAGGCAAAACGATTGTGTGCGGAGACAGCCATACATCCACTCACGGTGCATTCGGCGCACTTGCGTTCGGTATCGGTACGAGCGAGGTTGAGCATGTGCTGGCAACCCAATGTTTGCAGCAGGCGAAAGCGAAGACCATGGAAGTGCGTTTTGTCGGTCGCCGCAATCCGGGCGTAACGGCTAAGGACATGATCCTTGGCGTGATCGCGAAATACGGTACTGATTTTGCAACAGGTTATGTTATTGAGTATACGGGTGAAGCGATCCGCGAACTGTCGATGGAAGAGCGCATGACCGTATGTAACATGTCCATCGAAGGCGGAGCCAGAGCGGGCATGATTGCTCCGGATGAAACGACGTTTGAATACTTGCGCGGACGTCAACATGTTCCGCAAGGTGAAGCTTTTGATGCTGCAGTAGCAGCTTGGAAAAACCTTGTCACAGACGAAGGCGCCGAATTCGACGTAGTGGTCGAGTTCGATGTAGAATCTCTGATCCCACAAGTAACCTGGGGAACGAGTCCGGGAATGGGTACGGGGATTTCCTCAACGGTTCCTAACCCTGCGGATTTCAAGACCGAGAATGAGCGCAAGGCAGCTGAGAAAGCTTTGGAGTATATGGCGCTCGTGCCAGGGACTCCAATATCCGAGATTCCGATCGATTATGTCTTTATCGGTTCTTGCACGAATGGACGCATTGAAGATTTGCGTGCAGCAGCAGCTGTAGCAAAGGGACATAAAGTGTCCAGCAATGTAACAGCCATCGTTGTTCCAGGGTCGGGCCGAGTGAAGATCCAGGCTGAACAAGAAGGGCTCGACAAAATTTTTGTTGAAGCGGGTTTCGAATGGCGTGAAGCAGGCTGCAGTATGTGTCTCGCGATGAATCCGGATGTACTGAAGCCGGGCCAGCGCTGCGCATCCACGTCCAATCGTAACTTCGAAGGACGCCAAGGCCGGGGCGGCAGAACGCATCTCGTATCGCCGGCAATGGCAGCGGCAGCTGCGGTTAAAGGGCGCTTCGTGGATGTACGTGACTGGAACTTTGTAGCCGAAGAAGTTGTGAGCTAAGAAGGACGGAGGAGAAGTTTATGCAAGCATTTACGAAATTACACGGTATAGTCGCACCTGTGGACCGGGTGAATGTAGATACGGACGCCATTATTCCGAAACAGTTTTTGAAGCGGATTGAACGTACAGGATTTGGACAGTTTCTGTTTTACGAATGGCGGTTTGATGAAGAGGGAGGCAATATCGACACCTTCTCGCTGAATCAGCCCCGCTACCAAGGCTCAACCATCCTGATTTCACGTGCCAACTTTGGCTGCGGCTCTTCCCGTGAGCATGCCCCTTGGGCGATTCTCGACTACGGATTCCGCGTGGTCATCGCTCCATCGTTTGCTGATATTTTCTACAATAACTGCTTTAAGAACGGGATTCTTCCGATCAAACTGTCGGAGGAGCAAGTGGAGGAACTGTTCCAGCGCACAGAAGCTACAGAAGGTTATAAGCTGAACGTCGATCTGGAGAGCAAAACGATTACAGATGATCAAGGACTCCATATTGACTTTGATCTCGACGAGCACCGCCGTCAATTCCTGCTTCAAGGACTGGATGACATCGGATTGACACTGCAGCATGAAAGTGCAATCGATGCTTACGAGAAGAAGCATGGGGAGCGTCTGTTCGCTTAATCTCGTAATTACACGGCAAAAGGTTACAAGATTATTAAACTTCCATTTCCTGTGTAGGAAATGGAAGTTTTTTTTGGTATTATGGAATTAATATGCAGCGATAGCCAAGAGGAACCACTGTTTTATGTCAGTATTTGTCCGGCGGCGTGTTGTCGGGAATGTGCTGATTTACATATTTTTAGTTTTTTGCTAGATTTGCTTTTCAAATTTAATCATGGGATGATCGAGGTGGATTCATGAAGAAGTTAGGGTTTGTAATGATGTTGATAGTCTTCTTGCTGGCGTTTCCGAAAAGTGGCGAAGCCAGTTCTTCAAATGCAAGCATTTTTCTTGACGGAGAACCATTGAATTTGTCTTCGGGCGTTCAGGTAGCCAACATGAAAGGTAACGTGATGATTCCGATCCGCGTGGTATCCGAGAATCTCGGGTTCAAGGTAGGTTGGGAGAAGGCCAGTCAAACGGTAACGGTCGAGAACAGTGAGAAGGCTGTTCGTATGGTGGTCGGCAGCCAACAGGCTGAGATGAACGGTGCCCAGGTTGAACTGAACTTGGCCCCTGTCTTAAATGGACAGAACACGCTTGTGCCGCTCCGGTTTGTGAGTGAGCAGATGGGGCTTGATGTGAAATGGGACAACCAAACAAAGGCTGTGTTTCTCTCCAGCTCCATTCCACCGGTTTCTGAAGGAGAGGTTGATCCTGCTGACGGAAACCATTCGGGCAGTGAAACGCTCCCGCCTGTCGAATCAGGGAACGAGGCTGCAATGACAGGGCTAAGCTTTAGCGACAACCGGTTGATGATTGCTACAGATGGTACGGTTACGCCGAAAGTATCCAGCATAACGGGACCGGACCGGATTGTGATCGATCTTCCAAATACCGTCTTCTCTTCTTCGTTCTTGGATGGACATGCAGCCAATGCACAAAGTGGCGGCGCGATGGTAATCACGGATTATCCTGACGTTATGAATGTGCGATATGCCATGTTCAGTGACAATCCATCAACCGTGCGTATCGTTATCGACCTGACAGGTCCTAAAAGTTATGGGGTAACCCAAGAAGCGGGACTCATTATTGTTGATCTGAACGCCGAGGGAGAAATCCTCATACCACCCGTTCCCCCGGTAACAGGCAACGGCAAGAAGACGGTTGTTATTGACGCCGGTCACGGTGGAATCAAGCCTGGATCGATCAGCATTTCGGGAAAGAAGGAGAAATCATTTAATTTGGATGTTTCTCTAAAGGTTGAAGCGCTTCTTAAAAACGAGAAGAATATCAATGTTGTGATGACTCGCACTGATGATTCACACCTTGAACTTAGTGATCGCGTCAAGATCGCAAATAACCTGAAGGCGGATATATTCGTGTCTATTCACGGAAACAGCAGCACGACCAGCAGTCCGAACGGTACGGAAACGTATTATACGAGAGATTCAAGCAAATCCTTGGCGAATGTGATACACAAACATCTTGCGAGTGCAACAGGTCTTAAGGATCGGGGAGTTAAATATAGCAGCCTTCATGTTACGAGAGAAACAACGATGCCGGCTGTCCTGCTCGAGATTGGCTTTTTGAGCAACCAGGGTGATGAAGCCCAGTTGTTTAAAGACGATTTCCAAAATCGTGTTGCACAAGGTATTGTAGCGGGTATTAAAGAATATCTTCAAGTACAATAATGTGTACAAGATTTGATGAACTTAGAGGGGGACGAAAGTCATGAACAAAAAATATTGGATGACAGGATTGCTGGCGCTCCTGCTTGCATTTAGTGCCGGCTGTGGACAGAAGCCGACTGCAGCCCCTGCCGAGACAAATCCGGAGACCGCAACAGGAGAAGTACAAACACCTCAGGATAATCCGGGAGAAACGGCGGCTGATGATCATAAGGAAGATGACGCAACATCAGTAAATGCAGGCGAGGGAGCCAGCACACCGCCGCAGAATACAACCGGTCAAAGTACTGGAACGCCTGTGGATACAAAGGATGTGAATACCACGGAGGATCAAGCGAAGAAGGCCAATATTAAACTCTATTATACGGACCCCGAAATCATGGATCTGAAAGAGGCTAGCAAAGAGATCACATACTCGGGCGAAGAGGATAAATATAAGAAAGCCTTTGAAGGACTTCAAACGAGCAGTGATGCCGCACTCAGTCCACTATGGTCGGATAAGATTACGCTGAAGTCTCTCAAGTTTGATAAAGGAGCTTTGACGCTGGATATCACCAAACCAGCCGAAGCCAACCTCGGAGCTGGAGGGGAAATGTTTGCGATAGATGCCTTACAGAAAACCTTCTTCCAGTTCGATGAGGTGCAGTCTCTGGAATTGCTAGTAGACGGTAAACAGACCGAAAGCTTAATGGGACATGTTGAGCTAGAGCATCCAATGACTCGGAAATAGTCATAAAGAACTATTCGTGAAATTTATACGAAGGACTAAACACCTATTTCGGTTTTTGAAATAGGTGTTTTTTTGGTAAAAAGGGAACAATTTCGCAACTTTCATTGTGACTTTGCGTCTATAGGTTGTCAGGTAATGTCGGACAGGCCGAGTGCAGGAACGCCAATCTATGGCAAAATAATAGGATGGTAGGGGTGAAGGATGAAGAAGTTCGGTTTTTTAATGTTTCTGGTTGTCATCATGATTGCGTTTCCTAAAATGGCGGATGCGAGTTCGTACAGCGCAAAGATTTACCTGGATGGCCAACAAATCAATCTGTCATCTGGCGTGAAGGTCGAGAACAATAACGGTACAGTCATGGTTCCGATCCGTGTCATTTCCGAGAATTTGGGATTTGATGTGTACTGGAGCAAGGCAACCAAGACGGTAACTGTACAAGACGGCTCGCAGACAGTAACGATGGTGATTGGAAGTCAGCAAGCTGACATCAACGGTCAGCGCGTACAAATGACCAAAGCACCTGTTCTTCGTGGCGGAACAACACTGGTTCCCCTCCGTTTTGTAAGTGAGCAGATGGGTCTTCAAGTAAGATGGGATAACGCGCAAAAGGCAGTTTATCTGACCTCGTCTTATGACGGGAGTAACCCTGGTGAAGAACCCGGCGTAACTACGTCGACCGTGGACGGTATCAGTTTCAGCGAAAACAGGCTGATGGTCGCCGTTACGGGCTCTGCGAAGCCGAATGTATCAAAGCTTAGCAATCCGGACCGTATCGTCATCGATATGGTGAACACGAATTTCTCGGATACGTTCAGCAGTAACGCCAGCTTTGATGACGTGATGAAGACCGGTCAGATGGACGTAACGGGATATCCGGATGTCAAATCCGTGCGTTACTCCTTGTACAACAGCAATCCGATGACCGTGCGCATTGTCATTGATCTCAACTACGCCAAGAATTACACCGTTTCAGGCCTTGAGAACGGATCGGGCCTGTTCATTGTGGATTTGAATACGGGCTCTAACCCGGTACCTGGTACAGGTGGTAAGAAACTCGTGGTCATTGATGCGGGTCATGGAGATCACGACCCGGGAGCAATCGGGGTAACGAAGAAGAGGGAGAAGGATTTCAACCTCGCAATGGCGCTGAAAGTTGAGAAACTGTTGGCCAAAGAACAAAATATCGAAGTCGTTTTAACTCGCAGTAACGATACTTTCCTCGAGCTGAAGGAACGCGCAAAAATTGCGAATGATCTGAAGGCTGATGTTTTCATATCGATACATGCTAATAGTGGCCCTTCCACTGCAAGCGGAACCGAAACGTATTACTACCATGAATCTGACAAGGCGCTGGCGAATGCACTCCATAAAGAGATCGTCAAGGCCATGGGATTAAAGGATCGCGGAGTGAGGTATGGTAATTTCCATGTTATTCGTGAGACGAAAATGCCCGGTGCCTTGCTCGAAGTCGGATTCGTGAGCAACAAGACCGATGAGAGCAAGCTATTTGATCCAGCAACGCAGGATCGCGTGGCAGAGGCCATTGTCAGAGGCATCAAAAATTATTTGAAGGTTGATTAACGATACGACAGGGATCGTGATTGCAGGAGGTGGCTACTTTTGAATAAAAAAATATGGTCGGCTGGCCTACTGGCAGCCGTAATGCTGATTGGTGCCGGTTGTGGACAGAAACCCGGAGCGGCCCCGGACAATACGCCTGGGCAAGTAACGCCTGCACCTGATGATCAGACAGGACAGAGTAATAATGGAACGTCGAATGGATCAGGTGGATCGTCTACGGGCAGCGGCAGCGAAGTGACAACGCCGGAAGCGAAAACAGAGAGCATCAAAGCCTATTACACGGATCCTGATATGATGGAGCTGGTAGAAGGTACGGCAGAAATTTCGTATAAAGAAGATCAAGAAAAATACGAAGCGGCATATCAAGCATTGCAGAAGAGTGGTAATGCCGAAATGATTCCTCTGTGGGACAAAATCGGGCTGAATTCCCTGAAATTTGAAAACGGGGCGTTGACACTTGATGTGACGGTCCCGGACGAAGCCAACCTGGGTGCAGGCGGAGAGTCGTTTGCTGTCGATGCGATCAAAAAAACTTTTTTCCAGTTTGACGAAGTACAATCACTTCAAATTCTGGTGGATGGTCAGCAGACCGAATCGTTAATGGGTCATGTCGATTTGGAAAATCCAATGACTCGGTAATGATGGTTGAAGGAGATCACGATCTGCTGTCGAATATTAGTATATGATGAAGCAGTAGTTATTGAGAGGGGAAAGAAAATGGTACTTAGACACAGCAAACATGTTCATTCCAAAAAAGTGGTCTCCGCCGTCATGGCCGGACTTATAGCATTCGGAGGCGGGGCTTCGATCGTCTCGGCAGATGAAGAAACGGCAAATGCGACAACGGCAAATGTCGGCCAAACGGCCATTAACGGATTCAGTGACGTTAATGCCGGATATTGGGGAGAGAAGTATATTTATCAATTAGCAGCACAGGGGATCGTGACCGGAAATAACGGAAAGTTTCGTCCGAACGATCCAGTAACGCAGCAGGAAGCTGTAACGATGGCGATCCGTTTCTTAAGCAAGCAGGATCAATTAAGCAGCGGCGCTGCGACATTACCGACAAATATTAAAGTGAATGATTATTTTACGAAGTATGTTGAACTGGCTTTTCAGCAAAACCTGCTCGACAAGCAAAAAGAATCCGGATATACGGATGAGAAAGTCATTTGGGGCGCGCAAAAAGCATCCCGGGAATGGATAACCGAAGTGCTTGTCCGTTCCATTGGACGTACCGCGGAAGCCAATGCAGCCAATAATAAAGCGACAGGCTTTGCGGATAACGCCAAGATATCCCCGGATCGTCTGGGTTATGTGAATGTAGCGGTTGAGCTTGGACTTGCGAAAGGCGTGAACGGCAACAAGTTCGATCCGCAAGGGGCCGTCACCCGTGCCCAGCTTGCAACGTTCCTTAGCCGGGCTCAAGCCTATATTACTACAAATTACGAGAACCAATATAAAGGCTCCATCGCTGCGATCGAGAACGGTAAGTTGGAGCTGTACGCCGATGGCAAGCTGAATTCATTCAAGCTGGATAATTCCACAGCGTATTTCACCTCCGATTCGGAGAAGAGATTGCAATTCTCGGAGATCAATCCTTACACTCAAGCGGTGGTTGTCGTGAATAACGGAACGGCTGCTTACGTTGAAATTACAGATCCAACCCAGCAAGTGGAGCGGTTTGACCGCACGTATGCACGCTTGTCGCCGTACAACCTCATTTGGCTGGATACAGGCAGCACCTTTGAAGAGCTGAGTTACGACCCAAGTACAGTGTTCCTGGATCAGAACGGTACTAAGATCGACCCAAAGACGCTTGCAGCCGGCAGTCTGCTTACGATTGAACGTGAAACATACAGCCCGCAGAAGAAAATCGTTTCAATCCGCGTAAAGAGCGGCTTGGTTAACAAGACGGGAGCAGGCATCGTTCAGAACGTGGATACGGCCAACAAAAGAGTAACCCTTAAGGATAGCACCGGTTATGAGGATACGTACACATGGGATGATGCAACTGTTATCCGCTATCAGAATCAAATCTTGGCTCCGGCGGAGCTCAAGAATGGCTACACCGTGAACTTTTCGGTAAGAAACAGCGTTATTCAATCGTTGGAAGTCACGCAAAGCGTCGATCGTACCGTGCAGGCGACGCTGTACTCCGTTGAAGAAAACGGAAAAACGATCACCTACAAGCGCAGTGGAAGCACACAGCTCGAAACGAAGTATTTGGCAGAGAAGCCGGAAATTATCATGAGTGGCGTGGCAAAACCGGTTCTGTCCGATTTGCTCGCTGACGCGGTATCCGGGGATCAAGTGACACTGACCATTAACGGTGAAGAAAAGATTTCGAAAATCGAAGTAACGGGTCGTCAAATTGAGCAGTTGGATGCCGCTACCGTCGTAAACTACGATGCCAAGACGAGGTGGCTGACTGTTAAGGATGCGAACAACCTGCCTCGTGTGATCGTTTTGGATGACAAGACAAAGCTGGAATCAAGCTACGGAACGACGCTGGATCGAGTGGAACCTTTGCTTGTCTCAGGACGCAAAGTAAGTGTCTCTCTGATCGGTACCCGCGTACTTTCATTGGAAGTGGTATATAAAGTTGAAGGTAAAATCAGCAACATTAACACATCCAAGAGAGTGATTTCGATTGTGACCGCTAGCGGAAAAGTGGAGGAAATCTCATACTACAATAGTCCGGTTGTTGAAATCTTCGGCAGATCTGGCGTAACCCTGGCGGATTTACGGATCGGTGACGAAGTGTCAGCCCAGCTGTCGAACAATCAGGATTACTTGCAGAGCTTAAAACTCAAAACTTCCGCCCAATTCGAGGTGGTATCTACGGAACCAACGAGGAATCGGATTCGAGTGAAAGCGAACGGTTCTACAAGCGATATATATACCGAAAAAACCATATTTACCGGTGAAAGCGGACAAGCAATTCTGCTCAATGACTTGCGTCCGGGAGCACTCGTTAATATAACGTTCCAAGGCTTAACGCCTGTCGCGGTTGCCGAAGTTAAATTGACGCTTGGCGAAGTGACAAGCGCAGATGTTTCCGGAAATGCACTGACCGTGAAGGATTATTCAGGCAACAGTCAGACGTTAGGCGTGAGCGGTGGGGTCAAAGTCGTTAAGAATGGTTCGACGGCTTCGAATTTAAGCACATTGACCGCTGGAGATCGCGTTGAGATTCGAAAAGATATTCAAGGCGTAACGATCGTGCAGGTTCTGGAGAAGGTTGAACGTGCATTCTGGCAGGCAAGCAATACGGAAATTCAAGTGAAGCGCAAATCGATTAACGATAATTTCCGGTATGCATTATCCGATAAAGTATTTGTTCATCAAGGTGACACTACTTTGTCCGTGCAATCCCTTAAGGAAAATGATAATATTGTACTGTACTTAAACAACGGTGTCGTTGTTGAGATCGTAAAACAGTAAATTATCGACCTGAGATTGCTCGAGAAACACCGTCTTGATGCGGGGATTTCCGCATCAAGATTTTTTTTTGCGGGAGGGAAACATATGAATGCGGCAACGGTACGGCATATTTTGGACACGATGGAGAGCATGTTTCCGGATGCACATTGCGAGCTGAATCACAGCAATGCGTTTGAGCTGACCATCGCCGTGCTGCTGTCCGCTCAGTGCACGGATGAAACGGTTAATAAGGTGACAAAGGATCTGTTTCAGAAATACAAAACGCCTTTGGATTATGTATCGGTACCGATCGAGGAACTTGAGCAGGATATCAGACGGATCGGATTATACCGGAATAAGGCCAAACATATTCAGAATTTGTGCAGGATTCTGATCGAACAGTATGGCGGTGAGGTGCCGGAGGCTCATGATGAGCTGGTTAAATTACCTGGGGTTGGACGAAAGACAGCCAATGTCGTCGTTTCCAATGCTTTTGGTGTGCCTGCCATCGCGGTTGACACGCATGTGGAGCGAGTTTCCAAGCGACTTGGACTGGCCGCCTGGAAAGATTCCGTGCTGGAAGTGGAGAAAAAGCTGATGAAGCGGGTACCGCGTGAAGAATGGACGCTGACCCATCATCGGATCATTTTTTTCGGACGGTATCACTGTAAGGCTCAAAATCCGCAATGCCCGGTATGTCCATTGCTGGATGTTTGCCGTGAAGGAAAGAAACGTATGAAAACCTTAGCAGTCAGGAAGAATAAGGAACAATTGTAAAACCAGCAAGAAATAGACAAAAAAGAGGTTCATCTGATTCATCGGGAATACGGCACTTTAATGAATAGCTAGCGAAATGGACATAATTGTAAGCAAGCGCAAAGCTTGCCTTTGTCTCCGGATTTCTATCTTTAGCCGCATGGGAGAATGGAGATCTGGAAACAACAGTATCAAAGGTCGGTTTTCGCGAGGTGAAAGAGGACGGTATCCTGGATCGGCATGAGCTAAATTTAAAAGAGGATGGGATTACACATGAAATGCATCTCTGTTTACACCGACAATTTTGAATTGTTCTCAGATATTTTTGAACATGTGGTGGAGAGCCAAAGCCAACTGAGTGAGAATGAAGAGCAAGAAGTCGAAGGCGTGACGTTCAGTCATTCCGGGGATGCTCCTGAGCATTATTTGGAGCGTATGTCACAGAAGCCCGAAGTCGTGGTCATGCGCGATAAATCACGCGGATTAACTATTCTGCAGCACGGAAATGTCTTCGAAATTTTGATTCCGGCAGAAGAAAACACCGTTGTATCTTAAGTTCTTCAAATTTGATGTTTTAAAAAATGAGATAAACCTAGTGCTTACAGGGTAATCGAGTGTGAACTCTCACCTCGTTCCTTCTGTATGTGTCGGTTTATGAAGCTTTGGATTAATGGCAGGCAAGGAAGATTACTTCCTTGCCTGCCATTTTGCATAGATAAGGACTGTCATATCAAGAAAGGCGCCCGAAAATGAAATGCAATGATTCCTTTACGGCACAAGCGGTGATAAAATAAAATGATGTGAATAGATAGTGTCAGAAATTGAGAGATCAATGGACAGGAGCGAGAAATACATTGAAGTTGATGGCTGAGCATGAAATCGGATACAGTGTGACGGAATTAACCAGAGTTCGAGATCGTTTCTTGGAGTGGAATGACGAATCTTCCTCCGCTTTGACTGAGGATTTAATACGCAAGGGTACAGGCGGCGAGCTAACGCTGGCTTTCTGCGGGCATTTTTCCGCCGGGAAGTCGAGCATGATTAATGCGCTTTGCGGCAAAAAGGTGCTGCCTTCAGGTCCGATACCGACAAGCGCGAATGTGGTTACGATCCGAAGCGGTGAGCCGCGGGCGTTGATTCACCGATCTGCTGGGGAGCCTGGTGAGCCCATAACGGTAACGATTGACGAACTTGCCGAATACTGCAAGGAGGGCCGGGAGTATTCCGCGATTGAAGTGTGGGATGATGTGCCGCTGCTTGGCGAAGATGGCGTCTTGATGGATACCCCCGGGGTCGATTCAACGGATGACGGGCACCGGCTTGCCACGCATTCCGCCCTGCATATGGCTGACATCGTTTTTTACGTCATGGATTATAATCATGTACAGTCGGAGAGTAATCTGATGTTTGCCAAGAGCTTGTCGGATTGGGGGAAACCGCTGTACCTGATCGTCAATCAGATTGACAAACATCGTGATGATGAATTAACGTTGTCTTCTTATCTAAACGACGTGAAGAAGGCGTTCGTCCAGTGGAAGATCACATATAAAGGGTTGCTATGCACTTCGCTTAAAGTTCAGGACCATCCCTATAACCATTGGGAAACGCTGAAGGCTTTGATCGGTGAGTTGATATCCCATAAGGAACCGTTGCTGCGCTACAGCGTATCCTGCTCTATTCGCCATGCTGCTGATCAGCATGTGGAAGCCTATACCCGGAGCCATCAGGAAGAGAAGGAGAGGCTGCTGGAGGAAATAGGTGGCGAGGAGGAAGCTGCGGCGATGAAAGCACGGCTGCAGGAGCTGGAGGAGCAAAAAAGATCCGCCCAGCTGCTGCCGGAATCCGTTCGGACGGAACTCCGCAAAGAAGCGGATGCCCTTCTGGCAAATGCCAATTTGACGCCGGCGGATGTTCGGGATTTAAGTCTCTCCTTTCTGGAAAGCCGCAAGAGTGGTTTTAAAGTCGGATTTCTGTTCACAGGCGGCAAGACGGAGGAGGAGCGTCGGCGTCGTCTGGAGTCATTCCATCATCGATTGGAGGAACAGACCGCATCGCAGATCGATTGGCATCTGCGTTCGCTGTTCCGTAAAAGCGTGGAGCAGCATACGGAGTGGAGTTCCGAGTGGGAGAGTTTGATGGACGCTGAACTTCCCGGTGTGCGGGAGGATATGATTACGCGGACCGTGAATCCGGAAGCGACAGTGTCCGGAGAATATGTATTGAACTATAACCGGGAGCTGGCCGAGGAAATCAAGGGCAGCTACCGCCGGGCCGTGTTGGTGCTTGCCGACCGGCTGAAGGCGGTATTGACGGACGCTGCGACCGTCCGTCTGCAGGAGTTGGAGCGCCAGGGCGCCGAGCTCCTGGCGCAATCCGCGGCTTCCGCCAGCTACGATAGCCTGCAGCAGGCGGAAGCCGCCCGCGCGGCCGAGCTGGCGCAGCTGCTCCCGCCGCGCACCTCCCTCACCCCCGGCCTCCTGCCGGAGGTGAGGGAGCCGGAAGGGCAGCCCGCGCATGCGGCTGCCCAGGGCGGAGCCCCGGCTGCGCAGCCGGGGCAAGGGCGCACGGCGCCCCGCCCCGCCGCTGCGCAGGCGGCGGCACCGCAGCGGCGCCAGCGGCTGGATGCCGCGGCAGC